>JAHBVH010000011.1 GCA_019637645.1 Caldilineaceae bacterium
CCGGAAAGACTTGACCGGTTTTGCAAAACCGGTCAAGTCTCGTGTGTGACCGCTTCCATTGGGCGGTTTTAGTGTATCGTATATAAGCTTGAGGAAGAAAACCGATGCAATCTGTAAAAGGGCAACTGATCGATCTAAGCCATACGATCGAAGCAGGAATGATTACCTACAAGGGACTGCCCGCGCCCATTATCTGTGACTTTTTGAGCCGCGAGGCGTCGCGGGCCCTCTATGCCGAAGGGACCGAGTTTCATATCGGCAAAATCGAGATGGTTGCCAACACAGGCACCTATATCGATTCGCCCTTTCACCGCTTCGCCGATGGCATTGATTTGGCCGAGTTACCCTTGGAATCGCTCGTCAATCTACCCGCGGTGGTGGTACGCGCCACGGAGCAAGGCCGCGTGATCGATGCCGCCGCGTTGCAGGGGCGCGCTGTGCAGGGCAAAGCGGTGTTGATTCATACGGGTTGGGCACGTCATTGGCGGACCGATCAATACTTTGAAGGCCACCCGTTTCTCACCGAACAGGCCGCCCTCTATCTCCGCGATCAGGGCGCGGCCCTCGTTGGTATAGACACCTATAACATTGACGACATTACCGATGGGCGGCGACCTGTCCACACCACCCTCTTAGGGGCCAACATTCCGATTGTGGAACACATGACCAATCTAGAACAGGTGCCAGACGCGGGCTTCCGCTTTCATGCCGCGCCGGTGAAAATCAAGAATTTTGGCACCTTCCCCGTGCGCGCCTACGCGGTGGTCGCCTGAGTGGTTGCCGCGCCACCGCGTGACCGCCAGCGGATAGCCTTGCGCGCCAGATCCAAGGCAACGGGAAAGAGTTCGCGATAGAGTTGGTAGAGGGTGGGTTGCACGGGGAAATCCCATGCCCCAATGTGAGGCTGGAATTGGGCGTCAAAGCCCTGCTTGAACTGCCAAACGCCTTGGAGCTGGTCAGTAGGATCGGCCAGATCCGTCGGTGCGCCCCACCAATCATAGCTGGTACACCCTTGCAGCAATGCCCAACGCATGGCTTCCCACTGCAAGAGATAGTTAGGCATATCCCGACGGCGACGATCACTGCTAGCGCCATAGAAATACCAAGTGCGCTGCCCATAGCGAAAGAGGAAAAGCGCCGCCAGCGGGGCAGTCTCTTCGGCATGTTCGGCCAACAAGAGGAGCCCACCTGCCGGATTATCCGCTTCGGCTTGGGCGGCCAAGAAGCTCTCCCAAGTGGCGCGGTAGTAGGCAAAGGGGCGAATCAGGAAGTGATCCCGCTGGCCGGTTTCGGCATAGAGCTGATAAAAGGCCGGTAGATCGGCGCTCGTACCCTGACGGATCTGGACGCCGCGGCGTTCGGCCAAGCGAATGTTGTAGCGCCATTTGCTTTTTACCCGTTCCAGCAAAGCGGCTTCATCACCCCTCAACTCACTGACTGCCGTATTTTTGAACTGAATCTGGTCGTCGCTAAAACGCCAGCCACGGCGGGCCAAGGTGTGTAAGACAATCCGCCCTGCCGTCGTATCCTCACGTACATCGGGATCGATTTTCACAAAGATGCAGTTACGCGCCCGCGCATGGGCTTCAATTTGGGCAAGCGCAGCCTCCACTAGATCAAAGTCCTGCCAATCGATCACGGGGCCTTTGGGAATATAACCGATCCGCAAAGGCAGGGCAGGAATCGGTTGGCGGGAGAGAAATTGAAAGGCGCCGCGCGTCTCATTCCCTTGCCGTAGCGCCAACCGCTCAGCGACCCATTCCGTCTGGCCTTTGATCGCCCCCCATTCCCAGCTCTGTAGCACATGGGGCGTGGGTAGGCTAGCCAATGTCTGTTGCCAGGCTTGCTTGGTCGCCACCAGTTCGCTGGTCAGCCGCGGAAAAGCGGTTGGGACAGTGGAGGCAGCCGGTTCCGCCACGTGATCTGGTTTGCGCGGCTGGCGAAACTGCTGGAGGGTTTGGATCTGTTCCCGTGCAAAGAGCGCGCTGGCATAGAGTTGGTAGCCGACGGGCCGGAGCGGCAGATCCCAAGCTCCCACCGCACGAACGACTTTGCCACCAAAGCCTTGCTTAAAGCGATAGACACCCCAGAGATCGCCAGACGGAAAGGCTTCCAGATCCAAAGGCAGCGCATCAACCGGCGTGCCGCTGCCGTCGCCACCTGCCACGCCCAATGCCACCTTGCCCACATCATCAGGAATCCCCCAAAAGTCATACCAATGCGCGCCCCGTTGCCGCGCCCACTGAATTCCGGCCCACTGCAAGGCATGATTGGGCATCCGGTTACGTTCGCGGTCGCTGCTCGCGCCCCAGAGATAATAGGCGGTGTTGCCCACTGCGGCCACGACAATCGCGGCCAAGGGTTGCCCCTGATATTCAGCCAGGAGGAAGACCGCGTGGCGAGGGACCAACAGGTCATAGGCCGCGCTATAGTAGGCGGCGCTATGAACAGCAAAGCCATCGCGTGCGCCCGTCTCCGTCATGAGGGCATTGATCGCGGGGAGATCGGCCTGGGTTGCCGCACGCACCACCACGCCTTTCCGTTGCGCCAGCCGGATGTTGTAGCGCCATTTACTTTTCATGGCGTCGAGAATGGCCGTTTCCGTCCCGTCAATAGGGATCAGAGTGGTGCTGCGGGGCTGGATCGTCTGGCGGCTGGGGCGAAAGCCATAGCCAGCTAATAGGCTGCGGTTTACTGGGGTGTCGGGCAATTCAGGCTCCAGCTTTAGTACCGACGCGCCGAGCCGCCGACTCTTTTCAATCAGCTTGATGATCAATTCGGCGGTCAGGGCTGGATCTTGCCAATCCACGAGGGGGCCTTTGGGGACGTAGGCCAAGGTGAGCCCCAAGCTACGCCGCAGCAAGAGCAGGGCACCCGCGCGAATCTGCTGTTGCTCATCCAATAGGGCAATCCCTTCCGCTTGCCAACCGAACTGTTGCTTCAGTTGTCCCCAGCCACTGGTCTGTAAGAGGTGGCCGGCAGGGTGGCTGCCCACAAAGCCGTCCCACGGGGCCGCCGCCACAACAGGGATTGATGGCAGTACGGTTCGGTCGATTGGATTGGTGGCGAAAGAGGCTTGGTTCATAGATACCGTCATGATTATCTCAAGAAATTAGGTCAGCTCTGCCGAGCAAGCGCGAACTTGGTTGCCAACTACGCCGGTTCGGCGTATGATTTGTGCCAGGAGCAGCTATCGCCTGAGATAAGAGTTGTCAGGTTTTGAAAACCTGACAGCTCTTATCTTGGCGGTTGTGCTCAACCAATCAGCAGCGCAGCCATTCGGATGGTAAGCGTATTAGAACAACAGGCAAACGTCATGAATCTTACACCAGAATCGGATATTATCATAGAATCTGTGCCCAACTTTTCTGAGGGCCGTCGGCCAGAGGTTGTGGCTGCGATTGTCCAGGCCATTGCCGTGCCTGGCGTGCTCGTCTTGAACTATAGCAGCGATTGGGATCATAACCGGAGTGTTGTCACCATTGCTGGCCCCCCGGCTGCCGTTATCGAAGGCTTATTTCACGCCATTCGCGTCGCGGCGGAACGGATCGATCTATTCCAGCATCAGGGGGTGCATCCGCGTTTGGGTGCCACAGATGTGGTGCCGCTGATTCCGCTTCAAAATAGTTCAATTGAACACTGTATTACCTTCGCCCATCAATTAGGTGAACGGATTGGCCGTGAATTAGCGTTGCCAGTCTATCTCTATGAAGCGGCAGCGATGCGCCCAGAGCGACAAAACTTGGCCGATGTCCGGCGGGGCGAATTTGAGCAACTGGTTCAAGAGATTGAGCTGCCCGCGCGCCAGCCCGATTATGGTCCGGCCAAGGTTGGCCCAGCCGGGGCCGTGATTGTGGGGGTGCGTCCCTTTTTGATTGCGTACAATGTCTATCTGCAGAGCGGTGATGTTACCATCGCCAAACGGATTAGTAAAGCCATTCGCGCCAGCAATGGTGGGTTCCCCGCCGTCAAAGCGCTAGGACTGTTGGTAAATGGTCAGGCGCAAGTCAGCCTGAATCTAGTAGACTATACACAGACGCCTCTTCCGATTGTCTTTGCGGCGATCAAAGCGTTGGCGGCGACAGAGGGAGTGGCGATTGATCGCAGCGAGTTAATTGGGTTGATCCCGCAAGCGGCTGTCTTACAGACGGCAGCGCATTATCTACAGCTGCCAGAGCTAGGCGCCCAGCAAATCGTCGAGGGAGCGATTGCGACAGCGCGGAGCGGTTCTATGTGCGCATAGAAGGAATGCCTTAACAATTGCTTTACTAGGTCTTGAATCAGGTAGAATTGCCGGTTACTTTGACCATTCAGCGACGGTTGTGCTACAATCTTACACAGGATAGGCACCCTGACATTGCACGAGGGCTGCGGACTTTTCATTTTTGCAATTACCGGCGCCGGGTTATCCTTGCTTGGTGGCAAAAAGCTTGGTGGCAAAAAATGAAGCGGCCCCATACTCGGCTTTGCCCATCATCGATTGGAAATCTTTTGAGCTGCTATGCAACAGACTCTCAGTGAAACACCTGCTTATCAGGAATACACATCAAGCCGGGTTAAACGACCAACGTTAATGAAGCGGCCCCAGTTCCTGTTTATGATTGCGCTGGTTTTGCTCGATATTAGCAGTGTTTGGCTTGCCTACTATGTCGCCTACGAGTTGGTTTTGCGTACGCTCGATAATCCCACCAGCGAAATTAGCCCTTTTTGGACAGACATTTGGGTACTTCCCGCGACCCTAACCGTCCTTTTGGTTACAGGCTTCTTCACCCAACGCATGTACCAACGGCGACGTCCCACAAGCCATCTGGATGAAATTTTCAAAATTTTTATTGTTACTCTCTTTGCTACCTTGCTGATGGTGGCACTCTTAGAATTGAGTGTGCGCTTTGACTATCACCGGCGCTTACTCTTCTATGGGACAGGGCTAGCGATGCTTTTTTTGGCGGCGGCCCGTACTTTGCATGCCCAGATTCAGTGGCAGGCCCAAGCCCGTGGTGTTGGCGATGATCGCATCCTGATCATCGGCAGCGGCGAGATCGGCCAAATGATCTACCGTAAGATCATCCAAAATCCGCAGCTTGGGTATCAGGTCGTTGGCTTTATCGATCATGAAAAGGGACAGCGAAACCACCCCGCCGAGATCGCACTGCTGGGAACTATGCTTGACATCCCCCAACTCATTGAGCAATATGCGGTTGATGAAGTCATCATTGGTTTGCCCGAGAGCAATCACCAAGAGATCGTCAATATCATTAGTTTGTGCGAGCGGGAAAAGGTGGGGATCCGCGTCTTTCCCGATGTTTTCCAGATTATGGCCAGCGAAGTCGGGATTGGCGATCTCGGTGGGCTACCCTTAATCACGATCCGCGATGTAGCGTTACAGGGCTGGAAGCTGACACTCAAACGAAGTATGGATGTTGTGCTTAGTCTCATGGCCCTCGTCTTGATCAGCCCTATCATGTTAGTAACCGCAATTTTGATCAAGTTGGACAGCGCTGGTCCGGTCTTTTTTACCCAAGAACGGATGGGCTTAGACGCGCGCCCCTTTAAAATTCTCAAGTTTCGCTCCATGCGCCAGGATGCCGAAGTCCATGGTCCCGGTTGGACGGTGGAAGATGATCCACGCCGAACCAAGTTAGGAACCCTGCTGCGTCGCTTTAGCATTGATGAGTTACCCCAATTGGTCAATGTGCTGATTGGCGATATGAGTTTGGTCGGCCCACGCCCAGAGCAGCCTGTCTATGTCGAGCAGTTCCGCCAGAGCATTCCCCGCTATATGGACCGCCACCGTGAAAAGGCCGGCATCACCGGCTGGGCCCAAGTCAACGGTCTGCGTGGCGACACATCCATTGCCGAGCGCACCAAATATGATCTCTGGTATATTGAAAACTGGTCGCTGGGACTTGATTTCACGATTTTGATCCGCACCGTCCTTCAATGGATTCTGGGCACGAACCAGAATGCCTATTAGCCCCTTGCTTCGCGCCAGCACGTTGTGCTTTACCTTATGCTTTACGCGATGAGACAGGCTTCGTGCTAGGTGAGCCAGCCCGCGGCCTAGCTTACGATGAGCTAGCTGCCGCCCCCAGCCAATATAGGTCATATCCTCACAAAATGTAACCAAATACATTGACACGGATGTTCGTTGCTGTTATGATCATCCTAGTCAATTCTCAGAAGCTGTTTGAAAGGTCACCCAACAGCGCTCTTTAGCTTCGCCTTTCTTTGGAGAACTTTGTTTTTCAGGGGTAGGATGGGTAGCTTCATTACCAGCTTCTATGAGTATCGTTTTCTAGACCTATCGACTGAGTCGTAGTAAAACCATGCGAGCACGTGAAGAATTAGCAGAGCGGCGACGCCATATTTTAAATATTGTCATTCAAGAATTTGTGAAGACGGCGCAGCCGGTTGGTAGCAATACCATTGTACAAAATTATGACTTGGGCGTGAGCGCAGCCACCATCCGCAATGATCTGGCTTTTTTGGAAGAGGAAGGCTTGCTGACGCATCCGCATACCAGTGCTGGGCGGGTGCCAACAGACGCGGGCTATCGCTATTTTGTTCAACATCTCTTGACGGATGTTGAGCTACCGCACGACGAACGCCGCGCCATCCGCATTCAGTTCAAGCAAGCCAGGCAGGAATTGGATCAATGGTTGCGCCTGAGCACGGCGGTATTGGCGCGCACATCGCAGAGTGCGGCGCTGGCAACGCCCCCCCGCTCGGCTAAAAGCCACTTCAAGCATCTGGAACTGGTGGGCATTCACGATGCCAAAGTACTCTTGGTCTTAGTGCTGCAAGATGGCACCGTCAAACAACAATTGCTGGACTTAGACGAGCCCATGGAGCAGAGCGAACTCAGCCAGGTGAGCAATGAGTTGAACGACCAACTGGCGCGGGGCGATACGGCCACGGTCGCGGCCAAGAACGATCTACTTTCGCCTTTTGCCCGCCAGGTCGCGGTCTTGATCCGTGAGATCATGGAACGGATTGACAACCAGATGAGCGGCCAGATCTACCGCGATGGCTTGGTCCAGATTCTGGAAGCGCCCGAATTTATGGGCACGGACCATGTGCGGAAAATTGTGCGGGTTTTTGAACAGCGCACCTTGCTGGAACAAGTGATTGGCGAGTATAGCGATAATACAACGGATATTCAAGTCATGATCGCGGGCGAGGGACGCTATGCGGAGTTGCAGGACATTAGCCTTGTCATTGGTCGCTATGGCATCACGGATCGCGCCACGGGTATTGTTGGCGTGATTGGCCCCATGCGCATGCCCTATGGCCGTACGATTAGCGCGGTCCGTTTTGTTTCTACGCTTATGAGCGAAATGGTCGAAGATATGTATGCGGATTGAGGTTTTCTATATAGACGTTACGCAAAGCTACGGAACGCCTATGACGAATCGATATGGGCGGGGATAGCCGGGGATTCATTCAGCCGAAGCACCCCTGTATCCCCACAAAAGAGAGTCACCGTCCTGTGCGCCACTTGGTAAGCCAAGCTGGTCATAAGGTCCACGGATACGACATGAGGATTACATCAAGAATTCAAGAAGAAATGTTATGACAGAAGTAAAAGGTAGCGATATGTACACTGAGCAGCCGACAGATAAACCAACCACCGCAAATCAACCATCCGCGGCAGCCTCAGCAACGGCTGAAGAATCGAATACCGAGACGCCCCAAGTGGATGGTGCGACGGAGACGACGGCCACCAGCGAAAGCCCAAGTGATGCCGAAGTCATTGCCCAGTTGCAGGCCGAACTTACCGCAGCACAGGCGAAGTCCGATGAGCTCTTGGACAAATTGCAACGCACAGCCGCCGAATTCCAAAACAGCCGCCGCCGACAAGAGAAGCAGTTGGCCGACGAGATTGAGCGCGCTGGGACTCACCTCATTCAACGGTTGCTACCCGTGCTCGATGATTTAGAACTGGCCTTTCAAAATGTGCCAGCAGAGGTTGAGGCAAGTGGCGGCGCCTGGCTAGAAGGTTTGCGCCAGATCCAGAAAAAGCTTAACCAACTTTTAGAAGATCGCGGCATCACCGTGATTGAAAAAGAGGGGCCCTTTGACCCCAATCGGCATGAAGCGGTTTCGAGCGAACCGAGCGAAACTGTCGCCAGCGGCCATATTATTCAGACGCTGCGCACTGGCTATGCCTACAAAGAGCGCGTCCTGCGTCCGGCCTTAGTCCGGGTTGCAGCCTAACATGCTATTTCCTCACCCTACTGCCGTGCGGCTACGCTGTTTACCAATCGGCGCTGCAGGCAGGCGATAGTTACCCGATCGGTAGCATGATGGGTGGGGTTTTGCGGAAAGTCGGCCACGGATTAGGGCTGTCACAAAGGAGGGCAAGGAAAGCCATGTATCAGGTATATTGGCTACCCCTTGCCTTCCTGGTAATCCCCTGTGAATAGAGAGTGTGAAGATGGTTCTCATGACGGCTTATCATGCTACCACAACCAGGCTCAACAAGCGCATGGAAGCGGGCATACGCCCGTTTGACATTGGCTGTGATCTCCGCCCTGTTGCCGAGTTGATCGCTGATGCCTTTGCCCACGAACTCGATCAACGGGGCAATGCCGCTTTGCGCGAAATGCGCATCATGAGCCACATTGGCGCGCTGCTGAAGTTGCTCAATCACAGCACCGGCGAGTTCAACGACCTCTTTGGTGGTTTTGTCTGGGTGGAAGATGGCAAGGTTGTGGGGAATGTCACTGTCCAGAAGGCAGATTCCACTGGTAATCGTTGGCAAATTGCCAATGTGGCGGTCGCACCAGCCTACCGTGGGCGTGGTATTTCACGGCGGCTCATGAGTAAAGCGCTGGAGTATGTCGCCGAAAGTCATGGGGAGTGGGCGGTGCTACAGGTCTATGCCCAAAACAAAATTGCCCGTCATTTATATGAACAACTCAACTTTGAAGAAGTAGGGGGCAGTGTTGATCTCACCCTCAAACGCCTGCCCAAAGTAGAGATGCTGGCCCCTGCGCCCTACTTTCATTCCTTTAGTGCGGATCAATGGCAGGCACTCTACGAGTTAGTGAGCAATCAACAAAGTGGGCAAATGCAATGGTGGCGAGCACCACGGCGGACTGATTATCAGATCACCCTAGAGCAGATGATCGGCGAGTGGTTCTGGCGTACGATTGGCAGTAATCGCATCTATCGCCGCTGCATTCAGACAACCCGCCGTTTTGACGCGGCTTTGATTTTGACGGTCGCCCGTTGGCGGGGTGCCCATCAACTCCAATTGTGGGTACAGCCGAATCTGGCTGGCCAACATGAAGAGACATTACTAAACTGGACCCTAGCGACCTTGCAAGAATATCCGCGCTGGCCGGTCAACCTGAACTTGAGCCTGAGCCAAGAAGCGGCGCTGGCCTGTGCCAAAGCATATGGGTTCCAAGAACAGCAGACCTTGTTGACCATGCGCTGCAGGATTTAACCTTATCGCCATTGCTATGCACTTTTTCGGTCGGTATCTACCATACAGAGAGCGAGTCTTGTATGTCTAATCTAATCATTCGCTTGGTCATCAATGCGGTTGCCCTTTGGGTGGCAGGGTATCTAGTACCTGGGATTCACCTAACGGGTGATGGGGTTGGCATTGTGATTGCAGCCATCATTTTTGGCGTGATCAATGCCTTTATCAAGCCGATTGTCGATTTCTTTACCTGCCCCTTCTATATCATTACGTTGGGGCTCTTTACCTTTATTGTCAATGCGCTCATGCTGATGCTCACAAGTTCCATCAGCGGTGGGCGGCTCGTCGTAGAGGACTTTTGGGCAGCGCTTTTGGGCGGCATTGTCATTGGTATTGTGAGTATGTTACTCAGTATCTTCCTCGGTGAAGAGTAGGTTCTGTTGACATTGGTTACGACCGGAGCTGACAGCTTTTCCAAACCGTTCAGCTCTCTTGCCTCCTGCATAAAAGAGCAACAGAATTTCTTTTCCAGAGTCAGCACCTAGCGGCGATGGTATGACATTGAGCTGCTGTTGGGAACGACCTCTATGCAAGCCCGCTTTTTACACCTAGCCGATTGCCATCTGGGCAAGTGGCAGTATAACCAAAAAGAACGTTACAATGACTTTGGCCGCGCCTTCCATCATATTCTCGATGAGGCCATCAAGGCGAATGTCGATTTTGTGATCCTAGCCGGTGATCTCTTTGAAAAGCGCTCGATTGATGCGCTCACCCTCAATCAAGCCATGCGTGGTCTCGAAAAGCTCAAAGCGCGTCGTATTCCTTGTCTGGCCATTGAGGGGAATCATGAGCGGGTCTTTTTTAGCGAGCAAGTGGGCTGGCTCAAGTTCCTGGCGCTGCAAGAGCTACTCATTCTGCTGGACGCGCCCTTCGAGCAGGGTGTAGCCAAGTTGTCTCCTTATACCAATCGCAATGGCTCCTATTATGACCCCATACCAGGGTTGCGCGTTCATGGCCTGCGCTATGTTGGGGCTTCGACCGCCACGGCCATCGACGGCTATGCCCAGGCGCTGGCCCAACAGCCCGATCCAACCATTGAATATACGATCTTCATGGCGCATGCTGGGTTGGAAGGTGTGCTGCAAGACCAGGGTGGGTTGAGTCACCGCCAGTGGTCGGTGCTACGTCCTTATGTCGATTATTTGGCATTGGGCCATATTCACAAGCCCTATTCCTTTGGCGATTGGATCTATAATCCTGGCTCACCCGAAAATTGCAGTGTGACGGAAGCTGAATGGAATGACCGTGGCTATTTTATCGTCCAGGTGAATACGGGCAGTGATGCGATAGAAGCGGGCAAACATCAGGCGACGCTCCACAGCAACCCACGCCGGCCATTTCATCGCTTCACCTTCAAAACAGACCTGTTGCAATCACCCGCCGAGCTTTATGAGCGCTGTCGAGACTTTTTAGAGCGCAAAGCACGCGATCTGGAGATCCACCGCTTGACCAGCGCCCAACGGCCCGTGGTCGAATTGCAATTAAGTGGCGTGCTCCCGTTTGAACGCAGTGCGCTGGATTTAGAGGCGCTCGAAAAGCTGGTACAAGAGACCTTTCAACCTTTAGTCGCGCTGGTGAAAAATTTTACCCGCACGCCCGAGTTGACGGTCGAAAGCGCCGAACTGCTCAGCCGCGCCGAACTAGAGCACAAGGTGTTGACCGAGTTACTTGAACGCGATGTACGCTTCCGGCCCCAAAGTGAGCATTGGGTTGCGCTCGCCTTGACACTAAAGCAGCTTGCCTTGAATGGGGCCAGTGCCGATGCCATTGTCAGCGAGCTAAGCAATCAGCTGAAGGAGATCAACCAGCGGGGTTCAGCGGTTATGTCGGCGTAGCCCGTCTGTTGGAACCACAACCTTGCGGAAAGCTAAGCAGAGTATGGATGTTGCATGCGTATTGTTTCCCTTGAGTTAGAAAACACGAAAAGCTATCATAACGGGCGGATCGATTTCACCGATGGGGTCAACGCCATTGTCGGTCATAATGGTGCCGGAAAAAGCACGATCCTGGAAGCGATTGGCTTTGTCCTCTTTGATTCCCTCAATGGCTATAAACATAGTGATTTTGTCCGCGAAGGGGCCAAGAGCGCCACGGTTGTTGTAACCTTTATTAGCAATGTGGACGAACGTAAATACCAGGTCACACGACGCTGTGGTTCCAGTAACCAATACATGGTTTTCGACCCCGACTTGGGTGCCAAGCTGTGTGATGGCAAGACCGATGTCACCGATTTTCTGCGGCGACACATGGGTGTCGATCCAACCGCGGATCTGACGCGCCTATTCAGTGATGCAGTTGGAGTTCCCCAAGGGACCTTTACCGCCGCCTTTCTCCAAACCCCTAGTCAGCGCAAGGCCATCTTCGATCCCCTGCTCCAGGTAGAAGAATATAAGGAAGCGTTTGACAAACTGCTCCCAGCCCAAACCAAGCTGAAAGAGCGCCGCCAACAATTGGCCATCGAGATGGCCGCGCTAGGTGCCAAACTCGAAGGGTTGCCCATTTTAGCCGCCGCCATTGCCGAGCGGCAGCAAACCTTGGCCGAGACCACGGCCCAGGCTGCCACCATCGATCAGCAGATCCAGCAGGTCAGCCAGGAACGGACCACTCTCGACGCCATTCAGCAACAGGTGCTTACGCGGCAAAAAGAGCAGCAGCAAGCCGCACAACAGTTAGCCATTGTTACAGAGCAGGCGAGAAGCGCCGAGCAAGCCTATCACGAAGCCGCGCAAGCGCAAGCGGTTGTCCAAACCCATGAAGCTGGCTATCGCACCTATCTGACGATGCAGGCGGCCCAACAGCAGCTCGATGCCCAACAGCAGGCCCGTCAACAACAAGAGCGCCAAGTCGCCCAATTAGAAAAACAGTTGAGCGCCAAAGAAGCAGAGCGCCAAACGCTAGAGCGTGAGTTCAGCGCGGTGCGGGCTGCCGAAACCGTAGTGCAGACGTTAGTGCCAGCCGTTACTGAGCAACAAGAGTTGGAAAGTGCTCTCAGCCTCGCCCAACAACAAAGTGCCCGGTTACAGGACGCGCGCAATCAACTCGCGCGCCAAGAGCAGGATTGCCAGCGTTTGCAGGAACGCTTAGTAACCCTCCAAGCGGGCCTGGGCGAAGTCCAACGATTAGAAAGCCAACATCGCCAGCTCGAAGCGGCCATTGAGCAAGTACGTGGAGTCATTACGGCCAATCAAGAGGCCCTCGCCCGTTATAAAGTGGAAGCGGATACGGCCAAAGAGCAGAGCACCGCGCTGCAGCAAGTGGCCGTGGCCCAATGCCCCATTTGTGAGCAACCGCTGACCGAAGCCCATCGGCATCGCCTGATCCAGCGCAATGAGGAACGGCTCAACGGCCTGCGGCTCCAATATAAAAATCAGCAACAACAGATCAAGCTCGATGAACAAACGCTCCAAAGAGAGCAAGATACGCTAAAAAGCATTGAGCAGACGCTGCGAACGCTGCCCCGCGCGGGCGAAGTGGAACGTATACAACAGGAACTCAACGCCGCCCAAGCTGCATTGGTGGAAAGCCAAACCCGCGTAGCAACCTTTGCCAGCGCACCAGCCCAGGTACAAGAATACCAGGGCAAGCTGGCCGCGTTGGGCGATCCGCGCCAGCAGGCCGCCATTGCCGCGGCTACAGTTGCCAAGCTGCCAGCCCTCCAGCAGCAGCAAAGTCAGCTCACCGTTACGCTTGAGCAATTACGGACAGAGCTACAGCGTGGTCAGCAAGCATTGGCTATCTACCAAACCCTCGACGATGAGGTACGCCGTGTCGCCGAGGCGCTGCGCGCGCATCTAGCCGCGTATCAGGCAGTTTTGAGCCATCAGCGGTTGGCCGCCACCCATGCCGCCCGCGCCGCCGACTGTACCCGCCTGCAAGCCCTGCAAGTAACCGCGGCACAGGAAATCGAACAGCAGACAGCAGCCTTGCAGGCAGCGCAGGCCCAGTTCAACCCAGAGCACTATACCGCTTTGGTCGGCCAGGAACAGCAATTGCGCAGTCAACAGGCCGGGCACCAAGCACAGTTGACGCTGTTGCAAAAGGAACAAACTCGCGCCCAAGCCGAGTTGGCCGAACTGCAGTTGCAGGCGGCTAAGCATAGGGTGCTCGAACAACAAGCCACCCAATTGAGCGAAGAGAGCAATACACTGGAGAGTCTGCGGGCTTTGCTGCGACAGGCTGGGCCCTATATTACCAAAGCGCTGATCAAGCAGATCAGTGATGGCGCTGCCCAGATCTTTAGTGATCTGATGCAAGACTATACCCGCCATCTGCGCTGGAGCGAGGACTATGCGATCATCCTAGAGGTTGATGGCCGCGAGCGGCAGTTTGCCCAGCTTTCCGGTGGCGAGCAAATGAGCGCAGCGTTAGCTGTCCGTTTGGCACTATTGCGCGAAATGAGTAATATTGATGTAGCGTTTTTCGATGAGCCGACCACGAATTTAGATGAAACGCGGCGTGATTCGCTTGCCCGCCAAATTCTCGATGTCAAGGGCTTTCGTCAGCTCTTTGTGATTAGCCATGATGACACCTTTGAACAGGTGACGCAGAATCTCATTCGCATTGAACGCATCGATGGCAATAGTGTTGTTGTACAGACGTAAGCATTCCGCTACAGTTCAGACCGCTCTGTTCTCCGCGCAGCGTACCGGCAGGCTGGTCATCCGGAAAGTAGCTAGACGATTTTACGTATGATGAATGATAGGAAGCAGCCTTTGGAGCCGCAACGAATTTTATATATTGAAGATAACCATACGGCGGCGCGCCTCTTTCAGATCAAACTGCAACAGGAAGGCTATGTCGTCGATTTAGCCAAGAGCGGTGCAGAAGGGCTGGCCATGCTAGAGCGCAATGAGTACGATCTCGTTGCACTGGATCAAAACATACCGGATCGCAGCGGTCTTGACATTCTCCAGGCCATCAACGGACGCCGTCTCATGCCACCGATCATCATGATTACCGCACAAAACGATACGAAGACGGCTGTCGAAGCGATGAAGCTGGGCGCGAGTGACTATGTGGTCAAAGGGCTCCACAATGAGTATCTCCAACTACTGCCCGCGGTTGTACGCCAAACCCTGGACAAGCGCAAACTTGAACGCGAGCGCGATAACAGTTTAGAGGAGTTACAACAAAATAATCGTCGCCTGCTCTTGCTCAACCGAGTGGCACAACTCTTAACCTCCACCCTGGATCTTGATCAAGTGATCCAGCAGTTAGTCCGCACAATTAGCGAGTTGCTAGATACCGAAGGTAGCTCAGTTTGGCTTTGGGACGAAAATCATAGCAACGCCTTGATCTGTGTTGGGATCTATTCCCACGGCCAGAATATTACACCGGATAGCATCCTGCGCCTGAAACCTGGGCAGGGCATTGCCGGTTGGGTTGCCCAACATGGCAAAAGCGCACAAACCAGCAATGTCAATACCGATGCCCGCTTTACCCGGGCCGTGGATAATAGCACCGGCTTCGAGACCCAATCACTCCTGGCCGTTCCCCTGCAAGCTCACAATGTAACGATCGGCGTGTTGGAATTAGTCAATAAACGCTATGGGGATTTTAACGAAGGGGACTGTGTCATCGCCGAAACCTTGGCTGCTTCCGCCGCGATTGCCATTGAAAACGCCCGCCTGATGAAAGACATCCGCCAACACCGGGATGAGTTACAAGCCCGCAACGAAGAGTTGGATGCCTTTGCCCACACGGTTGCGCACGATCTTAAGAATCCCCTGACCCTTGTTGTTGGCTTTGCCGACATGCTCCACGATATGTTTCAAACCATGCCGCCCGCCGAGGTTGAACAGTATTTGCGCGTGATCATTGAACATGGCAAAAAGATGGGCCATATCATTGAAGCGCTTTTATTATTGGCTGTAGTCCGCGGCACCAAGGAGATCGAGATCGATGAGATCGACATGGGCTTTATCGTCGCCGAGACGCTAAAGCGCATTGAGTTTATGAGCAAGGAGTATGAGGCGGAGATCAGTGTGCCGTCCCATTGGCCGGTTGTGTATGGCTATGGTCAGTGGCTCGAAGAGGTGTGGTATAACTACCTGACCAACGGACTCAAATATGGTGGCCGCCCACCAAAGTTGCAATTGGGCTACGATCTACTAGAGGGCAAAAAGATCTGTTTTTGGGTTAAGGATAATGGGGCTGGCTTTAGCATCGATCAGCCCGACAAGCTCTTCACCCCACTCTCCAAACTCACCGCGACTGATTACCAGACCGGCCACGGTCTTGGCCTATCGATTGTCCGCCGCATTGTAGAGCGCCTTGGCGGCAAAGTCGGCGTCGAAAGCCAGTTGGGACAGGGCAGCAAATTCTCCTTTACCCTACCGACCGAGTTAGAAGCAACCAATACGGCATAAACCCATAGTACCACGCCAAGAAAAGCGCCAAGCGCAGCCCCGGCCACCCATCGCGCCAGCCAGCCAACGTAATCAAGCGCCGCCGAAATTCCCGTAATGGTTGCAAAATAAAGTTGTGTAGCCGCGGCGTGATCTGGCGCTGCTGCAACATCTGGGCCTCATAGGCGGCGTAAAAGCGCTGCTTGCGGTGGAATTGAGCCCACGATTCATAGTTGATGTGCAAAAGGGGCTCCGCTAACCAACCTGCCTCACCCGCCAACTCGACCGTTTCATGTACGGCCCGCGCGACACTATAGCGAGCCGCCGTCCGCTTGAGCAAGCGCAGTTGGTAATCAGGGAAGTACCCCCCGCCGCGCATCTCATGCCCAACAATGAAATTACGCCGCGGAATCCAATAGCCACTACACGCAGCTTGCGCCACAACCTGTTGTACCGCTTGCCCCAAGGCTGGCGTCACCCGTTCATCGGCATCAATAAACAGAATCCAGGGCACAGTTACTGTATCCAGCACAGCCTGACGTTGGGCCGCAAAATTGTCCCAAGGGCGCTGCACCACCACGGCTCCCGCAGCTTGTGCCATAGCACAGGTGGCGTCATCACTCATCGCGTCCCACACCACCACCAGCTTGACCCACGGTTTCACCGCGGCAATACACTCACCGATATGGCGCGCCTCGTTTTTCGTCAGAATCACAGCAGCCACTTGCATGAAATCAGAGCCTTTTTCCTCAGCCATAGGAATCAGAAATTACGTTTGCCAATCACTCTACAGGTTTGGGACGCGGAAATCCGCGTCCTATTTTCGGAATAGGCTTCGCACGGTTTACATTCGTTTGAGGAGGGCATATGCAGCCAATTCTTCGGCGAGTTGGGTGCCTGTGATCGCGCCAAGGGCAAAGCGTTGATGGGCCTGCCGTTCCCGCAGCCATAGACCAGCGCGCACGACCCCGCGCACCCATTGCACATATTGGCGCGAATAGATTCGCTCATGTTTGGCATAGAAGCGAAAGCGGCTCCGCCACAGCTGAATAAAAGCCGGCCAACGGACCTGTTTGCTGCTTTGCCCTTCATGATGGATTACCTGGGCCGTGGGCACAGCAAAGATGCCCCACCCTGCTTCCTCCATGCGGAGACACCAATCCATCTCTTCACAATACATGAAGAATGCATCATCTAGCCCGCCTACCTGGAGGATCACTTCGCGGCGTACCATGATGGCAGCCCCCAGGACAAAATCGACCGGAAAGGGTTGATCCCCTTGCCAAAGCAGATCGGGGTAGCGTCCATTCAAGAGGCTATTATGCAGCTGGTGCGCACCGGGCCAGCCGGTCATCGGGAAAAAGTCCAGGGCGACTTGGAAAAGATTGGGCAAGGCAAACGCGCCATGCTGGAAGTCACCGCTACCATAGCGAAGATGAGCACCACAAGCACCCGCGCCGGGATACTCGGCCAGGAAATGGGCCATCTGCCACAGCGCATCCTCCTTGACTTCGGCATCGGCATTGAGCAACAAGACAAAATCGGGTAAATTCATCAGAAAGCGGTCAGAGGTAAGATCGCGCAAATCTGAGCGAGCCGCGGCGGTATCAAAGCCAAGACGGGCCATACCGAGATTATTGCCACCGGTGTAGCCCAAATTTTTGTCCGACGCCAACAAATAGACTTGGGGAAATTCAGCCGCCACCATCGCCGGGCTACCATCGTGGCTGGCATTATCAACGACTAATACATCAACCGCCAAACGATCAGCCGTCAACGCAGCAGACGCTAAGACGCTCGTAAGCGATTGGCGAAGCAAGTCACGGGTGTTGTAACTGAGGATAATCACCGCTAATCTCATGGGGTTGTCTCCACAGGCGCTTCTACTTGGACTGTGATACGGTCGATATGATTGTTGACAACAGCCACATATTCATGGATCAAGCCACCCCACCAGATACTGCTGTCCAATGGTGGCGCTTCATCAAACAAAATACAACCACTGACCTCGCTGCGTCCGCCGACGGGCAGATACCACTGCTCTTTGCCATCCACCAGGCGCCGTTCCAGATCTTCGGGGCGGCCAATCGCCCAGCGATAGGGAAAGTCCATGCCCGCCAATTCGTAGTTCACCCCAAAGCGCCATACGCCCGTCTGCTGATACCAAGAGCTATCCCCCTTGGGCGCATCAGCCGTAGTGGTTTCGGCGGCGTGACGGGCAGCTACGGTATTCCGGTTCTCGCTCAATTTATACTCTTGGCCCGGCCAGGGACCCGCGGTACGAATGGGCGTTACGCCATCATTAACCACATAGGCCCGGAAGCAGAGCTTATCCCCCACGGAAAGCGAAAGGGCACGCCCCACGTCGGCCATTGGTTCGCCCGCCCATTCACGCTGCCAAAAGATCTCGCCCCCATCAATATCGGCCCGTGGTTTGCCCCCTTCGGCAATGGTCAGCTCACGGACCACGCGCACGGCGTTACCCGCTTTGTCGCGGGCTTCCCCAATGAGCTGATAGGTGCCATCAGGTGGCGGCTCGGCATTGTTATCGACATCCCCCTCATAACGATATTCATGATACCCGGCTTCATTCGGCTCAACTCGGCCAGGCAACGGCGCAATATAGCGTTTGACCGCCGGTTGCTCTGGGTCCACCAGATAGACGACTTCGGATTCAACGTCTTTGGTCAGATAGTAGCTGATGCTTACCCAATCGTCGCGTAGGCCATCTTGATTTGGGCGAAAAAGCTCGGGCACAACGGCAAAATTATGCAATTCGGGCAGTTCGGTGTCGCCATCTTGCAAGGTAATTGTGCCAGTGGCAGCTTCGGTGTTGCCCGCTTCATCAACCGCTGTAATAGTCCACTGATAGAGGCCATCGGGCAAGACCTGGCTCAAAATTTCTTGAGGGCCATAGTTGGTTTCTACAGTGCGCGTTTCATCTGTTGCGCCGCCCCACAACACGCGATAAGTTCCGGCGGAGCGCCGTCGTTCCTGGCGAAAATAGAAATCTTCGCCGTCAGCATTGGTAAAGTAGATACTCACGGTCGCCGCCCGACGCAAACTATACGAAATCCGTGTCACATCCTGATGACCATCGGCGTTGGGTGTAATTAGCTCTGGCGTTACGGTCACATCGTGCAGCAACGCGCCCCAAGCCAAGTCCAGTTGACCACAAGCCGAAAAAAGCCCTAGTCCAACCAATAGACTTAAAAGATACAACCAAGGTCGGTAACCTACTTGGCGGTGAGAAGCAGCCACAGCTGGACAAACCGCCTGGCACATAGAAACAGGGATCAGTAACTCAATCTTTTGCATAGGTCTAGTTTAGCAGAGCGTTATAGAAAAGCCAAAGTAAAGGGCGAATATATTGAGGGCGCAGGATGCTCATTCGGCGGTTACGGTCAGTACCCCAATTTCCACAAAATCAGCCCCCAGCGGTGTCAGCAGACGGGGAAAGCGCCCTTGGTCGCTCTGATAGAGGGCCAGAATCAGAGGATAACGCCCGGGCGTAGCTGGCGCGACCAAGGTCAAGGCTTGGGTTTCCACTTGGCTGGGGAACCAACTGGCACTCCCACCCGGCAACGGCTGATCGACTTGGGCCACTGGGCGACCATCATCCCCCAATAGCTGGAGGGTCACCACATAATCGGCAGCTGGCGCTATAGCTGGATTGGCTTGCCAAACCAAGGGAAGGGCAAGGGGTTGATTAACCACGGCTGTCACCGGCAAGGCTTGCGAGAAGCCGACCAAACGTAGCTGTGACGTTGTTTGGTTGGCAGCTTGCACAAAGTCAATGGGCATGGGGGCGGCTACGTCCGGCACCGTAAAAGAACGTTCACTGGGCAAACTCGTAAACGAATACTGAATGAGAGCGGATGTATTCGCATCTGTTGTTAGGGCCAAACGATAGTCACCGGCGGGCAAGTCGGCGGGTGGGCGGAGCGCCACCACCTGGCGCACCCACTGCGCGGGCGGCCAATCAGACAAGGCAATGCCCCCCGCTGGTAACATGGGTAGCGCAGTGATGATCGATGCGTCAGTCGCCCTACGCCATTGCCAGACGAGAGGCGGCAGCGTCGTTAGATCAGCCGAGCGCTGCCAGTAGAGGGTCACGGCAACGGGTTGACCGGCTGCCGCCGCCAAAGCATCTGGCACAAAGGCTATCTGCAAAGCGCTCGTCACTTCGGCGACTTGGGCGGTATCGGGCAGGACGGCCAAGGGAGTGGCTTGGGTTAATGTGATCGGTAGGCGGAGAAACTTACCCATGGCCGCACCCGTTATGTCGTACAAGTCTAGGCCAGCCGGATCACCCGCCGGATCATACACCCCTAGTTGCAGCTGGTAATGCCCCGGCAGCGCCCCGCCGCCAGCCCACACAGCCGCGGGGATACGCCCCATCACCTGCTCACCCGCGCTCCATCGCAGCGCTGGGTAGGCATAGGCGGCGGGCCGTTGATCCGGTGGATCGGCATAGCGCAGGCCCGCGGCGGTTAGCGTCTGGAGGCTGATGTGCAGATCCGGCAAGGGCTGGGTAGCAGAGGCGGCGACTTGCCAAAAGAGCCATAGATCCGCATTGGGTGCGACGGTATAGCCCTGTAGGCGCAATTGGTTACCAAAGTTGGCCTCCACCACCGTCGCTAGCGGCGGTTCCGTGGGAATCGCCGCGGCATCCAGTGCTACAAAATGGCGCAGGTGAAGTTGCCAAAAGGAGGCAGCAACAGGCACTTCGGTCGCGGCCAATTGCAATTGGCTTGGGACAACCCCATTCGGGTCCACGACTTCGTCCTGCCAGTTGACCAACCAAACGCCGGCCTTTCCTTGGAGGGCAGCCTGCAACTCAGGGCCTGTATCGGCAAAGCCAAGGACAGCATTGACATCAAGAATTTCTAACTCGGGCAGGCGAATGGCTGACAGGTCGGGCGCGTAATAGGCCCAAATCGGCCAGGCGTGACCACTCACCAGCACGACCGCTTCATCTGCGGCGCGGTGAACACGGAGATAGGCAGCGGCCTCTCGCCATTGCGCTTTGGTAAAGGCGGGGTCAGTAAACCAGTTCAGGTCGGCACGGATAAAGCCGCCCAGTAACAAGAGGATGCCGCCCAAACTGACTGCTCGGCTCAACCGATACCCGCTACGGTCAGGCGGCAGCCACAGGGTGCTGAGCCCAGCGCTCCACAAGAATAGCAGCCCTGGCAAGGTTAACAAGACATAGCGCCCATTAAATTTGGGAATCCAGGCCGCCAACCCCAGAATACCGACAATGGGGATGACTAACCAGCAGAGTAGATAACCCAACGTCCGGCGGGCAGCGAGGTTGCGGCGGGCAGACCAGGCCAAGGCAACCAGTGCACAGAGCGTCAACAGGCCATAGAGCGGCAGATTAGTCAGCGCGGTTTGTTCGAGCACCGTCTCCCCGCCCGTAAAGCGCAGCGCAATATGGCGCAGTGCCTCCGCCACCTTCAACGTTCCTTGCCAATAGCTGGCATCGCCGGTGAGCTGGTGTAAGAGGGGTGCCAGCCAAGCGAAGTAGGCCAAGAGGATCAGCAGATGGGTACCAAGATAGCCCAAGAGCAGATTGCGCCGGGCGGACGCGGAAGCGGGCCGTAAGAGCAGATGATCACCCAGAAAGGCAAGGCCAAGCGCCAGCAAAAGAAAAAAGGCAAAATAGTGGGTATAGACCGCCGCGGTTGCCACCACGCCATACGCAAGCCAACGCCACCAGGAACGCTGGTGCGCTTGAATCCCCAGCAAAAGATAGGCCGCGAACACGCCGAGTGTTGCCAGAACGGTATACATGCGGGCTTCCTGACTGTAGTAGAGCAAAAGCGGGTGCAGCGCGGCCAAAACAGCCACCCACACCGTGGTGCGGGGCACTGGCGTGAGGCGACGGGCGAGGGCAATCAAGAAGGGCAGCATCAATACGCCCCACCAAGCTGAAAGAAAGCGGAGACTCCATTCACTCCACCCAGCCAACCGTCCCCACCCCCCAATGAGATAGTAGTAAAGCGGCGGCTGAATATCGCGTGCGGTCCAGGCTGTCAATTCGGGCAGGCTGCGTTGGGCGAGCGTCGCTGTCACCCCTTCATCGTACCAGAGGCTTTGGGCATCTAGCCGATAGAGCCGCAGGCCCCAAGCCAGTAGAATACAGAAGAGCAGAAGCGCGCGGTGGGCGAAGAACGGGCGAAATCGAGCCATGGGTTGGGTTAGTGGGAACGTTCTACGGTTGCTTCTGCGGGGGCCGACGGTAGCGGAAAGGTGTGGCGGCGTTCAATGACAAAGCTGATCAGGGCCATCAACACTTCGCCCACTACATTCCACAAACGCATTGCCAGTGCTGCCACAGTGATGAAGCCGCCACCAACGATGGGGGCTAATAACAGATAGAAGGTGCCTTCGCGCACCCCCAAGCCACTGGGGGTAATGACACTCAGAAAGCCAATGGCATGGGCAATCGGGTATGACGCGACTAGATGCAGAGAAAAGAGCCACAAGGGCAACTCGGTAAAATGGCCGAGCGCCAACGTCAGCGTCGCAAAGGTCGCGCCCCAAAGGAGCCAATCAACGACGGCCAGGCTCAGCAGCAGCAATAAGGAAGCGCTGGTCAAACGGGCGGCAATGGTGGGCCGGCCAACCTTGGACAAGAGCCAATTACAGATGGCCAATAACCAGCCTGGTTTGGTCAAAAAGAAGAGCACTGGCAAAAGCCCACCCCCGATCACCCAAGGCGCGGCACTACCGACCAGGTTGGTAAAGATCCCCCAATTGCCTGTTATTTGAAAATAAACGGCGGCGATCGGGGCAACCGCAAGCAAGATAATCACCTGATAGAGGGCAATACTGGCCAATGTTGTCTCAGGCCGTACCTGTCGCTGTTGGCAATAGAGGGTGAGCGATAACGGCTGCCAGACATTGCCAGGGATATAGCGGACCAGTGCAGCAAGAAACCAGATCCGCAGAGCAGCCCCATAAGGGAGGTGGCTGCCCAGGAGGGCGATCAACAAATACCAAATATAAACTTCAAGCGCCCAGCTCGCCAACATGAACAGGGCCGAAAGCGTTAACCAAAGCGGATTGAGCCGCCACTCATAGGTGAGCAGGGTTGTCCATTGGCTGCGCAACAGCGCAACAATAAATAAAACAGCGAATAAGAGAATGAATGGCTGCAAACGGTCGATCCAACGTCGCCACATATCTTCGTCCTTGCATCGGCTGGCTACGAAACCGCCTGAGTATACCACCGATCAGCCACGAATCGAAGATTGTGGCGCTGCCAAATGAGATTGCTAGCGGATACCCATCGCTGCCGCTAAATAAAGCTAAGGTTCGGAGCGCTTTCACGCTCCGAACCTTAGCTTTAGGGAAGAGTTATACGGTTGGTTGATAAGACCAGAGAGCGGACAGCTTGTGAAAACCGATCAGCGCTCGCGTATAGATTGATTATTCTTCGCTCACAAAGCGGTAGATCATGGCCCCGACAACCGCACCGATGATAGGAGCGACCCAGAAGAGCCAAAGCTGCGATAATGCCCAACTGCCAGCATAGATGGCAACGCCAGTGCTACGCGCCGGGTTGACCGACGTGTTGGTAACCGGAATGCTAATCAGGTGAATCAAGGTCAAGGCCAACCCAATGGCAATGGGAGCAAAACCCTGTGGGGCACGCTTATCGGTTGCGCCCATAATGACAAAGAGGAAGATCAGGGTCATCACAATTTCAGTGACCAACGCGGCAAGCAAGGTATAACCACCCGGCGAATGCTCACCATAGCCATTAGAAGCAAAGCCACCGCTCAACGAAAAACCGGCTTGGCCACTGGCGATCACATAGAGAACGCCGCCCGCCACAATGGCCCCAAGCACTTGGGCCACAATATAGGGCACGAGTTCTTTTGACGAGAAACGCCCACCAGCCCAAAGCCCAATCGAGACGGCGGGATTTAGATGGCAACCAGAGATATGTCCAATGGCAAAGGCCATGGTAAGCACAGTCAAGCCAAATGCAAGCGAGACCCCTAACAGGCCAATCCCAACTTCGGGGAAAGCGGCGGCGAGGACGGCACTGCCACAGCCACCTAAGACTAACCAAAATGTTCCAATAAACTCTGCACTAATCCGCTTTAACATGGTTTGCTCCTTGAAACCAAAAAGGATACGGGGGCGACTTGGATAAACAACACTTTTGTACCCAACTCGCGACATTATACAAGGAAATGTTTCCTCGTATTGGGGGTATATTCTATAAGATACCCCCTTAAAGTCGTCTACATATTTCCCACAGTTTTATATAGTACCATCGTACTACTATTATCAAAACAATCAACACTTTTGTCCCAAAACGTAGTTCAGGAAAAGGCAATATGCATCTGTATACCAGCAGAATAGGCGTATCAACGCGATGCTAAAATGATGAGAGAATATTTTGATAAAACGAGACACGGGGCCGGCTCTTTGCCAGCGCGAGAATGTGAACGGCGTTCATTAGGCCATCAAATGGCTGTCCTTTACGCACAAACAAAATTCACCCTCAAGTTAAAGATGAGCGATTGAACGAACAAGCAGTTATCAGGAGGACGATGCAGAGGAAAGCGGGATCAGGCCCATCGCGCTAGCGCGGCCAGGTGCGGATGATCTCAAGCGGCAGGGCCTGGATGGTATGGCCTTGATAACCGGTCATGGTGGTTGCCATACATAAGGAGTTATAGATCGCCTCCTCGGTCGCTTCGATGACGGCCTGAAAGAGCGGCGAAATTTGATCATTGCCCAGTTCACAAGGCTGATGGAATTGACCGGGGGCTAAACGATAGCGGCGCACTGGCAGCGCGGTGGAAAAAGCCAGCACATAGTCACCTGAGCCATTGCTCATCGATGCTCCTGTGCGCGCCAAACCGGCCAAGGCCCGCTGGGCCAAGCGCGTCAGATTGCGGTCACTCAGCGGTGCATCGGTGGCGACAATCATCATGATCGAGCCATCGACTTGGGTTGGCGGCGTGACTGGCGCAACCTGTTCGCGCAAGTAGTATTGGTCTAAGGCTTGCCCAATGGGCAGCCCCGCCATCTGCAAGACCCCACCATAATTAGATTGGACGAGCACCCCCACGGTGTACCCACCCAAAGCAGCGGGCAAACGCCGCGAACTGGTGCCGATCCCACCCTTCCAACCAAAGGCAATGGTCCCGGTACCCGCGCCGACACAACCTTCGGCCACGGGTCCCGGTTGGGCGCGCGTAATGGCCTCTTCAATCATCTGCGGCTGGAGCAGCCGACGGCGAATGTTGTTCAAATAGCTGTCATTGGTCTCGCCGACGACCATATTGACCGAAGCCACCGTTTCATTACCCGGCTGGGCGAGCGTCCAATCCAAGATGGCGTCGGCGGCACGGGGCACAGCCAGCGTATTGGTCAGCACAAGCGGTGTCTCGATTTCGCCTAGCTCCTGGATCTGGGTCGCGCCCATGAGCTTGCCATAGCCATTCCCCACGACGACGCCAGCGGGGACCTTTTCCTGATAGAGATTGCCACCATGGGGCAAGATGGCCGTCGCGCCAGTGCGAATATCCTCGCCCTCGATCAAGGTGACATGGCCGACGCGTACGCCTTCGACATCGGTGATCGCATTCAGCGGCCCCGGTGATAAGATCCCCAGGTTGAGCCCCAGGGTACGGACACGACAGCGCACGGCCTCATTCTGCATGGTCTTATCTGTCATGGCGTGGCCTTACCACGGATGGGTCAAAACCGACTACGCGTACCGGCCATGCCCCCTGCTTTTGGGTTACATAGGCTTGGCGATAGGCAGCGAAGGCAGGTTCCAGGATCGAGTAGGGCACCAATTCACCCTGTTCGAGTACATGGGGGTCCAAGGTGCGGATCTTGGTGGTTACCCAAAAGGTCGGCTTTTCTGCGTCACGCACAAATTGGGTCGCGGGCATGATGAAAGATAGATAGGAGCGCAAACTGGGATCTTGACTTTGCTGCAATTTCTGCCACAGTAGGGCATCTGTTCCCCAGATGTCGGCATCGGTAATCAATTGCTGCTGTAGCGCCCAGCGGAGGGCCTGTGCGGTTACTTCATATAAGCCAACTTCGCGGAAGTTTGACCAACTGGCCGCATCTGCGGCAATATACCCATAGGCTAACCGGCGGGCTGCCTCCCGATCCGTCACCGCAATGCGGCCACCAAAGACGGTCAACCGCGCCAAAATATAATCAATATCCACTTGCGCCAAAACACCCAGATCCAGCCCATCGCGCAGAAAATAATCCAACCGATCCGCACAGAGGGTTGGGGCTGGTTGTTCGAGCAGGGCAAAGGAGCTTTCGTCCAGAAAATCTTGCCAGCGATAGCCATGGCGTGTGAGGAGAGCCGGAAGGTCGGACTGGCCCACAAACCAAGCTTTCATCTCATCATGATAGCTCTGTGAGTCGTGCCGGGCATAGACATAGTCGATCACATGGCTCATAGCCGTATGGCTGATATCATGCAGGAGCGCGGCAATCTGCTCGGGCAACGCAGCACCAAGGCGGCGGACTAAGAGCATCGCCCCCAGCGAGTGTTCCAAGCGTGTGGTCTGGCTGGTCAGGCCGACGAGGGCAGAGATGCCATGTTGTAATACGCCATCTAACCGGCGCACGGCGGTCGTATTCAAGAGATCAATCAGCACCGGTTCCTGTAGATCCACCGGGCCATAGATACGGTCATTTATTCTCATCCCCCCATTATAGCATCACCATAAAACAGGATCACAATAACAGGATTACAACTACAGGATTACAACTACAGGATTACAACTACAGGATTACAACAACGAGGGAACACAATGTCTACTAGCGAAATCTGTTTTCTACCAGCCACCGAGCTAGCCCAACACATCCGCACGAAACAACTCTCCGCCCAGGAGGTTATGGAGGCCCATCTCACCCAAATTGATCGCGTTAACCCAACCGTCAATGCCATTGTCACCCTACTACCAGAGTTGGCCCGCGCCGGGGCCAAGGCCGCCGATGAGCAACTGCGCCGCGGCGATGCCCTAGGTCCGCTCCATGGCCTGCCCATTGCCCATAAGGATTTGGTTGCCACCAAAGGTATTCGCACCACCCAAGGATCACCGTTATTCAAGGATCATGTTCCCGAGAGCAACGATCTGATTATCGAACGTCTGCAACAGGGCGGGGCCATCACCATCGGCAAGACCAACACGCCCGAATTTGGCGCGGGTTCGCAAACCTTTAATCCCGTCTTTGGCGCGACGGTCAACCCCTATGATACCAGCAAAACCTGTGGGGGCAGCAGCGGCGGGGCCGCGGTTGCCCTGGCTTGTGGGTTGATTCCTATTGCCGACGGCAGTGATACTGGTGGTTCATTGCGTAACCCCGCTAACTTCTGTAATGTCGTTGGGTTTCGACCCTCCCCTGGGCGCGTTCCCGCTTGGCCCAAGGCCCTGGGCTGGTTCCCGATCTCGGTCCAAGGCCCCATGGCACGCACTGTGCAAGATGTAGCCCTCATGCTCACCGCCCTCGCTGGCCCAGACCCGCGCTCACCCATCGCCCTGACCGAGCCAGGGGAACGCTTTGCGCAGCCGCTGGCTCGCGACTTTACAGACGTCGCGATCGCCTGGAGCCAAGATCTGGGCGCATTCCCGGTCGATCCACAGGTGACGGCGGTTCTGGAGAGTCAGCGCACTGTTTTCACAGATCTGGGCTGTGTGGTCGAGGAGGGTCAGCCCGATTTTCGCGATGCCGACGAAATTTTCAAAGTGTGGCGGGCATGGGCCTTTGAACTAGCCTTTACGGATCTCGTCGAGCGCCACCGTGATCAGATCAAAGAGACGGTGATCTGGAACACCGAAGAAGGGCAGAAGCTGACCGGACCCCAACTCAGTCGGGCCGAAATGAAACGGACCCAGCTCTATCATCGGGTACGTCAATTTATGGAGAAATATGAATATCTGATCCTACCCGTCAGCCAAGTCCCCCCCTTTCCCGTCACGCAGGAGTACATCACCGAAATCAATGGTGTGCCTATGGGTACCTACATTGACTGGATGCAATCCTGCTACTTTATTACGGTGACGGGCCTACCCGCGATCTCCATGCCTTGTGGCTTTACCCCCGAGGGGCTACCGGTGGGTATCCAAATTGTGGGCCGTCACCAAGATGACTTTGGGGTATTACAACTGGCCTACGCCTTGCAAGAAGCAACTGGCATCTGGAAACAACGCCCAGCCCTAGCCAGCGGGCAGTAGTGGTTACGCGGTGGCGAGGCGTTAGAGATCACCCTCGCCACCGGCGGCCGCGCTGGGCTACCGACGAAAATCTAGCGCACCTGCTCACGCGCGGCCTAAACATTCATGGAGCGCATGCAACGCCAAGATCAGATATTCCTGGCGGGTATCGCCAAATTCGGCTAGGTGGGCGGCACAATCTTGGCAGACTAGGGTGTTGATATATTCGCAGGCGTCCAGCGGTGCGCTCTCCAAAAAGGCACGCAACTGTTCGGCCCCTTCCGCCAAATCGTTGCCAGCGAAGGCGGTAGCCGCCGCCGTTAGCAGCGCCGTCGTCTCCTGTTCATCCGTCCCTGGTTTATTCCAGCGCGTCCATTTTTTCTTGAGCATTTCTACGGTTTGGGCCAAGGCCGTGCCACTTTCGCTCCGGGTACTGCGCCAGAGTTGAATAAAGAAACGCTCATCGCCGACAATCCGCGCCAGGGCCAAAGCCAGTTCGAGACGCGCCTCTTCATCTTTCGTCACATAAAGCAAATTGAGCAGCTTAAAGGCGGCCTTACTGACCCGCAACCCTCCCAGCGCCGAAGCATAGGCCAGTTGTAGCCCTTCATCGGTTTCAGTCTCCAGCCGTTGTAGCAAGAGCCGCCCCGAACGGCGATCGCCCAGCGTGCCCAAGGAGCGCACACAGTGCATCCGGACCGATTTATAGGGAGAGTTCATCCCTTGCCACAGCGCATCCGCGGCGTGGCGATCGCCAATCCGCCCGATGGCCCAAGCGGCCATGACACTGAGCGCGGGATTTTTGCCCATGAGAATCTTCACCAGGGCCGCGGTCAGTTGAACATCGGGTTTCATGCGGGCGGCGGCTTGGATGGCTTCAAAACGCACATTAAAGCGCGGGTCAGAGAGCGCCTCAAGCAACTCGTGGACAGCTAAGGTGCTGCGGGCTTGCCCTAGGCGCTCGGTCGTCCGCACAGTGCTATATTCATCGCGCGCCGAGTAGAATTTCACCAACGAAGTCATGGCCATAAACGGGTTGCCACGCAGGAAAAGACCAGCAAATTGGCCCATGCTCACGGCCCCATCGCCGCGGATAGCAGCCATGAGAAAAATACTCAAAAAGGGTGCGATAATGGCTAAGATAAAGAGCGGCGCGTAGGGATCTAGGGTAAAGAAGAACCAATCCCCACTTAGATCGCGCCCGGCTTCCAAAATCCACCCACCAGCCAGTTGGCTGAGGCCAGCCGTAATGCCCGCCCAGGCAAACCAAATGGCGAGGTAATCCATGTTCTTCTCTTTGGGCACAACACTGCCAAAGAACAAACGGGTGGCCCCGATGCCCCAAGCCAGATTCGCCAGCCCCTGTAAGAAGGCAATGCCTAGCGCAAAATAGAGCCCTAGCTCAGTTCCCCGTGGCATGAACCACCAGAAAAAGGGCATGATCACAAACGAGACAATGCCGGTCAATGTCACAGGCCGTCCACCATAGCGATCGGCAGCCCAACCCCACAGAAAGCTCGAAGTGATCGTCCCTAACAGCCCCCCCATTTGGACAAAGACCGCGCCACCCGAGCTAAGCCCCACTTGTTCTTCGAGGAAAAGCGGGAGAAACGAAGCCACGGGGACGGTTCCCAGCGTAATTAAGGCCAGCCCAATCAAGTAGCGCATAAAATCCGGATCGCGCAAGGCGCCGCGCAGATCGCGCTGGGGCTTGGGCTGGGTTTCATCGTGTTCAATCGGTGCGCCGCCAGGGATAAAGAGGCCACACCAAGTAGAGACGAGACCAAAGATCACGCCAACGGTGATCAAGGCCATAAAGCCAAAGAGCCCACTGTAGACCTCAATGACCCAGCCAGCAACGGCCACCGAGACCACGCCGACCAAAGCAGTGGCGATGGTGCTATTGGCCGTATATTTTCCCCGCACAGCATTGGGCACAAACTCTTGATACCAAGGGTAATAGGCTGTCTCCTCGACCGTACGAAACGCGGCAAAGAGGCCAACGACCCCGGCGACAAAGGCAAAAGCGGCCCCCGCGCCAAATTGAGCCACCACCCATGGCGTCAGCAGCAGGAAAAAGGTCACAAGCTTGCGGAGGCCAAAGAAAGTGACAAAGGTACGTTTGTAGCCATAGCGGGCCGCAATGGGCGCGATCCAAATCGCCACTAGGTTGGAAAAGGGGACCAAAGCCAGGATCACGCCAATATCCGCTTTGCTCAAACCAAGGCGATCGAGAAAGAGGACAAAGGCCGAGCCAAAATAAGTAAACTGGACAAAGACTGTATTTGCCGAATTGAGCGCGATGCTCCAACGCAAACCGCGCAGCTTTTCAACCGTCGTTGGTTCTTTTTGCATAAGTAGTTTAAGAAAGATTGCATGCTTGCCTATACAAGCGTAACGGATGGGTATACAAGCTACCTTTTCTGATCACATCTTAGCTAGGCTTGCTCAGATCGCGGCCAGTGGTACTTCACCAGCCCAGACGCGTTGTAAATTTTCAAAGATAAACTTCCCGCGGCGCGGCCAGGTATCACGGGTCACACCAGCAGTATGGGGTGTAAAGAGGACATTAGCCAACTGCAACAGGGGCGCGGTGGGATCAGGCGGTTCTTGGGTTAGCACATCTAGCGCGGCCCCCGCAATCCGCCGTTCCTGTAACACGGTTGTTAAGGCTGCCTCATCCACTACTGGGCCACGGCAGGTATTGACCAACAAGGCCGTGGGTTTCATCAGTCCTAACAGCCGTTGGTTGACAAAATGGTGGGTCGCTTCATTCAACGGCATGTGCAGGGTGACAATATCAGCTTGTTGGAATAGCTCCTCGGCCGTCACGGCGTGGGCATTGAGCGCTTGGGCAACCGCTGGTGCGGCTGGATAGGGATCATAATAGAGTACGTTGGCTCCAAAAGCGCCCACCAAACGGGCCACCCGCTGACCGATCTGCCCGAAACCCACAATCCCCACGGTTTTGCCATCGATACAATGGGTAGTTGCGCCAGAATCAATGGCATTCCAATGCCCCGTGCGGACATTGGTGTTCATGTCCACCAAGCGCCGATAGACAGCAAGGATCAAAGCAAGGGTATGCTCCGTCACATCGAGCGCATTGGTGCCACCGTTGTTGGCGACGGGAATCCCCAGCGCGCGACAGAGCTTGAGGTCCATTCGGTCAAAACCCACGCTGACAAGCTGGATCAATTTGACCTTCTGCGCCGCACGCAAAACGGGCTCGCTCAGATAACCAGGAAAGAGGATCAAGAAATCGGCATTCTGGACCAGGGGAATCTTCTCGGCATCGGGTAAGCTCGCTGGGTAAACAGTCACCGCAAAATCGGGAGGCGCATATTGGGTGAGGAGCGCAGCTGTCTCTGGAACAAGGTTGGTAAAAAAGGGAACGATTGGCACAGTGGTTACTCCTCTTGAACTAGTTGAATTAGCGCCCTCCCCAACGGGGAAAGCGGGCTTTCATCCGCGTCACTATTGCTATACGCAAAAATGTCATCTTCAATATAATCAACTTGGTGCCCTGCCGCCAGCCACTGGGCACGCAGCAGACGGTTGGCGGTCGTCAGTTGAGCCGCTTCGCCCTTGTCCACCGCCACATAGAAACGCAAGGGCTCTCGGCTAGCTTGCTCGGCTTGTGGCGTCAGCCCGTGAAATTGGGGAGCAGGGCCTGGCAGGCGATGAAACCAGCCATTTTGCGCTAGAATCTTGCCAAAGAGTTGTGGATAGTGCAAGCCAACAGAGGCAGCGGCGACCCCACCGGCATGAGCGCCGGCGACGATGGTTTGGGCCGCGGCCCTTGTCACCGGAAAATAGGCGCGCAGCCAAGGCAATACTTGGGCGGCAACCATTTCAGCAAAGGCGACATCCCCCCATAGGTCTTGACGATGGGGCCTATCTAGCAAAAGGGCGATCAGCGGCGGCAGCTGATGGCTGGCGATCAATTGATCTAGCTGTGCAGTCAGCTGCAAAGTCTCCTGATAGAACTGGGCATCCAAGGCGATCAACAAAGGGTAGCCACCCAAACGCCCCGGCAGTTCATAGGAGCCCCGCCCTTCAATACCGGCAGCGAGATAGAGCCAAGCGCGGCAACCACTGCCCGGCAGTTGATAGAGCCGGACAGTTCCTTGGCCAGACCGCTGGCTATGTTCCATGGGACACCTCGGGTTGGTGACGCAAGGCCTGTTGTTTCTGCCAAACATAGTCGGAGACGTGTGCTCCATAGGCGGCGATAAAGGGCTGCTGATAATCGCGGCCTTGAATCAAACCGCGACAGGTCGGCGCGCCACAGCTACAGGTAAAGGCGGGCATCAGTTCATTATGAAAGGTCCCATAATCGATGGTGAGCGCCTCGCCTGGTGCGATTGCCCGCCGAGCCACGAGATTGAGCCCATCAAACCACGTGTTTGGATCACAGGAGTGGTTGAGCGGTTTCCATTGGCCGGGGTCATTGCTCCACAGCACATACAGCTCATCGGTCAACGGGTAGGCGTAGCGGGCAAACCACTGTTGGCGCTGTGCGTTCCAATGCGTGTGGACTTGGCGGCGACTGACCAGAAGTTGCGGTTGTTCTTCAAGCTCATCAATAATTTCGCCCACGGCCATGGCATTGTTGGCATAGACACCGACCTGCTGGGCGGCGTTGAGCACCACTTGCCACTTCTTTGGCTTTTTGTGGGCGCGCCGAAAAGCTGCACGGATGATCGCATCGACAAAGTGCTGGTGGCCGCGCGAATCATGGGAGAGCGCCAAGTCTGCGCTGCCCATGGCTTCCGGCGGATAGAAGACGCCACAGTTGGGGTTGATCTCTAAGATAAAGAGTTCGCCAGCTTCATTCATGCGGATATCACAACGCCCATAGCTGACCCCTTCAACGCCCAGAAAGACTTGCTTGCCCATTTGCGCCAGTCTTTCACTCAGGCTCGGGTCGGTTACCGGCACACAGGCCATATCGACATAGCTTTCCCACTTCATCCCAAAATGTTTGAAGCTCTCGCCCGGCGGAAAGCGGAATTCCACCGGTAAATAGGCAATCGGGTCGGTGGGATCGTCGGGGTTTTCGGCCACCAAGACGGTAAACTCGCGGCCATCGATAAACTCTTCGATCAGGGCACCGCCATAGGTGGCAAGCATTTGACGGCTCTGTGCATAGAGCGCCGCTTCATCAGTTACCCGGGAGTGCTGGGTTAGGCCAATGCTACCATAGCCATTGTAATGTTTCACCAGCATAGGGTAGCGTAGATTGCGCGCCGCCAGCGCAATGGCCGCTTCCGCATAGACAAAGACCGACGCGGGCGTCTTTACGCCCCAAAAGTGACAGGCCATCTTTAGCTTTTCGCGATTGGTGGCAAAAAAGGCGGCGTTGGCTCCTGTAAAAGGCACGCCGACCCGCTCCAATGCTTGGGCGACCTCGATGCCGGCTCGGTCTTCTTCCCACTCGCCGTCGCACAGATTGATAAAGAGGTCAAACCCTTGTTTCGCTAATTCAAAGACCCGCTGTACAGCTGTAGCCTTATGCAAAAAATGGTGTTCGCACGTATGCCCAGCCAAGTAACGCTGGGGCTCCACAGGGATATCAACCCCTTTAAAGACGGACTCCGATAGTTCATAAGAGCTGTCAAGAATGCAGATACGCATGGCTGTTTATTGTTGACCTTCCAAGAGTTCCCAAACACCACTAACACCGCCAAAGCAAAAAGCGCAGCATGGCTGCGCTTCTGTAAATTGTATCATGGCTGGCACCACATGCAACTCAGCAAAACCACTGATCTAACAAATGGTTAGACATTCCCCACTTGGACAAGCCCTGTTAGGTTTTGAAAACCTGACAGGGCTCTGGTTCGGCTATGGCAGGACACGGATCAAGATGCGCCCAACTAGCACAAGATCGGTTGCTGCGATTTTATCACCCACGCTCTTACGCAGGGCATCCTTGGTGGCCGGGAGCACCTGTGGTTGCAGCCAGGCCACACCTTCGATAATCATGGCATCAGCGGGCACCAACTCACCACTACTCAGAAGGATTTGGTACCCAGGTTGAAGCGGCGGCTGGTTAGCCGCTGCTTGCGCGGCGGCTGGCGCGGCATCCTCCACAGGGGTATGCTCAAGGTAGATCGCCAATGCGGTTGGTTGGGAGTGGGAAGAAGAGGCGTTTTGGCAGACTTGCCGCAGGCGGTGCGCGATAGCCGCTACGCCATGTGAGTGAACGGCTTGCCCAGCTTGGAGGACGTCTTCCTTGCGGTGCCAGCAGGTCATACGCTTGTCACGACGTTTATAGAGCCAAATTCCGGCCAGTGAAAGACCGCCAGTGATGGCCAATAGACCCACCATACGCACTCCTTATCCCTTTTCCACATCGATATGTTCTAGAGACGTAACACGGCTAGGACACAATAATGACCAGCCACACGAATACGCTCACTTGTTGTGCCCATCCAGCACGCCCCCAGACGTATACTATCACCCAAAGTCTACTGGGGCGATGTAGTCCAGGCATGGGATTGATGTGGAACTACTGTGGAACTAGGAACAAGGGAGTTGATCCGACTAAGTCAGAGCCCCATTCTCCATCTAGCAGGCGCTCAATTCACGTTCGGTGAGATAGGCAGCCAAGAGGGTCGGCAGCTTAAATTGAGCATTTTCTTGTTGTACAAGAAAGGAGCGCTGTAAGGTCTGTAACACATAAAAGTACTGCTCTTTCGGCGGAAGCGGTGATAGCTTTTGCCATAGCACAGGACGTTGGAGCGGCTGACCTGCGGCGGCCAAGGCGCGCATCACTTGCCGTTCTAACGGTGATAGTTTAGCCAACTGTTGGGCAGGCGCGGTGCCAATATCGCCCAAGAAGAAACAGCCTTCTTGCAAAAATGCCATGCCATCCGTCTCAAACAGATCATCAATCAGCGTCGCGGCATGGTGTAGCAACAACGGATTCCCACCATAGCGCTGATGCAGCTGCTGATAGACGACTGCTTCGCCCATGACGCCTTGAGCCCGCAAGAGTTCACTGCCTTCGGCCAAGGTTAGCCCTTTTAGTTCTAAGCCACGGAAAATGCCTTGACGTTCATCGGCTGGCGATAAAATATGGGGCCGAATTTGGCTGGTCAGCAATACACAGCTGCGATGGCGTCGCTGCCCAAGGAGGCGGAGCAGTGTGCTATAGGCTTCGCAACCAGGATGGTATTGTTCAGCAGTACAGTCATCTTCGTCCGTTGGGCAAGACAAGATGGCTTCCCAACCATCCAATACCAGAAGACAACGCTGCGTTTGTAGAATTGCAAAAAGCCGACTAACTAGCTGATCAAAGGTCGGCACGCCAGCTTCACTCTGCTGCGCTTGCTCGCCATCGCCTAAAACTTGCAGCCAATCTTGGAGAAGGGCAGTACAGGGTGGGGCGTCTTGGAGCGAGCGCCAGATCACCTTGGTAAAGTCATGGGCAGGGCGTTGTTCATCTTCCAGAACCTCTTGGACAAAGGTCGCGGCCAGCGCAGTTTTTCCTTGCCCGGCAACGCCCAGAATAGCCACCAGCCTGCCCCCTTCTTGTCCAATCCAGGAGTGCAATAGGGCAAGATCGGACTGGCGGCCATAGAAATAAGTAGGCTCTAACATGGCTCCTAGATCAAAGCTGGCTTTGGCCGAAGGCGGTTGTCCTGGCGCGCTTACAGCCATTGGCATGGCTGTTAGGGGCGCGGTGGAGATTGTAGGTGGTGACTGGGGGGCACACGGCGCCAAAGAAGAGTGCCATTTCCCCGCTTTGATCTGCTCATAGAGGCCAGTAGTTTCGGCCATAGGCGGCACATCTAATTCTTCTTGGAGTGCTTGGCAGCAGATCACATATTGTTTGAGGGCAGCACTCCGTTGGCCGCTATCCGCCAAGAGCATCATGCGCTGGCGATGCGCCTCCTCACGCCAGGGCTCAAGCAGGAGCAATGTACGATTGACGGCCAAGCCAGCCGCATATTCTCCCTGCGTCACCAGTTGTTGGATGCGCAGCTGTAGCGCTTGGATGACCAGATCATGACAATAGCGCCGTTGTGCCTGCAACCAGCGATCAAAAACGGGCGCGCCCTCGACCTGAAAACCAGCCAACAGTTCACTGCGATAAAGAGCCAGCAGCTCTTGTAGAATTTCCGCCTCCACTTTATCGGCAGAAAGCGTTGAGGCAGTCGCCAGATAAGCCGTGAAGACTGTTACATCTATCCAGTGCGGAAGCTCCTGGTTAAAGGCCACCGTCTCGCCCGTCACGACGACATAATCACCCACCGCTTTCCGCAGATCGCGCAGCTGATAGCGCAGATTGCTTTTGGCCTGCTGCTCGGTCACTTGATCCCACAGTAGATCGGCGAGCAAGGAGCGGGGTTGTGGTGTACGTGTAACGAGCAAATAGATAAATAAAGCAGCGGTGCGCCCGGTGAGAAGGGACGCAAGCGATTGGTCATTCAGCTCAAACGTAGGCGTTCCGAATAAGCGTACAGTCAACATAATTTACTGTTCCAGTCATAAATGGGGATTGGCATACTCAGGAATGGCATTGACAGATAGCTGGTCGTATCGCTATGTCAACCCTTTAACTAACAGCGGAAAGCGCCTGTAGGCGCTTTTCGCTTAGCTGTCGGATTGGGAACCGCAGGGTGCCGATGCGATGACGAAGTTCTTGATTGCCCTGGTCACTTTTTAGATCTGCTAGGAGTTACGCGCTTGATCGGCGTGACCAGAGACCTGACAGGTTTGGTCCAAGTGCGTAACTTCTAATCTGCTTGGAATCTTTTGAAAACGCGTGTAAAATGATCAGCTGGCTAACCGATTTATGATTGCACTTGCTCCTCTATGGCCCTGCTTACCAAGCCGACTTACGTTACCTTCAGCAGGAAGTGCCTTGAACCGTACTTTCGCACCAGACGTTGGGCAATGCAATCACGAAGAGCAGTTTGTATAGCAGATCTCAGTTCGATAGGAGATAGGGTAACGGCTCGCTGTTGAAGAAATGTTCAGAAAAGCGTTGAAAAACCGCAAAAAAGGAACTAAATTTACAGGGAATGGTCAATCTCAACCTTCTGCTCCTAGGAGAACCTCATATCTATCTAGATGGGCAAGCAGTCGTCAATTTTCATACACGAAAAGATCGAGCCCTGTTGATCTATCTGGCCGTCACCAAGAGCGCCCATAGTCGCGAACATTTGGCCGGCCTACTCTGGTCGGAATTGCCCGAGGCGAAAGCGCGGCGCAACCTCCGCAATGCGCTTTCCTCGCTCCAAAAAATCATTGGCGCGCCATGGCTCACAACAGAGCGCGTCGTTGCATTGGATCCAGAACAAGCTTGGGCAGCCGATGTGCAGCAGTTCCAAGCAGTGATCGATCAACTGCTCCAATCGCCGCGCGGCGATTATCCGAATACCGCACAGGCCATCGCCGCGCTTAATCATGCGTTGAATTTATATCGCGGGGAGTTTCTCCAAAACTTTACAGTTCAACAGGCCATCCAGTTTGCCGAATGGGTTGGGACAAAGCGCGAGGAATATCGGCGTTTGCTGGTCCAGGGGTTGGAGCTTGTAGCACAACATTACCTGCGGCGGAAGGAGCATCAATTAGGGTTGGCGTCCACGCGCCGTCTATTACAGGTAGCCCCCTATTCCGAGCAAGCCCACCACCTACAAATGCACCTATTGGCGCAGAGTGGACAGCGAGCCGCGGCCTTAGCGCAGTATGAGAGCTATCGCCAGTGGCTAGCCACCCACTTGAGCATAGAGCCAGGACCAGAGACGAACGCGCTCTATCAACAGATTCGGTCCGGCAAGTATGGAGGATTTACGGTGCCAGCGCACCGCGCAGAGTCAAGCCCCACAGAGCAGCCACCCCGCGCCACAACAAGCAACGCAGCGCCCCAGCTAACCCGCTTTGTCGGGCGGCAAGCCGAATTGACCTTCAGCAGGCAGCGCCTCCAAGCCGCCGACTGTCGCCTCCTAACGGTGGTTGGCCCCGGGGGGATGGGAAAGAGCACCTTTGCGCGGCACTTACAGCAACAATTGCTGACGACTCAACCACAAGCGTTTCCAGAAGGGATTATCTTTGTCCCGCTAGCCGACATCAGTACAGGCGGCCATGCTCAAGCTGGACCAGAAGGCCAAGCGGATTCAGCTATTGGTGAGGCCATTTTACGGGCAATCACGACGCAGCTCAATCAACAATGGGCAACGACCATTACGTCTACTAGCCAGCTACAGGCTTATCTGCGTTCACGCCGTAGCTTGCTCATTTTAGATAATTTCGAACACCTGCTGGGGGGCACCCAAGCCATCCTGACCTTGCTCACACAAGCGCCACAACTCAAGATGGTGATCACCTCGCGCGCCCGGCTCAATGTGCGCGGAGAGACGCTCATCGCGTTACATAAACTCTCGCTACCCTCTGTAACGGCCCGGGAAGAGAACCCCACCGCGCCCGCTCACCACAGCGTTGGGCAAGACAACCCACCGTGGCAAGCTAGTGAAGCCGTTACCATGTTCGTCCAACGCGCCCAGCAATTCGATCCAGCCTTTGCCCTCAATGAGCAGACAATAAAGCCGATTGTTCAGATCTGCAACTTGGTGGATGGGCTACCGCTGGGCCTTGAGCTAGCCGCCAGTATGTTGCCCTTGGTCAGTTGTGATCAGCTAGCAACCGAGCTTGCCGAGAATCTAACCTTTTTAATGGCGGATACACCCGACCTCCCACCGGACCAGCGTACCCTCGAAGCAGTCTTTGAACGTTCGTGGCGACTGTTAGCACCCGAAGGCCAACAACTGCTAGCCAGACTAGCCATCTTCCCCGGCTCTTTCCATTTGGACGCAGCGAAAGCCATTGCCGGTGCCACCATCCCGCTGCTCAAACGGCTGCTCGACCAATCCCTGGTGACGCGCATCGGCGAGGAGCGCTATCTCCTTCATCGTACTGTGCAGGCCTTTGCCCACCATAAATTGCAACAACAAGCTGGAGAAAACGCACGACTGGAACGTCAATATGCCCAATTTTATCTACGCTTCCTGGGACGGCAGGAACAAGATTTCTTTGGGCCAGCATGTGGAGAGATCATCAAGCAACTACAAGGTGAACTCGATAACATCAAACAGGCTTGGCGGCGGGCCGTGACCCATCAACTGCATGCTGAACTCGGCCAGGGGTTAAATGCCCTGCTCTGGCTCTACGAAAATCTAGGCTTCTATTGGGATGTAGCCGAATTGGGCACCTATACCGTGCAGTTCTTAGTACCACTCTATGAAGCGCGACAGAAACAGGCAGGCACCACCGTCAGCTTGTTGTTGGGGCGGCTCTACACCTATTGTGGCTATTGGAGTATGCGGCTGGGCCAAATGCCGCGCGCCCAAACCTACTATGCTGATAGTTGGGCGATCTTGCAAAAAGAGGATGATCCGTCGGCCCTGGCTTACTGTCTGGGCTTTTGGGGAGCAGCCCTACGGTGGATCAATCCGCAACGGGCCATCGCTCTTTTAGAAGAAGCGGTGCGGCTGGCACAAACGCAAAAGGTGGTTTGGGGGCAAGTCATTATCTATCAACTGGCAAGCGAAGCGAATGTACTCTTTGGCAACTATGCCGAGGCCGCCATTCCCATGGCCACGGCCGAACGCTTGCTCAAGTCGCTGCATTGGCCCCGCGCGCTAACCGTCAACGACAAGATCATGGGGCGCCTTCACTTGGCCGCTGGGCGCTATGCCCAAGCGGAAAGCGCGCTCCGGGAAGGGGTTGCTGTCGCCCGCCATCACCAGATCAATCTGCTCTGTTTTGAAAGCATCCTCATGCTGGGCGAGGCCCTGCGTCTCCAAGGCCGCTTTGCCGAAGCCCAGGCTTGTTTGGCAGAGAGCAAAAAACTCGCCGAAGTCCTTGGCGTCGATCGACTCACCGCGGTTATTCAGTGGGAAGAGGGCTGTCTCGCGGAACGGATGGGCGATTACGCCACGGCCAAGGCGTATTTTACAGCCAGCATAGCCATAGGACTACCCTATTGGTGGGGGCACATCCTACCGACCTTGGGTTGGGTGCTGATTGAGCTAGCGGAATGGAAAACGGCCCAAGAGTATTTTCAACAGGTTCTCACCAGCGCCGCGACCCAACTGCGCCTTCCCGCCAGCCTCGATGCCCAAGTCGGTTTGGCCTATCTAGCAAAGCATGAGCACAACACTGGGCAGCTACGCCAGCCAGAGGAGGCGGGCAGCGAATCTTTTGCCGAAGTTTTACAGCGCGTCTATGCCCAGGAGGCCACGATGCAAGAAACGCGTCATCGCATCATGCAGCTTGCGGCAAGGACACGTATTCCCTTACCGGAGCGACATTATAGCTCGATCACCACATAGGCTTGTTCGACCGTCACCGGGTAGGTCTCGGCCAAATAAGGACCTGGCTCCAAGCCTGGGGCAGGCGGATCAACAGCGGTTGGCGGCAGCGGTTCAACGGTCACTTTGTAGTTACGCACGCGGGTTTTGGCTGGATCGAACCACGATTGGCCCGTCTTAATATCAAATTCCCAGCCATGCCAAGGACAGCGCACAATCTCGCCGCGCCGCGTGTAGGTATATTGACCAGGCTCGGTAGCCATCACAAAGCCCGTAATCCGGCCACTACAGAGCGGCCCCCCTTGGTGCGGACAGCTATTGCGAATGGCAAAAAATTCCCCGTCAAGGTTAAAGAGCCCAATCGCGCGCCCCGCCACTTCGATCACCTTGTGGGTGCCGACCGGAATCTCATCCACCCTTGCCACAATATGTTTAGCCATAAGTTATTCACTTCTAGAGAAGAGCTGACAGATTTGAGAAGCTATGCACTGGCACAAGGGCTGACAAGTTTTGATAACCTGTCAACGCCCTGGTCTGCCAACCACCTGTTCCCGCGCTTATCTACCCATCTGCCGCTAGATTGGGCCGCGGGGCCAAGTTATAGAGGGCTCTGGCATTCTCGGCCAAAATCGCACGGCGCAAGGCGCGTGGCAAGGTAGCAGGCAACGCCCGGTCGGGTGCGTCAAAGTCCCAGTGAGGGTAGTCGGTGGCGAACATGAGCTTGTCATTCATGTCCATCTGCGCCAGCAACTGCTCGAAGTAGCGCGTTTGGGGTGGCTCTTCCATCGGTTGGGTCGTGATCCAGAAATGGTCGCGAACATAGTCCGAAGGCAACCGTTTGACCCGGGGCGCTTCTTCCTTGAGCCGCTTCCAGGTGGCATCCAGCCGCCACATCAGGGGTGGCAGCCAGGCAAAGCCCCCTTCGATCAGCACAATCTTGAGAGTGGGAAAGAGTTCAAAGATCCCCTCTGTCACCAAGCTGATCACCTGAGGTTGAAAGGCTTGGGGCATGCCGCCATGATCCTCAATATAGTGGCTCGGCCAGCCAGTGCCTGTAATGGGTCCGCCGCCTGCGCCGCCAAAGTGAATGGCAATCGGCAGATTGTGGCGACAGGCCGCTTCGTACATCTTCCAATATTTACGATGACCAAGCGGCTCACGCGTGCGCACCACCATCAGCACCTGGACAAAGGCCGGGTTATCACCCACGCGGTCGATCTCTTGCGCCGCCAATTCCCCATCTTCATAAGCCACCAGAATCGAGGCGCGCAGCCGTGGCTCGGGCTCGACCCATTCGGCCAGCTGCCAGTCGTTGAGCGCACTCGCCAAGGCCGCCCCATATTCTAGATTGATCATCCCGCCCGCGCCATAGAGGGGCGTGAGAATCCCATATTCCAAATTCCACTCATCCAACAGTTGCATCCGCAAAAAGTCTAGATCGCCACCGGGTGGCAACCCATTAGGTGGATAGGCATCCAGCCGCGCGGCGTTGGGCACGGCGCGGGGATAGCCACTGCCGACATAGCCACGCATGCCAAAAAGTTCATGATGGCGTTGCCAGCGGGTCGCTAAATAGTTGAAGAGCGTTGCATCATTGGGCATCGCCGCATGAATATCACAGTCGATCACGGCTAATTGCTCCCGTTGACGGGCAGCTGGCTCGGCTTTGACCTGCGGCTTGTTCGCCGGGCGGAGCGCAGCATGAGGGGGTGAGGGGAGGGTTGCAACCATAGGACACACCTCTTTCCAGAAAGAGCAAAGCACAAGACGGATGGGAAGCTACTATAGGCAAGTGTAGCATCGGTGCGCCATCTCGGCAAGCGTGGTGCGGGGAACGTGATACGTGATGGCGGGGAACGTGGACCGGCTGGGGTGTGCTGGGGTGTGCTGGGTGTTTGACAGTAAGCAGGCCCTGTGCTACAACTCAGATTGCTAGTGCATGCGAACCAAGCGACCAAAGGATAACCGCCACGATGGAAAAGATGAAACAATATTGGATTGACTGGAATGGCGCGCCCAAGGCTCTTTGCCTTCCCCAAGCCAATATCGAAACCGAATTGAGGATGACTGATTTTCCCGCCATGGCTGACCCTTGGCCGGCCATTGTCAACGCCCTGGAAAACCCCATTGGCAGCCCACCCCTAGCCGAACTGCTCCGACCAGGTAACACCGTGGCGCTGCTCACTGGGGATCGCTTTACCGACCAAATGTTGGGGCCGCGCTATGGTTTGGGCTTTAAATTTCTGGATTATCTTAACCGGTTGGGCATTCAAGACCAAGATATTACCTTGGTCTATGCACCAGGCAGCCATGCCAGTCCCCAATGGGAAGCCTGCTTTGGCCCCGATCTCCTCCAGCGGGTACGCGCCATCCGCCATGATTGTTTTGACGAGCAAAGTCTGACCTACCTTGGCGTCACCAGCCGTTGTACGCCGATTTGGATCAACAAGACGGTGGCCGAAGCCGATTTTCGCTTGGCCTTTGGCGAAATTAGCCCCAATGTCCACGGCGGCTGGTGTGGCGGCGGCAAGATTATTCTCCCCGGCGTCGCGGGGTGGGATACGATCGAACACAATCACTATGGTGTAGTCCACGCCACCAATACGCTGGGCCTAGCCGATGGCAACCACATGCGGCTGGACATGGAAGAAGGCGCGCGCCTTGCCCATCTGGAGATGAAAGTTGATGTGCTGGTGGATAGTCATGCCCAGATTGTGGATGTCTACGCCGGTGACTTTGTGGCCGAGCATCGGGCCGCGCTCACCCAAGCCCGCCAAATCTGGATGACCCCCATGACCCCTGCCGATATCTATGTGCTCTACCCAGGCGCGTGGTCTAGCCAATATCTCTCTGCGGCCTTCTTTATCCGCCTGGAAGGGGCCGAGTTGGGCACCCAGGAAGAGGGTGTGATCATTCTTGTCACACCTGCTACCAAAGGGTGGTCCGCGGCGCAACCCCACGGCCAGGAAAATGACCTCACGCCTGAACAGAGCGCCGAGTTGTTTAAGGCAGGCAGTGCGGAAATTGCCAAACAGATGGTGCGCAAAGCAGTCAATATCCGCACAGCCTCCATGCTCTACACGGCGCGGCGCGTTCTCGAGCGGCGCAAAGTCATTTTGGTCAGCGATGGCATCGCTCCCGCGGAGGCCCATGCCTTGGGCTTTTATGCCTGTACCGCCGATTTTGACGAGGCCCTCGCCTTGGCCCGCGCCGACCGCGGCAAGGATGCGCGCATTGCGCTCAATCTGGTTTCGAGCGAAATCCCCAATCCGCCTGGTCGCGCCGTGGCGTGGCGCGTCATGCCTTGGCGTGAAGGATAAGGGATGCAAGATGAAGGGTAAAAATAAAACAATGAAGGATGAAGGATAGGATGAATTATCGGAAATTGGGCCGGACGGGCCTTGCGGTTAGCGAAGTCAGTTTGGGCGGGGCCTATTTGATGGGCAGTGACCCGGCGCAGCAGGTCGAACAGGCGCGTGAAATTGTCCAAGCAGCCGTGCGGCTGGGCATTAATTACATTGATACCGCGCCATTGTATGGTAAGAGTGAGATCCTGCTGGGCGAGGCGCTGACCAGCGTTGATAAAACACACTTCCATATTGCCACCAAAGTGGGCTACGATCCGCAAGATTTTGACTACCGCGCGGATAGTGTGCTGTGGAGTTTGGAGCGCAGTCTACAGCGCCTGCGCATCGACAAACTGACCATTGCCCAGATCCACGAAGTAAACATGGCTGGTTGGGAACGCATTATGGAGCCCGGCGGGACATTAGAAGGGCTAAAGCTCGCGCGGGAACGCGGCTTGTGCAGCTATATCGGCATTACGGGTCGCGCCATTCCGCTGTTGGCCGAGTTAGCCGCCACTGGGGAATTTGATACGCTCTTGGTCTATTCCGACTATCATCCCGCGGTGCAAAAAGCGGCAGAAGCAGTGCTGCCCACCGCGGCAGCCCAAAAGATGGGCGTGGTCGTTGGCACGCCATTGGCCAATGGCCTCTATGTCGATGGCCCCCACCGCGAGGAAGCCCTTGCCCGCTTAGCCAATGACGACGAGCGCCAAGCCTTTTACACGTGGCGCCAACAAGCCGAAACGCAACCAGGCACAACACCCCAACAAGCCTTCCAGTGGATTCTGGCAGACCAACGGGTGAGCACCGTTTCCAGCGGCGCGGCAACCGTTGCCCAACTAGAAGAGGTGGCGACCACGTTGTGATGACGAACGCTAGCCGATAAGTAAGCCCCTTGGGCTAGGCTTGGTGATAAGCTAGGGTACTGCATGACTTTGCGCGCAAAAACAGTAAAGTCCTCTCAAACAATTTACCCACACGGCCCTGTTACTGCGCGGGATTAGCAACAGGGCCGTGTGGGTAAATTGTTCTCATTCTTACACAATTTGCGTCACCGTAAAGGGACGATTTGTCCTAAAAAGTGTCCTAAAAATAACTAAGTTCGGTCAAAACCGTTCACGCGGGTTGGGTTGTGCGCCCAGAAAACCGCGCTGCCGGGCAAGGTTGCGCAGCTGTTGACGCCGTTCCCGTAGGCTAGCATAGCCATCAGAAGGTAGATCAAAAATTTGGTAGATTGTGCTGATATAATTCCGAATGCTGGCCGGGGCGCGCTGGAGTTGGGCCGCAATCGTTTTCAGATTCGCACCTTGTAGATAGAGCCCAAACACAGCAATCAGGACAGGATTGGGTTTGTCCCGTTGCTGCGCGGTGGTGAGCGTCCGTTTTAATTCGGGTAGCTTCTCTTTGCGCAGCACATCCTCGCGCAGCAGTTTTTCGAGCGCTTGCCGGACCGGCTCATCGGGAATCGTTGTGAGCCAGTGGAGCCAATCGCCATCATGTTCGGCCAAGAGCGTAAGCACCGTCTGGGCCCGATGGACGATACAGGGCTCAGCGGCTTGCAAGAGCGGCAGCAAGACAGGCCGGGCGACCGCGCCAATATGATGGACTACCATGTGTTCCACTAGCGCGACTTGCACATCCAGCCGCAGGGCCAAGCCACAAATCTGCGCAACAAGCTGAGGATGCCACCAGTAGGGAAAAGACCAAATGTGGTGCTCGGCAAACCAGTCTAAGCCCGCTTGTAAATAGGTCTGCGCCTCAACGGGGCGGCTGGTCATCTGCAAGGCATAGGCGAGGTAGAGATTGATCACCGCGATTGCCAGTTCATCACCCGACTTTTGGTAAAACAATTGCGTACTGCGGAGCAGATTTTCGGCTACCGTATAGTGGGCTTCCAACAGATTCAGCAAGGCCAAATGCACGGTAAAGCTCATCAACTGGCCCCGATCAGGCGTCGTCAGAGCTTGGTGGATCAACTTGCGCGCCGCGATATAGTCGCCACCGAGGACATAGAGCCAGCCTTCGTTGAGATCAACCCAAGGCCGGTAGAGGCGGAGAGCGGCTTGGTCGACCAACGTGCGCGTTTCGCTATACCAGCGTTGGGCAGTAGCAAAGGCGCCCTGCGCGCGGTAGAGGTTGCCCAACAGTAGGGCACTGTAGACCTGAAATTTAGGAGACCCCACTTTGCGCACCTGAATCGCGAGCGTTTCAGCCTGCTGGATGGCTTGAACGAGATCCCCGCGATACCAAGCGAGGTGAGCCGCCGAGTTCAAGACACGGACATAGGCCTCTTCATCCAAGCGCCCGGCTTGTTGCAAACGCCGCCCCATCTCCAGTTGGGCCTCTGCGGCATGATAATCGCCCACTTGACGATATAAAATCGAAAGCAGAATGTGCGTTTTGAATTGGTGATAGAGCTCTTCACTCTGGCGAAAGCCAGCCAAGGCACGTAGGGCATAGTCAATCCCCTCACGCAGTCGCCCCAGATCGGGGGAGAGTTCAGCCAGCCGCAAATAGAGGCGCGCTTCGATCGCCAGCTCAGGAATTTGCCGGAGCACTTCCTCGGCCTCGCGCACATAGAGATAGGCTGTCCGAAAATCCTCCCGCTGCTGATAGATTCGGATCAATTCAAAATAGCAGGCCGCCGCGCGGTTGATAGCGCCATGGTTTCGATAGAGCAAGATAGCGCGCAACAATTGGGTCGTCGCTTGTTCAGAGTTGGTTTGGGCCAGCAGAATGCTCTGCCAATAGAGCAGATCGGGATTGGCATCAAAGGCATCCGGTGAAAAGCGCTTCAACAACTCACGCAACGGTTCATGCCAAACCTGTGGCACCGCTTCAGGTGCATGGGTCGTCAAGAGAGCCACCGCCTCGTTGAATTGCCCTTGTTGTAGATATTGATTTATTTTCGAGAGGCTCGCTGGCGGTAACCCGGTTGATCCAGCAGGGAACATGCGTCACTCCTTACCTTGCTACAGTGGCTTATGGGGGCAGCTAAGACATACCATTTGTAGTCGAGTTGACCAAGCGCGGGGCATCCGTCCCTCCAAGCCAGCGGGATTTCGTCAACCAACTTTTGTCCTAGAGCATAGCATCAAATGGCAGGCACGACCTACATAAAACCTATTCAGTTTTGCGGAGGTGGGTTATCTATTAGCCAGGAATATCTTCAAGTTCAGGCAAGAGGAGTTATAGAAGAAAGAAACTCACCAGTCTACGCATGTTCATCCTTAATCACCACGCCCAGGAGTCCGGCGATATAGGATGCTTGGAAGGGATCGACAATGGCACCGGGTAGTTCTTGTAAGCCGACGCGCAGCTCCTCGATCTGGGAGCCACGAAAGTCGGTGCCTTTGAGGGTTGCGCCAGAGAGTTGGGCCCCGCGGAGGTCACATTTGTGGAAAACAACGCCCGAAAGATCGGTGCGTTGAAAGTCGGCTTGGCGCAAGTCGCATTGCTCGAAGCGAACCATTTTCAGAATAGAAAAACGAAAACTGGCAAATTGACCGTTGCAACCCTGAAAACGGACTTGCTGTAGGTAGGCTTCCAAGGTGTTGAAACCAAGCAGCTGACAGTCGAGTAGTTCCATGCGCTGTGCTGCCCACTGTTCCCAGGTGGCGTTGGCGAGATCACAGCTTTCCAAACGGACATCGGTGCAACGTGGCTTGTGTAAACGACTTTCACACCAGCGGAGTTGTTTACCGTGGAGATCGGTGAAGGTCAGGTGGGCGGCCCGTTGCCCGGTGAAGTCGCTGCGTTCTAGCAAGACGGTGGTAAATTCGGCAAAATCCTCGATCCGGTCTGCCGCATCCGGCATGGGGGTCAGGCGGGGTGATAAACGAGGTTTTGGATATTGTTTGGCCTGATTTGTCATGCGTATAGGCTTAAGTGTTTTGTTATCGGTTTAGGGATGGCGCTTTACAAGCGATACCAAGCCCGCGCATTTTCGGCGAGAATCTTCTTTAGCAAGCGCTCTTCCAGTTGGACAGGCAACACTTCGTCCGGTGTGTCATAATGCCAGTGGGGGTAATCACTGGCAAAGAGGAGCATTTCATCGGAATCGATCTGCTCGATGATCTGGCGCAAGGCACGCGGGTCAGTGGGGCCGTCAATCGGCTGGGTGGTGAGGCGAATATGTTCGCGCATATAGTCTGATGGGGGCCGCCTTACCCACGGTGTGTTGTGGCGCAAGCCTTTCCACTCTTTGTCAATCCGCCACATGAGCGAGGGCAGCCACGTAAAGCCCCCTTCGATCAGGGTGACGCGCAAAGTGGGAAAACGATCAAAGACTCCTTCGACGATCAAGCTAATGACTTGTGATTGAAAGACGGCAGCCATGCCAGCATATTCTTCCAAATAGCTGACGGCCCAGCCGGCGGCTGTGGAGGGATGGCCGGGCGCGCCCCCATATTGGATGCCCACAACCAGATCATGCCGGGTAGCGGCTTCGTAGATCGGGGCATAGCGCAGGTTGCCATAGGGCGCGTCGGCGCGGACGGGCAAGACCACTTGGACAAAGCCAGGATGCGCCCCCCACCGGTCGATCTCGACCGCGGCGCGTTCGGGCGTCTGGCTTGGCACCACAATGGAGGCGCGCAGCCGCGGCTCCTTGGTCAGCCAATGATCGACTTGCCATTGGTTGACCGCGGTTGCTAAGGAGGCAGCAAGATCGGGGTTATGAACGCTAGCAACCCGATACGCGCAGTTGAGAATGCCGATCTCTACTTGCCAGTGGTCATTGTCCAGCGCCTGTTGACGCAGCAACGCTAGATCAGAGCCAACTTCTCCCTTGGCTGGTTTTGCCCCCGGCCGCGCCGTTAGGGGGGCATTGGGAGGATAGTCGTTGGCATCTGGCCCGCGAAAGGCGGATTCGCGGCAATAGTCTAGCCAATGGTCAGGCAGATAGGGATAGAGTGCTGCCAAGGTTGGGAGTTCATTGTGCAGATCGCAGTCAATCACAGGCACCGGAAAAAGCCGCATGGTCCGCCTCGCAGATAGGGAATAGATTGGTCAATGGTCTTATTGTAGCTGATTCGGTGGCTAGCTTCAAATGCCTAAAAATCGCAGAGACCGGACCTATTGATTCCAGGTGGTATTCAACAGTTTGATCAATTCTGCGGCAATCGCCTGCCGATTGGTCGTCTTGCGGAACCACACCTCCACTCGCTGCCCAGCGGCCAAGCTATTGTAGATGAGGTTGTTGATCCGGCAATAGGCTGGCCGACCACCGGTGTAACAATCGCGCGGGGAGACCGCACCATAGCCATGATTAAAGCGGGTGGCGAGGTTCGTACATTCGCCGACATAGATTGGGGCATCATTAACCAATAGGAGATAGACGCCCGCCTCTTGGAGCGTCGTGGAAATCCGGAATTTACAAAAAGGCCCTTCGCCATAAGAATGCAACGTCAATTGTTGAGGGTTGGCATAGGCAACGTGGGGTTGGATTGCAGCGACGGCCCCACTGTCGTCCGTGTCCGGACGAATCTGGGCCGCCCAGGCAAAGGCATAATTCCCCCAGGTTCTCATAAAAATACTCCATTCCAAATGATTGCAGTTTGTGGTTAGATAATGCGTGCTGACGCGGCAAAGGGCTGTTAGCCAAATAATTCAGGATCAGCCTCTGCCCCTCGCGCGGTTGGCGGCGCGGTATTGACCATCCAGCTGGAAAAACCAATGAGAAAGGCGCGGAAACCGGGTAGATGTTCGGCAGGAAAGCGATAGCGTTCGGGGGCAGCGGCTAAAACTCTGTCAAAACAAGCCAACCATTCCTGGCGGGCGGCTTCATCGATGATAAAGGGCATGTGGCGCGCCCGCATCATCGGGTTGCCATAGCGCTGATGATAGAGCGGTGGCCCCCCGAGCAAACCCACAAAGAACGCGGCTGACTTTTGGGAGGCATGGACCATATCGGCGGGGAACATGGCCCGGATCGCGGATTGCTCCAATTCGCGATAAAAGTCTTCCAACATAGCAAAGATATTTTCCTCACCCATGCGGGCGTAAATTTCAGAGCTGGGGGCCGCCACGCGTGGCGGCCCACCCGGTGGCACATAAATTTGGCGTTCTTGCATTCTTTTGCTGATCCTTCCTGCCCACAGGATACAACCCCATCGTTACACTTCGCGTGAAGTGCACCTACGTATGGCGTCAAACCGGCAGATTTTCTAAAACTTTAATCCTGCATTTGCACAATCCACCCAATCCATATGGCTCGTACCTTTCGTGGCCCACAGCGGTGAATGTGGTTCTGCCCGACCGAGGAAGCGGTTAGAGGAGCTACCATTAAACGCAGATGATTGGGTGATTTACTTGTATCTTCAGTCAGATCTGGTGTAGATTGAGCATATCGCCAGCCTATGTAGCGCTCCATGGCTGGACTTATGTCTAAGCTCTCATTGTAACTGACAGACGCCGCATTTTCAAATATACAGTAGAGGTTATGCACTTGAAAACCGATCTGGTTGCTAGTCAGCCAGCATAGCGGATAAGCGCTTGGCGCAGAGTCCTTGTGTACCACAATAGCGCAAGGTACAAGCCGCGGTGATCAGAGAACGCTGGGCCTGCTACTTGGCGGTACGAAGTTGACCGCACGCCAAATGTGACTATACTTGATTGGGCAATCTGTTCCTTACCTGTCTGTTGTAGGTTGGCTACCCACGTAAAGGAGAACCACGCATGGAATACCGCGCCCTTGGTCGCACTGGCATCAAAGTCAGCCCACTTTGTCTTGGCTGTATGATGTTTGGCGGCAAGACTAGCTCCGAAGATTCATATGCGATCATCGACCGCGCCCTCGACGCCGGTATCAACTTCCTCGATACAGCGAATGTCTACTCACGCGGCAATAGCGAAAAAGTAACCGGCGAAGCGCTGAAACGGAATGGGCAACGGGCTAAGATTGTCTTGGCCACGAAAGTCCACGGTCGCATGGACGATGACGATCCCAATGCCGCGGGCAGCAGCCGCCGCCATATTATTGAACAATGCGAAGCCAGCCTCCGGCGTCTCCAGACTGATTATATTGACCTGTACCAGATCCACCGCCCCCGCTCCGATACGCCCATTGATGAAACCCTCCGCGCCTTCGATGACCTGATTCGCGCGGGCAAGGTGCGCTATATTGGCACGAGTACCTTTGCCGCTTGGCAGGTGATGGAATCGTTATGGGTATCGAAAGAATTGGGTTTGAACCGCTTTATTTCGGAGCAACCGCCCTACCATATTTTGGATCGCCGCATTGAACGCGAACTCATTCCCATGGCGCAAACCTATGGCATTGGGCTGATTCCCTGGAGCCCCTTGGCCGGTGGCTTGCTAACCGGCAAGTATAACCGCCATACACCGCCACCGAGCGACAGCCGCTTTGCCGACGTCGCCAATAATCCCCGGCTGCAAGCCCGCATGACCAATGATCTCTTTGACGTTGTCGATGGCCTACAACCCTTGGCAGAGGCCAAAGGCAGTACCCTCTCCCAGTTGGTGCTCGCTTGGTGCATTCACCAACCCGGGATCACCAGCCCCATCATCGGGCCACGTACCATGGCGCAACTGGAGGACAACCTTGGTGCGCTTACCGTCACCATTACGGCGGCGGATCGCGCGGCGGTTGATGCGCTTGTCCCCCCTGGTCGCATGGTCTCGCCTTTCTATGAGGCTGATTTTGGTCCGCACCAATATCGGTGGTGAGGATAGCGGATAGTCAGAGAAAAGCAGGGGGATGGCCGTGGAAGAGACAAGACAAGGCGCGGAAGAACAGGCACGGTTGGGCGCACGCGTTGTGGTGGAATTGCTCGATGGGCAAGGTCAGCGGGAACGGATGAGTTTTGATATTGTACGGGAAGAACATGCCGATTTTGACCAAGGTCGTTTAGGTCGCCAAACACCGCTGGCTAAGGCACTCATTGGAAAAAGAGTCGGTGCCCTAGTCCCCTATGTCATGGGAGATATTCGCCAAGTGCGGATTCTGAGTGTCCACCCTTCCCTGCCCGCAACGCTTGAAAATAGCACCGAAGCGCGCCAAGCCCAATTGCAAAAAGCGTTAGACACGGTCGAGCGTACCAACGCTGAAATATTCGCCGCCTCCTATACGGGGAAGTGGGGCGATTATGAACTAGCGGATGACACGCAATAGAGTAGCTACATGTAACAAACGACGAGGATATATGATCTCAGGCGATTCTCTAGCAGCAAATTTTGAACGAAATGCCAGCTATGTACGCGGTTATTTAGAAGGGTTGACGCAGGCCGATTCACTGGTACAACCACCGGTAAAAGGCAATTGTATCAACTGGATTTTAGGCCATATTGTCTGTTATCGCACCTATGTGCAAGCCATTTGTGAACTGCCGCCGGTTCTCGACGAAGCTGCGGCCAAGCGCTACGCCCGCGATTCGGCACCGGTAACAGGGCCCGCCGCCGATCTTACCCCCATTGAGACCTTGCGCGCAGCGTACAATGCATCCCAGCAAGCGTTGCTGGGCTATTTACAAACCCTATCGCCAACACAAGCGGCAGAAGTCGTCACGGCCGCTGGCTTCACGCTACCACGGGCCGAATTACTCACTACTTTTATGCGACACGAGTCGTTCCATACCGGTCAATTTGAACTGCTCCGTGAACTTGCGCTAGCCGCCAAACAGTAGAAGACAGGCGATCGGACGCTGTACGCGCCCACAACTGACCGGTTTTGAAAACCGGTCAGTTGTAAAGAGCAATCAGCACTTGGTCAAGTACCCTGACGCCCCTTGCCCTACGGTCCCCCCAAAGGTAGTCTATGTTCAAAAAAGAATGGCTCTTCAGCCTTGGCATTTTGGTAACGATCCTCCTCACTGGCTGTCAACCGCTCTTCACAGCGGCGTCATCGCTGGGCGAGGCAAGAGCACCCAATGCCCCAACCGAAACCATCCCGCTGCCTGAACGCAGGAGGATACCCGATCTAAAGACGCTCACCGCGACCTTGGCTTCCTTGGCCGCAGAGCCAGTGAGCGAAGCTACGATAACCAGCCCAATCACGCTCACCGTAACGGATACGCCCTTGGCTGCACCTGCCCAACCCACGCGCAGCCAAGAAGCGCGGATCACGGTGGTTACGGCGGCCTTGCGTTTGCGTACTGGGCCAGGCATAGCATACCCGATCAGCGGGGCCACTGGGAAAGGCGAACAGTACCCGATCCTGGGTCAAGCCGATGACTGTCAGTGGTATCTAGTCCACCATGCCCAACTTGGAGCCGTCTGGCTCTCTGGCGATCCGCAATATGTTCGGAGCAATACCGATTGCCACGCGCTGACCGCAGCGATCATCCCCCCTTTGCCCGCGCCGACAGCAACGTTGCTGCCAACCGTCGCTGCGCCACCCACGCCGACAACCCCATCAACAGAGAACGTAATCGCAGCGAACGTCGAGCCTTTGCCTGCCGAGCAAGGTTGTCTGATTTTGCAAAATCAGCTTGGCCCGGAACTCACCTTTACCTTCACCCGCGCCGACGACAGTTGGCGCGATGTGGTTAAAGTGACAACCGAGCAGGATCTTAGCTATTGCCTTATTCCTGGCCGCTACCGGATGACCATCGATGCCCCACCACCGTGGCTTTCCATCAACCAAGAGATCACCATCCAAGTTGGGATGAATGCCTATTTACCGATCCGCCCCCAACAGTAACCCCCTTACATGGCCCTTTTTTTGACAAAGCGCAGGTTGAATCATAGACTTAGAAACGGTTCGAAAAGGCCACCGATACACCTGTCAGGTGTGGACTGGTCATCCCCCTTTTCAAACTGTCGTTTCGGAAAGCCTATCGTCAGCTCATGCATGGAAAGGGGTCGACTTCCCATCATTTATGGATCAACAACAATTGCGCAAATTACTGGACGCCGTCGCCAGCGGCGAACAGAATGTAGACGGCGCGCTACAAGCCCTACGCTCCCTCCCCTTTGAAGCCAATGAATTTGTCACGTTAGATCATCATCGCAGTTTGCGTTGGGGCTTTCCCGAAGTTGTCTACTGTGCCGGGAAGACGCCCGACCAGGTCGCGGTGATTCTGGCCCGTCTGGTTGAGCAAAACCCACGGGTATTGGCAACGCGCGCCAATGCCGACCATTATGCCGCGGCGCGGGCCTTGGTGCCAGATCTCCAATATGCCCCCTTGGCCCGTTGCATCTGGCTGGATCGCGAGCCGGAACGCCCACGCCATCCTGGGGTGGTGGTCGCGGCAGCAGGGACAAGTGATCTGGCCGTGCTAGAAGAGGCCACCCTCACGCTTGATCTGATGGGCCACCAAGCCCACCGCATTGTCGATGTGGGTGTGGCCGGGTTGCACCGGCTCTTGCCCCATATCCCCACCCTCCAAGCCGCCCATGTGGTCGTTGTCGTGGCGGGGATGGAAGGCGCATTAGCCAGCGTGGTCGGTGGGCTCACCGCGGCCCCAGTAATCGCTGTGCCAACTTCAGTTGGGTATGGTGCTAACTTTGGTGGCCTGGCCGCGCTCTTGGCCATGCTCAACAGCTGTGCATCGGGTGTGGCCGTAGTCAATATTGACAATGGTTATGGCGCGGCCTGCATGGCCGCTGCCATCAATCAGCGCATTGTGCAGCACTAGCCATCGCGCAAGGAAAGGCTTGTCCACAAATTGCTGTGCGGGTAGCCCTGCGCTATACTATCTATAGTATTCCCACGGGATGCCGTGCCAACTGTAGAAGATGGAAGAGGAGTGAACGGAATGCAAGTAGCCGATCAAGCACCAGCAAGCCAGGCGCTGCTTAGCCCCGCTCTGTCACATAAATTTGAGCAGCTACGGGCCATGATACGCGAAGCTGGCTCTGTCCTTGTGGCATATTCAGGTGGGGTAGACAGTGCCTTGGTCATGGCGATCGCACATCGTGAATTAGGGGATCGTGCCCTGGCCTGTATTGGCATTTCTCCCAGCTACCCCATGCGCGAAATGCGCGATGCCGTCAAGCTTGCCGAAGAATTAGGCGTCCCCTATCGCCTAGTCAACACCGAAGAGTATCTGGATCCCAATTACGCTGCCAATCCCAATAACCGCTGCTATTTCTGTAAATCCGAGTTGCACAACCAACTCAAGCAGATCCTGATCCAGGAAGGCTGGGGGATTGTGCTGGATGGCAACAATGCGAGCGACATTGGGGACTATCGGCCAGGGATGGCAGCGGCCCGCGAGCGCGGGGTTCGCTCACCGTTATTAGAAGCCAATCTTAGCAAAGACGAAGTTCGTGCCTTGGCCCACTATCTCGGCCTGCCCGTGTGGGATAAACCGGCCATGGCCTGTCTCTCCTCGCGCGTGCCCCATGGCACGGCGATTACGCCGGCGTTGTTGCGCCAGATTGAGGCGGCGGAAGATGTGTTGGTTGACTTGGGTTTTCGCCAATTCCGGGTGCGGCATCACAACGAAATTGCCCGCTTAGAATTGCCTGCCGAAGAGTTTGCCAAAGCGCTCGAACACCACGCGACGATTGTCCATGGCCTGAAAGCCGCAGGTTATCGCTTTGTCACGTTGGATCTCGCGGGCTTTCGCAGTGGCTCCCTCAATGGCGCCCATGCGACGGCGATCCCTTTGCTCATGCCCCAATAGAAAGCCCGTAGCTATGATTGCATATCTTGATCTGCCCTCGGGCCTTTCGGGCGATATCTTTTTGGGCTGTTTGGTCGATGCTGGCTGGCCCCTAGGCGAACTACAAGCCACGATTACCCAACTTGGGCTACCAGCCGGCAGTTGGTCGGTCACCCAGCGGTCGGTCATGCGGGGACCGTTGCGCGCCACACTTGTAGATGTCCAGACCATGGTAGGCGATGCCCATCGGCATTTATCCGACATTCGGGCGATCATTCACCGCGCTACCTTGCCCAGTGCTATCCAGGAACGGGCCATTGCGGTCTTTACGCGGTTGGCGACTGCCGAAGCCAGCGTCCATGGCAGCACCATTGAAGAAGTCCACTTTCATGAAGTTGGTGCGCTCGATGCGATTATTGATATTGTGGGCGTCTGTGCCGGTTTAGCCGCGCTGGGCGTCGAACAGCTCTATGCATCCGGCGCGCCGCTGGGAGAAGGCTGGACCAACAGCGCCCATGGACGGATTCCGTTACCGGCGCCAGCCACCTTGGCCTTGCTGACCGCGGCCCAAGCGCCTACCCGCCCCGCGCCTGGCCCTGGTGAATTGGTGACGCCTACCGGCGCGGCGTTGCTTGCCGAGTTGGCGACCTTCCACCAACCGCGGATGCGTTTGCAAAGAATTGGCCTTGGCGCTGGCCAGAAGGAGTTCACCTGGCCCAATGTTGCTCGACTTTGGCTAGGCGAAGCCATGGAGGGCGGGGAACTCGTGCAGATCGAGACCAACATTGACGACATGAATCCCGAACTCTATGCGGCTGTCACCCACCAGCTGTTTGACGCGGGTGCGCTTGACGTATGGACCACGCCCATCCAAATGAAGAAGGGCCGTCCCGCCCTCTTGCTCAGTGTGTTGGCCCCCGTGCAACAAGAACAGATCATCGCCGATCTCATCCTACACGAAACTACCACCCTGGGCGTGCGCGTCTCATCGGTGCGACGGCACGAAGCTCGCCGCGACTTTGTCACCGTCACCACCCGCTATGGCGCGATCCCCGTCAAACGCAAATGGCTGGACAACCAAGTTGTGGGCTTCAAGCCAGAGTATGAAGTCTGCTGGCAGTTGGCCCAAGACCAAGCCGTACCCGTTCGCCTGGTCTACGAAGCCGCCCACGCCGCCGCGCACACATTGTTGGCAGAAGACGAAGGAGTGTAGAGACCAAAGGAGAGAAGACAGAGGCCAGAGACCTACACTGACTTCTGTCCTCTGACTTCTGTCCTCTGACTTCTGTCCTCTGACTTGGTATAATTGATCGAATAAGGAGAAGCTGTCATGATCGAAAAACGTCCTTTTGGTCGTACTGGTCACCTGAGTACTGTTACCCTCTTTGGCGCGGCGGCGTTGGGCCGTGTGAGCCAAGCTGACGCCGACCGCACGTTAGATGTCCTCTTGCAATATGGGGTCAATCATATTGACACGGCGGCCAGCTATGGCGACGCCGAAATTCGGATTGGACCGTGGATGGAAAAGCATCGCAAAGATTTCTTCCTGGCCACCAAGACCGGCGAACGCACGTACACGAAGGCGAAAGAAGAGATTCACCGTTCCCTCGAGCGTATGCGCACCGATTATGTCGATCTGCTCCAACTCCATAATTTGGGTCACCCCGATGAATGGGATACGGCCATGGAGGCCGACGGCGCATTAGAAGCGGTCGTCGAAGCCAAAGAGCAAGGCTTGGTGCGCCATATTGGGGTAACGGGCCATGGTCTATACATTGCGGCCATGCATCTACGCAGTCTAAAACATTTCGATTTTGCGTCGGTACTGCTGCCCTACAATTATGTGATGCAACAGAACGACAAGTACATGGCCGATTTTGAGCAGTTGGTCAAGCTGTGTGAAGAGCGTACCATCGCGGTTCAGACGATTAAATCGCTCATGCGCGGCCCGTGGGGCACGGAAGATCGCAACTACAGTGTCTGGTATCAGCCGCTGACAGAGCAGGCAGACATTGATCGTGCGGTCCATTGGGTAATCGGTCGCCCTCATATTTTCCTCAACACGGCGGGTGACATTACCTTGCTGCCCAAAATCCTCGACGCGGCCAGCCGCTACCAACAACGTCCGTCCGACGCAGAAATGACCCAACTGCTACAAGAGCGCCGCATGAGTTCACTCTTTGCCTAAGTGATTCCTTGCCCGATCAGCTAGCCTAGCCAGAATCGACCTCCGCGTGAGGTCGATTTTTTAGCCAAGACAAGCACGCGCTGTCAACGGATGGTGAACGCGGATTGCGCGGAAAATAGGTCACGCCCTTGTCCACAAGCGATTGCGAGTAGAAGGGATTGCAAGCCCTGAATCCGTTTAATCTGTGTAATCTGTGCTCCGAATCCCTTGACAGCGCCTGCCCCGAAATTCTTTAATTTTCCAGCTCCCCATGTATACTTATTTTACCTTTTACCCGATCAATGAGTGAACAACTCTACCAGAGGAGTGAGCAATGCCGATTAAAATTGCCATGATTGGCGCGGGTTCGATAGGCTTCACCCGCAAGCTGATGCACGACATTTTGGCCGTGCCCGAATTAGCCGATACCCACTTTGCCTTTATGGATTTGAATGCTAACAATCTCAAGATGGTATCGCAACTGGCCCAACGTGACATCGAAGCGAACCACTTACCAGCCACCATCACCACCCACACCAATCAGCGCGAAGCGATTGGCGATGCCGACTATGTCCTCTGTACAATCCGCCAAGGAGGGCTGCCCGCTTTCCAACTGGACATTGACATTCCGCTCAAATATGGCATTGACCAATGTGTGGGCGATACCCTCTGTGCCGGGGGCATTATGTATGGGCAACGCACCATCCCGGCGCTCCTGTCGATCTGTGAGGACATCCACGAGGTTGCCAAACCGGACGCGCTCTTCCTCAACTATTCCAACCCCATGGCAATGAATGTGTGGGCCTGTAACAGCTATGGCAATGTGCCAACCATCGGCCTCTGTCATGGGGTGCAGGGCGGCCACTGGCAGATCACCCGCTGCATTGAATTGTGGGCCAAGCAACAAGGGCTGATCGGGCAGGATGCGACCTTGCACCGCCGCGATGTGGACATTATCTGTGCGGGCATTAACCACCAAACTTGGTACGTTCAAGTCGAGTGGCGGGGGATGGACATGACACCGATGATGCTGGAACTCTTTGAAGCGCACCCCACCTATCGCGAAACCGAAAAAGTGCGCATCGACATGATCCGGCGCTTTGGCTACTATACCACCGAGTCGAATGGTCATGTGAGCGAATATGTGCCGTGGTATCGCAAACGCCCCGAAGAGATCAATAACTGGATCGACCTCTCCAGTTGGATCAACGGCGAAACGGGCGGCTATTTGCGCGTCTGCACCGAAGGGCGCAACTGGTTTGAAACCGACTTCCCCAACTGGCTTAAGGAAACGCCGCCGGTGATCAGCGCCGATAAACGCAGCGAAGAGCATGGCTCCTATATTATTGAAGCCCTGGAAACCGGGCGTATCTATCGCGGCCATTTCAACCTGCCCAATCAGGGCCACATTACCAATCTCCCCAACGATTGTATTATTGAAATCCCGGGTTATGTGGACCGCACAGGCATTAATATGCCCCTTGTTGGCGAGCTGCCCCTCGCCTGTGCTGCCACTTGCTCCGCCAGTATCCGGGTCCAAGAGATGGCCATGGAAGCGGCGGTACATGGTGATGTCATGCTGCTCAAACAGGCCATGTTGCACGATCCGCTCACCGCGGCAGTCTGCAATCCCGAAGAGATCTGGCAGATGACCGACGAATTTTTAGTTGCCCAAGCCCAGTGGCTGCCCCAATACCGCGCTGAAATTCCCAAGGCCAAAGAACGCTTGGCAGCTCACGAGCGCAAGGGTACACGCGTCCAATTGCGCGACGGATGGACCGGTGCCGCCCGGCTCCACACCAAAAGCGTCGAAGAGATGGCGCGGGATAAAGCCGCGGCCCGGGCCAATGCCGCGGCCGCAGATAAAGGCAAAATGACGAAAGAACCGGCGTGATCGCTCACCCATCATGAGCAAATTCCCACGGGAGTTAGGAGGTAGTGACCATGAAACTGAACCAAGCACAACTCGATCAATTCAACCGTGACGGGGTTATCGTCGCGCGCGGTGTCTTGACCGCTGCCGATCTGCAACCGGTGATCGATGAACTTGCCACCTGGATCGACGAGCGGGCACGCGAACTGCACGCCGCGGGCAAGATCCAGGACCTCCACGAGGACGCGCCCTTTAGCCAGCGGTATGGTCGGCTCTTTGGGCAATGCCAGGAGATTGGCAAGGGCATGGACATTATGTTCTACCGCGGCCAAGCCATCTTCGAGTTTTTGCACAATCAGCATCTGCTCGACACGGTTGAAGCATTGACCGGCCCCGAGATCACCTGCAACCCGATTCAACATCTGCGCGCCAAACCACCCGAAAAGTATGATCCCCACACCGGCCCCTCCTTCCATGTAGTGCCTTGGCACCAAGACGCGGGCGTGATGATGCCGGAAGCGGAAGGCTCCAATGTCGTCACCTGCTGGCTGCCCCTAGGAGACGCGACGGTCGAAATGGGCTGTATGGAAGCATTACCGGGAGTCCACCGGGATGGCTACTTGCGCCACAAGAAAGAGGGTGGCACCACCATTGACCCAACGCTGCTGCCGGGGGTTCAGCCCCTGGCCCTCGAATGTCGCAAAGGGGATGTCGTCTTCATGAGTCGCTTCACCCCCCACCGTTCGACGCCTAACCAATCGGCGCATTGCCGCTGGTCGCTGGATCTGCGCTACCAGACCACCGGCCACCACACTGGGCGCACAGCCCATCCTGATTTTGTGGTGCGTTCTCCCAGCGATCCCGCCAGTGTAATGACGGATTATGCCGAGTGGCGGCGGCGGTGGGTTGATGCCTTTGAAAATCCGCGGGGCTTCGTAGGCCATCGTGCCGAGTAAGTGCCTAGCCAGGGAATGGTCGAAGAGCTTATGACAGAACATCATCCGTTGCTAGGCCGCTGGGAAGAACGTTGGCATCCGCTACGCGAAGAATGGGTCATTGTAGCGGCCCATCGGCAGAATCGCCCTTGGGTTGGCGAAACGCTCAAACAGGGCGACAAGGCTATCCCAGCCTATGATCCAACTTGTTACTTATGCCCTGGCAATGAGCGGGTGAGCGGCCAGCAAAATCCGGCCTATACCGGCGTCTTTGTCTTTGACAATGACCATCCCAGTGTCGGTGATCACGCGCCGACCGCGCTCCCGCCGCCAACCGGCCTCTATCGCAACCGGCCCGCCAATGGGCTTGCCCGTGTGGTCTGTTATAACCCCCAACATAATATCACCCTAGCCGAGTCAACACCCCAGGAAGTGCAGAATCTGCTGACGACGTGGCAGCGTGAATACACCGATCTAGGCAATCGGCCAGAGGTGAATCACGTATTGATCTTTGAAAACAAAGGGGAAGCGGTGGGCGTCTCTAATCCGCACCCCCATTGCCAGATCTACGCCACCAATTTTGTCTTTAAGACCATGGAAACCGAAGCACGCGCCAGTCAACGTCACTACCAAACAACGGGCCGAGCACTCTTTCAAGATATTTTAGCCGCGGAGCAACAAGACGCGCGGCGGATTCTCTGTGAAAATGAACACGCCATTGCTTTTATTCCCTACTTTGGCCGTTATGCCTACGAAGTTTTTGTCGCGCCCAAGCAGACCCATCCCAGCATTGCCAGCCTCAGCGACACCGAAGTCGTCGATTTTGCCGATGTACTGCGCCAAGTGTTGATCAAGTTTGATAACTTGTGGCAAATGCCCTTTCCCTATGTGATGCCCCTCCACCAAGCCCCCACCGATGGCGGGGATTATCGCAGCTTTCATTTTCACCTTGAATTTCACCCGCCGCTGCGCAAGCCCAACCTGCTCAAATACTTGGCTGGGCCTGAGATCGGCGGAGGCAATTTTCTCAGTGACACGGTGCCCGAAGAGAAAGCCGCCGAATTGCGCGCCCTGCCCAATGTCCACTATCGGGCGGCCTCTGCAGCCTAGGGAGCCTTAGAGACTTTATAGACAGTAAGCATTCATTCGGTAAACCGGCAGGCCGTGGTTGATTACCCTGTCCAGTAAGGTCTTCGATATTCCCGCCCAGGACTGAAACCACTGGGCTACCGAACAACGCAGACGCAAGCCGCTTCAGCGGGCGTTGTTCCCTAGCACCGTCCCTTCAGGGCGGTGCGCACAACGAATACAAAAAATTTACGTTACACGGCACCGAGTTACATCATGTTTGAAGCCATTACCGACTTACTAGCGCCGATTCGCCAATTGCATGAGCAGATCCGCGATGCTGTCGTCACCGCCTGTGAGCGGAGCGCCATCCAGGATCTGGCCGCCATTGCCAAAGAGGACGCCGGTGATACGATCTACGCCATTGACAAAGTCAGCGAAGAGCTCCTTGTCGAATTCTTCAGCAAGGAGATCGCGGTTCACACCCCGATTGTCTTGATCGGGGAGGGGCTCGAACCGCAGGGGAAACAGGTGCTACCGGTTGGAACCGACGAGACAGCCGCCCGCTGGCGCATCATTGTCGATCCCATCGATGGCACGCGCGGGGTGATGTACCAAAAACGGAGCCCATGGATTCTCACCGGCGTGGCCCCCAACCGCGGCCCCGCAACGTCGCTCCGGGATATTCAGTTGGCGATCCAGACCGAAATTCCGCTCGTCAAGCAGCATCTTTCTGACACGGTGTGGGCCATTGCGGGGCAAGGGGTCCAAGCCGAGCGCTATAACCGTTTGACGGGGGAACGCCAACCCCTGACGCTACGTCCTTCGCAGGCCAAGACCATTGCCCACGGCTTTGCCATGATCGCCCGCTTCTTTCCTAGCGCCCGCGAGGTGTTGGCCGACATTGATGAGGAGATTGTGCGTGGGGCATTGGGGCCGGTGCAGCCAGGGAAAACCCATTGTTTCGAGGATCAATATATCTGCACCGGCGGTCAGCTCTATGAGCTGATGGCGGGCCATGATCGCTTTGTGGCAGACCTTCGCCCAGTGTTGGAACAGGTTTTGGCTGCGCGCGGGTTGGCGTTGGGCATCTGCTGTCACCCCTACGATCTCTGCACCGAGTTGATCGCCCGGGAATTAGGCGTCATTATCACCGACGAACGGGGCGGCCCTCTCAACGCGCCTTTGACGGTGGAGGCCGATGTGGGATGGGTGGGCTATGCCAATGCCGCGATCCAACAACAGATCGAACCCTTGCTCCAACAAGCCTTGCGCCGCCGCCAACTCCTGTAAACGGGCGTGGACAAAGCCTGACAGGTTTCTAGGAACATCAACCATCACCCTATTCTATCGACCCAAGCCCCGCCGACACCGGGTTGGATTCATGAGGAGTCGTGTTATGTATCAAATTCGCCAAGGCTCGCCCCATCGGTTGGCCGATGTCCAAGCTTTTCTGGCGCAGCTCAACCAACTGGAAAACCACCCGCTGGCTGCGGCACGTACCCTCTTTGACCCGACCCAGGCGCTAGTCGTCACACGGGCACCGGGCCGGTTGGATGTCATGGGGGGCATTGCCGACTATTCTGGCGCGCTGGTGCTCCAACTCCCGTTACAGGAAGCGACGTTGGTGGCCTTACAACGGGGGGCAGAGCCAACCTTGCAGCTGATCAGCGTGGGCAGTGACCGTAGCACCGATCATGCGCTGTTTCAGATGCCATTGGCGGATCTAGCGGAGAGCGGGCAGCCCCTTGCCTATGCCACGGCCCAGCAATACTTCAAGCAGAACGCAGCAACGGCTTGGGCAGCTTATGCCGCGGGCGCGTTTCTGGTGTTGATGCGTGAGCGCGGCGCGCAATTTGCGGGTGGGGCGCGCCTGCTCATCCATTCCAACGTGCCCGAAGGAAAAGGCGTCAGCTCGTCAGCGGCGCTTGAGGTGGCAGTCATGGCAGCCATTGCCGCGGCCTATGCCATTCCCTTGGCAGGCCGCGAATTAGCGATCCTCTGTCAGATGGTCGAGAATTTGGTGGTGGGCGCGCCCTGTGGGGTGATGGACCAAATGACCGCGGCGTGTGGTGAAGCCCATCAATTGCTGGCCTTGCTCTGCCAACCAGCCGAGATCCAAGGGCTGGTCACGATCCCAGCAGAACTGGCCGTTTGGGGCATCGATTCGGGCATTCGCCATGCCGTTTCCGGGGCCGATTATGGTTCGGTGCGGGTGGGCGCGTTTATGGGCTATCGCATTTTACAGGAGTTGGCAGGGCATGATTGGGATGGCTATCTTGCCAATCTAACGCCCTCGCGCTTTGAGCAAACCTATGCGGCCCAGTTGCCCTGGCAAATGACCGGGGCCGACTTTCTCGCCCGCTATGGCAACACAACCGATACCGTGACCATGGTTGATCCACAGCGGACTTATGCCGTTCGCCAGCCCACGGCGCACCCCATCTATGAACATTTTCGGGTGCGCACCTTTGCCAATCTGCTCCAAGGGAATGCGCTGACCAATGCCCCGCAACTAGGCGAACTGATGTATCAGAGCCATGCCAGCTATTCGGCCTGTGGTTTGGGCTCGGATGGGACCGATCAGCTGGTGCATTTGGCACGCCAAGCCGGTCCCCAACAAGGGATCTACGGGGCCAAGATCACCGGGGGCGGGAGTGGCGGTACGGTCGCCATCCTTGGGCGGGCCGATGCCGACGCTACTGTCACGGCGCTGGCCGCGGCTTATGCCACCGCCACGGGCCACCAGCCAGTGATCTTCCGCGGTTCATCGTTAGGCGCAACGGCCTTTGGAGCCTTGCATCTAATGCCAGACCAGGAATAGCTATTCACTGATTCTACCCATTGGGGCCGCGGATAAACGCAGATGCACGCGGATTGATTTCTTATCCGCGTGCATCTGCCCCAACTTGCATTTTTATCGAAAGGGTAACTGTTTTCGCCACGGAAAGCTTTGCGGGGACTATTCAATCGCTTCTAGAAAGGTGATGAATTGCAGCAGTGCTTCCTTCACCGTTATATAGCAACCGGGCAAATCGGTTATCAGCTCTTGTAGGCGAGATGGGCGTAAGTTGAACGTATAAATATTACGCACAAGATGGCGGAAGCCACGATATTCATCAAGACAGCGCCGAGCGGCAAGATTGATCACAGCAGGGCGAATGGTGCTTACTTCATCAGCCATTTGTAGCAGCAGATCACGATGCCATTCAGCGCTAGTTGGCATTGAACGGTCAACTGTCCGGGCTATATCCTCGAAGATTCGTTCAACACCACTATAAAAGCCATGGAGGTTCAGGGCAACGCCATCCAGGTAGCCATCATCATTTGTCTTTTGATATTGTTGAAACAAGCTTTCTGCACGTGCCGTCACGCGATCAAGATCGAGGAGAATTTGGCGAATGCGTGTGGCCAGGGCAGCGTATTCGGCGATCATAGCGGCATACTTTCTTGGATGATGGTTTGTTGAAGTGGCAGGGAGACATCTTCAACACGGACGAGATCAATGGCAAATTCTGAGCTAATCGCTTGTAACTCACCAACGGCCCGGTAATAGTCATGCTCATTCATTCCCCACACCGCAAGGTCAATATCAGAACGAGTATGAAAACGGGCTGGATGAACGACCGAGCCAAATACAGCAACTTGGGCAACGCTATAGTGTGTTTGCAAAAAAGTCGCTGCTTGTTGCGCCACTAACTTGGCGCGCGCCAGCTGTTCAGCTATCTGCTTTCCCGCTAGCCGTTGACGTGCGTAGGCCGTAGCCCGATATTGGGCGAACTTTTCTTGAGATGCGGTCATTATTCTTATTGACAACCCATTGAAGAAGCGCACCCCAGACGAGAAGTGCGGTGCAACTTTGAAAGGGGTTATAGATTAGGTTATAGCAGAGCGATAGAGAACTTGCAACTTTTGCATGAGCTGCGGTTGGGCCGTGACATCGGTACAATCGACCAGCTGATCAACACCGCCAATGTCGCTGGCGAGTTGTTGCAGAAATTCGTCGCGAATGGCTTGACGAGTGGCGTCCACAAAGCGATCAGCAAAGATGACCTTGTACGGGCGGTTGAAATAGTCGGTGATCGTCGGCGCGACGCGTGCGGTAATGCCAAGTGCGTTGTGCATTTCCGCCAAGAGCACATAGGCTTCACACAGCGGCTCTTGGCGCGCCGGCCAAGGATTCGTGTCGAGCAGACGGTTGAGGAGTGGTGTGAGGGTTGGCCCACAAGCAAGGCGGGCAAAGGCCGTGCCAAACCACTTGCTATAGGGGGCGTAGCGCCGTTCCAGCAAAAACGCCAGGCGCATTAGGTCGCGCGCCAAGCGGGCCGCCACCAGGTGGGAACCGAGTTCATCGCCCACATCGCCACAGCGCCCCATAAAGGCTTCTTCCTGCGCAATCCGCTTCCACTGGGCAGCAATCCGATAGAGCCAGAGATCATGCGGATAGTAGGCAAATTTAGCCCGCAACTCGAGCAATTCAGCGAGCCCATCGTAGTAGACCTGACCAGCCGTCACCTCTAGCAGCTTTTGTTCGCCCAGGACCAACCAATCCACGCCATTGAGCGGCGCATAAGGGTCACGCGCCAGATAGCGCTGAAAGAAAGCCGGAATGGTTGTAATTTCGATCAGATGGTGGACGATGGTTTGGCCGTCCTCCATGCGCTGTACGCCCCCATCGGCCAAATCGGGTTCACTAAAGTTGACCGGATAGCCCAGGAAGGTACTAGGCAAGTGTTGGCGCAGCGCTTGGTCAACCGCAGCCCGGTAACGATCATGATCCGGTGGGGATAAAAAGAGCTGAAAGCGTGGCCCCCAATTATGGTCTGTGGACATGGCGGTGTCATAGCCTAGCACATCCGAACCATAGCCCATGAGCGCAGCCGAGTGCGCAAGGTTGGGAAACTCGCGATCAAGGAGGGTACGAACAATTTCGGTATAAAACTGTTGATTAAGCTGTAAACCGGGAATAAACGGCGGTGTCATCTTCGTTTTCCTATGATGGTAGAGTTGAGTTCGCTATGCCCCCTGCATGACGACCGCACCAGCCACCACGGTCCCCGCGGCGACGACCGCATTGCGTAACAGAATGGCGTTTTCGATCCGCGCGCCGCTCCCAATCCGGCAACCGGCTTCGAGGTAGACATGGGGGCCGATCACACAGGCCGTTTCCAGCACACAATCGGCGTCGATCCGCACCGGTGGAATGAGCTGTACGCCAGCATGCATGCCATGCAGCGGTGCCGCTTCTAAAGCCAAGTAGTGGCGATTCAGCTCAAGCAGATCCTGGACATTGGTCAGCTGCCAACGCACATCGGTCAGCACTCCCGTTACCCGGCCCGTATGCTCAATCAGCAGTTGGATCGCGTCCTGCAATTCATATTCCCCCCGCGGCGATGGTTGCACCGCGGGCAAGTAATCCAGCAACTTGGCCGAAAAGACATAGAGCGGCAGGCTCGAAACATTGGAAGGCGCTTCAGCCGGTTGAGGTTTCTCCACAATCCGCCGGATCAAGCGTTGGGTTGCGTCCGCCCATTCCACAATGCCGGTGCTCGCCGCATAGGCAATGTCAATCTCCATAAGACTGAGAGTGGCCGTTGCTTGCGCTTGGCGATGGTGGGCGATGAGCGCGGCCAGATGCGCTGGCGGCACCAAGTTGTCGCAAGCCGACATCACAAAATCACCCCGCAAGTGGGGTGCGACCAACCCCAAGGCATGGGCCATGCCCAGCCGTTCGTGTTGCACCACAAAGATCACGTTGACGCCCGGCGGCGTATGGGCTTCAAAATAGGGTACAATCGCGTCATCATCGGGGCTGACCAAGAGAATAATCTCCTGGATGCCATTTTGTACCAGCAGATCAAAGACCCGCGCCACAATCGGCTTCCCCGCTACCGGGGCCATCGCTTTGGTCCGCGCCGGGGTGACCGGTTGCAGCCGCTTGCCTTTGCCAGCAGCCAGAATTACACCTTGTATACTCATTATTTTGCTACCAGAAGTACATCTTCGCGAGAATAGAGATAAGAAGCCACCATTGCGACCCACTTGCCATCGGGAGAACGTACCCCCGGCTTGGGCACATAGAGGCTGCGCAAGTCGCTATGGGATGGTCGCGTAGCAAAGGCTTGGACGGTTTCCCAGGTTTCTGTTTGAGACAGGGAATCTTGCATTAGGGTGGGCAGCGCTCCGGTATAGAGTTCAGGGCGCGCCATTTCTCCAGCCGTGAATTGCCAAATGTGCCCTTGCTCTGTGCCACAATCAGCCCGATAGAAAAGCGAAGTCGCCTGCCAACCCAGCACTTGATAGGTGCAGACTTTCTGTTCGCCCATTGCCTGTGCCCGCGCCAGCCCGCGTAACCAAGGGAAGGGTTCTGTAACCACCACCATTTGATAGCCTTGCGCTGGCTGCACAGCCGGAACATAAGGCGCGAAGACAAACCAAAGCAGTGCGCCCATGACACTCCCTACGAACAGACGCTGCCACCAAGAGGGCCGTTCATAGAACAGTGCAACCAGTGATAACCCGACCATTGTCACAATCATCAGGAGATACCCCAAGGATTGGCCAAGAAGCAGCCAACTCACGAGAAAATTCCAGATCCCCGCTGGAACCAGCAATTGGGGGAGCAGCCAACCAGTCAGCCGCGCGAGAGGCCAAGCACCAAAGATAAGCAAGCCCATGATGAGCACCAGCCTTGTCGCCGTGGTTTTGGAGACGATTGGGCTTGAATAGAATTGACTACTCATGATTTTCCTCCTCATACAATAGGACTACCGCAAGCGACAAGGACCTTAATCTGCATCGCTCCGTGTCCTAGCTTTCTATTAGGTGTTCGCTTTCGTCAAAACTTCTGCTCCATCCGCCGGTTGGCATAGATGGATGCTGTAGCGTTCGGCAATATCAGGATGGGCTTGCGGGTAACGGCGATGGACGGTGTCGGCAATCGATTCACTCGCCGCGGGATCGACCAACGCTAGACAACTGCCCCGGAAACCCGCACCGCTGAAGCGGACGCCATAGACACCGGGCGTATCGCGCAAGATTTCATAGAGGGTGATCAGTTGCGGGCAACCACTCTCATAATTTTTGATCGAACTTTCGCCAGACTGGTTGATCAACGCGCCAAAGCGGGCCAGATCACCATCGCGCCAAGCCCCAATTCCTTGTTCAACCCGCGCCATCTCCGTGAAAAAGTGGGTGGCGCGTTTGCGCAACGGTTCATCCAGGGCCGCTTGATAATGGGCAAAATGATCCGGGTCTACATGACGCAGCCGCGGGTCGGCCACCGCGGGTTGACCGGCCAAGCTCAGCAACTGGCGCGCCGCGGCTTGGCATTCGGCCACGCGATTGTTATAGCCAGTGCCGACGAGCCCTTGGGCCACGCCCGAATAGACCGCCATAATGGCGTAACGATCTGGTGCGATCTGAGCCGGAGCGCGGTCGATCTGCACTGTCTGGCAGTCAATCACGGTCAAGTGATTGCGGCGGCTGAAGAGGATCGAGGTTTGGTCCAGAATGCCATTGTTGAGGCCAATATACTCATGTTCGGTCCGCGTCACGAGCCGGATATTTTCATCGGCGGTCATGGGCAGAGCATTAACAGCCTCCAGAGCCAAGAGGTAGGCAATGGTCACCGCGGCGGACGAACTCAACCCACCAATGGGCAGATCGCCGCCCAAGATCCCCACCAAGCCCTGCTGGAGTTGATGCTCACGTTGGAGGGCGACTACCGCGCCGCGTAGATAGTTGCCCCAATCGCCTTTGGCATAGGGAGGGACAGCCTGGAGCGTAAAATCGGTGGCAGTGGTAAAGTCCAGGCTTTCGACATGGACCTGCCCATCCATGGTTGGGGCAAAGGCAAAAAGAATCGAGCGATCAACCGCCATGCCCGTCACGCGCCCGAGTTGATGGTCAATGTGCGCGCCCAACGGGGAGATGCGCAAAGGCACCCGCGCCACCTGGATCGCCGTCGCGGCTGGATAGCGACGGCGCAAATGCGTAATCAGTTCATCCACACGCGCCGCTTGGGGACGCGCCTGATGAAGAAGCGTAGATGTTGGTTGCATAAGTTCACAGTCTATCACGAATTGCGCAACGGTGTGCTTTCAATTTGATCAGGAAATTTCAGCTTCAAAACATCGCGAGCGCGGGTATGGATGGTGGGAGCAAAGGTGCGCGCTTGATGCTCGCGATTCGCGGTCAGATGAGGAGTTACAGACTTGTAACAAGCGCGGTCAGGGCTTGGTAAACCCGACCGCGCTTCAGTTGTACTGACCAACGGTGTAAGTCCTGCCGATCGACAGGGCAGGCGTACACCGGACCTACTCCATGGGGTATTTCATCCCCCATTGGGCGCGAATGGCGTCCATGGTCTCCATGAGTTGGAGCGATTCATCCAGTGGCATCACGGCACTTTCCAGCTTGCCAGCGCGTACACAATTGGCAACTTCGGCAGCCTCATAGTTATAGCCGTTCCCATCATAGGGCAGCTCGATCTCTTGTGCGCCTTTGCCGGGTTGGGTCAGCGTCAGCTTTTTGGGCACCCAGAAAGGTGGGTGAATGCGGATCATGCCATCGGTGCCCATGATCACTGCATCGTGCGGTGTGGTTGTGCGCACGGCGGTGTAGAGCGTGGCAAGTTGCCCACCAGGATAGCCCAGAATAAAAGCTGATTGTTCATCGACACCGGTCTGGCCGAGCTCGGCCAGGGTGGCAATCCGATTGGGGCGCCCCAAGAGCATGGAAGCCAAGGAAATGGGATAGATACCCACATCGAGCAAACCACCGCCACCGAGGGCTGGATCAAAGGCGCGGCTGGCCGGGTTAAAGCCCGCGCGGTAACCAAAATCGGCGTTGATCATGCGGACTTCCCCAATTGCGCCTTCGTCGATCAAACGCTTGGCCTCAACCACAACCGGCAGGAAACGAGTCCACATGGCTTCCATGAGGAAGAGCTTGAGCCGCCGCGCTTCGGCAATGATCACGGCGGCTTCAGCAGCATTAATCGTGAATGGTTTTTCACACAATACAGGCTTGCCGTTGCGGAGGCAAAGCAGCGTGTTCTCTTTGTGCATGGGGTGCGGGGTCGCGACATAGATCGCGTCAACATCGGGGTCGGCAGCCAGCGCTTCGTAGCTGCCATGACAATGAGGAATGTTATATTGTGCGCCAAATTGTTCCGACTTGGCTTGGCTGCGTGAACCAACCGCAACCAGTTCATGATCGGCCAAGGCTTGGACACCGGTACAAAACTTTTTGGCAATATTACCCGCGCCCAGGATACCCCAGCGGAATTTGTTGCTCATCAGCGTTCTTTCTATGCTTTATGACTGTTTATCGAGCTGCGCTTGTCGTGTAAGCAGACCCATGATCCATCAAATGATTAATGAAATTGTAACAGATTGGCTAAAAATTTAACATTCGCTTCAGTCAGAAGTTGCATTTGGCTGCAACCCAGGTTGTCCCTATTGGCGTGCTCCCACTCCGACGCGCTCTATGCTATAATCAGCATGTTTTATTTTTTAGAATACGCAACAAGGAGTTAGGTGGTATGGGTCGTTTGCATGGAAAAGTCGCTTTGATTACTGGCAGTGGACGTGGAATTGGACGGGGCATCGCCTTGTGTCTGGCCGCCGAAGGGGCGGATGTTGTCATCAATGATCTACCGGGGCGCAACGATGCCGAGGCGACAGCCCAAGAGATTCGGGCGTTGGGTCAGCAAGCCTTGGTCTGGCCAGCAGATATTTCGGACCGGGGCGCGGTGGAGGCGATGATTGCCGGGGCCGTTGCCCACTTTGGTCGGCTCGACATTGCGGTCGCCAATGCCGCCTTGTCCATCCGCGAGCCAGTTCTCGAGGCCAAATGGGAGAATGTACAACGCACCATTGAAGTCGCCCAGTTTGGGGTCTTTCACACCTGCCAATTAGCCGCCCGCCAGATGAGCCAACAGCCCCTCAACGGACGCAGTCGTGGTAAGCTCCTGATCACTTGCTCAGTTCACGAAGAGATTGCCTTTGCCCAAAGCGCGGCCTATAACATGGCGAAAGCCGCCGTAGCCCACCTAGGCCGCACCATGGCCGGAGAACTAGCACGGACGAAGATCAATGTGAACATCATCAATCCAGGGTGGATCGACACGCCAGGTGAACGGCGCTTCTTTAATGAAGAACAGATCACCGAGGGGGGCAAAAAGATCCCCTGGGGCCGCATTGGTACCCCCGAAGATATTGGCAAAGCCGCGGCTTTTTTGGTGAGCGACGATGCCGACTATATCACCGGCGCGGTTCTGCGCGTCGATGGTGGCTTTGTGCATGGGTTAGAGTTACCGGGCTAACCGAATGACCGACGGCTATGTCCCTGTGCCCACCGGGCCAGGGCTAGGCGTTGAGGTCGATGAAACAATGATCGCGCGCGATCGCCTATCTGCTCCTGATGCGTGATGCGTGAAATACATTGCCACAGACCAGGTAGGCGCAATCAGGATTGGCGATGTTAGAGTGGCGCTTTACAATTGGTGGGGGTGGCGCGTAGAAAATCGCGGGGACGCAGCACGAGAAGTTCGACAAGTTTGTAGATAAACTCATTGTGGGTTTGCCAATGGACAGAGGCGGCAGGGTAGGGCGTGTCTGGCATGGCCGCGGCGACTACCGTACATTGTGCACAAGCCGCTTGGCGCACCCGCGCAAAGTCCCACACCGCCCGCTGCAGTTGGAGATCATGGGCAACAAGCAAGACAGGGTGCGCACCTAGTTTTTGTACCTCTTGCAAGGCGCAAAACGCGGTGTCCAAGGTATCGACATAGATAGTTTTATCGTGGCGATGGATACGGCGGATTTCCTTATTCGCTAGCAGCTCGGGGGTTATGGCCGAATAGATCCCCTCTTGTACCAACATGGTCTGTACTTGTGGATGGGTGGAGAACAGCCAATCGACCAGGAATTGATTAGCCGCCCCTGGCCGCATCGTGTCGCCATCCTCTTCATAGCCAAAGCCCAAGAGGATGGCCGTGGTTGGGGCAAGGTGCGGCGCGTTGGCAGTGGCCGATAGACGCAGCCATGGGCTTGGCACAAAACCGACACCGAGCAGGAAGAGCATGGCAAAGAGCAAGAGTGTACTCAACAAAGCGGGCCACGACATGTGCCAGCCAAGAGCCAGGATCGCAAAAAAACCGAGTACGCCGACAAGATGAGGCAAGAAAACGGTAAGCATCTGGTTCATTGTCACCCATTATAACAAGCAGACTAACGGGTGACAATGACCATATGCTCAAGATGCTATCCGCTATTTGCCAGGAGAGCACCCTCGCTAGTTTGACCGAGCCTGTAGGAGAAGGACGGCATGATCAGTCACAGGGAAGGCAATCATGAGGGCAACAGTCGCGGTTCCGGTCATGGGGCCTACCCTTGTCCATTCAGAACTTGGCGCGCCGCCTCACAGAGGATCGCGACGCCTTGGGGCAGACAGCGCTCGTCAATGTCAAAGCGGGGATTGTGGTGGGGGATATTGAGCCGCTGGTCCGCATGGCCCGCCCCAAGAAAGAAAAAGTTGCCAGGCACCCGCGCCAATACGGCCGAGAAATCTTCACCGCCTGTCGTACGGAAATTCGTATCCACCTTGTCTGCGCCCAGAACCGCCGCGACAATCTCATGGACGACCGTCGTCGGTTCAGCAGCATTGACCGTCGCATCAACCCCTTCATTGATATGAACTTCCGCGGTTGCGCCAAAAGTGGCGGCGATACCCATCGCAACTTCGGGGACGCGTTGGCGGAGGAGGGCCTTGGTTTCTGGGGTAAAACTCCGAATGGTGCCGCGCATGGTGGCCGTCTCGGCAATGACATTCCCCGCGTTGCCAGCCACAATACTCCCAATGGTGACAACACCCGTATCATCCGGATCGACATTGCGGGCGATAATCGTCTGCAAGGCCACAATAATCTGAGCCGCCACCACAACGGCATCCACCGTATGATGGGGCATCGCGCCGTGGCCGCCCTTGCCCTTGACGGTAATCGTCAGCCCCGCCCCCGCAGCCATCATGGGACCGGTGCGCATGGCCGCTGTACCCAGGGGGTGCATCGAGGAAACATGCAAGCCCAGCGCCCGATCCACGGGTGGCCCAATGCGATCGAGCACGCCGTCGTTGATCATCGCCAAGGCACCGCCGAGCCCTTCTTCGGCGGGTTGAAACATCAACTTGATCGTGCCCGGGAACTGTTCACGATATTTGGCGATCACTTTCGCCACCCCCAAACCAACCGCCACATGCGCATCGTGACCACAGGCATGCATCACCCCCGGCGTTTGCGAACGGTAGGGGACATCATTGGCTTCCTCAATCGGCAGGGCATCCATGTCAAAGCGCAACAGAACGGTCCGTTCGCCCGGCTGACTGCCCGGCAACAGGCCAACGACGCCGGTCTTGCCCACGCCGGTTACGACTTCATAACCCAACTCATGTAAGTGGTTGGCAACAATCCCCGCCGTGCGCACCTCCTGAAAGCCCAATTCAGGGTGCATGTGGAGGTCACGTCGGATCGCGGTTAATTCATCGGCCAAGGCCTCAGCATCCGCCAGAAATGGTGTAGTCATGAGATTCTCCTTGCGTCGCGCTTGTGATAGGAATAGACGTTAGGCAGTTGATCAGCGTAACCAGAGACCTGACCGCTTTGGCAAAGCGGTCAGGTCTGGCCCAAGTGCGTAACTCTTAAAGGAATCGGTCACTTTGGAACAATAGCAGTCCTTGGAGTAAGATTTTATCATAGTCAGGCCAATCTTGCAGAGCCAAAGAGAAGGAGACAACAGCCATGCCCGCCGATCTCATTATCCACAATGCCATGATCTATACCATGGACCCCGCTCAACCAAGCGCCAGCGCGCTCGCCATCCGCGACGGCAAATTTCTCGCCGTTGGTGACGACGCCACCATCCTCGCCTTGCGTGGCCCCCAAACCCAGCTATTGAATCTGGAGGGCGCGCCTGTCCTTCCTGGCCTTTGTGATGCCCACATCCACTTTACCCACTATGCCCTGGGCCTCCAACGCATTGATATCTTTGAAGTCCCCTCGCTCCAAGAGATGCTCCAGCGCATTGCTGCCAAAGTCCAGCAAACACCCCCTGGGCAATGGTTGTTGGGCTGGGGCTGGAACCAATCGCTCTGGGCCGAAGGGCGCTTCCCCACGCGGCAGGATCTCGATACGGTTACGCCCGACCATCCCGTGTTGCTGCGCGATAAGAGCGGCCATTCGGCCATTGCCAATTCGGTGGCGCTGCGCTTGGCGGGGGTAGATGCCAAGACCGCACAACCGGCAGGGGGCGAGATTGTCTATGACGGCAACGGCCAGCCCACGGGCCTTTTATTGGAAGGTCCAGCCATCGATCTCGTAGCACGCTATATTCCTGAACCAACCGACGACGAAATAGATGCCGCGGTTTTGGCAGCGCAACAGCAAGCCCACCGCTTTGGGCTCACGTCTGTGCACGACCTTGATGGAAAACGTGGCTTTGAAACCTTTCAGCGGCTGCGGTTACGGGGTCAGTTAAAGCTACGCACCGTTACCCATGTGGCCATGGATCAACTAGAGGCAGCCCTAGGCGTGGGTCTGCACGCCGGTCTTGGTGATGGCTGGCTGCGCGTGGGCGGGCTGAAACTCTTTGCCGATGGAGCCCTCGGGCCACGCACCGCCGCCATGATCGAGCCCTACGAGGGCGAACCGCAAAATTATGGGATTACGATTGTGGACAAAGAAGAGATGATCGAGATGGTGCGGCGGGCCAGCGCGGCTGGGCTCCCGACGATTGTCCACGCCATTGGCGACCGCGCCAACCATGATGTATTAGATGTAATTGAGCTGGTGCGCCAACAGGAAGCGGAGCAGGGGATTCCCCGCGAGCAGCGGCGTCATCGCATTGAACATGTTCAAGTGCTGCATCCCAACGATGTACACCGCCTCGCCGCGCTGGATGTCATTGCCTCGGTGCAGCCGATTCATGCCACGCAAGATATGCGCAATGTGGATGCCTATTGGGGAAAACGGGGTGAACTTGCCTATGCCTTCCGCACTTTATTGGAAACCGGCGCAAAGCTCGCTTTTGGCTCCGACGCGCCGGTCGAAACGCCCAATCCCTTTGTGGGGATTCATGCCGCGGTCACGCGCCGCCGTGCCGATGGCACACCAGGGAATGATGGCTGGTATCCAGCCCAACGGTTGACAGTCGCCGAAGCCGTCGCGGCTTATACCACAGGGGCAGCGTATGCTGAAAGTTGGGAAAAGGAAACCGGCTCGATTACGCCAGGAAAGTATGCGGATCTGATTGTACCGGATCAGGACATTTTTAGCTGTGACCCGATGGCCATCAGAGATACGATAGTGAAACTCACGGTGATTGGTGGAGAGGTCGTCTATCGTAGGTAGCTGCCAAAAGCTGACCGGTTTGCTAAACCGGTCAGCTTTTGGCAGCTGCCGCTATTCCTGGTTGACGTTTCCAGCCGGCGTTTCCGCTGGTAAATAAGCAATAAACTCAGGTAGGGTGACACTGGACAGCGCATGATTGACCAACGATTCTACTTGCTCAAGCGTTAAAGCGTACAACCGTTGTTGAATCGACTCCGGCAATTCGCCAAAACGATGCGCCAAGAGACGACCGAGTAGACGGGCCGCTCCTTCTTCACGGCCTTCTTCGCGGCCTTCTTCGCGGCCTTCTTCGCGGCCTTCTTCACGGCCTTCTTCACGGCCTTCTTCACGGCCTTCTTCACGGCCTTCTTCTTTGGCAAGGCGTTCAATGCTGGTAATATAGCGCATTTGATTGTATGCCTCCAACTCCTCTACTTGCTGTTTAAAGCGACGCTCTAGATCTGCGGGTAGACGTAACAGCCAATCGATAAAGTGGAACAAGTTCAGAATATCCTGACGGTCATATCCCCGTTCATACAAGCGGCGAATCAGATAAAACTTCCAAAAGCTCCGTTGCTCGGCATCATGCTGGGTTTCGATGGCTTTAAGGTGTGCCATTACCACCGTGGCAAAAGGGTTATCGTCAGCTTCGAGCGCAGGCCAGCGCGCTTTGTAGTCCACTAATTTGACGGTAGGAAACTCAAAGCTAATTTTACATCCCCACAAAGCATAGCCAAACATACCAGGCTGCCAACGACTACCGGCATCATTCAGCACAGCAAAGCTGGCTACTGGGCGATCATAGCGATCAAACAGACGATAGTTGTAACTATACATCCGCCGGTCAAAGTCCTTTTCAGGATGCCCCTGCACTTCGAGATGGGCGAGCACCCACTCTTCTTCGCCACTGGTACGCCAAACTTTGGCTAGCTTATCGGCATAACGGCGGCCTAATTCGGCATCCCGGACAACTTGTTGCAGTTCCTTATCTAAAAATTCAACGCCACGGGCCCAATCAATATCGGTATGCGCCGCCGGGAAGAAAAAGAGCATAAACTCGTCAAAGTACCACTCAATGATCTCTTTCCAGGGGCTATCAAATTCATCATGAGTTTCCGTCATAGTAAATCCAAGGCAATCGTTATACCAAAGGTTACGTTGCCACTATTATAACATACGTTGCCGATTGCGTGTGTCTTAAGCGATATAACACATTGCCGACATCGATTAAATTTTTGCGTTCCAGAAGCGTTGCAGCCGGCGCAGCAGCATGGCAAAGAGTACGCCAAGCGTTGAGCCAGAAGCCACATCGCCAGGGTAATGATCCCCTAAATAGACACGCGAGAAAGCAACCAGACTTGCAATAGTATAGAGCAAGCCACGACGCCGTGGCAAGTAGTTGCTGAGAAGCCAAGCCCCAGCAAAAGCCGTGGCCGAGTGCCCCGAAGGAAATGACCACGAGCCTGGCTTTCTGCCGATGACAATCGCTTGGACGATGGTGATAAACGGGCGATGACGGCGAAAGTAGCGTTTGATGGGATATTCCACGAACCAGATCGATAGCGCTAATGGCAAGGCAGACTCGCGAATGATGCGCCAGCCCAAGTGCGGTCGTCGCCAAGCAATTGCGGCCATCAGCGTGTACCAAGCGGCCCCGCCCGTGAAGATGAGGGTCATGGTATAGAAAAAACGGTTGAGCCAGCGGGTGTGTGGCAGATGGTTAATCGCTAGAAAGAGGTTGGCATCCAAGGCATCGAGTGGCTGCAAACGCTTGAGCAAGGCGCGGCGAAGATAGGCGCGTTGCACTTCTTCTCCGGTCGCGGTCGCTCCTTGTTGTTCTGGGTTCATTACTTCTTGGGTGGCGCTCGCTAGCACTTCGCGTTCATGCTCATTCGCAGCGGCTATCGTCTGGGCGGTTTCCGCCAAGACAGCCTGGGTCTTTTCACCGGGGGATGCACTATCGCCTGCTTTCTTGACCTTTTCTGTGGCCTCTTCGAGCGTCGGCGTGGGCTGGGTTTGGGCGACATCTTGGACCGTTTGCGCCGTCGCGGTTGTCGTCAGCGCGTCAATAATGGCATCGGCCTTCTCTGGTGAGTCAACCTCGGTTATCGCCTCGCGCAACGTCTGGCGCAAGGGTTTGACCGCGGCCCGCTCTTCTGGTGTGGGCATCTTCCAGGGGGGCACTGGTGTGTCGCCAACTTCTTGCTTGGGCGGTGGCGTAGCTTTTGGCTCAGATGCTGGGTTTTCGGTAGTCATGAAGCTCCCTTCTTTTGTAACGATGGCCGCGAGGCCACACAACAGGGAAGATCAGCGAGGTAATCTGGAGCAGAATACTCGGTATCAGCAGTAAGTATAGACGCTCGGCACCAACCTGATGATAGGTAGGCGCACAGGCAAAAGGTAGACGTAAAGATAGAGGTTGGCTCTAGAGGACGAGCAATCGTCGTTTCATGAAACAGGTAGGCTAAATTTTATGGGGCTTACGTACGCAGATTGGTCTGTCACCGAAGACCTGACAGGTTTTGAAGACCTGTCAGGTCTAGCTTTGCATAAGTTCTACTTTAGGGCAAGGCAGCTCAATGCCCGCCACTGGCTTGGGCGCGCACCAACGCCGCGTAGTAGCCATCGGGGTTGGCGACCAATGTCTCGTGGTTGCCTAATTCCATGATGCGACCGGCTTTGAGCACGACAATTTGGTCGGCTTTGCGAATGGTGGAAAGGCGATGGGCCACGACGATAGCCGTGCGGTTTGACATCAGGCGCGCAAAGGCATCTTGAATCAAGGCTTCGGTCTCGGTATCGACGGCGGAGGTCGCTTCGTCTAGCACAAGGATCCGTGGGTCGGAGAGGATAGCACGGGCAATGGAAAGCAATTGACGTTGACCAATGCTAAATTGAGAACCGCGCTCTTGGGCCACGGTGTTATAGCCATCACTTAGCTTCATGATAAAGTCATGGCAGTTGGCAAGCTTCGCAGCGGTGATCACCTCATCCATGGAAGCACCTGGGCGACCATAGCGAATATTGTTGGCAATCGTGTCGCTAAAGACAAAGGGCTCTTGCAAGACAACGCCAATTTGGCCGCGCAAAGAACGTTGGGTCACAGAGCGGACATCATAGCCATCCACCAAGATCCGGCCCCCCGTCACATCATAAAAACGACAGAGCAGCGACGCAATGGTCGTCTTGCCACTTCCCGTCTGCCCCACCAAGGCCACCAATTGCCCGGGCTTGATGGTAAAATCGACATCATTGAGCACAGGGCGCGTGTGGTCATAGCTAAAGTTCACATGGTCAAAGACAATTTCACCCGTGACGCGGGGCAGCTTGATGGCATCCGGCGCATCGGTAATGGTTGGCCGAGTATCGAGCAGCTGAAAGACCTTACCCGCCGAAGCCAAGGTCGCCTGCATGACGACATACATGTTGGTCAGGGTGCTGATGGGCGTCCACAGGTTGTTGATATAGGCCATAAAGGCGACCAACGTACCCACGGTGAGCGCCGAGCCGCCCAGCCCTAGTTGATTGGCCGCCGCAAAGAGCACGACCACCAACGCAAAGTTGCGGGTAATTTCGACCAACGGTGAAAACCACGACTGCAACGCGATCACCTTCATCCATTCAGTGACAACCCGGTTGTTGGCTTCATTAAATTGGCCGAGATTGGTCTGTTCGCGGGTAAAGGCTTGGATGACCCGCATACCGGCAATATTTTCGGCCAAAAAGATATTAAAGCGCGTTGAGTTTTCCCGCACCCGTTCCCAGCCATCATACAAACGGGGCCGCATGTAGATGCCAATGAGCGAAAGGATGGGCAACATAAAGAAGGCAATGACGGTCAGCCCTGGGTTAATGGCAAACATCAGAGCCAAGACGATTATCCCCGACATCACATCGTTCACGACGTTTGCCATCTGGTTCGTGAGAAAGTCATTGATCGTATTGGCATCGCCAATAAAGCGGGTCATGGTCTTCCCCACCGGTTCCTTCTCATGAAAGGTGAAGGATAATTCAACCACATGATGAAAGAGTTGGCGGCGCAGATCGACCAAAATGCCTAAACTAATCCGCTGGATCAACAACGAGCGGATCAGGACACCAACCCAGGCCAACGCGTGAAAGACCGTGGCGATGAGCAAGAGCGAGAGAAAGCCATCGGGGTTGTTCACCGCAATATGTTCATCGATCAATTTCCGGTCAATGAAGGGATAGAGCTGGGTGATCACCACACAGATAACATAGATCGAAAGGGTAAAAAACATACGCCGGCGATAGGGGCGCAGATAGGTAAAGAGGCGCGCCAATGTTTGTCGCATGGGTGGCGCGGCATCAAGATCTTGGACAGTAATGGGTTTGACAAGTCCACGTAACATAGGATGTCTCTATTTTCTGGCAAGCACGTTGAGCAAATGGATTGGATACAAAAGATAAGCCCACCAGGCAAGCACTGGCTGCGCCAGCACTTGCCCCTAGCTCTTGATTTCCTACAGTATACTCATTTCCATTAAGCGGGTTGCGGAATCAACAGATCCGGCACCGCTTCGCGGGCGCTCATCTGCTGCATCTCTAGCACATGATGATAGTGACCACCAGCCGCGTCAAGCTGGGCATGGGTGCCTTGCTCAACAATCTGACCATCGCGCAACACAATAATGTGATCGGCGTGTTGCGCAGTCGCCAGCCGGTGGGCCACCAAGATCGTCGTCCGTCCTTTCATGACGGTGGCAATCGCAGCCTGCAAGAGGCGCTCCGTCTCCGCATCAACGGCAGACATAGAGTCATCCAAGATCAAAATTTTGGGGTCAAGGAGCATGGCACGCGCAATGGCAATACGCTGGCGCTGTCCGCCCGAAAGACCTGCCCCCCGCTCCCCGATCCGCGTCTGGTAGCCTTCCGGCATAGCGGTGATAAAATCGTGGGCCTGCGCCAATTTGGCGACGCGCTCAATCTCAGCTTGGCTCGCATCCGGGCGGCCAAAGGCAATGTTTTCGGCAATCGTAGCGCTAAAGAGGAGCGTATCTTGGGCAACCATGCCAATTTGGCTTCGCAAGTTGGTCAAATTCAGGCTGCGCACATCGCGGCCATCGACTTGGACATGACCAGAGGTGGGATCATAAAAACGGCCAATCAAGTGGATGAGCGTACTCTTGCCACTGCCTGTCGCCCCGACTACGGCCAGCGAAGAGCCCGCCGGAATCCGCAAATTGATATCAATGAGCGTCTTGGCCTTGGCCGTGGGGTAGATAAAGCTCACATCCTTATATTCAATTTCCCCGCGCCATTCATCGGCATGGCGGGGAATGGTCACCAATTGGGCCGCAACTGGATCGGCGGGTGGGACAGGCGACTCAATGGTGACCGGTTCATCCAACAGTTCAAAGATGCGCACGGCGGCGGTGGCGGTTTGGCTCACGCTATTCAATTGCGTCCCTAGTGCATTCACCGCACCTAAGAGCAAGAGACTTAAGCTTAGCACAGCCACGAGCGCGCCCAACGTAATATCACCGTCCATGACACGATAGCCACCCACAAAGAGCAGACCAAGCTGCATAAAGCGTCCAACGCTACCGATGAGCGCCCACCGTTTGCTCCATAGATCGGTAATACTGAGGCTACCTGTGCGCACTTCGCCTTGCACCACTTGAAAACGGCCTTGTGCTTGCTCTTCTTGGGCAAAGGCTTTGACGACCTTAATGCCCGCCAAGCTATCTTGGAGCGTGGCCGACATCGTAGCCATCCGTTCATGTTGAGTCAGCCACGGCTCGGTCAACTCATGGTGGGCATAGTACATTCCTAGCCCGGATAACAAAACCGGTACGACCGCAATTGCCATCAGGTAGGCATCCTGTTGGAGCAGCGCAATCGATGCCAGGATGATGGTGAGAAAGTGGCTGGTGGCCTCCATGAGGATCTGGGAGAGAAAAATGCGGGTACTCTCTACATCACTGCTGACCCGATTCATGAGGCGGCCCGTCTGCTCCTTGTCATAGAAACTGAACTGCAGCGCCAACAATTTGCGATATAAGGCAGAACGCACATCGGTCATCACCAACTGACCGAGCTTATTCTGGCCATAACTGTAGAAATAGGTTGCCACCACCCGCACCGCGGTGACTAACAACAACAAGCCAAGATAGGGCATGAGCAGATGAAACTGCTTGGCACTAATGACGTCATCGACAATTGCCTTGATCACCAGCGGCGCAATCGCCAACATGGCGGAGAGGAGGACGTTGACAATACCGAGCTGGAGAAGGAGCTTTTTGTGAGGAGCAAGAAAAGTAAATAGTCGTAGCATGATGGTTTCTAGCCATGGCACTGGTATGCGCTGGGATTGATCATTCGCGCTGAATGGAAGAGGTCTGTCCCCAATGCTGGCGGACAGACCTTCAATTCTCGGTCGGTATTTGATATCCTCAAACGCATGACGATAAAAACGTATCGTAACTACTGCGGTTGTGCATTATAGAGCAAAGAGAAAAATTGCGCTACCTGACTAATTGCGTGGGTGCGTTCCCGATGGTACTAAGGGGGCAGCGATCAAAAGGGGCCGCCGCCTGCTCTTACGCTGCCGGCGGGGAGGAAAGCTGAAGGAATTCTATATTGCTACCGTCGGTAAAGTCCAGTTGAAGATGCTTTGCATTTAAGCGAAATTGCTGAAGCGCTTGGCAACAGTGATCCGCCAAGCTATTAGCGGCGGAAGCGCGCCCACCGATTGTTGCGGCGGCTATGTTCAAAGAACAGACGGCTATCATCGGTAAAGACGAGAATGGCTTGGGTATAGGTATCATTCGCGACATAGCGGAGCACTTGTTGTTGGGTCCGCGCGGCAGAGGTACTCATGCCCTCGCCTCAAACAACAATTGGTCACCCTGGCGCCGCCGTCGGATCAAGCCCTCGAGTTCCAGTAGGTCGAGATAGCCCACCAACATGCCCAACGCGCTAAAATGATCGGCATTCGCCGCCCCACCATAGAGGGCCGTTAAGAGCGCGCCAAAGGTACGTGGCTCTGCCTGGATTAGGTCATGACATTGGGCCGTGCGTTGGGCAATCCGGTTGCTTTGTCGCTCGATCAGGCCGCGATGATCCACAAAAGGCGCGCCATGACCAGGATAGACCCACTCAATCTCTAATTCCTCCACCAACGCCAGCGAATCCAGAAATTGCGGCAAGCCAGGGATGCGTTCCTCGCTACCGTCTAAAGGCTCCTCCACCACCGGCGTCGGTGTAATTGGCAAGAGCATATCTGCCGACAAGAATTGGCGTGTGGTGGGTTGATAAAAACAAGTTTGGGTATTACTGTGGCCGGGGGCGTAGATAATCTGCCACGGTTCGCCACCGATCTCCAATACGCCTTCTAGCGGAAAGGTGACGACCCGTTCCGCGGGTACAGGCTCCCAAAGTAATAGGGTACGCGCCATGCCCGCTAGGATAGCGGCTTGTTGATCAGCACTCAACCCAAACTCTTCCGCTACTATCTGCATAAAGGCCATCCGCTGTTGCCATTTGTGGGCCGGATTCACCGCCCACTCATAGTTAATGGCAGCTACCCAGATTTTGGCTTGGCTATGCGCGGCAATCTGACCAGCCATCCCGATATGATCCACGTGGGCATGGGTGATGATCACCCGTTGAATGTCCGCCATGGTCAACTGGTGTTGGGCCAACGCGGTGCTCAGCGCGGCCCAAGATTCATCACTCTTGACACCACAATCAACCAACGTGGGTACGGGATCTAAAAAGAGATAACTATTGACGGGGCTCACGGCAAAAGGGATGGGTAGCTGGATCTGAATTGGGTGTGCCATAGAAAGGAAATCCTGTCGAAAGTCGGCTAAATATGGATGGACCAGCGGAGAAAAGCCACCTACGGAGATAGTGATAGAAGGTCTACGCTAGACTTTGTCATCTAGTTGGCTCTGTGGTTCCCACAACCGCCAACGCAAGACCTGTCAGGTTTTGCAAACCTGACAGGTCTTTGGGGACAAGCCGATTCTTGTCCGTAAGTTCTATCCTCATCGATAAACTTAACCGTGCTTAAAAGGTTGTGCGCAACGTTTGAGCTTGCCCCGTTGCAGCCGAGCGATACCCAGCATCGAAGATCTCGATCACATGGCGGGCATGTTCAGCGCTGGCAATGGTTGGCTTGCCGTCGCGGATAAAATCTACCAATTGCATAATATCTTCGTACACATGGGCCTCTTCCTGGTTGCGATGCGGGCCGACCACATGAGGCAACGAGGCATTCGCACCATACTTTTCTTCTAGCTCGCGGCCGGGAAAGTCAATGGGCGTGTCGTTCAGCTTGCCACTGCGCAGGACGCCCTTGGTGCCCATAAACATGGGGCCCCAAGTGTCGGGGATGCCACCAGCCGCCGCGCCATAGACAAAGGCAAACAAGCTGTCGCCAAAATCCAACACCATAAAGGTATTGTCGTCCATATCGGTGGGCAACATTTCACCGCGGAATTCCCGCTCGTGGATGCGCACGCCGGACATGGCCGTCACCCGCTTGGCTGGCCCAAGCACCCCAGTCAGCGCATGAAGCCCATAGACGGTCATATCATAAAGGGGGCCACCACCAGGCCGGCGATAGTACCAGGCAGGATTGATATTGGAAAGGGGGTCGTCGCCGTGGCGCACGGACTCATTCTCGTGATATTTACCAAAGGCCGAGCCGGTGGTGGCCCAAGTGAGGGTCCCCAACGCCCCTTCTTGGATCAATTCGCGATAGCGCTGGAACATCGGGCGCAACATTTGGCCCGGGCAAGAGACCAGCTTGACATTTTTCTGCTGGGCTAGGGCGATCAACTCATCGGCTTCGTCCACGGTAGTGGTCATGGATTTGTTGAAGTGAACATGCAACCCTGCCGCGATGGCAGCCTTGCCCTGATCATAATGCAAACCAATGGGCGAGGCAATGGTAACGGCATCGCATTTCCCCGCGGCTAACAGCTCTTCGTAACTTTCATAGGCATGGGGAATGTGGAAGCGCTCAGCAGCGGCTTGCGCACGCCCCGGAGCTGGATCACAAACAGCCGTCAGGCGGACGCGATCCTTTACATCGTCCATATCCAGATGCGGTAAAATCCCGCGCACAGAGATACTCCCTGCGCCCACTACACCAAGACGTACAATGTCGCTCATCTTTATCTCTTCTTTCTCTGCTCGATTTTATAGATAGAAGTTACGCCGTTGATCAGCGTGACCAGAGACCAGACAGGTTTTCCAAACCTGTCTGGTCTGGCCCAAGTGCGTAACGCCGAATAGATATAGGACTTATCATAAATACTCACGCCAACTGGTTTTGTGTTGCCAGCCAACAGCCTGTTTGAGCTTATCACAGTTGAGGAAAGATTGGTAACCATTCAAGCCTTGCACATGGGATAGCAAATCGGGCCGGTAGCGCTCGACTAGCTCGAGCGAAGGTTCGAGACAGGTCGTGTCATCGCCATTGAGGAAATAGACATCATGCGGCGGCAACGTCGTGGCCTTTTCCATTAACAAGCGATGGGCATCGGCCACATCTTCGCTCCCCACCCAACACCAGAGCCAATCACTCCAGGCGGTGGTGGGTTTGGCATTGGCAGCCATGGCCTGGCGGCGCTCAAGCGGGCAGATCCCAGCAATGCGGGTGACATAGGTGCGAATGCCATAGGCGCGTGTGTAGCTGGCAAGGTGATCTTCATTGGCCCGTTTGGTAAAACTATACGAATCTTCCGGCCAAGTGGGGTGGGTTTCGGTGATGGGCAGCCGCTCCACGGGGAAAGGAACACCACTAATGCGAAAGCCATGCCCCAAAGCACAGTTGCTCCCCGCCATGACGACCGTCTTTACCCCTGCAGCAACCGCCGCTTGCATCAGATAATAGGTGCCGAGCATATTGGTTTTGAAGGTTGCGTCAAAGGGGTAGCCTTGCTCCGCTGCACGGGCGCGCAATTGCGGGTGATCGACCGGCCACGGTTGGGCACCAATATGTTGAATGGCATCAACCCCTTCCACCGCCCGTTGGCAGAGAGCGAAATTGGTTAAATCACCTTGTACCCAAGGGTAGTGTGCAAATTCGTCGGCAGGTGGTTTGCGGGAAAACAGAACTAATTCGTGATCAGCAGCCAACGCTCGAATGACATAGGCCGCCAATTTACCATTAGCACCGGTAATGAGAACTTTCATGGTTGCTCCGCTTTCATCGAGTATTGCTCACCTGGCACAAATAGCATAGTGGGGAGTTTGGCCACATCAGCCCAGGTGCGAATACAGACTTACACCAACACATCCTTGCATTCACATCCTTGCATTCACATCCTTGCATTCACATCCTTGCATTCACATCCTTGCATTGGTCTAGCTTATGCGCCTAGAGCGATCGTGGCCTGGTGAGCAAGGTAGATTCTCAACAGGTCAAATTGTACTCGTTTTTTGCTTTTGAAACAACTTATCAATAAATCAATGGTACACATAGGCAGGCGGCAAAGAGCTCCTTTCGTACTTTCGTAATCGTCTTTGACATGTCCGCGAAACTGATGTTATGATAATTGCTAGATTGATGAAGTCACAGGATGGTCTAGCCAAGCTTGTGCGAATCGCACAAAGCTCCCACTTTAGCAAAGTTGCACAACTGACCTTACCATCCGACCGACAATTCTTAGATTAGGTGATCAGCGTGACCAGAGACCTGACAGGCTTGTTAAACCCGTTAAGTCTGGTCCACCTGCCTACCGCCGACAACGTATAAGAATTTTGGCACTTCCCAACGCGCCAATCATCATTGCGCATCCGTCATGATCAGTTCCTGACTGCAACTCCTCATCTACCTTTAGTCTGACGCAACAATGCTTGGCCCTGAATTGCGTGTTGGTTGGTGAAGCAACTGACCAACCAACGAACTTTAGCAAGGGCTCCATGTTCGCAAGTTATTGCAGTGGCCTGGTCATAACCATCTTTGTTCGCGCTCGAACAATCCATCATTCAAAGGAGAACCTTTCGTATGAAATACCACGCTGTGAGTCGCCGCGATTTTCTCAAATGGAGTGCCATGGCCAGTGGAACCCTCGCCCTCGCGGCCTGCTCGCCAGCCGCCGCACCAACCGGTGGGGATCAGGCCGCAACCGGCAGCGAAGCTGCGCCTACCACTGAAGGCAATGTGGTTAGCTATTGGGCCGGTTGGAGCCAATTGGAAGCAGCTATCATCAGCTTGCAGGCAACCGAAGAATGGCAAAGCCACATGGCCGGCACCACGCTCGACTATCGTGGCTCTGTCAACAATGAGGCGATCCTGACCGCCGTCGCCGGTGGTACGCCGCCTGATTGCCATTCCAACCACGACTATCCAAATCTCTATACGCGTGGGGCAGTCCTGCCTGTTCAGGATATGGTCGAAGCCAGCGATATTGTGAAAAAAGAGAATATGCTGGAATGGACCTGGAATTATGCCTTTTTCGGGGGCGATATGATTGGCGTCCCTGGCATCGAGAGCTATGTACAATGGGGCTTGAACTATAATATCGATGCCGCCGAAAAAGCCGGCATTGATGTGGCAAACGCCCCGGTCACTTGGGAAGAGTTGTTGGAATGGCACAAAGCGCTCACCCTCAAAGATGATGCGGGCAACTTGCTCCAACTCGGCCTCGATCCCAATGACGCAATGGGAGGCGATGTGGACTTCCAAACCTCTTCGTTTGGGATCAAATGGTACGACGAAGCGACCAAGGAATTTGATCTCGATAACGAACGGATGGAGCAAATCTTCGCCATCACCTCCGAATTTATCCGCTTTGCCGGTCCTGATCAATTTGCGGGGATGCGGCAAGTGCAGGGCAATGGTGGTTGGGGACAGGCTTTTGAAGCTGGTGTCCAGACCATGATCATTGAAGGTTATTGGCACCCCGGCGAAACGCAGATTGTCAAGCCGGAAATCGCCCAGTATAACCGGGCCGTGTGGTCGCCGGTCTCCGAGGATCGCCGTGGCGTCAAGATGCAGGCGGTAAATTCCCATTTTGTGCAAATTTTTAAAGAGGCCAAAAATCCAACTGGAGCGTTCAAATTAGGTGAATTTTTCAACACCGTGTTGGCCTGCGATACCATCTTCAAGGAAGTGGGCTGGATCCACCCCATCAAAGAATTTATCCCCATGATCGATGCCAACGCCTTCCCCGGGCTCGACTTCTACGTCCAATCCGAAACCGAAGCCACCGAATGGCACCTGTTACGCCGTTGCCCCATTCACTGGTTTGTCAAAGACCAATGGGATGCCCTGCGCGATCAGGTGGCACGCGATCAGATCACGCCTGCCGAAGCGGCTGCCCAGTTAAGCCAGCGTGCGATCGATGAATTTGAGGCCCAAGGGCTCAATGGCTAAGGGCTTCCTACCATAGGCTTGCCCTACAACAAAGGTTTATAGGACTTGCACGCCCAAACCTGTCAGGTTTTGAAAACCTGACAGGTTTCTAAGCACAATACACCGGTTGTGTCAGTCCTCATTCAGTAAGGAGAGGAAGTTATGGCGGCAGCAACGGCTCCAGCCAAAGGGTGGCAACGACAGCGCATGACCAAGCAAGAGCGGCATAACCAGATCCTGGGTCTGCTCTTTATTTCACCTTGGTTGATTGGATTCTTTACCTTGGCGCTCGTTCCGCTCATCATGTCGTTCTATTATAGCTTAACACGCTATGACCTGATCGGGGAGCCCAGATTTATTGGGCTGGGCAACTATGAACGGCTCTTTACCAGCGATCCCGATTTTTGGATCGTGATCCAAAACACCTTTTACTATGTTCTCCTCGGGGTTCCCATCGGCACTTTTGTGGCTTTTCTGATTGCGAACCTGCTCAATGCGGATATTAAAGGTCGGGCGACCTTTCGTTCAATTATCTATATTCCCTCGATCGTCCCCGCGGTCTGCACGGCCATGGTTTGGCTCTTTCTGCTCAATACCCAATTCGGGGCCATCAATGGCGTGCTCAAAGCGTTGGAGTGGCCGACCATTCCCTTCCTTTCCAGCACGACACTTTCCAAACCAACTTTGGTGATGATCTATATCTGGGCGCAGGGCTCTGCGGTTGTGATCTATTTGGCCGCGCTCCAAGATGTGCCGCGTTCGCTCTATGAAGCCGCGACGGTCGATGGGGCAAACGCCTGGCATAAATTCTGGAATGTGACGATTCCCCTCTGTACGCCGGTGATTCTCTTTAATACCGTGTTGGGCTTTATTGGGGCCTTCCAAGAGTTTACGCTACCGTGGCTCTTAACGGGTGGTGGGCCGGCCAAATCGACGGAACTCTATGTGATGAGTCTCTATCGCAATGCTTTTGTGCAGCTCAGTATGGGGAAAGCTTCTGCAATGGCGTGGATTCTGCTGGTGATCATTGTCGTCTTTACAGGTATACTCTTTTCCACCTCGGGGCGCTGGGTGTACTACGGAGGTGAAAAATGACCACGGCAAGTCAAACCGCACCACAAGCGGGGGTTACCGTGAATGCCGCACCGGTTTTATCACGGGCCGCGCGCTGGCTGTCAGTCGGCAAATATGCCCTGCTGCTCTTTCTCTCCTTTACCTGGCTTTTTCCCCTGTATTGGATGATCACCACCGCGTTGAAAGACGATTCACAGATTCGCACCGTGCCGCCAGTTTTGTTTCCTTCGCCCATGTATTGGGAAAACTTTGTGGGTGGTTGGCAGCGTTATGATTTCAATACGGCGGCCTTTAACTCGATCTTTCGCTTTGCCCTCCCCGTGGTTCTCCTCACTGTCGTTTCCTCGTTTATTGTTGCCTATGGCTTTTCCAAAATCCGCTGGCAGGGACGTGGATTCTTCTTTGGCATCTGTATCGCGACGATGATGCTGCCCTGGCAAGTCACGATGGTCCCCCTCTTTATCATCTTCAAAAATTTGGGGTGGATCGATAGCTACTTGCCGCTTGTCGTGCCTGCGCTGTTTGGTCATCCCTACTTTATCTTTTTACTACGCCAGTTCTTTATGACCATTCCCGAGGAACTTTCGGAAGCGGCTCGGCTCGAAGGGGCCAGCGAGTGGAGCATTCTCTGGCGTATTCTCCTCCCCCTCACCAAGCCAGCCTTGGCGGTCGTTGTGCTCTTTCGCTTTTTGTGGACCTGGAACGACTTTCTCGGCCCCCTGATCTACCTGCGCAATGAGTCCATGTATCCGCTGGCGTTGATGATCTACCGTCTCCAACAGACAGCCACCAGCATGGGCAATACGGCGCTCGCCTATCCTCACCTCATGGCCGTCAGTACCATTGTCGCACTCCCCATTATCATCATCTTCATTCTGGCCCAACGCAGCTTCATCGAAGGGATCAGCATGACGGGGCTGAAAGGGTAATAATAATCAATAATCAATGGCTAATGATGAATAGTCAATGGATGACGCGCGTTCGGAAATCATCAATTGACAATTATGAATTAGCCATTGATTATTGATTATTCATTTTTCTTCCGTCCGCCAGCGTTGTACGAGAAACAGATGCCCCGCAGCCAGCAGACAGACCATTTCAATGGCATTCCACCAAAAGTGAACATCGAGCCGGATCGCGGTGGTTAGGCCAGGGATCTGGCGGAAAAAAGCGAGCTGATCGATCGAACAGCGGGCCAGCCAGCCATCGCGCCCGACAATCCCGGCCAAGCCTTGCGCGGTGACATTATCTATGCCCAAAGCACGTAGTTCGCCAAGCACGGCCAGATAGCGGACGAAGAGATAGGTGTGCTCGACCGCATGAGCCACGGTGACAGCAAGCAGAACATAGGCCCAGAAATTACGCATGCCCCCCATGATCAAGGCCACGACCACCAACAAGATCAGCCAGTTCCAAACAAAGTGAACCCACTCCGCATTGGCTGGCGAGAGCAAGCCGCTCGACTGGCGCATGGGCCAATATAACAGATGATACTGTGCCCACTGGACCAGATGTTCAATGGTATGCAGCCCTTGGGTGGTCAGGACAATGCTTAGCAGCATCACCGTTGCCCCATAGCGCTGGTAATCCACGCGCCACTTCAGCACCCCCACGGGCAACAAGACCAAAAGCACCACAAAAGTCGCCATCCACACAGGGACGCGAAAGAACCAAGTACTCCACCAGCCCGCCACCAATCCCAGCCCCAATGACCACAAAACAGGACGCGTATAGCGCCCCGGATCCAATAAGCGTGCAAGGGGAAAGGAAAAGGTTGGCCCGGCCAAGGCCGCTTGGCCGACAAGTTGACTCATCGTGTCACCTCCAACAAATGTCCAGGCGCTGGGGTCGCTAGTTGGGAAGTAGCGCCGTCAGGCCAACGAATCGTGAGCATTTCAACCGTTGCCGCCACCGGGAAACCAAAATGCACGCGTACGGGATCACCGGAAAGATAGCCGCTAACCACCCGCACATCGCGTAATAAGGAGCCGCTACTCGTCTGTAGCTCCAGTTGTGCGCCAATGGCATAGGGGTTGCGGCTCGTAGGCCAGCGCAGCTCGACTTGCAGAGCGGCGCCACCACATAATTGGTTTTCAAAAACTTGCGCTGGCTGTCGCAAATTACTAACCACAATATCCAAGTCGCCGTCGTTGTCCAGGTCGGCCATGCTCATGCCACGGCCACTAGCCGTTGCCCCCAACTGCCAAGTAGGCATGGCCGCAAAGGTACCGTCCCCGCGATTGCGAAAGACCTGATTCTCTTCCACCAGTTCGCCAAAGGGCAGATGACGAAAGAGATTTTCCGCGATCATCCCATTGACTACATAGAGATCGAGAAAGCCATCGCTATCCAGGTCGCCAAATTTACTCGACCAGCTCCACCCCGTCGCATCCACCCCGCTGATGTTGCCCTGTTCCCGCCAGTTGCTGTTTGTCTGTGCCACTTGCAAAGTGTTAGCCATTACCTGTGGATCCCCCCATTCATGCTTGTGGTTGATCTCCAGTTCGGCAATCACCGGCAGCCAGGTTGCTAAATTGTAGGTCGAGGTATCATAGGGATTCATATCGGTGGTATAAAAGGCCCAGTATCCCGTGTTGGTAATATCTCCCCACTCAATGCCCATGGTGCTATAGGAAGTTTTGTCAAAAGGTTTGGCTGGCTCCCACGCCCCCGCTTGCTGAAACCAGATCCGGTCTTGCAGGTCAAAATCGTTGGCCACCCAGATGTCTGGGCTGCGATCCCCGCTGAGATCGACCAAGGCAATTGCCAGGGCTTGCGCTTTGGGCGTCAACGGCTGTGCGACAAAGCCATCGGCCTGCTGTTCATAAACGATAATACCCGCGCGGGCATCTGCTTCGGGATTTTCAAGCCCCTGTTGTTGGAGATCAATATTATACGAGCCCGTGACCAGATCCAGGTGGCCGTCACCCGTAAGGTCGGCCCAAGCCATGGCATAGGCATAGCTATCAACCCCCGGCAGCGGCGTTTGGATAAAGCGCGTAGCCGCTTGGGCCACACCTTGGTTACGCCAATAGGAAAGCGTTTGCAAGCCACGATGGGTAAAGACAAGGTCCAGCGCGCCATCACCATCAACATCCACGATGGCAGCGCTACGGGTAAAGCGGGCAGGCAAGGTCTCTACGGTGAAGCGCCATTCGCCTTCATTCCAGAGAATCGCGCTTTCGCTGTCAATGCTCGCAAAGACAAGATCAAGATCGCCGTCACCATCCAGGTCGTTCACTGCCAAGCCTGCGCCATTGCTTTCATAGGTGTTGATCGCACGGAGCCGCGTACCCGTGGCAAAGGATAAGGTGTGGGTCACAAATTGATCGGTGCATGGCGCGGACGGTGCAAACGCGCGTTCGATGACCGTCACAGGAACGCGATCAAGCGTAGCCGGTAAAGCCGGGCGCGGTGTGGTGGTCTGAACACAGGCCGCCAATAAGCAAACAAGCGTACCCAGGAAGGCGATCGATTTCCGATACATATGCAGCTCACAGAAATGCATAAAGTCGATTGCTCCCAAAGCTCTGTCCGGTTTGCGAAACTGGGCAGAGCTTTGGGGTAATCCAGCAGATTTTTGGACAAGTTGTTGCGCGGTTTCAGGGCTAGTGGTCAGGGTCGTCGCCATGTAATCGCAGCGCCACTGCACTTTACATATCGACACTCTCTCCTGTATCATACCGTGTGAGAACTATTTTGTCAATGCAAGCTTTTTTGGGGTCTATTTCGGCAAAGTTATGTACAAACGCATCGTTGTTAAACTCGGCACTAGCATTCTAACCGGCGGCACGCGCAACTTGGACCATCCACGCATGGTGGAGTTGGTGCGGCAGTGCGCCGAGCTCTATCACCAGGGTCATGATATTGTCGTCTGCACCTCCGGCGCGGTCGCCGTGGGGCGGGCCAGGTTAGGCTATCCCACCTTGCCGCCGACCATTGTCAGCAAACAGATGTTAGCCGCGGTAGGCCAGAGTCGTTTAATGTTGACCTGGGAACGCTTTTTTGAGATCTATGGCATTCATGTAGGGCAGATTTTGCTCACCCGGGCCGATGTGGAAAACCGCCACCGCTTTCTCAATGCGCGCGATGCCTTCTCCACCTTGCTCGAACACCGCATTGTCCCCATCGTCAACGAGAATGATGCCATTGCCACCGAGGAGATCAAGGTGGGTGACAATGACAATCTTTCGGCCTTGGTGACGACATTGGTCGGCGCGGATCTATTGCTGCTGCTCACCGATCAGCCCGGTCTTTTCACCGCGGACCCGCGCAAAGATCCCAACGCACAACTGATTCCCGAAGTCCATAAGATCGATGAAACCCTACGCAACCTAGCGGGCGGCAGCATCTCTGGCTTGGGCGTCGGCGGGATGTACACCAAGCTCCAGGCCGTCGATACAGCCCGCCGCGCCGGGGCCGATGTGATCATCACCTCGGGCCAACTGCCCAACGTCATCCTCCGTGCGGCCAACGGCGAATCGCTGGGCACCCGGTTCCCCGCCGAAGGCAGCCGCTTGGATGGTCGCCGCCAGTGGATTGGGGCCGGGCCAAAGCCCGCTGGGAAACTCTACGTTGATGAAGGAGCCGTCCGCGCCATCTGTCAACAGGGCAAGAGTCTCCTTCCCGCGGGCATCCGGCGCGTCGAAGGCGAATTTCAACGGGGCGACACGGTGGTCATTCTCAGTGTGGATGGCCGGGAAGTGGCGCGGGGGCTCAGTGCCTATCATCACCAGGATATGGGGAAAATCGCGGGCAGCAAGTCACACCAGATCATTGAACGGCTGGGCTATGCCTATGGCGACGTGGCCGTTCACCGCAACGACATGATCTTGTTATCGGATTAAAGGCAAGCGCTATCAAGTTTTATACACCTGACAGCGCGCTGGTCGGGAACTACCCCGCCGTTCCCCGCAACGGGGAGTAGCCGCCCGGTCAAAGATCCCAGGGAAGCGATCCGCGTGGAACCAATCATTCGGCTTGAACAAGTAGAGCACATCTATAACCCCGGCACCCCGCAGGCTGTCCCGGCCCTGCGGAACCTTTCTCTCACCATTCACCAAGGCGAATATGTAGTGATCCTGGGCCATAATGGCTCGGGCAAATCGACCTTGGCCCGCCATCTCAATGGGTTGCTCCTGCCGACGCAAGGCGACGTGTGGGTCAAAGCGTGGAACACCAAAGACAAGCAAGCGTTACGCGCCATTCGCGCGACGGTGGGGATGGTCTTTCAAACGCCCGACAACCAGATTGTGGCAACCATTGTCGAGGAAGATGTTGCCTTTGGACCCGAGAATCTTGCAGTGCCCCCGGCAGAGATGAGCAAGCGGGTCCAGTGGTCGCTGGAACAGGTGGATATGTGGGCCTTTCGCCATCGTGCGCCCCATCTTCTCTCGGGCGGCCAGAAACAGCGCATCTGTATTGCGGGCGTCCTAGCCATGCAGCCCGACGTGCTCGTCCTCGACGAATCGACCGCCATGCTCGATCCGCGCGGGCGTGAAGAAGTGCTCGCCGTGGCCCATCGGCTCCATCGGGAGCAAGGCGTGACCGTCGTCGCGATCACCCATTTCATGCAAGAGGCCGTCGCTGCGGATCGGGTAATCGTTATGGCCGACGGCCAGATCGTGCTGCAAGGGACGCCACGCGAACTGTTTCGCCAGGCCGATCAATTGCGCGCGCTGCAGCTCGATATTCCCCCGATCACCGAACTTGCCCTAGCGCTACACGAACAGATTCCAACCTTCCCCCCCGACCTCCTCACGCCCGCAGAATTTGTTACAGCCGTCCAACAACACCGTCCCGCCCCAATCTCCACTCCCCACTCCCCAGTCTCCGATCTCCAGTCTCCAGCCTCCACTCCTCCCCTCATCGCCCTCACCCACGTTGTCCATGACTACATGCGCGATACGCCGCTCCAAGTGCGGGCGCTCCATGACATCGACTTGACCGTCCATCGGGGCGAGATTGTAGGGCTGATTGGGCACACCGGTTCCGGCAAATCGACGGTGATCCAGCACATGAATGGCCTATTACGTCCCCATGCCGGCCAAGTGGTGATCCTAGGCCAAGATGTGAACGACCGCGGCGTCGATCTGCGTGCGCTGCGCCAGCGCGTGGGCTTGGTCTTTCAATTTCCCGAGGCCCAACTCTTTGAACGCTATGTCGGTGATGATATCGCTTATGGTCCGCGCAACCTCAAGCTCAGCCGCGAGGAAGTGCGGGCCCGCGTGCAACGGGCCATGACCGCGGTCGGGCTGGACTTCACAGAATTTAAGGATCGTATGACCTTTAGCCTGAGCGGTGGTCAGAAGCGCCGGGTGGCGCTAGCCGGCGTCTTGGCGTTGGAACCCGCGGTTTTGATCTTGGATGAGCCAACCGCAGGGCTAGACCCAGCGGGCCGCCAACAGCTCATGGATGCGCTGCTTGCCTTGCATCGCCAAGGGACAACCTTGGTGCTCATCTCCCACAATATGGAGGAAATGGCGGCCATTTGCCATCGCCTGTATCTCCTGGCCGATGGTCGCACGGCCCTAAGCGGAACCCCGGCCCAAATTTTTGCCGAGCTTGCGCGGATTCAAACATTGGGGATCAATGCACCTGCCGTCACCCTGCTCTTCGATCAACTCGCCAAAGCCGACATCCTGACCACGACCCACACAATTTACACCCAGGCGCAGGCGCTGCAAACCTTACAACAGCACCTGCGCCCCGCGGCGACACGGGAAGAGGGACCAGCGCGAACTTCGTGATTGCGTCCGCATCAATCCGGCGGCGCCAGAATAGAAGCTGGTAGCGCGCACGGGTCAACTGATGGTACAATGCTGCACGCAAAAGGATTTCCATTGTCCTTGGCTGTCCCCGCGTTATCGACATTCCCCATCAGGTGGACGGATGACGAATGGGTAAGCCTAACCGGGATCAAGCTCACCACCCGCCTGATGCGGTGGCCTTCAGCCGTGATCCCGGTATTCAAGCAGAAGCGATAGAAGATTGACCACAAGGATTGTGACCACGAGGATTGTGACCACCATGTATAATGCGCTGACCGATGTGCCTGGGATCACGGTTGGTCATTGGACCGATGTAACCGCAGCCACGGGCTGTACCGTGATCTTATGTCCCACCGGGGCTACGGCTGGAATTGATGTTCGGGGGGGTGCGCCAGGGAGCCGCGAAACCGATCTGCTCGACCCAACTTGCACGGTTGACAAAGTTCATGCCCTTTGCCTAGCCGGTGGAAGTGCCTTTGGCCTGGCCGCGGCCGACGGCGTTATGCGCTGGTTAGAAGAACAGGGCCATGGCTTTGATGTGCGCGTGGCGCGGGTGCCCATTGTCCCCAGCGCGGTTATTTTTGATCTCGCCCTCGGCCGCGCCGATCGCCGGCCCGACGCGACCGCGGGCTATGCGGCTTGTGTGGCAGCAACGAACGGGCCTCTAGCCGAAGGCAACGTGGGCGCGGGTACGGGGGCCACGGTCGGCAAGATGTTGGGCTATCAACAGGGCATGAAAGGCGGCTTGGGCACGGCCAGCCATCAACTCGACAATGGGGTGATCGTGGCGGCCTTGGCCGTTGTCAACGCGGCCGGTGACATTGTTGATCCACGAACGGGCCAACTAGTAGCGGGCGCACGCCGCGCCGACGGCACCGGCTTTGCCGATATTACGGCCACCTTTGCCGGTGGAGCCATGACCCAACGCGACAGTTGGGGGTTGCGCAATACCACCTTGGGCGTGGTTGCTACCAATGTAGCGTTGAACAAGAGCAGCGCCACCAAGTTTGCCCAGATGGCACAGACCGGTCTGCCGCGCGCGATCCGGCCTGTCCATACGCCGGTCGATGGCGATATCGTCTTTGGCCTTTCGCTCGGGGAGCAGCAGGGCGATCTCAATGTGATCGGTGCGGTCGCGGCGGATCTCCTGAGCATGGCCATTGTCCGCGCGGTGCTGGCTGCCGAAACCTTGTATGGTATGCCCGCCGCCCAAGATTGGTCCCAGGGATTGGCCTAATGGAATTTGAGCTGCTGCGCAACGTCACCATTGGGCAATATATTCCGACGGACTCGGTCGTCCACCGGTTAGATCCGCGGGCCAAAATTCTGGCGGCCCTCCTATTTGGCATGGCCCTTTCAGTCGCGAGCCAGCTACTCCCCCAGTTGATCCTACTTACGTTGCTACTGCTGTTGACCCGCCTGGCGGGCCTCAAGATTCGTTATGTCTTGCGGGGGCTGCTGCCGAGCATGCGTGCCCTCCTCTTCTTATTTATTATCCAGCTCCTGTTTCAGGGCTGGCGTGAACCCAGTGGCCAGGTCTTTATCGAGTGGCATTGGCTGCGGATTACGGAGCATAGCCTGCGCATGGTCGGCCTAGGGGTGCTCCGTGTGATCGAATTTTTTGTTTTACTCAGCCTATTGACGCTAACAACACCAGCAACGCAGTTAACCCATGGCCTGGAAACGCTGCTAAGTCCCTTACGCCGGATTGGGCTCCCCGTTCATGAAATTGCCCTCATGAATATGATCGCGCTGCGTTTTATTCCCACCTTGGCCGAAGAACTTGAGCAGATCATGAAGGCCCAAGCCAGCCGTGGCGGTGCGATTGGGCAGGCGCGGTGGTGGCGCCCCGATCAAATGGCGCGCGAGCGGCTGCCGCTGATCGTACCGCTCTTTCTCACGGCGCTGCGGCGTTCGGAAGAGTTGATTGTGGCGATGGAAGCCCGCAACTACAGTAGTGGCATCCAACGAACCCGCTTTGCCCAACTCAGTTGGCACACGCTAGATACCTTGGCCCTTCTGCTCATGCTGTCTATCTACTTGCTGGCCTGGCAGTTGCCCTGGTCGGCGCTCTTCTAAACTGCCCCAACCTTCTACCGATGTGTAGAAGCAGTCAATAATCATCTGATCCAGACAATTCACAAGCGATACCTTGAGGAGGCACATGAATATCTCTACGCGAAAAATTGTGGTAGCAGGCATGATGATCGCAGTCTCGGCCATTTTGGGCATTACCGGGCTTGGGTACTTTCCCGTACCCAACCTGACCAATGATGCCACCATTATGCATGTTCCCGTCATTATTGGCGCTGTGCTCGAAGGCCCCGTCGTCGGTCTGCTCGTCGGTCTCATTTTTGGGCTGAATGCCTATACGCGCTATCTGGGGCTCCCCTTCTTTGTGGACCAACCCGCTTGGGTGCCGATTGTGATCCTCTTCCTGCCCCGCCTCTTTATTGGGCTCGTTGCTGGGTGGGTCTATCTGGCGCTCCGCCGTGGGAATCAGATCGTGGCGCTGACCGCGGCCAGTGTCCTCGGCACGTTAACCAACACCGTCATGGTGTTGGGCATTGCCATTGGCTTGGGCTTGCTGCCCGTAGCCGCGATTGCCGCCACTATTCCCCAGGCTATTTTTGAAATGATCGTGGCCGCGGTCATTACCATTGCCGTTGTGGCCGCGTGGAAACAGATCGAAACAGGGCGGGGTGGCTCCTCGATCTGACCAGCTTTCGCCTGAGACACACAAGGTGGTCGATTTTCGTAGATTTCAGTTTATCTACGTCCACGTTTTCAAAAAGCAGAGAAAGGTAACCGCATGTCAAATGCAACTTCTGAGACACCCATTCCCAGCCAGCAATTGCGCATGGTCTGGCCGAAGAGCAAGCTCGATCAGCCGCCGAGTGTCCAAGTACCAGCTGGCTATCAACTGCGCACCTATCGCCCTGGCGATGAGCCCTCTTTCTTTCATATTATGAGCTTGGCTGGCTTCGAACGGTGGGATATGGCCGCCCTACTGCCCTGGTTCCAGAAGATTCTGCCCGCGGGTTGGTTTGTGGTCGAGAACTTGGCGAACCAACAGCTCGTGGCGACGGCGATGGCCGTGCACAACCCCAGCGCCTATTACCCTTTCGGCGGTGAGTTGGGGTGGGTTGCCGCCCATCCGGATCATAAAGGCCAAGGGCTAGGCTATGCTGTCTGTGGTGCAGTCACAGGCCGGCTTCTCCGTGGTGGTTATACCAGCATCTATCTCAATACCGATGATCACCGGCTACCGGCGATTAGAACCTATCTCAAACTCGGTTATCGACCCTTAATCCTCACAGGCGATATGAGTGGACGCTGGGAAAAGCTCTGCCAAAAGCTAGGCTGGCCCTTTACCCCCGAAGAGTGGAGCGTCTTGTAACAGAACCTTTCCGCCGCTTATCCTTCTTTTCCTCAGACATTTAGCCAAGACCTGACCGGTTTTGCAAACCGGTCAGGTCGCTTGTCGCCTGCCCAAGTGGTTAGGTGATAACCTGTTTAGACAGGCAGCTTGTAAACTCTCCTCCTCTCAGATCTATACTTACGCTTTTCCTGTTATCATCGATAGCGTAGCGGGTGGTCATCTGGGCAATAACCAGCCCCACCCGACGACAACTCAACAGGACAGGTGAAGCCATTTGTCCTTTATTGTCTGCATACCATAGGCGTTACGCAGCACCGGGCCTAAACCGGTTGCCAACAAAGTAGTTGGCAGGGCATCCAATCAGCCATTGAGCCATTCAAGGCAGAGCTGGGGCCCCTGTGGAACGCCTTGTTTATTGGTACGCTGTACACCATCGTAGTGGGGTACGTGTATCCAAAGAACCGTAGCGATAGACCCAATTGCGTAGGCAAGGTCGATGAATGGGAGGCATTATGATTGTCCAAGGTTCAACGCAAAGCCCATATGGCTTAGAAAATCATGGTATCAAAAACATCAATGCGGTCTACTGGAATTTATCCACGCCGTTGCTCTATGAAGAAGCCATTCGCCGCCGTGAAGGGCGCTTGGCCCATTTGGGGCCGCTAGTGGTGCGGACGGGCCAATATACAGGGCGGGCCCCCAAGGATAAATTCATTGTCCAAGACGCGCATAGCCTGGATAAAGTTTGGTGGGGCAGTGTCAATGCGCCCATGGAAGAGCAGAAATTTGAAGCGCTGAAGCGCCGTCTGCTGGCCTATTGGCAAGGCCGCGATCTCTTTGTGCAGGACTGCTATGTCGGGGCAGATGCCAACTATCGTCTACCCATCCGCGTGATCACAGAAACCGCTTGGCACAATCTCTTTGCCCGCAACATGTTTATTCAAGAGTCGGCAGCCGAGTTGGCGACCCACGTACCCGAGTTCACCGTATTGCATGCGCCCAACTTCCATGCCATTCCCGAAGAAGATGGTACGCGCTCAGAGGTCTTTATTGCGGTCAACCTAAGCAAGAAGCTGGTGCTCATCGGTGGGACCCAATATGCTGGTGAAATTAAGAAATCGATCTTTTCTGTGTTAAACTATTTGCTGCCACAACGACATGTGCTTTCTATGCACTGCTCGGCCAATGTCGGCGCGCAAGGTGATGTTGCCGTCTTCTTTGGCCTCTCGGGCACTGGCAAGACCACCCTTTCGGCAGATCCAACCCGCACGCTGATTGGTGATGATGAACATGGCTGGAGCGAGAGTGGGGTCTTTAACTTTGAAGGCGGATGCTATGCCAAAGTGGTTCGGCTTTCGCCCGAAGGCGAACCAGAAATCTACGACACAACTCGACGCTTCGGCACCCTGTTAGAGAATGTCGGCTTTAACAGCACCACCGGACGGGTCGATCTAGACGACATTAGTCTAACCGAAAATACCCGAGCGGCTTATCCCATTAGTCATATTCCGAATGCCTCGCGCACCGGCACGGCTGGTCATCCACAGAATATCATTATGCTAACCGCCGATGCCTTTGGGGTGCTGCCACCGATTGCCCGCCTGACACCGGAACAGGCCATGTATCACTTCTTGTCCGGCTATACGGCCAAGGTCGCTGGCACCGAACGGGGCGTGACGGAACCATCGGCTACCTTTAGTACCTGTTTTGGCGCCCCCTTTATGACCCTGCCGCCGACGGTCTATGCCGATCTGTTGGGTGAAAAGATTGCAGAACACAAGGTCAATGTTTGGCTGATCAATACGGGGTGGACGGGCGGCCCGCATGGTGTTGGCAGCCGCATGAAACTAAGCCACACACGCGCCATGGTCCACGCCGCGCTAGATGGCACCTTGCTCGATGTGCCTATGGAAATCGACCCAATCTTTGGCTTGGCGGTGCCGACAACTTGTCCGAATGTGCCGGACACGGTGCTCAACCCCCGCAATACTTGGGCTGATCCGGCGGCCTATGATGCGCAGGCCAAGAAGCTAGCCGCCATGTTTGTCAAGAACTTTGAAACCTTTACCGACAAAGTTTCGCCTGCAGTACGCGCGGCCGGGCCGCAGGCGTAAATCGGGTAGAAGTGTTTTGCTTAAAAATTTGGGGACGCGGTAATCCGCGTCCCCTTTTCAGTGTAGACACGGTAGGTGTCCAATGCAATCAATCCTGACCTTTCTCAGCGAACAGCCGTTGATTCTGCTCTTTCTGGTCGCGGCCATTGGCTATCTCGTGGGCAATCTGAAAATTCGGGGGAGCAGCTTTGGCATTGCTGCCGTGCTCTTTGTCGGGCTCCTCTTTGGTGCGCTAGACGAACGGCTGAAATTGCCTGAGATCCTCTACCAGGGTGGCTTGATCATCTTTGTCTATTGTATTGGTCTGAGTAGTGGCCGCGCTTTTTTCCAATCCTTGCGCAACGGCGGGCTTAAGGCCAACCTCCTTATTATCACCATGTTGACCATTGCCGCCTTGCTGGCGGCTGCAATTCAGCGGCTCTTTGCCCTCTCTGCGGCCCAAACCGCGGGACTCTACGCAGGTAGTTTGACCAATACGCCAGCGCTGGCAGCAGTCCTCGAAATGGTCCAACGGGTCACGCCGGTTCCATTACAAGAGCAACTGCTAGCAGAACCAGTGATTGGTTATTCGATTGCCTATCCCATCGGGATACTCGGTATGATTCTTGCCATCGCGCTGACACAGCGATGGTGGAAGCCCGATTATGCCGCGGAGGCGCATCAATTACGCCATTTTGGTGCCATCGGCGAAGAGTTAGTAACCTGTACGGCACAAGTGACAAACCCCATGGTCGTGGGCAAGCGCTTATCCGAGTTATTACAACAACACCCCTGGCGCGTCATTCTGACGCGGCACAAGCGCGATGCAGTCGTGACCTTGGCCCAAGGCAACAGCCAACTCCAACTATATGATCGGGTGACGGTTGTTGGGGTGGCCGCCGATGTCAATGCCGTCGCGGCCCTCCTAGGCCAATCGATTGCCGAGCAACTTGTGTTAGATCGCTCGGTCATTGACTTTCGGCGCATCTTTGTCTCTAATCCGGCTATCTTGGGACGGCGGATCGACCAGTTGGCGTTGCCTAGCAAATTCAACGCCTTGATCACACGCGTGCGGCGGGGTGATATTGAGCTGCTTGCGACGGGTAGCACAGTTTTGGAGGCTGGGGATCGGGTGCGGGTGGTTGCGCTCCGGGAACGGATGCATGAAGTCAGCGATTTTTTTGGCGATTCCTACCGGGCCCTCAGCGAAATTGATATTTTGACTTTTAACGTGGGGATTGTGCTGGGGTTACTGCTCGGTCAATTACCTATTCCCATTCCTGGCAGTGAACCCTTTCGGCTGGGCATTGCTGGCGGGCCGCTCATTGTGGCTTTAGGATTGGGCGCCTTAGAGCGCACAGGGCCCCTTGTTTGGAACATTCCCTATAGCGCCAACCTCACGCTACGTCAATTTGGCATTGTCCTCTTCCTTGCCGTGATCGGCACACGGGCAGGCTACACCTTTGCCCAAACGCTTTTCAGCAGTGGTGGGCTCCTCTTGCTCCTCAGCGGGGCGTTGATCACTTGTCTAACGGGGCTGTTGACCCTGTGGGTCGGTAGTCGTCTCTTGCAGATTCCCATGAGTATGTTGATTGGCATGATCGCAGGGCTGCAAACCAATCCCGCGATCCTCAGCTATGCCACCATGCAAACCGGAAACGATCTACCCAATGTCGGCTATGTAACAGTCTACCCCGCGGCCATGTTGGCGAAGATTCTGCTCGCGCAGCTCCTGTTTTCGCTCTTGGGATAGCACTGGAATAAAGCAGGAGCGCAGAGAAGTTACCCAAAGCCGCTGGATGGCGGTCAGGCGGCGCGAGGATGGACCAAGGCCGATTTTGCCAACACGGGGGGGACAGTCAGCATATGGGGAAATGCTTGCACAAATGCCTCAAAGACGGCTGGATCAAAGTGCTTACCACTTTGATCCCCTAGCACGGCAAGCGTTTGCTGATGGGACCAAGTCTTTTTATAAGGTCGGGTGGAAACCATAGCGTCATAGACATCACAAATGGCAAAGATCCGCGCTAACAGCGGAATCTCATTGCCATGCAAACCATCAGGATAGCCCGAGCCATCCCAACGCTCGTGGTGTGAACGAATAACATGGAGGGCTTCCCGTGGAATCCCAGGAATGTGCATGGCCAGCTCATAGCCAGACTCCGCATGGGCTTCCATAATGGTGCGCTCATCGGGACTCAGCCGATGAGGCTTGAGCAAAACAGCGTCTGGCACACAGAGCTTGCCTAGATCATGCAGGTAGGCACCCTGGCGTAAGGCATCCAACTCCTTTCCCGAAATCCCCATAATGCGCCCCACGCGCTCGGCTAGATAAACGACCCGCTGGGTATGACCAGCCGTCTCTAGATCGCGCGCCTCCATGGCTAGGCTCATGACCAACAGACTATTTTCTAGATTGCGCCTAGCCCTAATTGCAGTATAATTCTTGAGAATCGTATCCACCCACAAAAGAAACTTTTCGGGACCGTCGATCTTGCTGTGATAGCCTTGAATGGCTAATGCATGCAATAGTTGGCGTGGTGGCGTTTCGGTATGGCCCGTTTGTAGTAAGATTTGGAGCTCTAGATCAAAAGTACGTACTTGGCGTACAACTTCTTCACCACTGAGATCAGGGAGACGATAGTCAAGGATCAGGAGATGAATCTCATGTTGGCGGCAACGCTCGATAGCCGCTTGGCCTGTCGTCGCCCACAAGACAGAGTAGCCTTCGCTGGTCAATAACTCAACGATTGCCGCGAGGAACTCCTCATTATCATCGACGACCAGTATGGTGAAATCGCTAGGTGTCCACATAGTCAACCTATTACATCTATTATCAACGTGAGGCAAAACAGCAACCCAAGCCAACCTAACAGCAAGTGATTGCCAGCTTCACCCCCTTGACACCGAAGGGAGGGAAGGGATATCCATTTTCAGCCATCAAAATTTCTGCGACCGAAGCGCCGAACGCCATCACAATAGAGCAGTAAATAGCGTAGGTTCATCCCTTATTAACATAGTTTAGCATATACAGATTCTAAAATTAAGCATCTGTCATTATAACGAAATTTTCCATCGTTGGTTTCGTAAGGATAAAAATCTAGGCAAAAACAGCGATGGTCACCAGCCATGAGAAAGCGATATGACACATCCACTGACTGACAAAGTGATCCTGATTACGGGGGCAAGCTCTGGCATCGGTGCCGCCACAGCACGCGCCTTGGCTCCGCTCGGGTGTAAATTGATCTTGGCGGCGCGTTCCACGACAAAATTGTCCGCCTTAGCCGCCGAACTAGCGCCGAATGCACTCGCCGTCCCCACCGATGTTACCGTCGGTCCTGAGGTTGTTCAGCTAGTTGAGAAGGGGATCGCCCACTTTGGGCGCATTGATGTGCTCTTTGCCAATGCGGGCATCTACATTCCAGGACAAGTGGCCGAGGGCGATCCAGAGGAGTGGGCACAGTTAATGAATGTCAATGTGGACGGAGTTTTTCGCTGTGTCCACGCGGTGCTGCCCCATATGCTAGCACAAAAGTCCGGCGACATCTTAGTGACTAGCTCCATCTCCGGCTTTATTGACATTCATTGGGAGCCCATCTACAGCGCCTCAAAACATGCGATTCAAGGCTTTGTCCATACCCTCCGGCGCCAAGTCGCGGCAGAGGGTATTCGGGTGGGAGCCATCGCGCCAGGGCGCACAGCCAATGAATTGTGGGGCGTCAACAGCAAAGAGGAGATCGATCGCCGCGTGGCCGAGCACAGTAGCCTACGCTCCGAGGACGTGGCTGACGCGGTCATCTTTATGCTTTCCCGCCCGCGCCATGTGACGATCCGCGATCTGGTGATGCTACCCCAAAATCAAGATTTATAGGCATTACGCGCTTGGACAAGACCTGACCGGTTTTTCAAACCTTGTATCCCGTTGGCGCGGTTGCCCCCACAACTGCCAACGAAAAACCGGTCAGGTCTCTGGACGCGCTACCAAGTGGCTACGAACGCCTAGGCATTATTGATCACTTGGTAAATCGGCTGGCGTATCAATATCACGTAGCCAAGCGGCCTGTGCGGGCACAGTCACTAATTCCGCGCGATGACGTTGTAACAAGGGGCGCGCCCCGACATCCCCCTCGAGCGCCAATAATTCATCCCACAAGCTGCGGGCAAAGATAGCGGGTGCGCCGCGGGGCTGGCCGTCAACCGCGGGCGCGGCGAGTAGTGCGCCCGCGCGCCAAGCTGTAATGAGTTCTTGTAACAATGCAACCGGCAAAAAGGGCTGATCAGTGGGCAAAAAAAGCGCCGCCCCACACGATGCCGACAGCGCTTGCACCGCAGCGCGGACACTACTAGCCTGCCCCGTGGCCCACGCGGCGTTATGGATCAAGCGCAGGCGTGTCCCCGCGCTTTCGAGTAAGGGCGCTAAGACCACCGTCACTTCTGGCGCGTATGCACCAGTGACGACGATTACAGCTTCAACCGCGCTGGCCAAGGCCACTTGCACGGCACGCTCCACCATTGGCATGCCATCCACGCGCTCGATCTGTTTGGAACGGCCCATCCGGCTGCTGCGCCCCGCGGCGAGAACAACCGCCACGACCTGCTCACCTGTTGCTTGCTCTACCTTTTGTCCCATTGTTGAACACCTACCATCTAGCTCGCTTTGCATTTTCTCGTGATAGTTGTAAGATTATCATGGTCTGGACCTCTCTTCCAAACCCACAGCTCACCGCCGCGGCTGGGGTGGACGGAAGCGCTGGTCGCAGTGCATTACAGCGCAATCGCCAATCTAGGAACGTAGCCAACAGAGGACTGATCCATGGAGTTTAACCCCATCCGCGGCAAACGCATCATTCTTGGCATTAGTGGCAGCATTGCCGCGTATAAGGCCGCCGATCTGGCGAGCAAGCTCAGCCAAGCCGGGGCAACAGTTACAGCCATCTTGACAGAAGCGGCCACCCAATTCATTACCCCGCTGACGCTGCAAGCCGTCACCGGTCAGCGCGCCTATACGGATGCGGATCTCTGGGGCCAAGAGGCGCACGTCTTGCATGTCGGCTTAGGACACCAAGCCGATCTCTTGGTCGTTGCGCCAGCCACGGCCAATACCTTAGCCAAGCTGGCGCAGGGAAGAGCCGATGATCTCCTTGGTGTGACCGCGCTCGCGGCCACCTGTCCACTTGTCATTGCCCCCGCCATGGATGGGGGGATGTTTACCCACCCCGCCACCCAGGCCAATCTGCGTGTGTTGGCGGAACGCGGGGCCGTGATCATTGGTCCCGAAGAAGGCCATTTGGCTTCGGGCTTGGTTGCCAAAGGCCGCCTCACCGAGCCAGCCACCTTGTTGGGCCGGATTCGCCATTTATTGGCGCAAGGGGGGCCGCTCCAGGGGAAAAAGGTGGTCATCTCGGCAGGGGGGACGCGCGAGGCCGTGGACCCGGTCCGCTATCTGACCAACCATTCCTCAGGCAAACAGGGCTTTGCCATTGCCCAAGCCGCGCTCGATGCCGGGGCTCAGGTAGTGTTGATCACGACCGCGCCGTTGCCGACGCCAACGGGTGCCGTGCGCCTTGACGTAGCAAGCGCCCAAGAGATGCTCACCGCAATTTTACAGGAATGCAGCGATGCCGACGCCCTCATTATGGCCGCGGCGGTAGCGGATTTCCGGCCCGCCCAGGTGGCAACCCAGAAGATCAAAAAACAAAGTGGTGTACCCACCTTGGCGCTTGTCGCGAACCCCGATATTCTGGTGGCCGTGGCCGAGCAACGCCAACAGCGCCACCGGCCCCGTGTGGTGGTTGGCTTTGCCGCCGAAACCCAGGATCTCTTCGAGAACGCCCAAAGCAAGCTCGAACGAAAAGGGCTGGATCTGATCATCGCCAATGATGTCAGCGCCAGTGATGCTGGTTTTGCCGTCGATACCAATCGGGTGACGTTGCTCCATGCCGACGGGACGCGGGAATCGCTGCCCCTACAGAGCAAAAACGCCGTCGCCACGCGGATTGTGGCCGAAGTCAGCCGCCGCTTGCAAGACGTATAATTTCTCGAACCGTTGATCCTATGCGTTTTCTCTTTGCTTCAGCGCAACTTCCCGGTCATCTCGACTGGGGCGGTTATTTGCCCACCGCGGTTGAACTACAGCGGCGGGGCCATGTCGTTCTGTGGGCTACAGGTCAGCCCATGGCCGCCCAGTTAGCACAGGCACAGGTTCCTAGCCATATTCTAGCCGAAACGGGCTGGCGTTGGCCTCCCCCACCCCCGCTCCCTGCCCTGCCTAACCTAGCGCCGGAAGAGGTGCGTCATCAACGCGCTTTGCGAGCCTTGGATCAATGGCTCGAAGAAGAACGCGTCATCCAGGCAACCGCCGCGCTTGTGGCCGTGGGGCGCAGCTTTCAGCCAGATATCGTCGTTAGCGAAGTTTTTCTCAGCGCGGCGGGCTTGGCCGCAGAAGTTTTACAGAAACCCTTTGCCGTCGTGGGATGGCCGGCCATGACACCCCAGACCACTGGGAGTAACGCCAGCATTGTCGCCGTTGCCCGCGAACGCTTGGGCCGGATCTATCGCCATTTTGGCATTACAGGCCGCCATTGGACGGCAGTCGGCCCACCGGCCCAACAGTCGGCCCAATTGCACATCACCTATTGGAGTCCCCGTTGGTACGCAGGAATCCCCTTATTGCCACAGACGCGCCACGTGGGCGGCAAGGCAACGGCTTCACCTCAGCCAGCGCCACCTTGGCCGACGGACCAACCGTGGGTCTTTATTACCCTTGGCACAAGCTTTGGGCAAGACGCCACTTTTTTTCGCGCCGCGGCCCAAGCTGCCGCCACCTTAGGCTGTTTGCCCATTGTGGCGCTAGGGGGCCAATTCAAACCCGATCAAGAAGCCCAGTTGTGCGACCAACTCCCCAAGGAAACCATCGTTGAACAGCGCGTCGATCTCAGCGCGGTGCTGCCCCATGTGGCCGCGGCCATTCATCATGGCGGGGCGGGTGTGACCCATGCGCTAGTGACCCAAGCCGTGCCGCAATTGATTGTGCCCCATGCCGCGGATCAGATGCACCAAGCACAAGGGGTGGTGCGTAGCCAAGCCGGGTTGCATCTGCCCGCCCAACAAGCAAGCCAAGCGGCATTGGTCAATGGTCTCGCTCAACTCTTGCCGGATCGTGCTGCGCTACGCCAAGGGGCCGAAGAACTCCGCGCTGAATTCGCCCAACAAGGGGGGATTGCTGCCGCCGCAGATCTGCTGGAGCAACTGCAATAGGATTTACAAAACGATAGAAAGAGGATAGCACTGTGAAGGAATTGGTTGAGCGCATCCGCCGCGAAGGGCGCAACTTAGGCCGTGGGATTCTCAAAGTGGATGGTTTTATCAACCATCAATTGGATCCAGCCCTGACTTTAGCCATGGGTCATGAATTTGCACGCCGCTTCACCGCGGCGGGAGCGACAGGCATCACCAAAATTGTCACCGCCGAAGTAAGTGGCATCGCGCCAGCATTGACGACAGGGCTAGTACTTCAGGTGCCGGTTGTCTATGCCCGTAAGAGCCGCCCCGTGACGATGCCATCTGGCTATTACAGTGCCAAAGCGCCTAGCCATACCAAGGGAGGCGTGGTCGAACTCATTATTTCGCCTGAATATTTATTGCCCAGCGACCGCGTTCTGTTGATCGATGATTTCCTGGCGACGGGCTTGACGATTGGTGCCTTGGCGAATGTCATTGAACAGTGTGGGGCCACCCTCTGTGGCATTGGCTGTCTGGTGGAGAAACGCTTTGAAGGTGGCCGCGCCCATCTCCAATCCTTTGGCGTGCCTATTGTCAGCCTAGCCGTGATTGAATCGATGGAAAATGATTGGATCGAAGTTACCGACGGGGAATAGGCGCGTGGATAAGGTACCGCTTAGGTGCGTTCATGCGAGGCGGGCACGGTTTCAGTAGACGCCGGTGAGGGAGGCTGTGCGGTCGGCTTAGCCACTGCATCGGCTGAGTCAACGGATGGAGCAGCAGGCCAGCGCCAACGTGTAGGTAGCATGAGTGACGGTAGCCGCAGCGGTTCACGCGGTGGCGCTGGCGTTTGCGCGGTTCGCCAGCCGATGAAGAGACCAAGCAAGATCAGCAGGAGAGGCCACCAGCGCATGGCACTAGTGCCTGTGCCAACTTGGGCCACAGCGACCAAGATGCCAAAGAGCGAGAGAACAGAGGCGGGTATCAAGGCCCACCATTGACGCGTCTGGCGGCTCAGTAGATAGAGCAAATAGAAGACCGCGCCCATACCAGTAAACAAAAGCGCACTGAGGATTTCTAGATCGGTCACCACACCGCTAATCGCAATGATGCAACCTAGCACCAACATAAAGCCACCCGGAATAATCGCCCACCAATGTTCGATCCGCTGTGTCCAGTAAATCTGAACAAAGGCTACGCCGAGCCCCCAAAATAGGAGTGCCGCGATCAGGCGCATGGGTGGCTCGGGTAATGTACTCAGCAAGAGCATGAGGGCGAGGGCGACCATGGTCCACCCGGGGATCAAGCGCCACCACTGTGCCGGGGCCGTGACATAGCCACCAAAGAAAGTCACGCCGACACTCCCCAGAAGCAAAGTCAAGCTATATTGTGGCCAAGGCTCGTAGGCCACAAAGAGGCCCAAGTTCCAGGTCAGTAGCAATAGACCACTACTGATCAAGCCTGCCGTCCATAGCCAACCATCACGCCAATATAGCATTATGCTCTACGATCTAGGGGCATTTATCCCACGGTATTAGGTGGCATCAGGCCGTGGCACAGACCATCGGCTTGTTGATTGATTTCCACTACAGAGGAGAACATAGAGCAAGCACAACGCTTCGCCTGAAACGAAGCGTTGTGCTTGCTCTACTTGTTAGCGCTACGGGGTAACGACTGGCAAGTTTTCTAGCTCGGTATTGAGCGAGACGGTTGAAACCAAGACCCAGACCAATTGGCCTTGATATTCAACTTGCAGCCATTCATTATTGGCAGTCCGCCCTTCAACGGTCAGCACAACGTCATAGGGGATGACATCAAAGGCTTCGGCATTGCGGTCGGGTTCGAGCCGGGCATTGGCCCCCGAGAGGCTATTAACGGCGGCGGAAGGCCCACCCCCGGTTGGATCGGTTGTGACAGTTGGTGTCGTCGATGCACCACTGTCACTGAGCTGAATATATTCAGCAAAGACCCATGCCGCCGTATCATCAGGCAGACGCAGTTGGAGCCATTCATTATCAGCGCTGCGTCCGGTCACTGTAACGACCGCGCCACCTTCTAACAATACGACCGCTTGGGCCGTTGTTGTGGGGGCAGAGCGGGCATTGAGACCGGCTGTGATAATGACTGTACCAGTAATGGCAGCGCTGATCTCTGGCGGCACACCGGTTGTGACGGCAGCTGTATTGGTAATCGATTGAGTGCCCGTGGCTAGGGTACTATCAGTCACCGTTAGGGTATCGGTGATCGTTTCTCCAGGTAATGTAGGAACGGCAGACGAGCTCGCATCCTCACTGTCAGATGGAGCGGGTGCGCCAGGAACTTCTAGCGGCGGCAAGCCCAATGCGGCACGGCGTTGGTTCGCGACTTCTAATAAGACTTGCTCTGTCCGCAATTCAACAAATTCGGCAGAAACCCAAACCAGGTCTGCCGAAGGGAGACCGATCTGGATCCAGCCATCATCGCGGGTTTCCACGACAACATATTCTGCACCTTGGGGAAGAACTTCAATCACATCACCGGTGGTATTCGGCGCAGGGCGAGCATTAACGCCATATTGATTAGTCACCCGTGCGATCTGCTGTTCGACTCTGAGAGGCTCAGGCGTCGCGGTTGGCGCAGGTGTTTCCGTGGGCGCAGTTGTAACCGTAGCCACAGGGGCTTCGGTTGGAGCTGTCTCTACGGTAGTTGTCAAGAGCGTGGAAGGAGCAACCGCTGCCGCGGCTGTCGTTGGTGTCGCCGCGGGATTCATCGAGGGTAGCAACGACGCAAAGTTAGTAATCCCTAAGGTTCCTAGCCCAATCCATACGCCATAGGCAAAGACGGCGATCAGCGCCAGACCCACCAAAAGGGGCAGCAACCAACTGCCGCGCCGCGCCGGTTGTCGTTCATAATCGACAGGTTGCCAGTTGGGATCACCATACTGGGCGCGTTGTAATTGCCACTGAGCAACTCGTTCCTGCTCAGCTTCTTGTAATTTCCATTGGTCTAGGGTGTCGCCAGTCTCATCTAAGCGCCAGTTATCCGCTGTATTTTGTTCGCTCATCGTCATCCCTTTCTTCTAGCGGTGTATCCCAACCATTGCGTATACCAGCAATTCCATAGGCAACTGTTTGAATCGCGAACAGCACGGCCAGTATACTCCATGCTATTGTCTCCCACCATGGCGCTCGGGGGGTCGCTAGCACCCCATTGACCGCTATGCCAATACAGAAGAGCTCCATACTTACACAGAGGGGAATTAACATGCGCGGCAGGCTAAATAACCGCCGCCAGGTTAGCTCGTTAGCGCTCCGATACCAGTTCATGTAACTCAACGTCGCAAGTACGCCAGCAATGCCGATAATCCACAGTGCGTCAATAAAAATTTCTTGGAGTGAAAACATCTGTCCAGCATCCATTATGATAAAGGAGTTGATGAATGACTGTACGCGTAACCCCAAAGGTATACTCTCATCCGCCCAAGGACGCTAGATTTTGTTGACATCGCACAGGCCATCCATGGCACGCGGTATATGTCCGCCAAATCTAGCAAGGTGTCCATAAGTCACCTTGTCTCCACAGGGAAAGGGCTCTTTGTACAGTGGGCTCCGATCAGCCAACGTATTTCTGAGCGGAGACAACCGGCAAGCACTTCGCAAGGCTTGTGCGCCTGTCGCGCTACCTGAGCCGCCTTCATAGGGGCAAACCTCAGAAAAGTGAATCGTCGAACACTCGTGTACAGAGCTTGATACCTATACGAGCCACCGATGCGACCAGCTTACATTCTCAGCCGTATAGTTGACTACAAGCGAGCTGCCTGATAGTATACACGCAACAGGAGATCATGAAAATATTGAACCCTGGCAGGAGTAAGTTTTTGCAGTTTCTTCTGATTTTTCGACAAATCTAGATATCTTTTTCAGTTTCCTATGAATACGCAAGTACTTTCGATTGAAGCTTCGGCAGCAATGGCAACGGCCTACCAACAGCTAGCAGCCAATGGCGTGCTGGTGGCCCCAACCGATACCGTGTATGGCGTAATGTGCCGCTTTGATCAGCCGCAAGCAATCGATCAACTCTATGAAGTCAAAGGCCGCCCACCGGAAAAGGCCATTCCGGTGCTCATCGGCGATGCTACTCAATTAACGCAATTGACCCCTCTTCCAGTTTCCCCCATTGCCCAAGCATTGGCCCAGAAATTTTGGCCTGGCCCACTGACCCTAGTGATACCCGCCTTGGCAACCCTGCCCGCCGTGCTAACAGCGGGTCAACCAACCGTGGGCGTGCGGCTGCCCGATCATCCGTGGCTGCGTGCCTTGTTGCGCCAGAGTGGCCCCTTAGCGGCGACAAGTGCTAACCGCAGCGGCGAGCCCGAGGCCGCGACAGTGGATGCCGTGCTTGCCCAACTCCAGGGTCGCGTGAAGCTTGTGCTGGCCGACCCAGCATTAGATCACCGGGTACAGCAGCCACAAATGGCGAGTACCGTCCTGGCACTGACCGCTGCAGAACCGCGGCTGCTCCGGCCTGGCCCCCTTGCCCAGCAAGTCCAGCACTTTTTGCAGGAACACTTTGGCCGCGCATGCTGATTGGCATCGATGCTTCGCGGGCGCTGCGTGCCCGCCGCACAGGGACGGAACGGTACGCGCTAGAAATCATCCGTCACCTGCTCCAATTGCCTGTTGCCAGCCAACACCAGTGGCGGCTCTATGTGGATAAGATGCCCCCCCCCGCGTTGGCAGCACTCCTATCCGCGCCACCAGGCGGGCCAGCGGTTGAACTTTGCGTGTTACCACAGCAACGCTTGTGGACCCATGTGGCGCTGGCACGTGATGTTGTCCGACGGACACCGGATGTTCTGTTTATTCCGGCCCATGTCCTGCCATTGGTGTTGCCGAGTCGCCGTCTACCCCCCAGTGTCGTCACGATTCATGATCTAGGGTATCACCGCTTTCCCCAGGCCCATACGCTGTTTCAACGTCTCTATCTACCTTGGAGTACCCGCTGGAGTGCCTACGGTGCGACGGCGCTGATCGCGGTCAGCCAAGCGACAGCCGTAGATCTACACCACTATTATAACACGGCCCCGCAGAAAATCACAGTGATCCACGAGGCACCGACTTGGCCCACAGCAGTTTGGGACCAAGCAACGGTCCAGCGCCATTATTCACTCCCCCAACAATACGCGCTTTATGTAGGAACGCTACAACCGCGCAAAAATCTGGTGCGTTTGCTCCATGCCTATCACCGGCTTGTGCAACAGCATGCGCCTACTTGGGATCTGGTTCTGGTTGGCGCAAATGGCTGGGGTATAGAGGAAATTGAGCAGTTGATTGCCGATCTACAGCTTGCCCAACGGGTGCACCGCCTGGGCTATGTCGCCGACGAAGCGCTGCCAGCCCTTTATCAGGCAGCCCATTTCTTCTGTTTTCCATCGCTTTTCGAGGGGTTTGGCCTGCCCGTTCTCGAAGCGCAAAGTTATGGAGTTCCGGTCATGACTACCAATAATTCTGCTCTACCCGAAATTGCCGGTGACGCCGCGATCTTGGTCGATCCGACCGATGTGGAAGCAATGGCAGAGGCCATGCTGCGATTGAGCCAGGACGAAGCCCTGCGTCAGCAGTTGATTGCCGCTGGGCGGGTCAATGTCACCCGTTTTTCTTGGGCCAAGGCAGCGCGTGAAACCTTGGCTGTTCTGGAGAAGGCGGCCCGTGGTAAATAACCGTGAGGGATATGATGCAGCAAGCACTTCTCCGCCCAACCAGGAAAGCGCGGTAGCATCCGTTGAAATTTTAGGCGTGAAGGTTCACTGTGTCGATTTCGCGCAGACGCTGGCGCAGATCGCGGCGTGGCTCGCCCCCACAGCAGCACAAACGGCGTCAACCCGCCCAGACTACGTACACCAAATCTGTACGGTCAATCCAGAGTTTATTATGGAAGCGCACCGCGATCCAGCCTTTGCTGCGGTACTGGCCGCGGCCGACCTGTGTGTCCCCGACGGCATCGGTGTGATTTGGGCAGCGCATCGGCGCGGGGTTCACCTACAAGAGCGGGTAACGGGTTCTGACGGCATCTACCGCATTTGTGAAAAGGCAGCAGAACGTGGTTGGCGTGTCTATCTCTTGGGCGCGGCAGAGGGTGTTGCCGCAAAGGCCGCCCAACAGCTAGTTACCCTGTACCCTGGGCTCCAGGTAGCTGGTACCTATGGGGGTAGCCCAACCGCAGAAGCGTGGCCAGCGATTGCACAACGCCTACAAGCAGTGCAACCAGATATTCTTTTTGTAGCTTATGGTCATCCCCGGCAAGATCTTTGGATTGCCCAATATCGCCAGGCATTACCCGTCAAAGTTGCGCTGGGCGTCGGCGGCGCCCTTGACTTTGTGGCGGGCATTACACCACGCGCCCCCCGTTGGATGCAACAGTGGGGGATTGAATGGGTCTATCGTCTACTACGCCAGCCATGGCGGTGGCGACGGATGCTGGCCTTGCCCCTCTTTGTTTTGCGCGTATTGACCCAACGGCAAGATTCGCATTTACGCTGATAGACCATGCCTTACGGATGACATTTCACGCCGCCGATCACACCATTGCAATGAACATTAATTATTAAACTCGGTAAAGCAGCACTGATTGAAATCAGCGTCTGCTTGGTTAAGCTGCGCTGATTGATGAAGGTAAGAAATTAAATTGGTATACGCTGGCCGCCTGGCGCTGAAGGGACGGTGCGCACACCAATGCCCAAAAACATAATCAACAGGGTACTAATGCGTAAGTGGGGAATTTTCTCTGTGAGGAACTATCCACTTAGATAAAAGCTGACAGGTTTTGAAAAGCACTCAGGTCGCTGGTGACGCTGATCAACTGCGTAATTTCTATCTGTAAAAGAGCCCAATTTTGAGCACAAAAATTACCTTTTGAGGGATTGACAAAATTCGGAGAGACTGTTATGATTGTAAGCAACTGTATATGAAAGCACACTGTTCGGTTTTTTTTGAAGCGACTGCCCAAAAATCCGGCAGCCGTTTTTTTTTACAGTTCTTCAGTATTGTTGCTCACCATCAGTATTGTTGTTCACCATCAGCATCGTTTGCAGTAAGATATCACACTACAAGTCGTTCTACCAAGGAAAGCGCACAAGCAATATCATGTCAGATCGAGTGCAAGGGACCGTCAAGTGGTTCAACGCGAGTAAGGGCTTTGGCTTTATTACTTACGAGGGGGGAGCAGATGTCTTTGTTCACTTCTCGGCAATCCAGTCCTCTGGATATCGTTCGTTAGATGAAGGGCAGCGTGTTGAGTTTAATATCGAACAGACGACTAAAGGTTTGCAAGCCAGTAACGTTGTGATCCAGCAATAAGTTGTCTATTTGACGGTTTTCCCGACAGTATATTGATTTGTATGCCAATGACTTTGGTGCTCTTCAGGTAGCACCTCTACGCGATTGAGAACGCGATTGAAAGGATTTTATGACTAAGAAACTCTATGTTGGCAATCTGAACTATGCTACGACTGACGAGGATTTGCGTGCGCTTTTTGCACAGGCTGGCCCGGTTGTTTCCGCGACGGTGATTACTGATCGTGCAACAGGCCGCTCCAAGGGATTCGGCTTTGTGGAAATGGAAACCACCCAAGCTGCGCAAGATGCAATCAACCGCTTCAACAACACGGAATTCCAACAACGCAACATTAGCGTCAACGAAGCCCGTCCTCCCCGCGAGCGTACCTTTGATGGTGGCGGCGGCGGTGGTGGCGGTGGTCGTCGTGGTGGCGACCGTGGTGGTGACCGCGGTGGCTTTGGCGGCGGTGGCTTTGGCGACCGTGGTGGCCGTGGTGGCAGCGGCGGTGGCCGTGATCGCGACCGCGGTGGGGATCGCCGCCGCTTCTAACGAACGGCTTTATTCTAGTTAAAAACAGCGCAGGCCCATGCTTGCGCTGTTTTTATTAGCGGTAGGGATTTTTGGCGCTACGATCTGGCGAGAGCGAACGTGCGCCGCGTGTGGTTAACCGTTCAATCGCATCCGCCAAATGTTCGTCACTAATGTTATAATCACCTCGTTCCACCCGCAGCAAATGGGCCTCGAGCAGCACCGCGGCCGCGGTCGTCCCAACCGGTGGCGTGAATTTGTAACAAGCCAGTTCTAAGAGTTGCCCCAACGGATCGCGAAAATAGATCGAGTCCATAAAGCCCCGATCCACTTCACCACTATGACGAATCCCACGCGCATCAAGGCGTTTCGCGACCTGCGTATAGGTTGCCCGTGAGACAATAAAAGCAAGATGATGGAGATTGCCAATCCCCTCTGGGTTTGGGGTGGGATCAGGCTGGCGATTTTCATTGGTAAAGATGGTAATTAGCCGCCCATCACCGGGGTCAAAATAGAGATGGTTTTCAGCAGGAACATCTAAATTAGGTTGCTCAAAGAGAAAGGGCATGCCGAGCACCCCTTCCCAAAAATCAATAGAAGTCTGCCGATCCGCCCCAATTAAGGTGATGTGATGAACACCTTGTGTTTGAATTTTCTGCATCTTCGTCCCTTCTACCGATAGGTGGCTGACAGGTTACGTCATCGATACCCAGACGCAATAGGGTTACTAACGACATAGACACACCGATTATATCACATGGCCCGCCTAGGTTGAGAATGCCCCAACCAGCTCAAGGCCATTACCCGCGGTTTAAACGCCTTGGGCACTGCGCCATCCTCAGTTAACTCCGCACTTCTACGGATAGACAAGAACGAATTATCCCGGTAAATTAAGTAATGGAACATTCCATTGCTAGGCTTCCTACCACTTGCCCCCACCGCGTCTCTCGATGGCAAGGATCGACCATTATTGTGCTCACGGCTTTCATCCAGCGCTTTTTCCATCATCGCTGCCGCCCCTTACTCCAACAATGGGCGGCCCAATCACCCTATCGTAGTACCCTCTACTATACTGTTTTTTCGCGCGCGTTTGGGCGTGAACAACAGGCTTTTCTCTATGGCCGACAAAAGTATCAACAACAGTGCCAACGCCCCCAGCCTGGGCAGCGCTACCGCTTGCGGCGCAATATTCACCGTCTGGAAAAAGGGCTCTTGGCAAGCCCCCAACGCAAGCTTTTTGCGCTCGATTATATTGATGAAACCGTGGCCGATTACAGCCGCAGTCGGCAAGCTATGGTGGACCCACAAGAAGCCATTCAGGATAATGAACTGATATGGGCCCACGATGTACTAGCTGCCTATTTCCAAGTGGTTGAGCACCACCCCAGTATCGAGCAAGCTCGGCAGCAGTTTGCTCGGTTATCGCGTGCCAATCATAGCGAGCCGACAAGAGTACGGGCGATTCCTTATCAACGCAATCTACAAGAGCCGAGCCCTGTTACCTATGCTGCCTTCATGGCCCTTGCCAAACGGCGGCGCGCTGTCCGCCACTATTTGCCACAACCCGTGCCACGCGCCTTGCTCGATCAAGCCATTACAGCAGCGGCGCAATCACCAAGCGCCTGTAACCGCCAGCCCTTTCGTTTTATAGTGTTGGATGATCCTACCTTGATTGCCAAAGCAGCCCGGCTAACGATTGGCATCGACACCAACCAAAGCATTCCCGTGTTAGTCATTGTGATCGGTTGCCAGCGCGCCTACCAGGAAGAACGGGACCGCCACCTGATCTATGTCGATAGTGCGCTCGCAGCCATGACCTTTATGCTTGCCTTGGAAACGCTAGAGCTTAGTTCCTGTCCTATCCATTGGCCGGACATTGAAGCGCGCGAACAAGCAATGGCGCGCCTGCTACGGCTTGAAGCCGATGAACGCCCTATTCTTCTCATCGCGGTTGGCTATCCAGATCCAGCGGGTGCTGTCGCTTTTTCGCAAAAGAAAACGCTCGATCAGTTACGGAAATATAGTAGCGTATGATCATCGAAATTCGGGGGACAGGCTGCCAAAACAAAGGCGCCCAGCTGATGGCCTATGCCATCTTACAGCACTACCGCCAAGCAACAGCCCTCAATCCGCCGCAAGTGGCCGTTACGCCTCGCTTTGGCAGCTACGAAATCCGCGCCCAGCTTGGCTTATATACCAAGCTGGACGCGCCCAACCTTGGTCGCACCAAAATCCTCCAATGGATGATGTCCGCCAAGGCGCGTAAACAGTATGGGTTTGTCACAGCCGCTGAAGTGGATGTTATTCTGGATGCCTCGGGCTTTGCTTTTGGGGATATCTGGGGACCACAAGCGGCTGAGCGTTTGGCAGCCCAGATCAGCCGGTGGAAACGGCCCCCGCGCAAATTGATTCTTTTGCCCCAAGCCATCGGCCCGCTGACCCAACCCCGGTTGCAGCGCGCTTTTCGTCAGATCCAACGTCAAGCTGATCTAATTTTTGTGCGCGATCGCCAATCCTATCACTATGTCCAGGAACTTGGTGGCGATCTCGAACGGGTCAAGCTCGCGCCAGATTTTACAATATTGGTTGAAGGAGTTCTTCCACCTTCCTATCAACCGACCACGCGCGATTTGCTCATCATCCCTAACGAGCAAATGCTGAAAAAGACACCTGGAGCCGAAGGAGCGAGCTATCTCGCCTTTTTACTACGAGCTATTACAGAAGGCGTACAACGTGGTCTTCGTCCCGTGCTCCTGTTTCACGCAATCCAGGATCAGCAGCTGGCCGAAGCTTTGATCAAAGCCTGCCCCCAGCTAATGCTTGTTATCGAAGCAGACCCACTGTACCTCAAAGGCATTATTGGCACAGCCCATATCCTGGTAGCCTCACGCTTTCATGCGTTGGTCAGTGGTCTCTCCCAAGGCGTACCCGTCATTGGCACCAGTTGGAGCCACAAATATCCCATGCTTTTTGCCGACTATGGCTGTTCGCCGGCGCTCCTTTCCACGCAGAAGCCGGAGGCGCTACCAGCCCTCTTTGATGAATTGACGACGCCAGCTACGCGCCAGGTATATCTTGCTCGTCTGCATAAGCACGATCGGCGGCTCAAAGCGCAGGCCCGCGCCATGTGGCAAGAAATTGATGCCCTGATTGGCTTTACCCTAGACAATCCAAGCTAAGGAGTGAGGAGAGATGACTGATTCGACGACACCGCTGCTCTCGGTGATAATTCCAACCTATAACCGCGCCCACTTGTTAGGACGCGCGGTCAGCAGTGTGTTGAGCCAAAGCTTTGCAGCCTTTGAACTTCTGATCATCGACGATCATTCAACCGATAACACCGAACAGGTGGTAGCCCAGTGGGACGATCCACGCATCCGTTATCTTCGCCACGCCGAAAACCGTGGTTCGTCGGCGACGCGCAACTGTGGCATTCGGGCCGCCCAAGCCGAGTTCATCACCTTTCTAGATGACGACGATGAATTCCTGCCCGATGCCCTGGCCATGCTCTATCAAGCCCTTAGCAATACTCCCACGAACGTCGCCTATGTCGTTGGCGGTATCGTCCAAATCATTGATACGCCGCAAGGGGAGATCGTAGATGGTGTCCATTTTCCTCAGGTACCGCCCCAACAGAGCCGTGAAGCGATCTACTTGCGATTTCTGAGCCGATTGACTTTTGGTACGGGCTGGGGTGTGCTCTTTCGACGGCACGTGTTTGATACTATCGGGCTTTTTGATGAACAGTTATTTGTAGCGATTGATCGCGATCTTTTTCTACGCTTGGCGCTTCATTTCGACTTAATTGTGCTTAACCAATCCTTAGTTAAGGTCCACCTGCACAACGCGCCCCAATTGACTGATCCCACAATAGCGCACGTCGTTTCCCGCGAATTGATCCTCCAAAAGCATCAGCAGATGCTTCAGCAGCACCCACGGATATACAGTTCTCTGCTCTATGGACTGGCACTTGGCTACTACCGTTTCAATCAAAAAGCAGAGGCACGGCGTCTCCTCTGGCAAGCAACTCGCCGCGATCCTTTCCGTAGCAAGGCATGGCTCTCATTTCTCTATTATGAGCTCCTCCAGGTTTTTTCAGGCGCTATTCACCAACGCCTTGGGCCACGGCGTACGGAGGCACAACGCTTGTTACCCAAATATCGTTGAACCAATCGGGGAGCCATCCAGAGGACAGCCCTAGATTGCCAATTTCCGCTGGACTGCGTATACTTACGCCAACCGATTCTATCCTATCCAAAGCAGACTGAAGCAGCGTATGAAGAACATTTTTGAAGATTGGCAGTGGCGCAAGCTGTGCTACGACAGCACCGATGGTTTGGCGGAGGTGCTGGGCAAAGAACCGATCACCGTCTACAACGGCTTTGATCCCACGGCGGACAGTCTCCATGTCGGCCACTTAGTCCCCATGGTAGGGCTGGCGCGATTCCAACGCTTTGGCCACCATCCCATCGCCCTGGCGGGCGGTGGCACCGGCATGATTGGGGATCCCAGTGGCCGGTCGGCGGAACGCAATTTGCTCTCGGCAGATGTTATTGCCCACAATGTCGATCAGATCAAGGGGCAGTTGGCTTCTATTTTGGACTTTGAAGTCAAAAGCAATCCGGCGCGGTTAGTCAACAATATTGACTGGCTTTCGCAGATTTCGATGATTGCCTTCCTACGCGATGTAGGGAAGCACTTTACCATCAACTATATGACGGCCAAAGATTCGGTACAGTCTCGCTTGGAGCGCGAAGATGGTCTTTCATACACCGAGTTTAGCTATATGCTACTCCAAGCCTACGACTATCTCTATCTGCATGAGCACTATGGCTGTCGGCTCCAGGCCGGTGGGAGTGATCAATGGGGCAATATCACGGCGGGCGTCACCTTGATCCGCAAGGTTCATAGCCAGACGGTCCACGGCGTGGTCTATCCGTTGATTACCCGTGCCGATGGCACCAAATTTGGCAAAACCGCGGATGGGGATTCCGTCTGGCTGGATCCGAAACGCACCTCACCCTATCGCTTCTATCAGTTCTTTATGAACATGGAAGATGCGAATGTAGTCCAAATGCTGCGTTTCTATACGTTCTTGCCGCAGACCGATCTTGACGAATATGCCCATGCCGTGGCCGAACGGCCACACTTGCGCGAAGCCCAACGCCGGTTGGCCCAGGAAGTGACACGCATGGTGCATGGCGAAAGCGGGTTGACCAAGGCCGAACAAGCGACCAAGGTCTTCTTTGGCGAAGCGATCAGCGGCCTCAGCGCCACAGAGATCCGGGAGATCTTTGCAGATGCTCCTTCTACGGCGGTTAGTCAAGCTGACTTTGCCGAAGGTGGACTTCCCGTGGTCAATCTCCTGGAAAGAGCTGGCGTGGCAAAATCGCGCGGGGAAGCGCGCCGCTTGATCAGCAGCGGCGGCATCTATCTCAATAACGTACGCCTGCAAGAAGCAGATCAGAGCGTCCCATTACAAACCGCCATTGAAGGCCAATACTTGGTCATCCGCCGCGGGAAAAAAGATTACTACTTGGTACAGGTCAATTCCTAAGGCAGCCTTGTCCCATGCTCTGCCGGAAAAGAAAACCCGTCAGGTTGTTGCTGCCTGACGGGTTTTCTTTTGGTCACGTTCTATGATTCTCGACCTGCGTTACACGTTACGCTCAAGGGTAAAGACAGCCGTGGTTGCCAATAGATTTTTGGCTCGTCGCACCTCAATGGGGCGGCCATGGGCGAGATAGACTTCTTGGCAGATGGTGACATGAATCTGCTGGCAGAAACGCCCAAAATCGGTGATCGTAAATGCTTGCCACCGCGGTGCTTCATACCACGGTTGGGGCAGACCGGGTGCTTGCGGCATCCGTCCTGTCGCCAGCAACTCTAGGCGGCAACGCCAATAGCCCCAGTTGGGAAAGCTCACCACCGCGCGTTGGCCCACACGGAGCATTTCTAACAAAATCTTTTTAGCATCACTGAGAAAAGGTAGGGTTTGGCTCAGCACCACATAATCAAAGCTATGCTCAGGGTAATCGGCCAAGCCCTCATTGAGATTGCCCTGCCGGACGCTCAGCCCCCGCCGGACACACGCCAAGACGCCCTGCTCGCTCAGCTCGATCCCACGCCCTTTGACCGCTTTGGAGCGCACCAAATAGTCTAGCAGTTCGCCATCACCACAGCCCAAATCTAACACTTTCACATGCATCGGAATCAGCTCGGCCAGCACGGCCAGATCAGGACGTAACCCGGTTTGCCCCGGTTGAAGTACACTGGGCACCGCGGTAGCGCTACCTTGGCGGCGAGCCGAGCTAGGGTTGGTTGCACTTTGCCCGCTACGCTGACTCATGCCACCACCTCGGCTGCGCTACGCAAACGTTCTAAGAGGGCCGTATCAACTTTCCCATTCACACGCTGACCAACATTTTGCGGGTCTTGTCCGGCTGGCAGTTGGACGGGCAGCTCAACGCCTTCTTCGCGCACCAAGCGATCCAGAAAACTACCCAACAGCCGCGTCATGGTCTCGACTTCCAACAAGAAGGCATCATGGCCCCAGGTGCTTTGGATGTCTAGATAGGTCACATCCGCACCGGCGACCGTCAGTGCGGATACAAGCTCTTTGCTATGATAACTAGGATAGAGCCAATCACTGGTAAAACTGACTACCAAGAATTTCTTACTTTCCGCGGCAGCAAAGGTTGCCGCCAGTGAACCGGTCGGTTGGGCCAAGTCAAAATAATCCATGGCCTTCGTGATATAGAGATAGCTATTAGCATCAAAACGGCGGGTAAAGCTGTTCCCGTTGTACTTCAGATAGCTCTCGATTTCAAATTCGGTATTGAACTCATAGCCATATCGTTCCAGTTGCTGCAAGCGCCGCCCAAATTTTTGATGCATGGAGGCTTCACTCAAATAGGTGATATGCCCCACCATGCGGGCAACCGCTAAGCCGGCATCTGGTTTTTTGCCACTGGCATAGTAGTCGCCATTATTCCAATAGGGATCAGCATAGATGGCCTGTCGCCCGACCTCGCCAAAAGCAATCAGCATGGGACTGTGATGGGCCGTCGTTGCCAGGGCAATGGCCGATTTAATCCGATCGGCATGATGGGCTGCCCATTCCAAGACCTGCATGCCCCCCATGGAGCCGCCAGCCACACACAGCAGCTGATCAATGCCAAGGTGATCGACAAGCTTGCGTTGGGCACGAACCATATCCCCAATGGTAACCACCGGAAAGCTCAACCCATAGGGCGCCCCCGTGGCCGGATCAAGGCTAGCTGGCCCGGTCGAGCCATAACAACTTCCCAGGACATTGCTACAGATCACAAAAAAGCGATCCGTATCAAAAGCCTTGCCGGGGCCAATACACTCATCCCACCAGCCGGGCTTGCGGTCCTCTGAGCTGTGATAGCCAGCCGCATGGGCGCTGCCACTCAACGCATGACAAATGAGAATCGCATTCGAGCGGTCTGCATTCAATTGGCCATAGGTTTCGTAGGCAATCGTGACGGGGCCAAGCGTTGCACCGCTCTCAAGACAGAACGGCTCCTCTTCCGCAAAGGTAAAATAGTCTGGCTGCACAAGGCCCACAGAAGCTTGCGTTTGCGTAGTAGTCATAATTCTCCCTATTGAACTGACGGAACGGGGAAGAGATGGGAGATGGGAGACTTTGCATCTCCTAACTCCCGGCATTCTCTCTGCTGCCCTCTCTCTGCTGCCCTCTGTCTTCCCCGTCCTGCTTATCACTGATGAATGGCTATCCCTTCGTTGCGGCAGTCAGCGCTTGGTCGAGATCCCAGAGGATGTCTTCAAGATCTTCCAGGCCGATGCTCAGGCGGATGAAGTCGGGACTTACACCGGCGGTGGTCAGCTCATCTTCGGTCAGTTGACTGTGGGTAGTGCTAGCCGGATGGATAGCCAAGCTCTTGGCATCACCCACATTGGCTAAATGGCTGAGCAGAGTCAAGCTGTCGATAAATTTCTTGCCCGCGGCAACACCGCCCTTGATCCCAAAGCCGAGAATCGCCCCCGCCCCCTTGGGCAGATATTGCTTGGCCCGCGCGTGGTGTGGGTGGTCGGCCAAGCCAGGATAGGTCACCCAACTCACTTGATTGTGACTCTTGAGAAATTCAGCCACTTTTTGCGCATTGGCAACATGGCGATCCATACGCAGGCTCAGGGTTTCAATCCCTTGCAAGGTGGTCCAACTATTGAAAGGCGCTTGGCAAGCACCGATATCACGCAAGATCTGGACACGGGCCTTGATGGCAAAAGGCGGCAGGCCCATAGCCAACACATCGGCATAGGCCAACCCATGGTAGCTCGGATCAGGGGTGGTGAAGTTGGGGAAACGCCCGCTCGTCCAGTCAAAGTTGCCCCCATCCACAATAATCCCGCCAATCGTAGTACCATGCCCACCCATAAATTTGGTGGTGCTATGCACGACAATATTCGCGCCCCACTCAAAGGGGCGGCAGAGATAGGGTGTAGCAAACGTGTTATCAATCATCAAGGGGATGTGATTGGCTTGTGCAATGGCAGCCACTTCGGCAAAGGGGAAGACAAAGATATCCGGGTTCCCCAACGTCTCGCCATAGAGAATCTTGGTATTGGGGCGAATGGCTTTGGCAAAGTTTTCGGGCTCGCTCGGATCAACAAAGGTGACCTCAATGCCAATCCGTGGGAAAGTGTAGTTAAATTGATTAAAGGTGCCACCATACAGACGGCTGCTGCTCACAATATGGTCACCAGCACTGCACAAGGTCAAAATTGCCATGGTTTGCGCCGCGTGACCACTACTAGCCGCCAAAGCAGCGACGCCCCCTTCGAGGGAAGCAACGCGCTGCTCCAGCACATCGGTGGTGGGGTTCATAATGCGGGTGTAGATGTTGCCGAGTTCACGCAAGGCAAAGAGATTCGCCGCATGTTCTGTATCCCGAAATTGGTAACTCGTGGTCTGATAGATCGGCACGGCCCGACTGCCCGTGGTGGGATCCACTTGTTGACCAGCATGCAATTGGCGGGTTGAAAAACCCAAAGCACGTGTTTCGCTCATAAGGTGATACTCTCCTACTCTTTAACAAAAAGGGGTTGTTCGTTGCCACCACGCGCACAAGCAGAAATACCCTTGTGCAGCTATCCTGAAATTTGAGAATGAGCCTAGGCAGGGCGCCAACAGGCTTGATTGGCACAGCGGATTTCAGAGTCGCAACGCCGACAACGAACAATGTAGACACCACACGATAGCAAACAAAAACCATAGAAAACAAAAACCCCCTCATCCAGTTGATGAGAGGGTCGCTAAAGCTTCTACAATTTCCTGCTTTCCCACCGGGGATTACAGAAAGGGGTGCAGCCTGTCTCTCTCATCTTCCAGAACATGTCTGTCGGACTTGGCACCCTGGCGCTTCGAGCAGCGTCATTGCTGTCTCATTGCCGGGTTGCCGAGGCTTCATCGGGCCGATCCCTCCACCTCTCTGGATAAGAGTACGCTATTCCATTGTGGCAGCTACTATACCAGCTTCTCCGCTAGTTGTCAAGTAACATGCTTTCCTTGAATTGGTTCCCCCCATTGGCTATGATATGCTGGACCAGCAGAACCAGCTAGCATAAAGCGATAGGAGATAGACGATGGAAGCTTGGCAAACCCTCAAACGCACACCGGCGTTAAAGAGTGGTGATGGACGCTTTTTACAAGTCGAAAATCATACGGTGCAACTGCCGAATGGGCACATTATTGAGGAATGGCCGTGGGTGATCACGCCCGATTATGTCAATGTGGTAGCCATCACAGCAGCAGGTGAGTTTCTCTGTTTCCAACAGACCAAATATGCCGTTGCTGGGTTATCCCTAGCCATTGTGGGTGGCTATTTGGAAGCGGGCGAAGATCCCTTGGCCGCCGCACAGCGTGAGCTACGCGAAGAGACTGGTTATCAAGCACCCATTTGGCGCGCCCTAGGTCACTATGCCGTTGATGGCAACCGCGGCTGCGGTACGGCCCACCTCTTTGTTGCCCGCGAGGCAGTTTGGACCCAGCCCATCCAAGCCGATGATTTAGAGGAACAGAAACTTCTCCATCTCTCTTTGACCGAAATAAAAAGGGCGCTGCAACAGGGAGAATTCAAAGTATTAGCTTGGGCCGCCGCCATCGCGCTTGCACTCTTACCTGAATAAACCAGGAAATACTGAATTAAAACAAACCAGCGGCCGCTCAAAAGCGGCCGCTGGTTCATTAGGAGAAGAAATCTATGGGAAAGGAGAAACCCTAGCAATAGCCCTTATCGCTATACACCTTGCATCATTCGTTCTACGATCTTTGGCAGAGGGAGATTGCGCACACCAGAGATCCGTTTGCGCAATTCAACCAACACCAACCATACCAACAGTAGCGTTGTTACACTAGTAGCCGTTCCAACCAATACACGATAAAACCACCCAGCTATGCTGACAGGCAATTCCGTCGCCACGGCCAACGTACTGTCTACAGCAGGGGCATTCCCTAGCGGTTGCGGCGTGCGGCTCAAATTGGTCAACGCGTAGACAGCACCTTCCAAGCCACTTACGGGCAGGAGCCGTGCAACCGGCGCAGCCAACGTAGCCGCCACTGGTGACCAATGTGCCCCATTATCAACACTCATGGCCACCCCAGCTGGTGCTTGGTGAACTTCGCTATGGCCGAACAAGTAGCTGCTAGCGACATAGAGCAGCCCCGGTTGCATGGGGTCAGCGGCCAATGCATCGATCCGCAGGCGGATGCCAGCTTCTTGGCTAAAGCTGGGCTTGACGATAGTCCAGTTAAAACCATCTTGGCTGCGGAGGAGACCATGATCAATAGTGCCAAGATAGACAGTGGCTAGCTCATCATTCGTAATGGCTAATGCAGTGGGGGCGCTGGTCAAAGTGTCTAGTGCCAGCCATTGCAAGCCATTATTCATGGCCCGATAGACTTGCCATTCCGTCCGTGCAAAGACCAAACCGGCCCCACCCTGATCGCTCACAATTTCAAGCACAGGCTGATCAAGGTAGGTATGGCCACCGGCAATCATGCTCGAGCCGACATCGCGCAGCCGAAAAATGCCCGCCGTATCAGTAGCAATGTAAAGCGTTCGTTGGGCGCTGTTGAAGGCCACATCGGTCACGCCGCCAATATATTGATCAGTCAATGGGACACGCCGCCAAGTATTGGCGCCATCATCCGACCAGTAAACCGCCATTTCGTTGGCAGCCCCAATATAAACTTTTTGCAGATTGGTGGGGTCAACGGCCACCGCACCCACAATGACATTGGGCGGGGTTGGCCGTTGCACCCAGTGATTGGGTTGACCCGCGAACAACCAGCCGCCATCAACGGCGTAGGCGACCGCGGCAGCCGTTGGGGCTGGCGCATAATCGCGAACATTTTCCAGCGTTGGTTTTACGGTCGTCAATAACGAGGTGCCCACTGCGTTGATCACACCCGCATATACAGCACTCGCCAATAACCCAGTTACCACAACCGCTACAATTTTTCGAAATAAGTTCCACATCATTCTTTCTCCTTGTCAGCATTGACTTACCGCGCTTGCTGACGCCACTATCGCCCTACCGCTGGCTCACTTTGGTGCTGATTGGGCGCTTTGGAAGAGAATCCTAGCTGGTTAGAGTTTATCAAACGTTGATCAAGCGTACTGGATCCGTTTGACATCTGATTCAGACCGAAACGCAACGCTCTACGCCAGTTACGTACGGCCAGAACGCCAAGAAGTTGAAACCGTGATAGGACACTTTGAAAACCCAGACCGCTTCCTAATACCCAAATAAAAATACACCCTATGATCCTCGCTAATTTGACGAATGCAGTGGCCTCTGGTATACTGCCTTGGTCAGCGGGGCTGTAGCTCAGTTGGGAGAGCGCTACAATCGCACTGTAGAGGCCAGGGGTTCAAGTCCCCTCAGCTCCACTAAGCCCGCTTTTTGTTACTCTGCCCTTTATTGAAATATAGTTTGCAAACTATATTTTGTTAAGGTGTAGAATTTTGTTAAGGTGTAGAATTTTGTTAAGGTGTAGACGAGTTGCTCTATAGTGATGTTCCAGGCTTTGAGCAACTTGATGATAAAACTTAGCAAAATGATAGTGGCGAAATTACATCCGTGAAATTTGACAAAAAGTCCAAATTTCTCTATACTAAGGTAGTAATCGTTCGCTAGTTGTAAATGCTGTGCAAGCTGTAAAATAGGTGGTACACACACTTATTTTGCACTAGACTACGGTAAAAATAAATCCCATATCTTGCCTACTTTTGGGGCTATAGCTCAGTTGGGAGAGCGCTACAATGGCATTGTAGAGGTCAAGGGTTCAAGTCCCTTTAGCTCCACCTTTTGGAACCCTTCCATTTAGGAAGGGTTTTTTGTTGTGTTCTTCGCTTGCATTGCTCACCAAGAAGCGTTAATCACCGAATCGTTGCTCGTCAGAAAGGTTTTGCTTGTGTCAGCACCCACCCGCGCGGTCGATGAATTGCGTCCCCTTACCTTCACATTGGACTATGTCATGCATGCAGAAGGCTCGGTTTTAATTGCCGCTGGCAACACGCGTGTGCTCTGTAATGCCACTGTTCAAGAAACCCTGCCCAACTGGTTAAAATATTCGAGCAAGCGCCATGGCTGGGTGACAGCCGAATATGCCATGCTCCCACGCAGCACGGCCACCCGCAACCAGCGGGAGATCACAGCCCCCAGAGGACGCACACAGGAGATTCAGCGGCTGATTGGGCGTAGCTTGCGCGGCGCAGTCGATCTGGATCGCTTGGGCGAGCGCCAAATTATCATCGATTGTGATGTGATCCAGGCCGATGGGGGCACGCGGACCGCCGCGATCACAGGAGGCTATGTCGCCTTGGCGCTGGCCCTTAAACGGCTCGAGAAGCAGAAGCTCATTCCTGCGGGCGTCATGTTGCACCCCATTGCCGCGGTCAGTGTTGGCGTCGTAGGCGGGCAAGCGGCCCTCGATCTTGACTATGCCATGGATGTCGCTGCCGAGGTTGATATGAATGTGGTGATGACAGGCGATGGCCGCTTTGTTGAGGTTCAAGGAACAGCAGAAAAACAACCCTTTCACCCCGAGACCCTAGCCGAAATGCTGCGGCTCGCGCAAAAGGGTATTACCGAGTTACTGCAAAAGCAGGCAACGATCTTAGCCGAAGCAACGCTCTAGCCCCAGTAACGGTTCGCTGGCCGTGTTGCCAGGCGGGTTGGTTGGGCTAGTGCTTGGTCGAGGGCATCGTTACGGTGGACGATGTACGTGGGAATATTGGCGGCTTCTAATTCGATCAGCAACGCGTCATAGGGCTGGGCACCGCCAAAGGTGCTACCATCAACCACAATGGCAATACTATTAACCCCACGCCGCTGGATTTGCTGCAACGCCAGCGCCCATTCACGATTGGGATCAGCGCTGATGGCAATGAGGGTATCGTTACGATTGAGACGAATCCCATCGGTGCTAATCAGGTGTGAAAAGGGCAAGGTTCCATCGGCTTCGATCACGGCTAAGGCTTCGAGAATTTTATTGAGTTGCCGTTCACCACGATCCGATTGGATATATTCCCGGCGTTCGCCCCAACTACTAACGCCAATGGCACGATTATGAACCACAAAATAACGGGCGAGGCTCGCCGCAATCGTCACGGCATACTCTGTAGTATTGGGAGGTAACTCGAAGGCACGCTCTTGGCGTTTGCGGTCACGCGGCGCGAAAAAACCTAACTCGGGGGGCATGGGCGTCCAGGGCAAGGCTGCTTCGGCCGCTTGATTCAGATCTAAATAGAGCCAGACATCCGCGGTTGGATCTAACTCAAATTCCTTGACCATAAAACGCCGCACCCGTGCGGTCGTTGGCCAATGGATCCGGTTTAAGCTATCGCCATGGACATATTCCCGCACCCCGGCCACGTTGCTGGTAATCTGATAGGTCCGGCGGTGGCGCGCTTCGCCACCAGCGAGATCAGCAATGGATGGCTCAAAGGAGACGAGGTCCACCACCATGGGATAGACGATCAATTGCGAGGTATCGCTCAATTCTTGGTGGACACTGAAAATCCCCAGCGGATCACCACTATGTAAGACAAGCGGCCCTAGACGGAATCGCCCCCGTTGGGTACAGAGGCTGCGTACTTGCCAGCGTTGGCTGCTTTGCCGCCCCAAACTGCTAATCACCCGGCTGACAGGGTGCCAGGGCAAGGTAGAATGATCTTCGATCTCGATCCACAGCTTGGGCCACCAACTGCGATTGTTGACTTCAAACTGCTCCTCAGCATATTGCCCCACTTGGCTCCGCCGCGTCCGCGTATAGCGCCGCAAGCCAAGCCCACGAATGCTATTCATCGCCCAGCCATAACTGAAGAGCAAAACGCCAGAGATTAAATAGGCAATGTTAAAGGCAAGCTCGCGACCACTGTTGAAAGCCAATACCCAGGTCGTGATCAGGGCGGCTAAAAGGAAGATCAGGCGTGACGACATAAAGTTCCTCTTACCGCACCCGGCTGCGCGCTCCTGGGACTGGCGTATGCCGCAGGGCATCTTCGATGACTTGCCGGGCTGTCACATTTTTGATGCGCGCCGAGGGGCTGACGATCAGCCGGTGCGAGAGGGTAGGTTCGGCCAATTGTTTGACATCATCGGGCAGCACATAGTCGCGCCCTTCAATGGCGGCCAAGGCACGTGACACGGCAAACAAGGCCAAGCTACCACGCGGGCTGGCCCCCAAATAAATATCAGGATGATCACGCGTGGTTGTCACTAGATCAACAATATATTCTTTGACCAAATTGTCTACATAGACCGTCCGCACAGCACGCTGTGCTTCCACTAATTCCTCGATCGTCACCACCTGCTCTACATCCTGGATAGGATGATGCTCGGATTGACGATTGAGCATATCGACTTCATGGGTCTTCAACGGATAGCCCAACCGGATCCGCATCATAAAGCGATCGACCTGCGCTTCCGGCAAGGGGAAGGTCCCTTCATATTCAATAGGGTTTTGGGTGGCCAATACCATAAAGGGACGCGCCATCGCATAGGTAACGCCATCGACCGTAATTTGTCGTTCTTCCATGGCCTCTAATAAGGCCGCCTGTGTTTTTGGTGTCGCGCGATTAATTTCATCAGTCAAGACAATTTGCGCCATAATCGGGCCAGGCCGAAACTCAAATTCCTGGTTCTTTTGGTTATAGATATTCACGCCAGTGACATCACTGGGCAACATATCTGGTGTAAATTGAATCCGGCGAAAGGTAGAGCCAATACTACGCGCAATGGCCCGTGTCAACATTGTCTTCCCCACACCGGGCACATCCTCGATCAGCAGATGGCCTTCACAGAGCAAGGCCAGGAGGGTTAAGCGGATTTCTCCTTGTTTCCCAATAATCACCCTTTGGACATTTGAGGAGATTCGATTCGCAACGGATTGGACGATTTGCATGAGCGCCCCCAGTAAAAGTAGTTTATTTCGTTCGCCCAAGCCAGGGCATTTTCTAGCATTTAGCGTAGATCTATCATACAAGGCATAGTCGTTACACCATAGGCGATAATTGCCTAAAAAGGTGTACGAGCGCGTACAAAAGGCCACCGATTTAGCCATTTTGAAGTTGCCTTCATTGCAGTTGAGCGTCTAACAATACCGTATTTGCCGAGAGAGAGCAAACCAGCTTTCCATTGTTTCAGCTTATCTTAGAACCGTCCGCCCTACGCGATATCACGCGTCCACACCTAGCCAGTTTTCGGAAACTGGTTAGGTGTATCAGTGGCCTCAGTGGGCGGCAGAACGCAAAACTAGCGGAACGCCATCGCAGCAAATCGCGTAATCCCTCAACGGATCGACACCTAATCGCTAGGCGGAATCGCGCTTGGGCCTGCCCTTTGGTATAATGGCAAGCGACAATATCCAGCATGCACACATTGCATGCACTTTACTCGACCTAGGTTGAAGAATGGGAATGGGCATGGAGCTATACGAATACCCCAGACCAGCCAATGATACAGGCATTGGCATTCATTGGTCAACTGGCTATGCCACTGCCATTGGCATGCGCAAGATTCGGGACTTCTGGATTCCCGAAATGAAAGCCTTGGGCATCAAGTGGGTCAAAATTTACAACCACGATGGTGCGCTTGATTTTGCCGAACTATTACTGGCCGAAGGCTTTATGCCCATCGTCCGCATCTATCGCCCCACGCCCAACCCCAGCCGGTTAGATGTCAAGGAAGTAGTCCAGATCGACGCCTTTCTGCGCGCGGGGATTCGCTATTTTGAATTTAACAGCGAACCCGATCGCGACGCCGAATGGAAGGGGGGCCGCATGCCCGCCAACGGGCTAGCCTTGGTGGTTGAAAATACCATCGCCAATCTCGAGATCATCCTGGAACGCGGGGGAATGCCCGCTGTGCCAGCCGTCTCGAATGGCAGCCGCTGGGATCTGGTGGGGAAAATTGTCGCGGCTGGGCGCAAAGATCTCTTTGCTGGGCCAGTCTGGCAGGCAATCCACAACTATGCGCGCAATCGGCCACTCGACTACCCCTATGATATCGGCAATCAAGAAGGCGCGGCCTACACCTATCGCTTCTATCAGACGATTGAGGAGGAAGCCTGGGGTGAAAATGCTTGGCGAGGCCGCTCCCTGGAAGAAGTCAACCGTCTTCGCCGCGACCGTAGCAATCCCGGCGCGACGATCATGGACGATCCCGCTGGCTGGCTGGCCTATGAATATTTTGACACCCTCAATCGCAAACATTTGGGCCATAGCCTGCCCCTGCTCTCAACCGAATGCGGCTACCTTGTCAGCGAAGATGCCGACCCCCGCTATCCGGCCACCAGCCCCGATCTCCACATGGCGCAAACCCTGGAAAGTTGCCGGATGATGATGGGCACCAGCCAACGGTTTGCCCCCGCGCCCGACTACTATTTTTGCGCCGCTTTTTGGCTGTTGGCCAATGCTCAGTTGGGCAGCACCAGCAGTTGGTGGGAAACCCATGCCTGGTACAGCGAGCGCTGGGCCACTGGCGTCCTGCCCGTGGTCTATGCCCTCAAAGCAGAACCCAAAGTCGCCCGGCAGTGGCGCGGTGAAGTCGCCGACGATTTGATCACCCTCCATGGGACGGTCGCCTATGCAGGTGACTACCGAACCTTGGTATTAGAAAAGAATGGCCAGGAAAGAGCACGCGTCACGCTTGACAGCAACAGCCATTATCTTATTCCCGAATTGGGGCCAGGTTCCTACCTGCTACGCATTCCCGGGACCGCGGTAGAAGAGGCCATTGAGTTAAGCCCCGGTCAAAAAGAGCTGATCGTCAACTTAGATTTGACCCCTGCCCGTCCGGCCATGAACCAAAGCCGGATCGAAGGCACCGTGCGCGGCGGTTCTGGGGCAGTCCTGCTCTTGGTGCGGGCTAGCGATGGCGAAGAGTGGGTCACCATGGCCCGCAACGATGGCAGTTTCCGCTTCATTGATCTGCCGCCCGGTGAATATAGCCTGCGGGTCAGCCCCGAGGGGAGCCGGATCGATCGCATCGTGCTGGATGGCTTGAATCAACGTCAAGTCGAATTAGCTGTAGCCGGCTGGGGCTACACCATTCGTGCCACTCCTGAGCAAGCCAATGTTACCCTAGTTGCTTGCATCGTCGAAGGGTATCGCAATCTCCCCGTGCAGATCCACGCAGGCGATTGGAGTAGCGAGGTGGTCTACACCGGTAGCGCGCCAGAGCTAGGTCAATTTGGCTGTACATTGGGGCCATTAGAAAACGGCCACTATATTCTCGCCGTCGATCAGGTGCCCACTGGGGATGGCACCACCCAGCTCGAAGCGCGTGTGCATGTTGATCTCAAAAGGGCCGCCTTGGTTGAATTTGTCTTCACCGACTTGACCACGCCAACGCCGACCCACAACGCGCAAATTACCGGGCGTGTTATTGGGGGCACGGGGCTTATCCAAGTCTATCTCTTGGATAGCACGGGACACCGCCAAGAAACGCAGGTGGATGAACAAGGTGAGTTCCGCTTTCCCGAGTTGGCCGCTGGCCTCTACACGGTTGCCGTGGCTGGTTACGAAGCAGAAGCGAGCCAAGCGGATATCGCGCTCGATGGAGCCAATCATGTTCAGGTTGAATTGCGGTTGCCCCTTGCCCAACTCGACCAACCCAGCGCGCCCGCGAATCGGCATAGCCTGATCAAGGGCAGCGCGCCCAACGCCGCCGGCCGCATGGCGCGGCTCATTGACACGGTCGGCAATGAATATCAACAATTTATTGATGCCGACCATCATTTTCAATTTCATGGCCTGCCCGCTGGCACCTATACCCTGACCATTGAATTGGGCTACGAACAGGCGAACTTGGTCGTTGATGGCAGCAATGGGCTGGAGATCTTCTTTGCCGAACTTTCGCCCATTTGGGAGGCGGAAGTCACCAGTGCGGGCTCCATGCCTGGCTATAGCGTTGTGCGTGTGGAAGTCGAAGGACTGGCCGATCTGCCTGTCCACATTTGGAAAGACGACTGGGAAGGGATGATGCGGCGCACCGGCAGTAAGCGCGATTTGGGGCCCTATGTGCTGGAATTTAGCCCGTTGGGCCCAGGCCGCTAT
>JAHBVH010000110.1 GCA_019637645.1 Caldilineaceae bacterium
CAAGATCAAGTTGGAGGCGATTGAAAAGCTCCAGAATCGGCCCAACGCCAAATATGTGGTGGTAACCGCGATCACACCGACACCCTTGGGCGAGGGCAAATCCACCACCACTGTGGGCTTAGGCCAGGCGCTGCACCATGTGGGCAAGTCGGCCACCATTGCTATTCGCCAACCATCCCAAGGGCCGACCTTTGGCATCAAAGGCGGCGCGGCAGGAGGTGGCTATAGCCAGGTCGTGCCGATGGAGCAGTTCAACCTCCACATGACGGGCGATATCCATGCCATTACCGCGGCCAACAACCTGCTCGCGGCCATGATCGACAATCATATCTATCAGGGCAACGAACTCAAGCTCGACCCCTATAATATCACTTGGCGGCGGGTGCTCGATGTCAACGACCGCGAGTTGCGTAATATCATCAGCGGCTTGGGGGGCAAGGCCGATGGTCGTCCCCGCCAAACAGGCTTTGACATTACTGTCGCCAGCGAAGTGATGGCCGTCCTCGCGCTCACCACCAGTTTGCGTGATATGCGGGAGCGCTTTGAGCGCATCGTCGTCGGCCAAAGCACGGACAAGCAGCCGGTTACCGCGGGCCAACTCAAGGCCGCTGGCGCGATGACCGTCCTCATGAAAGAAGCGATCAAGCCCAATCTCTTCCAAACCTTGGAAAACACCCCGGCTTTGGTCCATGCTGGCCCCTTTGCCAACATTGCCCACGGCAACAGTTCGATCCTGGCCGACCAGATCGGCATCAAAAGCGCGGATTTTTTGGTCACCGAAGCGGGTTTTGGCGCGGACATTGGGGCCGAAAAGTTCTTCAACATCAAATGTCGTTACAGTGGCCTGCGCCCCGACGCTGCCGTAGTTGTGACCACCGTGCGGGCCCTCAAACTGCATACCGGCAAATATCGGGTAGTGCCGGGGCGGCCTTTGCCCCCCGCCATGGTCAAAGAAAACCCCGATGACATTCACATTGGCGGGGCCAACTTGCGCAAACAGGTCCAGAATATGCAGCGCCACGGCGTCAGCCCGGTAATCTGTATCAATCATTTTACGAGTGACCACCCGAGTGAGATCGAAGCCATCTTTGCCATTGCCAAAGAGTTGGGCGTCCGCTGCGCCCTAGCCAACCACTGGGCCGAAGGCGGCGCGGGTGCGGCGGATCTAGCCCGTGCCGTGGTCGAAGCGGCGGAAGAGCCGACCGAATTTCAATTCTTGTATGAGCTGGAACAGCCCATCAAGCAGAAGATCGAAATTCTGGCGAAGGAGATCTATGGCGCGGCGGCGGTCAGCTATGAGGCCACTGCCGAAGCGCAGATCAAGAACTATGAAGCGAATGGTTTTGGCAACCTGCCCATCTGCATGGCCAAGACCCATTTAAGCCTTTCCCATGATCCAACCCTGAAAGGCGCGCCCACGGGCTTCACCTTCCCGATCCGCGAAGTGCGGGCGAGCGTGGGCGCGGGCTTTATCTATCCGCTCGCGGGGGAAATGCGCACTATGCCTGGTCTGCCCAGCCAACCAGCCGCCGAGCAGGTCGATATTGACTTTACGACGGGACGCGTCGTTGGGCTGTTTTGAGCCGATGAGCGAGGAAAAAGCGAGGAGCGAATCTACCCGATTAGTGTATAATAGCAGAAGATAGAAACAGGTCAGCGTATGCGCTTGACCAGCAATCGGTTGGGTTCTTCCATGTCCGTGTGATCGTTCTCTTTTATAAGCTAGTAAATCGTTTTGTTTTGGGGAGTGATTGAATGAGCTACACAGAATTAGATTTAGAAGATCTCTATTTACAGATGCAAGATGATTTGTATGATGGCATCAAGGAGGAGATTCCTGTCCAAGTACGTGATGCATTAGCGCGTGGACAAAGCCCCCAGGAAATTTTGGACGGTGGCCTCGTGGCCGGTATGGACATTGTTGGCGTCGATTTTCGGGATGGCATCCTCTTTGTGCCAGAAGTGCTCATGGCCGCCAATGCGATGAAGGCGGGTATGGAAGTGTTGCGCCCACTCCTCACCGAAACGGGCGTGCAACGGATTGGCAAGGCCATTGTCGGCACCGTGAAGGGTGATATTCATGACATTGGCAAAAATCTGGTGGCGATGATGTTGGAAGGGGCCGGTTTCGAGGTCATCAACCTGGGCATTAATGTGGATGCCGATACCTTCCTCAAGGCCATCGAAGAACATGATCCCGACATTCTCGGCATGAGCGCCTTGCTCACCACCACTATGCCCTATATGAAGGTGGTGGTCGATGCCTTGGGCGAAGAAGGCATTCGTGAGGAAATTTATGTCATGGTCGGTGGTGCGCCAGTCACCGAAAACTTTGCCCGCGAAGTCGGGGCCGACGCCTATGGACGCGACGCCGCCGTGAGTGTTGAAATCGCCAAACGCTACATGCAGCGCAAACATGAAAAAGCCCGTGCCGCATAAAACAACCTGCGCCGGAAAGATGAGGAAGTGACCAGTCATGGCTACCTTGTCCATTGCCCAAAAGGCGGTGCTCCCCACAGCCCCCCGCCCCATTGTTAGCATCGGGGCAGGGGGCATCGTTCATGATGCCCACTATCCTGCCTACCAGAAAGCTGGCTTTGCCGTAGCCGGTCTCTTTGACGCCAAGCCGGAACGCGCCCAATGGATGGCAAGCCACTTCAACGTTCCGACCGTTTATGGCTCCTTGGCCGACGTGGCGGCCCAAGCTCCCGCCGATGCCATCTTTGATATAGCGGTGCCCGCCAGCCAACTTATCGAAGTGCTGCGCCAACTTCCCAAGGATCGCGCCGTCCTCATTCAAAAGCCCATGGGCGAGAATCTGGGCCAGGCACGCGAAATTTTGGCACTTTGTCAGGCCAAGCAGCTCACCGCGGCGATCAACTTCCAGATGCGTTGGGCGCCCTTTATCATTGCGGCGCGCAGCCTGATCGAGCAAGGGCGCATTGGCGAAGTGCATGACATGGAGGTGCGGGTGACGGTCTACACCCCTTGGCATTTGTGGCCTTTTTTGCAGCAGGTGCCCTATGCCGAGATTCTCTATCACAGCATTCACTACATCGACCTTGTCCGTTCGTTCCTTGGTGAGCCACAGGGCGTCTATGCCAAAACGGTACGCCACCCCAAGCTGCCCCAAATGCAGTCGCGCACCAACCTAATCTTCGACTATGGCGACACAGTGCGTTGTAATGTCGAGACGAATCATCACCACGAGTATGGCTTGCGCCATCAAGAAAGTTATGTGAAGTGGGAAGGGACCCAAGGCGCGATCATCGCGAAGATGGGGCTGCTCATGAACTATCCCACTGGCATGCCCGATACTTTTGAATATTGTATGCTAAGGGCCGGCCAGGAGCCCCAATGGCAAACCCTGACGCTGGAGGGTTCCTGGTTCCCCGAAGCCTTTATCGGCAGCATGGCGAGTTTGATGCGCTACGTCGCTGGCGAAACTGATCAGCTGCCCACCACGGTGGCCGATGCCTTCCAAACCATGGCCGTCGCCGACGCCGCCTGTCGCGCCAGCGACACCGGAGCGACCGCCATTTTTACAGAGTAGCAGCGGGAGAGCAAGGCAATCTTGTAGGACGTAGAAAGCAGGGTTGATCTGTCACCAAAGAGCTGACAGGTTTTGGGAAACCTGTCAGGTGTGGATGAGTCCGATCCCCGCGCCAAACAGTTTCCTATAAACTGGGCATCTTCACGGCGCTGTTACGCCGTTCATGCATGTTCTCTTCCATAGAGCGGGGATACCGCAGGGGAAGCTGCGAAACGGCGGTTAAGCGGGTGAGCGCTTCCTGGGGCAGCCGCCAACCGCTGGCGAGGAAATTGTCGCGGGCCTGTTCCACCGTCCGTGCGCCGATAATCGCGCTGGTGATCGCGGGCTGCGCCAAGGCCCAACGCAGGGCCACTTGAGCCGGACTATGGCCGACGGCTTGCGCCACCGCCAGCAACACGCCCAAGCTTTCATCGGCGTTGGCCGCAAAATAACGTTCAGGATAGGCCCACCCCTCCGCCGAACGAGTGCCAGTGGCCGTGCGAGTGCCCGGTTGATACTTGCCAGTGAGAAAGCCGCCCGCCAATGGACTCCAGATCACCACCCCCAGCCCCTTGAGCTGACAAACCGGGAGGATCTCCTCTTCGATATCACGCACGACCAGGCTATATTGGGGCTGATAGCATTCAAAGCGCGCTAAATTTTTGGTCTCGCTAAGCCACAGCGCTTCCATTAAACGCCACGCCTCATAATTACTACACGCAATATAACGCACTTTGCCTTGCCGCACGAGATCATCAAAAGCGCGCAGCATCTCCTCTAGCGGCGTTTGCGTATCGATATGGTGGATGTAGTAAATATCAACATAGTCGGTCTGGAGCCGCGTAAGGCTATCCTCAATGGCCCGCAAAATATGGACCCGTGACATGCCCGAATCGTTGGGGCCACCGCCCATCGGGTTAAAGACCTTGGTCGCGATGATCGCCGCTTGGCGTCGCCCCTTGAGGGCATTGCCCAACAGGATCTCGGATTGGCCACTGCCATAGGCGTTGGCGGTATCGATAAAGTTGACGCCCGCGTCAAAGGCCAGATCCACAATGCGAGTCGCTTCGGCTTGATCGGTGCCATGCCCAAAGGTCATTGTTCCCAGACAAATTTCCGAAACTTTCAAGCCACTGCGGCCCATTCGACGGTATTCCATGCTTTCCTCCTTGTGGTTGTGGGTTCGGCAACCCATTATCAAGCATTCAAGCTGCAAAAAACGCAGGATTGGTGGTGAGCAGGTTTCATTGTGGCCGATTGTGGATGATTCTGCAAAGTCCAGGCAGGAAGATAGACGCGGCCCCAGCACCTTGCTCGCGTGCCAACCGCTTCTATGCTACGGGAATTGGGGAGACGTGAAGTATACTGACCATGGCGAACGTAGGACAAAAGTTACATAACACTAGCGTATGCGGTAGCAAACGAAAGGTTGATACCATGACAATCCCAAGCCTCTCCCTCCATGACGGTTATACGATTCCCCAAATCGGTCTAGGCACCGCCTCGCTCAACGATGAGACGGTTGCTCGTGTGCTCATGACAGCGTTCGAAGCTGGCTACCGCCACATCGACACCGCCTATCGCTATGGCAACCAGCGGGGCGTGGGCCAGGGCATCCGCGACAGCGGCCTCCCGCGCGAAGATCTCTTTATCACCACCAAGTTGGATGGCGAATTCCAGGGCAATGACCGCGCCGTGGCGGGTCTCGATGAGTGTCTGCAACAGCTCGGGCTGGAGTATGTGGATCTCCTGCTGATCCACTGGCCGCTGCCCCAGCGCAACGAATATATCGCCACTTGGAAGACCTTTGAAACATTGGCCCAATCGGGCAAGGCGCGGTCGATTGGCGTCTCGAACTTCAAACCGGCCCATCTCGAGCGGCTGCTGGCCGAGACAACCATCCGCCCTGTCGCCAACCAGATCCAGTTGAGCCCACGCATCACGCGGACTGACCACGTTGAGTACGACCGCGCTCATGATATTGTCACCGTGGCGTGGAGCCCATTGGGCGCGGGAAAAGATCTGTTGGCAGAACCGCTGCTCACCCAGATCGGGGCGCGCTATGGCAAGAGCCCGGCCCAGGTTGTTCTGCGCTGGAATATGGAGCTGGGCATTGTGACGATCCCGCGCTCATCCAACCCCACCCGGTTGGCCGCAAATCTTGCCATCTTCGACTTTACGCTCACGGCAGACGAAGTCGCGGCCATCTCTGCCTTGGATGACGGAACGGCGAAACGGGCCGACTCCGACACCGGGGGGCATTGAGGAATATAACCGCCTTTGATTGACAATCCGGTGGGGCGTCGGTATACTGACTTAAAAATAGCACACTGGATAAGATCAACAACGAACTGAGTCAACCATGAATGAAACCTTAACCAAAGAACTGGAAACCCAGACCCAAAACTTCAAAGCGCTCATCACTGAGTATTGCCGTCTGGAAAGTGTGGCCGCACAGAATCGGATGATGCAAGAGACCGCGGATTGGGTGGAAAATTTGCTCCAAGCGACGGGCTTTACCACCCGCCAACTACAGGTGGCAGGCGCGCCCAACTATGTCTATGGCGAGATCAAAGGGAAAAGCGATTTCACCCTGTTGCTCTATAACCACTATGACGTGCAGCCGGAAACCCCGATTGAATTGTGGGAAAGTCCCCCGTTTGAGGTGACGGAAAAAGAAGGCAAGCTTGTCGCGCGTGGCATCTGCGATAACAAAGCAGAACTGATCTCGCGTATCTGTGCTCTTCGCGCCCTGCAAGCAACACAAGGCGAATTGCCCATTACCATTAAGTGGATCATTGAAGGCGAAGAAGAGATCGGCAGTACCCACTTCGACGCCATGACCCGTGAGTATGGTGATCTCTTGAAGACCGATGGGGCGCTCTGGGAAGGGGGCGGCTTTAATGAAAAAGGCCAAGCCGCGCTGGCCTTGGGCTTCCGCGGGATGTTGTATGTCGAGTACAGCGTCGAAACAATGAAACACGATGCCCATTCTGGTGGAGCTCATAACCTCCCCAGTGCAGCCTGGCGTTTGGTCAAGGCATTGGCAAGCTTAAAGGATGACCATGGCCGCGTCCTAATTCCCGGCTTCTATGATGATGTGCGCGAGCCCACCGCCATGGAGCAGCAAACCGCCCACGCGAATGTCGATCCAGAACAGGAAGCACGCGCCAAGGCGATGTATGGTCTGGACACGTTCCTCCACAACCGTAGTGGCTATGAGCTGGAGATTGCCGTCTATGAGCCGACCGCCAACATCGCGGGTTTTCTCTCTGGCTATACCGAGCCGGGTGTCAAGACTGTGTTGCCAGCCAAAGCCATGGCCAAGATGGATTTTCGGCTGGTGCCCGATCAGCGTCCGGATGATATTTTAATGAAATTAAAGGCCCACCTCATCGCCCAAGGCTTTGACGATGTCCAGGTCAAGAAACTTGGCGGCGGTGATCCGGTCGTCACGCCCATTGAAGGGCCGTTTGTCCAAAAGATTGCGCAGATCTGCCAAGCCTTTACAGAGCAGGAGCCCAAAGTTACTACCCTCGTCGGCGGCACACTGCCGCTGCTCGGCGCGATGAAAGAAAATGTTGGGGTGTTGGGCGTTTCCACGTCGGGCAACCCGGCCTACTATGGCAGCGGTGCCCACGCCCCCAATGAGCATATTCGGGTGCGCGATATTCCGCGGGCGATTGAATTCAATATGTTTATGTTCACCCAGTTAGGTGAAACACAGGCATAAGCTCACACTTGACAGGTTTTCAAAAACCTGTCAAGTGTATAGGCTCCATCTGCTTGTTAGCTTCTCTAACCCAGGCAACAGCCCTAGAACAACGCTCCCTGTTCAGGCTCATCTTCAGAGCCAGGGCCTTGCCACTGGTAGCGCTTGAGCTCAACCCTATCCTTCACAAAGACGATGCCCTCTTGTTCCAAGAGCCGACGTTGGCGTTCCGCACCAGCTCTTTGGCTGATCTTGCCTTGGGCGTTGATGACCCGTTGCCACGGCACGTCCGGAGGGCAGGCGGCCATGGCATCACCAACCCAGCGCGGGCTCCATGCCTTGTACACCTCCGGCTCAACCCCCGCAGGCAATGGCAACAGGTGAGCAAGTTGGCCGTAGGTTGCCACCTTGCCCTGTGGCACCTGGCGGGCGAGCTGCCAAACTTGTTCATTATAATATTGTTGGTTCGGCGGGGCGGGATATTGCATCGGTGCTCCTCTCCATCATCCTGGACCACATGGGGATCCAATGCCCTGTCCATCAAAGGCTGCTGGCCTTGGCACCCCGCCACTGGCCAGGTGATAGCCCTTCCCACTGCTGGAATGCCCGATGAAATGAACTAGCTTCTTTGTAGCCAAGCAGAAACGCAATTTCAGTCAGCGCTAGCGATGATGCTTGCAAATACTCCTTAGCCAGCTCATGCCGCACCGTTTCCAAGAGTTGGTAAAAAGACAATCCTTCCTCTGCTAACCGGCGTTGCAAAGTCCGTGTACTCATCATCAGTTCACTTGCAATCTCCTGTACCGTTGGTAATCCGCCAGCGATGCGATTCCGAATTAACCACTTCACCTGGTCGATTACGTGGGGAGGAATGATCCGGTTGCGTCGTTCTGTCTCCAGTTGTGGCTCGATCAGGGCCAGCAGATCTGGGTTGGCCGTCACAAAAGGCTGCATGATGACCGCATGGCTAAAGACCAACCGGTCGCAGCTAGCCGAAAAATCAACCGGGCAGTGAAAATAGTCTTCGTACAGGGAGCGATGCGCCTCATCACGGCGTAACATGACGTGTGTAGGATAGAATAACTGCCCAGTGCCCTGTTGCCCAACTTCGACGATATGGGCGAAGGAGGCATCGATCAACCGGGGCGGTGGTAGCTGCGCCGTTGCCAGCCATATCACTTCGATATGCCATTCGCTCCGGTGGCTGGCAACCTGGAGATCTTCCGCGCTGAAGAGACGCTTGTAGCGCGCGATCTTGTGCAATGCGGCGTGGAAGGAAGGCGCCGAGAGGGCGGTGATCATCAGCGCGTCATAGGGCGCGCCGCGCATCAAGCGTGGCAGCTTCAAGCCAAACGCCGGGTCATCCACATAGCTATCCAGCGCGGCCCACAGCGCAAACCATTGTGCGGTCGTCACCACCATCGATTCTTGTTGGAGCAGGGTAGCTGGCAGACGTGCGCGGTGCAGAAGCTCCGCCAACGAGAAGCCACTATCCTTGATGCGGGCGAGCACGGCGTGTGATAAGCGAATCCGATCCTGTGGGTGGGCAGATGCGACAGTCATTCCGATTTTGTCCTTACCGATTTTTCACTAAGCCAAAGCGCACCAAGCTCTCCGCGGTGGCGACAATCGTCTCTTCATTCGAGCGCGGCTGCCAGTCGAGGAGTTGGTGCGCCTTGGCATTGCTCGCATGGCGCACCTGGCCCAATTCACGGAGGAGAGGTTGCGCCGAGGCACTGAAACGCGCCACCAAGCGTACTAACCAGTCGGGCAGGGGGCGCGTCGGCACGCGTTGTGCCACTGGGCCAAGCTCGCGCTTCAAAACGTAGACTAGCTCCTGCAAGGTGATGCTTTTGTCGCTGGCCGCAATCAACCGTTCACCATTGGCCGCGGGATGGGTCATGGCGCGCAAATGCAGATCGACCACATCGCGCACATCAACCATCGTCACGGATATGCGTGGAACCGCGGGAAGGGCACCATTCAGCAAAAGCTGCATAATCTCGATCGTGGCGGCAAAATCTCGCCCAAGCACGGGGCCGAAGATCCCAACTGGGTTGACAACCGCAAGCTCCAGCCCATCCCCTTCACGCGCGATAAAATCCCAGGCCGCCTGTTCAGCCAATGTTTTAGATTTCATATACGGGTTGACATCGCCATGGATATCCGTCCACATCTCTTCAGAAAAGGGGCGAGTGGTTGGCCTATGCCCATACGCAATGGCAACAAACGATGAGGTCATCACAACACGTTTCACCCCTGCGTCGCGCGCGGCCCGCAACACGCGCAGGGTGCCATCGCGTGCGGGAATAATGACATCATCTTCGTCTTTGGGCGTGCTGAATGGAAAAGGTGACGCGACATGGAGCACGTAATCACACCCAGCCACAGCCGTAGGCCAGTTCGCATCATCAGTAAGATCGGCGGCCATGAAGGAAAGGTCACCGTTTTGCGCGCCGCCTTCCTTGAGCATTGCCCGCACATCCGCTTCCCGCGCTAGCGAACGTACTGTTGTTCGCACCCGATAGCCAGCATTCAAAAGCTGTACGATACTATGCGCACCGACAAAGCCTGATCCGCCTGTCACTAGCACTAGTTCACCACTCATACAAGACCTCCTGCTTTTTTCTCCTAGTTTCATAGATTGCTATTACTATTATAGAAGCATAAGCAGGGTCAGTCATTAGCACAGCATGCCACACTATTCGCACTGTGCGCCACTTTAGGGCAGTGGATAGTTCAGTGACGCCCGAGCCAGCGCCGAACACTCGTCGCGTAGTGCTTATAGTGCCCACCAAACTTGGCGGCGAGATACCGTTCTTCCGGCGCAATCAGCAGATAATGACAAGCAACCAAGGCTGGCAATAGAAAAATTAGCCCCCAAGGCCAATTGATGGCGAAAGCAATGCCAGCCAAAACCACGCTACCGCCGAGATAAAGCGGATTCCGCGAAATAGCAAAAACACCGGTTGTGACCAGTTCACTGGTTGGCTGACCAGGGTCGGTCGGTTGCCCTTGGCGTGCCAACGCTCGCCGCGCCAGAACAACAAAGGTGAGCCCCGTCAGAATCAGTGGCGCGCCTAGCGGGATCAGTACTGACATGAACAGACCACGCGGAAATGCAAGCGGCATCGTCCAGTGTAGCGCAATGGCAAGTAAGCATGGCAAGCCAAAGACCACCTCGAAAATTTGCCACCAGCGCTTGTGGGCTGCATCCGTTGTCATAGGTTGCGCTCCTTCCCAATCGAGAAAATAACGCCCTGAATCGCAGGAAGCACACGCTAGCAAAACCTTACTCCTTTCTTTTGCCTTTGTCAATCCCGCTGCGCGCCCGCGCGCCAGTGGCAGGGCCTTTCGCAATGAACCGGGCAAATGACACAAACCGGCGGGAAAACACCTACAGAACGCAAACAGAGAAAGCTTGACAAAATAAGTTCTCTGCTGTATCATTCATACATGAATAAAAGTGAACCCGTCCAAGCCTGTGACCCCTATGCGCTGATCGAAGTGCTCATGCACAGCAGCAAGGCCATCGAACTTCGGCTAGACGCAGCGTTAGCGCCGGTTGGGATCTCGGCCACCAAATGGAAGGCATTGCGCCATCTGACCGAGGCTGGCGGACAACTCACCTTGGGCCAGCTTGCCGAACGGCTTTCGTGTGTGAAATCCAACGCAACCCAGTTGGTCGATCGGTTAGCCACAGAGCAACTGGTCCGACGTGTGCCTGATCCCCTCGACCGGCGCATTATTTTGGCAGAGCTAACCCCGGCAGGCCAACAACGTTATACCGAAGGCTTAGTCGTGGTCAAAGCATTTGAACGTGAGTTCTTTGGCGCTTTTCAAGAAGAGGAACGGATCTTATTGCACAGACTGCTAGAACGACTGAGTGGCTTTACACCAGCCGCCGCGGCGTAAAGGGCAAGAAACGGGATCTATTTTTCCCCCATTGTTCATATATGCACTGTACACAATTGTACAAATTTCAGCATTATCAGGAGTCACGTGCAAAGGTTGCTCGGTCAGCGCTAGCGTTGCCTAGCGCCTATGTTCTGTCGCTGTAACCATGCGACCTGGAAAGGAAGCATACGATCATGAATTACGGTCATCCCTTGACCTTTGGTACATTTATTACACCGCGCAACCACGAACCCGAAGCCGTTGTCGCATTGGCACGCCAAAGTGAAGCACTAGGCTATGATCTGGTGACCTTCCAGGATCATCCCTACCAGCCAGCCTTTCTCGATACCTGGACCCTCATGAGTTGGGTGGCCGGCCAGACGGAGCGGATCCACCTGGCCGCCAATGTACTCAATCTGCCGCTGCGCGCCCCGGCGGTTTTGGCCCGCTCCGCCGCGACGCTTGACTTGCTTTCCGGCGGTCGGCTCGATCTCGCCCTGGGCGCGGGGGCCTTTTGGGATGCCATCGCGGCCATGGGCGGGCGCCGCTTATCTCCGGGTGCAGCAGTGGACGCGCTCAGCGAAGCCATTGATATCATCCGCGGCATATTGGATGCTGCCGAGACAACGCCCTTGCACTTCCCTGGGCAATACTATCAGGTGAATGGGGCAAAGCGCGGACCGGCGCCAGCCCACGACATTCCCCTTTGGTTGGGTGCGTATAAGCCGCGCATGCTGCGGCTGATCGGGCAGAAGGCCAATGGCTGGCTGCCTTCGCTGCCCTACCTAAAGCCAGGGGAGTTGGCCGCGGGCCAGCAACGGATTGATGAGGCGGCGCGAGAGGCAGGTCGTGATCCCCGCGAGATCCGCCGCCTGCTGAATATTACGGGCAAGTTTTCGGCTACACCGGGTGGTTTGCTGGAGGGGCCGAGCGAGAAATGGATAGACGACCTCCTGCCGCTTGTGATCGAGCAAGGCGTGGGCACCTTCATTCTCATGATCGATGATCAAGGCACCCTGGCACAGTTTGCCAACGAGGTGGCCCCAGCCTTGCGCGAAGCCGTACAGCGTGAACTGCCCCAACTCGGGGTTGGGCCACAGATCCGCCAGACCGCGGCGCGGGCCAAACGCCGCGCCGGAATCGATTACGACGGCATTTCGCCGCTGCTAGCCACGGCAGTGATCGAGCCGGGCGATACCGCCTATGCCCGCGTCAAATCGACCTACATGCGGGGCGGTTCACCGGGGCTCGTTTTCCAAGTGGAAGATACGGCACAAGTCGTTGCCGCGTTGGCCTTTGCGCGGCAGCACCCTGCTCTGCCGCTCTCGATTCGGAGTGGTGGTCATGGCATCAGTGGCCGCTCTACCAACAAAGATGGGCTGGTGATTGATCTAAAGAAGCTAAACATCATTGAGGTTATCGATCCGGCCACCCGCCGCGTGCGCATTGGGCCAGGCGCACGCTGGATGGATGTAGCCGCGGCGTTAGCCCCGCATGGTTGGGCGCTGAGTTCTGGTGACTATGGCGGTGTGGGCGTGGGCGGGCTGGCCACTGCGGGCGGGATCGGCTTTCTGGCCCGTGACCATGGCCTGACCATTGATCATCTGCGCGCCGTCGAGATGGTGTTGGCCGACGGTTCGGTGGTACGGGCAGACGATGAGATCAACGCCGATCTCTTTTGGGCAGTGCGTGGTGCTGGGGCCAACTTTGGCATTGTCACAGCCTTTGAATTTGAAGTAGACGAGGTTCACAATGTGGGCTGGGCCACCTTTCTCTATGATGCCAAGGAGCCGGCGCGTCTACTAGAAAAGTGGGGCGCGGCGGTGGAAGCATCCCCGCGCGATCTGACCAGCTTTCTCATCATGGGGCCACCCCGGCGCGGGCAGCCCAGCATTGCCCAAGCCATGGTCATGGTCAATGCCGACGATCCCACCACGATTGTGAATCGGCTGCAACCCTTGGCGAACGTCGCGCCGCTCTATGATTATAATGCGGCGATCATGCCCTATGCGACGGTCATGGCCAATGCCCAGGATATGGATCATAATGGCATTGGCGAGCCGACGGCACGGTCAGGATTGCTCGAGCATATTACACCAGAATTTGCGGCAGCCGCCGCGCAGTTGCTCGAAAGCGGTGCCGTCTATTTCTTTCAGCTCCGCTCGGTGGGCGGGGCGGTGGCCGACGTTGCGCCAGAGGCAACGGCCTACGGCTATCGGTCGGCCAATTTCAGCGTGATTGGCTTTGGTGCGCCCAAGGCGCGGGTGAATGCCGCGTGGGAGCCCTTGCAACCACACTTTAATGGGCTTTACCTCAACTTTGAAACCGATCTGCGGCCCGAACGGATCCAGGATGCCTTCCCGCCCGCGACGCTCGAACGGCTTCGGGCCTTGAAACGCCGCTATGATCCGGATAATGTTTTTCGCGATAACTTTAACATTGCGCCAGTCTTGCAGGCGTAATTCTGACAAGAAGGGAACCGCTAACATGAGTACGTCTACTTCTATTGCCCAACCCAAACGCGCTTCCGTGGCGGATTACGGGCACGATCTGCTCTTTGGCACCTTTATCACGCCGGTTGTACAACCGACAATGCAGGCCGTCGAATTGGCCGTGGTGGCTGATCGAGCCGGGCTGGACCTGGTGACCTTTCAGGATCATCCCTATCAGCCAACCTTCTATGACGCCTGGACCTTGTTAGCGTTCGTAGCCTCACGCACCCAGCAGATCCGGGTGAGTACCAACGTTCTGAACCTGCCATTGCGACAGCCCGCGGTCATCGCGCGCAGCGCGGCCAGCCTGGATCTCCTCAGTGGGGGCCGCTTTGAATTGGGCATTGGAGCCGGGGCTTTTTGGGACGCAATTGTTGCCATGGGCGAGCGCCGGTTAACCCCTGGCGAATCCATTGCCGCGCTGGAAGAAGGTATTACGATCATTCGGGAAATCTGGGCCACCGACAAGCCGGGTGGGGTCCGGGTTACTGGGCAACACTATCAGGTGAAGGGAGCTAAGCGCGGTCCGGCACCAGCACACGCGATGGAGATCTGGGTTGGCGCGTACAAACCCCGGATTCTAAACCTTACCGGGCGGCTTGCCGATGGTTGGCTGCCCAGTCTAACTTATATTGAAGGTGGCGTATCAGCCATCAAAGCGATGAATCAACGCATTGACGAGGGTGCCACCGAGGCTGGCCGCGACCCGGCTGCGATCCGCCGTCTACTGAATATTTCAGGGCGCTTCACCCGCGCTGGGCAATCCTTCTTGAATGGGCCGCCCCAACAGTGGGCTGAAGAGCTGGCTGGGCTCACCATCGACTATGGGATCAGTGCGTTCATCCTGGCTGCCGATGACGCGCCAACCATCGAGCTGTTCGCCGCGGAGGTTGCCCCTGCTACCCGCGAACTTGTCGCGGCCGCACGGGCAGCTGGATAAAAATAACCCTGTCAGGTTTGTAAAACCTGACAGGGTTCAGTGACAAACTAGCTTGGTACGTAGATTCTATGGCAAAGCGTGCGTTTGCAAACGCACGCTTGCTCACTTAGGCTAGGTCGAAGCGATCTGCGTTCATGACTTTGGTCCATGCCGCTACGAAATCCTGCACAAAGGTCGCTTGGGCATCGGAAGCCCCATAGACCTCGGCAAGGGCGCGCAGTTGGGAGTTGGAACCAAAGACCAGATCGGCGCGGGTACCGGTCCACTTCACTTCGCCGGTGGCGCGGTCGCGACCTTCAAAAACTTCGGCTTCTTCGGAAGTGGGGTGCCACACGGTGCTCATGTCGAGCAGGTTTACGAAGAAGTCATTGGTCAGCGTCTCTGGGCGCTTGGTAAAGACACCATGTTGGGACTGGCCAACGTTGGCATTCAAGACGCGCAGCCCACCGATGAGTGCAGTCAGCTCTGGCGCGGTCAGCGTCAGCAACTGGGCGCGGTCGATCAACAGTTCCTCGGTCGACACGGCATATTTGGCCTTGAGGTAGTTGCGGAAGCCATCGGCAATGGGTTCGAGCACCGCAAAGGATTCCACATCGGTCTGTTCCTGCGTGGCATCGGCACGGCCAGGGGTGAAGGGCACCGTGATGGCATAGCCAGCGTTCTTTGCGGCTTGCTCAACAGCCACCGAGCCACCCAGCACGATCAGGTCGGCGAGCGAAACCTGCTTGCCTCCGGCCTGTGCGCCGTTGAATTCCTTTTGAATTCCTTCCAGGGTGCTGAGCACCGTCGCCAATTGAGCCGGTTGGTTGACTGCCCAATCCTTTTGCGGCGCAAGGCGGATGCGGGCACCATTCGCCCCACCGCGCTTGTCCGAGCCGCGGAAGGTTGACGCTGACGCCCAAGCGGTTGCAACGAGTTGCGGGATGGTGAGACCAGAGGCCAAGATCTTGCTCTTGAGGGCGGCAACATCTGCATCATCAATCGTCGCATAGGTGGCAGCCGGGATGGGATCTTGCCAAATGAGCGCTTCAGCCGGAACCAAGGGGCCCAGATAGCGAGAAAGCGGCCCCATGTCGCGGTGGGTCAGCTTATACCGGGCGCGAGCAAAGGCATCGGCAAAGGCGTCTGGATTCTCATAGAAACGACGGGAAATCTTCTCGTAGACTGGATCAAAGCGCAAAGCGAGATCGGTGGTCAGCATGGCCGGCGCGTGGCGCTTGGAGGAGTCGTGCGCGTCGGGAACTGAATTGGCACCAGCCCCATGCTTGGGGGTCCACTGTTGGGCGCCCGCCGGGCTCTTGGTTAGTTCCCAATCATAGCCGAAGAGATTCCAGAAGAAGTTGTTGCTCCACTTGGTGGGCGTCGAAGTCCAGGTGACTTCCAGACCGCTGGTGATGGTGTCGCCACCCTTCCCCGTGCCAAAGCGATTCGTCCAGCCCAAACCCTGCTCTTCAATGCCAGCCGCTTCGGGATCAGGACCGACATTCGTTGCGCTGCCCGCGCCATGGGTTTTACCAAAGGTGTGGCCACCGGCAATGAGGGCAACGGTCTCCTCATCGTTCATCGCCATCCGGGCAAACGTTTCGCGGATATCACGCGCGGCGGCCAACGGATCAGGGTTGCCATTCGGCCCTTCAGGATTCACATAGATCAGCCCCATCTGCACCGCTGCGAGTGGGTTTTCGAGGTCGCGTTCACCGGTGTAACGCTTGTCGCCTAACCAGGTATCTTCAGCACCCCAGTAAACGTCTTCTTGGGGTTCCCAGACATCTTCGCGCCCACCAGCAAAGCCAAAGGTCTTAAAGCCCATGGACTCGAGCGCGCAGTTCCCGGCCAAGATCATGAGGTCGGCCCAAGAAATTTTGCGACCATACTTCTGCTTGATCGGCCAGAGTAACCGGCGGGCTTTGTCCAGATTGACATTGTCGGGCCAGCTATTAAGGGGGGCAAAGCGTTGGGTACCATCCGAGGCCCCGCCGCGACCGTCACCCGTGCGATAGGTGCCAGCGCTGTGCCAAGCCATGCGAATGAAGAGCGGACCGTAATGACCGAAGTCCGCCGGCCACCAATCTTGTGAATCGGTCATGAGCGCATAGAGATCTTGGCGTACAGCTTCTAGGTCGAGGCTTTTGAATTCCTCAGCATAATCAAAGGCCTTGCCCATGGGGTTCGACAGATTCGAGTTTTGGTGGAGCACTTTCAGGTTCAACTGATTTGGCCACCAGTCGCGGTTCGACCGGGTGCCTGCTACCACATTCGATTTGCCCGTGAAAGGGCATTTACTTTCACTACTCATCTTTGCTCCAATCGTGTTGTATAGATTTCCAAAGCGATTCTCTATCCGGCAGCGCGCCACAAAGCCACGCAAAGCGCATGGTTCGGCGGTACAAGATTCGAATCAGGTTGAAGTTGATTTACAGTTCGCGCAGACTACATCATACTCGATGCGCACGTTGAGCACAGTATGGCCGTCGGGTAACTCTGTTGGGGGGAGTAGCAGCGTATTGGGTTCTGGTTCAACATCGAAGATCGTGCCACAGATCCGGCAAATCGCGTGATCATGATGGCTCTTCGTGCCATCCACCCGTAAACGGCCATCGACCTCGGAAAGTTTGCGCACCAAGCCAGCACGCACAAATGCACTCAACGTGCCATAGACAGTTGACAGAGAAAGGGAGGGATGACGCTCAACCAGCTCCTGATAGATCTCCTCGGCGCTCGGGTGGTGACAGTTCCGCTCGACGGCATCGAGGATGGCAACACGCGATCCAGTGACCTTGAGGCCAGCGGCGCGGAGTCGCTCGGCTAAATCAGCAGCAGGCATTCGATAGCACTCCTCAAATCATAATCATTTTGATTTGGTAAATAATCCGAATTAACAAATAGTAGCAATTGGCAAATAATAGTAACACTGAATAGGGCTTGATGCAAATGAGATTTTGGCTTAACAACAATTGATGCTAGGGACGATTCAATATCAAAATGCCCCTGAATCAGCGTTAGGGCGCGGTTAAGGTCAGCGACAAAGGTAGCCACTTCCATGGATTAAGATGAGGGATAGCTGAGCCGATCAAGCCATTCGCCTAGTAATCCAGACTCGCTAGGAGTCAGATTGGTTACTTCGGGCAGCACCGCCTTCAGCGCGACGGCACGATTAGCTATCTGACTGACTGCGTTGTTTTGCGGTGCGATGACAGTAGTGGTGTTAGCATCCTTGGCCACCAGCATGGCCGCCAGGATTGCCTCACGAGTCACAGCCGAAAGCGTCAGATCACGCGCCGCAACTGGTTGGGACAGCAATGTGAGAACGACGCCACAACAGGCCGCATGGACCATCTGTGTGGCAAGCGCGACATGGAGGCGTAGGCGGCCAGATGCAGCAACACGCTGGACAAGCGTATGCATGAATTCAACGGTTTCTGTGACGGCCGTAAATGAGCCCTTCCGCTAGAGCTCGGTGAGACCAACACATTTCCATCCTTCGCGGAACAAATTCGCGCCACTTTGAAGGAGTGGGGAAGCGAGCGATTTCACTTCCTGATCCATAATGCCGGGGTCGGCATGGCAGGTCTCATGGCAGATGCCACTGAATCTCAGTTTGATCAGATTATGAGTATTCATGTGAAAGGACCACTGTTCCTGACTCAAGCGTTACTCCCACTCATGGCGGATGGCGGTCGAATTGTGAATATCTCCACGGCGTTAACGTGTGTGACATACCCAGGCCAGGGAATCTATGCATCCGCCAAAGGCGCTTTAGAAGTGATCACCCGCTATTTGGCCGCAGAGTTAGGTACGCGCCAGATTACAGTCAATGCCGTCGCGCCAGGCGGCATCGTCACTGACTTTGGCGATGGCCTCATGCTCAAGCCAGAAATGCAAGCAATGGCAGCCTCAATAACCGCGCTTGGCCGCGCCGGACAGCCAGAAGACATCGGTGGCGTGGTGGCATCGCTCCTATCACCGGCCATGTACTGGGTAAATGCACAACGCATCGAAGCCTCTGGCGGGCAGAGCTTGTAGGGCAACAGAAGATAGCGGTTTACGTTGACGCCACGCTTTGCAAAAACTTCCGAATAAAGGGCATGGCGAGGAGCGCTTTGGCCTGCCAAGAAGCGTCGGGCGCGGCCATTTGCGCCAGGGTGGCTTGGTCATAGGCCGCCGCAAATTCCACCCAAGTCGCATTGGGCAGAAGGCGATAGAGCGCTTCGGCGGAAGTTTTAGGGTGGATCGGATCAAAGCCTTGGACAATGAGGGCAGGCATGGTCAGTTGCCCGAGTTGTGCAGCCGATAATCCCCCCAGATGGCAGCGGTCGGCCGCGGCCCACGCCGGGCCAACCGCGCCCCATTTTTTCATGATGGTGGCGAAAGCATGGGGTTCCATGGCAAGGAGCCGTGCGTAGTTGCTAGGATTCATAGAGATGGTCATCGCCACCCAATTGAGCAACCAATCACCTGGTTGGGCGTTGGCAAAGGCCATGCGCTGCCAGGCTTCTGCCGAATGGGCAATGACCGCCTCCATTCCCTGTGTTGCGGCCACTTCAGCTAAGGTAAGATAGTGGGCGTCAAAAATGGCCTTGATCATTGCCTGATCATTGGTTGGCGCATCGATCAGGATCAGTCCCTGCACATCTTCGGGATAGCGCTGGGCCATGATGAGCGAAAATTGGCTACCCGCGGAGCCACCCGCCAGATAGGCTGGGGAGAGCCTTAATGCGGCAAGCAAGTGATGTAGATCATCTGCCCACAGTTCATACTCGCTGGCCGCATCCTCAATAGCAAGCTCAGAAGCCCCGGTGTTCCGCCGATCCCAGAGCAAGACCGTATAATCCGCGGCAAGGCAACCCGCGTTGAAATAGGACCACTCATCTCTTGGCAGCCAGCCACCGGGCGTCCACACAATGGGTGGCCCATTGCCCAAGCATTCGTAGGCCAAGGTCACACCATTCACCGTAATCGTTGGCATCGATCGTCCCTCAATTGCGTGTACTATAAATACTGCATGATCTCGGCCACAAGCGCTTCGGGGCGTTTGGTGCTTGTATCCAGCTTGATCGACCCTTGGATGGTTTTGGACAGCTCATGAAACAGCAAAGTTGGCTCCTGGTTGTCGTCTCTTGTTTTGGCCCGCTGCACCAAAAGGGTAGGATCACAGAGCAAAGTGATATGGATTACCGCATAATCGGTGTAGTCAATGAGGCGAATGATGCGTTCGCGCAGCGCATCCACACATAAGACGATTGAGGAGAGGATTACATACTGGAATTTTGATTGCAGGTAATTCGTGAGGATATAGGCCATATTGAGATCGCTATTGCGCAAGCGTGGATCATCAACCCGCCACGGATTGACGCGCCAGACATCATCGCCATCAAGCCACGCCGAGTTATCTAACTGGCTATAAAGCAAGCGCGCCACGGTAGACTTACCGGTCCATGCTTCGCCACTAAGCAGAATCAACTTCTGTTGCATAGAGATCCTTTATGAAAGAGAGTTGGCGTTGGTTACCAAGAATCTTCTGCTAAACGCCGCATTCCAGGCGAGTCGGGCGAGGGTGCTCGACCCGCCTGGCGTCTTGGCGGCGTCCATCATCTGGGCATTAGCCGGACAATTTAGCGTCGAAATCACCAACCTCTTCTAGCGCAGCGATGTCATCATAAGTACCAAAGAATGCGCCATTGACCCAGAACTGGGGAAGATCTTTCCTGCCACTGATGGCGATCATTCGGGTGTGGGCCTCAGGGTCATTGGCAACATCATACTCAATGAAGGCGAGGTGCTTCTTCTGGAACAGAAGCTTGATCGAAGCTTGATCACGCCTGACCTTGAGATTACCGGCGTTACTGCTACTGAATAGTTCGTAAGTAGCCATCTAAATTTCCTTTCCTGGCATTTTATCGCGATATTTTAGGAATAAGGGGTGCGCACCGCCTTCATGAAGGGTAACCATTAAAATCGGTAAG
>JAHBVH010000111.1 GCA_019637645.1 Caldilineaceae bacterium
ATGTTGCGGGCACAAGCGTCAATTGGAACGATGGCAACAAGGTGAGCCGCTTTACGGAGAGTACCTGGCGGCAACAGGTGATCTGGAACTTCTATGAGGCGACCACCATCGAGCTGGGGAGCCGCAACTTTATGGGCGCGCTCTTGGCACCGCTGGCCACGGTCAAGGCAAGTGGTAACATTGATGGTTCGGCAGCCGTGCGCTCCCTAAGCACCACCGCCGAATTGCACCAACCCGAGTTTTCCGGCACCTTTTCTGCTCTCTGCCCCGCCACGCCAACCGCCACGGCCACACAAACTGCCACGCGTACACCTAGTGCAACGCCAACGGGGACGAGTACGGCAACACGCACCGCGACCCATACACCCGTGCCGCCCACAGCGACGGCGACGAACACCGCCACGCGTACGCCGACCAATACGCCTTTGCCCATAACCGATCTAACCGTGGTCAAATATAGCGCGCCCAATCCGGTCGTCGCCGGCACACTGCTGACCTATACGATCAGGGTCACCAACAGCGGGCCTAGCCCAGCCACGGCAGTCGTGGTGACAGACACCTTGCCGGTCGAAGTCGCCTTCCAATCGGCTACCATTGGCTGTAGCTACACCGACCGCGTCGTGACCTGCGCGTTAGGCACACTACCGGCTGGCACAACCAGGCAGATCACCATTGTGGTCATCGTTGATCCCGCGCTGACCGAGCGGATGCGCCCACGACAATCCAAGATTGGGACGCGGATGAACGCGGATTTGCGCGGATAGAGAATCAATCCGCGCAAATCCGCGTTCCAGCTTCTTAGCAACTTCAGCCGTACAGCGACGGTACGCGCGGTTATTTGCGCTCGTCGGTGCGGTCGGTGGCGGGGGGTGGTTCGTAGGAGAGGGCGGAAATTTCGGCCCGCCATTCTGGGGTCATAGCAAGGTTGCTGGCCGCCAGCGAGCCTTCTAACTGATTTAGATTGCGTGCGCCAATAATCGGCGCGGTAATGGCGGGGTGGTGCATTACCCAAGCTACCGCCAAAGTGGCGGGGTGAATGTCCCGTTCTTTGGCATAAGCCGTAAAGCGCTCGGCAACTTCGTAGTACAGATCCTCACCATAGCGTTTGGCATACATTTGATTCTGAATCAAACGGCCACTGTTGGGCTTGCTACTGGTGCCATACTTGCCACTCAACAAGCCACCGCCCAGGGGGCTATAGGGAATCACCCCCACCTGTTCCGCAAGCGCAAAGGGCAAAATTTCAACTTCGGCTTGGCGTTTGGTCAGGTTATACATGGGCTGAATACATTCAAAGCGCGCCAACCCAGCGCGTGCCGAAATGCCGTGGGCTTTGGCGATCTGCCAGGCAGCCCAGTTACTAACACCCAAGTAGAGCACTTTCCCCTGTTGCACCAACGCGTCCAAGGCGCGTAGCACTTCATCCACGGGCGTATCTGGATCGAAGTGGTGGACAAAGAGGAGATCGAGGCGGTCGGTTTTCAACCGGCGCAGGCTCGCTTCGACTTGGAGCATAATATGGCGGCGGGATAGCCCGCGATCATTGATCCCCTTGCCCATCGGCGAGCAGACTTTGGAGGTGATCACCAATTCATTGCGTTCGGCAGCCATCAAGCGGCCTAGAATTTCTTCCGAGCGCCCGCCTTCATAGGAATTAGCGCAATCAAAGAAATTAATCCCCATGTCGCGGCAGCGTTTGAACATCGCCGCCGCCGTGGCTTCATCGGCATCACCGCCAAAGGACATGGTGCCAAAACAGAGACGGGAGACTTTCACCCCGGTGCGGCCTAGAATCCGATAGTCCATGATAGTTGTTTTCTCCTTCACCTTCGCTGGTTGGAACTTTCGCTGAAAGGGGTGGATCGCCTATCGCGTGATAGGCACGTTGACCTCGTGAGGTATTATAATGGCTTTATCGTAAAATTCCATCATTGATAAGGCGAACTATGTTACTTGAACAGGAACGGATTCACGCGCAACTGGCCGATTGCCCCATTGGTCACACCCTCTTTTATTACGAAAGTATCCCTAGCACCATGCCCATTGCCAACCAGCTGGCAGCAGATCCCACCGTGCGGAGCGGGGCCATGGTGATCGCCGAAGAGCAAACGGCGGGGCGGGGCCGTCTTCAACGGCGCTGGGAAACTCCTTTGGGCGATGCCCTCTTGGTCAGTTTTATCTTCAAAGCCCCCTTTCGCGTGCCGCCAACGCACTTTTCCATGCTCGCCGGGTTGGCGATCCAGCAAGGGCTGGCCGCTTATCTGCCACCCCTTGCCCCCTACTTGGGGCTCAAGTGGCCCAACGATCTCCTTCTAGGCACCAGTTGGGCCACGGCGGGCAAAATGGTCGGCATTTTGATCGAAGCGGTCTACCGCGGTGATCAAGCCGTCGCCGTGATCGTGGGCTGTGGGCTGAATGTTATGCAATCAGCAACCGCCTTGCCCCAGACACCCCCTGGCGCACCCCCAGCCACCAGTCTGCGACACTTTCTGGACCATCAACCAACCTTGGCGGCCCAGTGTCCGCCGCTCAATCGCACCGATCTGCTGGTAGCCATCTGTCGCACCTGGGCGCAGATCTACCTAGACCCAGCCCTGACACCGGCCCTCCTCCAACAACGCTGGGCGCAACAGCTCTGGACCTTGCAACAGACCGTGGTTGTCCAGACCACGGCGGCTGACGGCACCGCGACTCCCCTCACCGGGCGGGCGATCGCGGTCACCGCCGACGGGCAGTTGGTTGTCGAAAGTGCCAACGGTGAACGGCATTCTTTTGCCGCTGGCGATGTGTCGCTGCGCCTGCCTGATCGAACGTGAGCGCAGCGCATAATTGTTTGAAAGCGCTGACCATGTATTATACTTGCACGAGAAGTGGCCGCTTGATCAGCGCGCAATGAATTGGGACAGCGCGCCCATGGCAGATAGAGGGGGGAGCTTGAAGCAGCACTTGCGCAAAGCGGAGAAGCGCTACCGACATCCACTGGGGTCGTCATGGGGGTCGTCATGGGGGTCGCCATGGTTAGCAGCGATCATGCCATATTTTTTGAGCGGTTGTATGGTGTTCGTATTGCTCCTGAGCCTGCTAGACAGCACACCTGTGCTTGCTCGCTATCCGTTGCGCGACACCAATCAGGTGTTGCCCTTTTCCCCCTTGACCACCACGGTCACTTCGACGCAAAGCGCGATCACACCAACTTTACCCCTCACCGCTGCGCTGTTGGTGACCAGCCCGCTGGTTGTCGATGCGGTTGCCCCCACGGTAACCTTGACATCGCCTCTAACAATACCTTTGACATCGCCTTTGGCAGTACCTTTGACATCATCTTTGACTATAACGCAGCCGACTGTGCCGGTGGTCGAATTTGTCAATCGGGGGCAGACGAGCTTGCTGTTGGTCAGCGCGGTCTTTGGTGGATTGTTATTGGTCGCGGCGCTCGTACTTGGCCGCTCACGGTAAGCCCCCTGTGTATTTGGCAGGAGACAGGATCAAGGCAGGCAATGCAGGAACAAGGGATACGGCTACATAACCCGATTGGGGCGTTTCTGCTGGCGCTTGCCCTCCTTACGGGCTTGCTCTGGGGATTGACTACTCACCCCCTCGGCGCACCAGTGGCAGCCCAAGCCGAGCGTGCGTTGGCTGACGCCAGCATAGAAGTGCGTCAAACGGTCGGCACCGCCTTGGGCATCTGCGCACCAACCCAGGCCATCGCCGTCTTGTCAGGAACGCCTGTCTACTATTGTGTAACGATCCGCAACAACGGGACAACGACCCTCACACGGCATACGTTGCAATATGCCAATAATGCTCCGGCAACTATTACGCTGACGATTCCCCCTGGCGATGTGGGCGCGATTACGTCTAATCTGTTAAACGCCAGCCCCAATCCACTGAGCCAAGCCGCGACCAACGTTCCAACCCATACCATCACCGTGACTTCGACTGACACGAGTGGGGAGCTTGCCGTTGGCGAGGCGACGGCCTATGTGGAAGTAGGCACGGCCAGCCTACAAGTTGTCACCACCGTGGGCCGTACCACCGATCCAGCGCCCTGCCCCACCACCACGGCCCTGGCTGTGCCCGCCAACACGCCAGTCAAATATTGTATCACCGTCCGCAACACTGGTACCCTGCCTTTGATTCGCCATCACCTACGGGTCCCCTTGTTTGGCGTCGATGTGCCCTCTTTTGAACTCGATGAACCTATTCCGGCCAATCAATCGTTAGTCATTACGAATAGCTTGAGCGCGTTAGGCATTGCACAGCGGTTAATCTATACCGTTACCGATGAGATTGCCAACACAGCTATTTTTACCGCCTATACAGCGCATGGGGTGGCGGCCACCGGGCAAGCCAGCGCGGTTGCCTTGATTGGGCAGACCAGCACAACGCTGACCGATACCCTCAGCGCCGATGCGGCCCAATGTGGAACGGTGACAACCTTGGATATTACGAGTGGGCGACCCGTCTATCATTGTTTGCGGCTGCGCAATACCGGCACGCTAACCTTCACTCAGCATACGATCCAATGGCAGCAATCGTCGTCTTCCGCGCTCTTGGTCAACCGTACCATTACCGAGACCTTGCCACCGGGACAATCTTTATTGATCACGACCAGCAAGGTGGCTGAATTAGGCCAAGCCAATGTGACCGTAGGGGTTACGCACATCTTTACCATCACCTCGCAGAGTAGCACGAACGTAACAGCAGTGGCGCGCGCTCAGTCGCGGGTAAATGTAGGCACCCAGCTATTAGCTGTCAATAAATATGCGACGACAGAGCGCACCGGGTGTGTCCATGCGGCGCCCCTAAATATTATTGCCAATCAAGATTTCTACTATTGTCTGGTGCTGGTCAATAACGGACAAGTTCCCCTTGTCCGCCATGCCTTTGGCGAAAGCTCGGTGATTAATACCAGTGGGGCCTTTACCTACACCATCGCGCCGGGGCAACGGATCACCTTGACCAATTACTTTTTGACGAGTACCTTAGGCTTGCCCGCGCTGTTGGGGCCGTTTCGGGCCAACAGCAGTTTCTCGGGCGCGATGACCGTCAATGCCTATTCCAACGCCAATGTACCCGTTTCCCAATCGGTTGGCTTTCAAGTCAATGTGACCGCGCTCACAGCCACCCCAACAACGCCACCGACGGGCATCCCGACCTTTACGCCGACCATCACGCCCACGCCGACACCCTCGCCGACCATCCCGCCCACACCGACCCCCTCACCGGTTGTGGTCTCGTTTCAACCAACCCCGACCCAACCCTTTGCCATCAACGCCGTGACAACCCCCACGCCGGCCTTTATTGCCGGGGCGGCACCAGTGGCGACCGATGCCTTTGGTCAGCCGATCTCTCCCCTAGAGATGCCGACGGTCGATATCGCGAGTACCGTTTTTGCCCTCACCGTCGAAGCCGCTGCGACCCAGACAACGATGGCCTTCATGCAACCCGTTGTGTTAGAAACGCCAACGTTCAGCCTAACCGATACGCCCACCGTGTTGTCACCCCTCGCGACTTCGCCACTGCCCACCCCCACCCCGTTGCCCATTGGCGTTACCCCCTTCGCTACAGTCGATGCGATGACGGGTTATCTCGCCATAACAGCCCAAGTCTTTCAAGTATCGACGGCGACGCTGGGGTGGATCTGGTTTGCCATTGGCTCTGTGATCTTCTTTGCAACGGCTGGCCTGTTTGCCGGATTCAGCTGGCATGCCCGTCGTCGCCGACAGCAGTTGCTTTTTGAAATGGCAGGCACGATGGAGGAAGAGAATGTTTTGGTAGCCGAGCCGCTCCCACCGGCTCGGCCAGAAGCCTTTTCCCCAAGGCGCGCTTCGGCACCAGATTTCTATCGCACCCAGTCGGCGTCCACCCCGCCCCCGGCTGCCCAACCGCCAACCACTCAACCGCCTACCTCCTCGGCCCCCCCCGATGATGAGGAGTACTGGCCGCCTTCGCTACGCTAATGATGATCTATCAACGTCTTTTTCTCTTACTATTGATTTTGGCTGCCTTTGCCTGGCGCGTCAACGGGCTCACCTATCAAAGCCTCTGGCGCGATGAAGTAGACGCCATCTATTTTGCCCTGCGCGATCTCCCCGATACGCTGGCTATGTTTGGAGCAATGGCCCAAAATGGCGCGCTCTACTTCCTCTCCTTGCGCGGCTGGTTCTACCTAGTCGGCGCAACCGAATTTGCCCTGCGCTATGTTTCGGTGCTGGCCGGGACACTCGCCATTCCGTTGACTTGGCAAGTGGCCCGCCGCCTCTGTGCCACTGATCGCACAGCGGCAGCGCCCTACACACCAGGCGCGCTGACCGCGCAGAGCATCACACCCCTGCTGGCCGCCCTGCTCTTGGCGGTGAATCCCTATCAACTCTGGTATGCCCAAGAGGGTAAAATGTATGCGCTGGTCATTGTCCTGACCCTCTTTGCCCACTGGTGTTGGCTCACCGGCATGACCAAAGGCGGACGCCGGATTTGGCTTCTCTACCTAGGCACGGTGAGCATCTGCCTCTATATTCATCTGCTGACTTTGATCATCATCCCGCTCCATCTCTGCTGGTTTTTGCTGGCGTGGCCGCATAGCCGACGGCACTGGCGGGGCTACGGTTTTGCCCTGGCGGGGTTGACCTTGCCCTATCTGCCCTTTGTCTGGTGGCAATGGGCGATGCTAGTCTCGCCCCAGAAACTAAGTGGCTTTACTTTCACGCCACTGTCAGAGATGTTGCGCACGATCCTCATGAACCACAGCAACGGGCTGTTGCCACCACCACCGTTCTTGCGCCTCTTGCCCATCTTTTTTCTAGGCGTCGTTGGTTTGGTGCTAGGGCCTGGGGTTATCGCCGAATTGCAACGACGACGGGCAATGGCTAGTGTAACCGGCACAGTGACAACCACCAGCGTGACAACCGACGCGGGCCAACCGGATCCTACGCCAGCCCCCACCGATGTGGCCGACCTGGGCGTATGGCGGCGCTATGGCTTTTTGGTAAGTTGGTTGCTGCTGCCCATTGCGGCCATCTACCTCATCAGTTTGCGCCAGCCTGTCTTTACGGATCGCTACATTATTTGGATCGCCCCTGCCGCGATGATTTTATTGGCGCTCGGCGTCCAGGCCCTCTACCAAAACAGTGGCCGCCTAGCCCTGCCCTTAGTCATGATCCTGCTGATCTATACACTTGGCTTTTGGCTCCAAATGGGTTGGCGGCAAAAACACGAGGTGATCAAATATGATCTTCGTAGCGCGATTCACTATATCGCGGAACGGCGCGACCCAGCCACGTTGCTGATCTTACAGATTCCCCATCTAGAATTTAGCTACCGCTACTACACGAGCGATTACCAGACCGGACTCTTTGCCCGGAGCGATGCGCCTTTGGGTTGGTGGGTGGGCGGCCTGTGGACCAATGGCGACCTCCCCGATGACCAGGCGCGCGCCCTTGCCGACCAAGAGATGCAACAGATCACCGCGGGTGTACAAGAGCTTTGGGTGCTAAGTAGTGAAGTCGAGATGTGGGACACGCGTCATCTCATGAACGAGTGGCTCACGACCCATGGTCGTGTGGTGGCAGGGGCAGAATTTCATGGCGTCCATGCCCGCCACTATCTACTGGAGAGAGGAGAGCAACCTTGAGCGGTATCAACGAACTCGGCAAACGGCTGGTTTGGGAGAAGCCCCTCCGTCCCCAGCGTATTGGGCTGGTTTTAGGCGGCGGCGCGGCACGCGGCATCGCCCATATTGGCGTGCTCCAGGCGTTGGAAGCCTATCAACTACGCCCCCATTATATTGTTGGCGCGAGTGCCGGGGCGCTCGTAGGGGGCCTCTACGCCGCTGGCTTATCCCCAGCCGACCTCACTACCTTGGCCTATCAATTGAAATGGCGTGATATTAGTAGCCTGCCCGTCACCGCACACTGGTCCACTTGGATGGCCCCCACCATGCCGCTGGGCATTTTGGATCTAGATCGCCTCATGGATTGGATTCGCAAAATCTTGAAGCGTGATGTCACGTTTGATCAGCTCCCGATTCCCTTTGCCGCCATTGCCACGGATCTGAGTACAGGCGAAAGTATTATGCTCAACGATGGCCCCATCGCGCCCGCGATCCGCGCCAGTTGTAGCGTGCCCGGCATCTTTACCCCTGTGCGCCGCCAAGGTCGCTTGTTGGTGGATGGCGGTGCCAGTAACAATTTGCCCATTTCGGCGGTGCAACAGATGGGAGCCGACTATGTCATCGCGGTTGATCTGTTGCCCTTGGTGACGGACCCCGTTGCCGAGCCCAAGAATATTCTAGAAGTGAGTATCACCTCGCTCTACACCTTGATCCGTGCCGCCCAGGTGGATGCTTCGCTGGCTCATTGTGTGATCCAGCCACAGGTCGGGCATATTAGTCTGGCGGACCTAACTGCCATTGAGGAACTGATTGTCACAGGCTATCAGGCCACCTTATATCGAATCCCCGAAATCCTAGCCGCGCTCGGGCTCGATGCCCCACTGGAAGCGGCTGCCCCCCCCGCGTCTCCCATCGATTAGGGACGAGAGTTTGCATTTGCTGGATAGATGGGATACGATCCAATAAACATTGATTGGTCAACTGTTGCTGTAGTGATTCAAATCACAGCGCACCCTTGAGAAGATACCAAGCTTTGTCAGGAAATTAGTGGCGCTTATCGTGTAACGCTGCACACTAGCATTGCTACCGGTTTATGATTGATTCTCTTTGCTCACGACAAAATATGCCTTAAAAATTATCTAAAGGAGCTTACAGATGAGTTCTTCAATTCGTGTAACCGTTTGGAACGAGTTTGAACACGAAAAATCCCACCAAGCGGTGATCGATATTTATCCGGATGGGATTCACAAGGTCATTGCCGACGGCTTTAAAACCCACGGGTTTGAGAATGTGCGCACCGCCACCCTCGACCAGCCCGAACACGGCCTCACCGACGAGATCTTGGCCCAAACCGATGTGTTGACCTGGTGGGGCCATATGGCCCATGGCAAGGTGGACGACAAGATCGTCGATCGTGTGCACCAACGCGTGCTAGAAGGCATGGGCTTGATTGTTCTCCACTCGGGCCACCATTCCAAAATTTTCAAGAAACTCATGGGCACCACCTGTAGCCTACGCTGGCGCGAAGCAGGCGAGAATGAGCGCATTTGGGTGATCGAGCCGGGGCATCCCATTGCCGACGGTCTCGGGCCGTACATTGATATTCCCGCCGTCGAGATGTATGGCGAGCATTTTGATATTCCCGCGCCGGACACCCTGGTCTTTATCAGTTGGTTCAAGGGCGGCGAAGTCTTCCGCAGCGGCTGTTGCTACCACCGCGGCCGCGGCAAGATCTTCTATTTCCGCCCTGGTCATGAGACCCACCCCATCTATTACCAAGCCGAAGTACAACAGGTGTTGGCCAATGCTGCCCGCTGGGCGGCCCAAGGCAAAGGGCCAGAATTTACCTATCAGGGTGGCCGCGCCATCAATGCCAAAGTGCCGTTGGAAAAGCTTGACTGAGCAAGGCGCTATGCCCAGGATATGATCGATCCAGACCTGACAGGTTTTGAAAACCTGTCAGGTTTATCGAGGCCCTTTTCCACTAGTCTCTAAGCTCAGGCGAACCAGAGAAAGCAAAGCCGAGGCGAGCTCTTGATCAAAGCCATTATTTTTGACATGGGGGGCGTATTGGTGCGCACCATCGACCCCACCCCGCGCGCCACTTGGGAAACAAAGCTAGGCTTGGCACCGGGTGATGCCGAACGGATTGTGCTCAATAGCGAGATGGGCAAGCGCGCTCAAACCGGGGGCATCACGACGGCGGAGCTGTGGGCATGGGTGCAGGGCGAGTTTGGGTTGGATGACACGACCTTGGCCGCCTTTCGCCATGCTTTCTGGGCTGGCGATGTGCTGGATGACGACCTAGTGGGGCTAATCCGCTACCTGCGGCTAAACTACCAGACCGCACTCCTGAGCAACTTTATGGATGAGTTGCAGGAGGTGATCACCGTGCGCCATCCCATGGCCGATGCCTTTGACTTGGTCGTCGGCTCGGCCTATGAGAAGGTGATGAAGCCCGATGCCCAGATCTATCTACATACCTTGGCGCGCTTAGGCCGCCAACCGGCAGAAGCGGTCTTTATCGATGACGCGCTTCACAATGTGGAGGGAGCCCGCCAAGTGGGGTTGGCCGCTATTCATTACCAAGCCGGGATGGATGTGGCCGCGGCTTTGGCGGCTTTGGGCGTTCAAGTCTAGGCTAACCCTGACAGGGTTGAAAAACCTGTCAGGATTGGGATAACCAACCTTGGCGGCTGACTATCGGAGTGCTCTCCAGCTAGGGTCGTTGGCGCGTGGTCTCGCGGTAGACGGTCAACATCTGGGCCACAATATTTTCCCAGCTATATTGTTTGGCATAGGCGCGTGCTTGTTCGCCCAGCCGCTGGCGCAGGGGTTGATCGGTTAAGAGGGTTAAGATACGCGTGGCCAGCGCTTCGGGGTCACGCGAGGGCACATGGAAACCATTGATCCCCGATTGGACCAAATGGGCCAACCCGCCGACTTCCGATGCGATGACGGGTGTGCCCATAGCCATAGCCTCGAGGGCAACCATGCCAAAGCTTTCATAATGGGAAGGCATGACGACCATTTCGGCAGCGGCGTAATAGTAGGGCAGAATCTCTTGATCCTTGGCCCCCAAAAAGGTGACGAGATCGCGAATGCCAAGTTCGGTACGCAACTGCTGCAGACGGCCCATTTCCGTGTCCAGGTCATCGGTCCAGGGGTCCCCACCGACAATCGCTAAACAGGCATTGGCAATCGCGGCGGGATGACGTTCTTGCAAGATCGACATGGCGCGCAGCAAGGTGTCAACGCCCTTGAGTGGCTCAATCCGCCCGACAAAGAGAATATTCTGGTTGCCACAATCAATGCCAACTTTGGTTTTCGCGGCCTTTTTGTCGATAGGACGGAAGCGGCCCAGATCGACGCCCGGCGGGATGACCCGGATCTTGGTGGGATCAGCCCCATAATAGTCGAGTAACTGCTGCTCTTCGGCAGGCGTTGCGGCAATAATCCGGTCGGCAATTTGGATGACACGGGCTTCCCCATCAAGTCGATCCTGCGGTGCGCGTTCACTGGCATCTTGGGCAATCAGATTTTTCATGTGGCCCAAGGTGTGGAACATGTGTACAATCGGCGCGTGGGGCCAGCTCCGTTGCAATTGTTCGGCAACCAGCCCTGAAAGCCAGTAGTGGCTGTGGATCAGATCGTAGTGGACCCCTTCGGCTTCGGCAAAGGCCAAAACGCCGTCGGTGAACTCGTCGAGATAATTGCCGATTTCGGCTACAGGAATGGGCTTTTCCGGCCCCGCTGGCACATGAATGACGCGACCACCTGGCCCTAGCTCATGCTTGATCCGGGGCTGACAATCATCTTGGGAGCGGGTGAAGACATCGACCGCGACGCCGAAGCAGCCCAATTCACGGCCAAAATCGCGCACATAGACATTCATACCCCCCGTTTTTTTGCCCCCCAATAAGGCGAGTGGACAGGTATGGACACTGAGCATAGCCACACGCCGCACGGGCGCGGTAACGAACTGATGCATAATCGTTTGGTCCTCCAGAGTCAAGATGTGCTCTGTCGTCTGCTGAGAAAATAGAACGCGGCGGGAGCTGATGAGGCGGATAAGCCGGATACAAACAGCCAGAGGCTGCTCAATCCAGAAAATCCCTGTTTTCGTTCATCCTGTCCGTCAGCGTTTGACACTGTAACACAATTGATTTACCACTGACTGTAAGCAAAAAACATAATGCAACCTTTTTACGACGCCATTTATCTTTCTCCCCACCTCGACGATGTCACGCTCTCCTGTGGGGGACAAATTTTTCAACAGACCCAGGCGGGCCAGCGCATCCTCGTGGTGACAATCACAGCAGGCGATCCTCCGCAAGCCGCAGTTTCGGGCTATGCCCAGAGTTTGCACGACCGCTGGGAATTGGTGACCGACGCGGTCGCGGCCCGGCGCGCCGAAGATTACACAGCCAATCAGATTTTGGGGGCCGATACGCTCCATTGGACAGTACCCGATTGTATCTACCGCTACCATCCCGAGAGCGGTGCCGCGCTTTATCGCTCCGATCCAGATATTTTCGGTGAACTTCACCCCACCGAACGGCCCCTGGTTGCGACGTTAAGCGAGCAAATTGCCGCGCTGCCTGCCCATGCTCGGCTCTATGTACCGCTCACCATTGGTCATCATGTCGATCACCAACTAACGCGGTTGGCCGCCGAGCGAGCCTTTGCGCCTACCACGCTTTGGTACTACGAAGATTATCCATACGCCCAGAAGCCGGGCGCATTGGCCCAAGTGATCCCCACAAACAATCTACACTGGCAACCGACGGTGATCCCCTTGGTGGAAGCCGCCATTGCCGCCAAGATTGCGGCCATTGCCGCCTTCGTCTCTCAGTTTAGCACCTTTTTTACCGATCATGCGGATCTGGAGAGCCAGATTCGCACATTTACCACCCAAGTCGGGGGAGAACGGGTTTGGCGACAGTGAGTCAGTCGGTCAGTGGACAGTAGGACAATGGCCCAAAACGGCTTCCGGTCTTACTCTGCCACTGTCCCACCGTCTTACTCTCCCACTACGCGCTACCCACTCCTCCAATCTTTAACGACACAAAGGAGAATCTATGCGTTACAGCCTCTGTTCCTATAGTTTTCACCGCACGACCAAGGCGGGGAATCTTGATATTTTTAGCTATATCACCTTTTGCAAAGGCGCAGGCTTTACGCAGATCGATCCGTGGATGTTGCATCTGCAAGCGGGCTATGAAGACAATGCGTTTCTCGATCGGGTGAAAGCCACGGCTGAAGCCATGGAGTTGCCCTTTGGCTGTGTAGCTGTCGATGGGGCCCATATCTACGCGCCCACGGCAGAAGAGCGGGCGGCCAATCGTGAGCGCGCTTATCGCTGGATCGATATTTGTGAATATTTGGGCGCACCCCAAATTCGGATCGACGCCGGCGGGCGCGAAGAGCGCGCGGAAGCGATCTTTGATATTGTCGTCGAAGGCTACCAAGATATTATCGCCAAAGCGCGCAACCAAGGCGTCGAGGTGATCATTGAGAATCATTGGGGACCCTTCAAGCACCCGGACAATCTCTATAAATTGCTCGACGCGGTGGAGGGGCTGGGCTTGCTCTTTGATTCGTATAACTGGCCCGAAGGCACCCACGAACAAGCCTGGCACCAATATGCCAAGTATGCCCGCCTGACCCACTTTAAGAGCTTCGCCTTTGATGCCAATGGCAACGAACCCGAATGGGATATTCCGCGCGTCATTGGCATTTTGCAAGCCGCTGGGTACAATGGCGCTTGGGGCATTGAAAGCACCCCCTACGATGGCCGCGAAGCCGATGCCGCCTTGCGCACCTTGGCCTTGCTCAAACGCACCCTGGAGGGATAACCCTCAGGAATTGCGCTAGCCGGTCACGGACCTGGCTAGCGCTTTGGTTACCGGCGATAGCCCACTTGCAGCGGGACTGCTGCCCATAGTACCTTTTTCCATAACCTACATTACCCCAATAAATCCAACGAGGACTTATGACTACAGATAAAGTACGCGTCGGCGTGATTGGCGTCGGCCAAATTGGTAAACATCACCTGAGCAACTATAGCAAGATTCCCAACGCCGAAGTGGTGGCGGTGGCCGATGTTAATGAAGCCGAAGCGCGGCGCGTAGCAGAGATGTACAACATTCCCAACGTCTATACCGATTTTCGGCAACTCCTGCAACGCGATGATATTGTAGCGGTCGATGTCTGTCTGCATAATAATTTCCATGCGCCAGTGACGATTGCCGCTTTGGAAGCGGGCAAACATGTCTTCTGCGAAAAGCCGATGGCCGGTGCCTACATTGACGCCGAGCACATGTTCAAAACCGCGCAGACAACTGGGCAGAAGTTACACATCCAATGCCAGAACATCTTTCAGAATTATGCCAAAGCCGCCAAAGTCTTGATCGATGGCGGCCACTTGGGCAAAGTCTACCACGCCCGTTCGGTGGGGCATCGGCGGCGTGGGCGGCCCTATGTCGATGGCTATGGCAGCCCCACCTTTGTCCAAAAACAAAATTCCGCCGGGGGCGCCCTCTATGACATGGGCGTCTATCACATTAACACCATTCTCTTCTTGTTGGGCAATCCGCAGGTGCTGCGTATCTCCGGCAAAACCTACCAAGAGACGCCCATGGATCCCCGTCGCCAAGCCAATAGTGGCTACAATGTGGAAGAACTGGGCTTAGGCTTTATCCGGTTGGCCGATGGCCTCACCATCGACATTATCGAAGCCTGGGCCGTCCACATGGACAAGTTCGATGGCTCCATGGTCTTTGGCAGCGAAGGCGGCATTCGCCTGGATCCCTTTGGCTACTACCGCACCTTAGCCGACATTGATTTCGATCTGTCCACGCCACTGGATCGCTTTGACTGGCGTCAGCATACCGTCCACGAGGTGGGCGATGTCTATGACGGGCCACAACAGCACTGGATCGCCGCGCTCCAAGGCCGGGTTGCGCTGATCCCCATGGATGAGATCGCCCTCAACACCATGCTGATCTCCGAAGGGATCTATCTCTCGGATCGCCTGGGCCGTGAGGTCACCGCCGAAGAAGTGCGCGAAATGTCGGTTTCGACCGCGATTACGTTGTGATTCGTGCTGCGGGGTGCGTAGTGTGCTTCATGCAGCACGCACCACCTTCTTGCATAGGATAAGCGATGCAAAAAGAAGAACTTCTCCTCCTCTACGACTACAGTTACTGGGCTACAGGCCGGATTTTGCGCACGGCGACCAAGGTGACGCCAGCACAATTTGTTGAGCCACGCGCCTTTTGCCCGGGTGGCTTGCACGGGCTCCTCGTCCATGCCTTGTCGGCAGAATGGGTCTGGCGCACGCGCTTTCAAGAACAGATTTCCCCCACGGCCTTCTTGGCCGCGGCCGACTTCCCCACGTTGGCCGCGATCCAAGCGCGTTGGCAACGCGAAGAAGCCGCTATGCGTGTCTACCTCCAAGGTCTCACCACAGAACAACTCAACAGCCCGATCATGTATCGGAGCCTGACCGGCGCGCCCAATGAACAGTTACTCTGGCCGCTGCTGCTGCATATTATCAACCATGGGACGCAGCATCGCGCCGAAGCCGCGGCCCTGCTGACCGAATTCGGCCACTCCCCCGGCGATCTTGATCTGATCGTCTATCTGCGCGAACAACCCAGCAAGACGGGATAGCTGTCGCGCTGTTTGGTTTTCCTTCAGCAGGGGCAGCGCATTTCAAGGAATTCTTGAAATGCGCTGCCCCTCATCACAAAACCAGCCATCTTCAAAGGTGTGAATATCCTATGCAGATCGAACCAACCCTCTACCTGGTCGGCAGTGGTCGAGCAGGTTTTGATTTGACTGATCCCTTTGACTGTAACATCTATTTATTCGACAGCGGGGCCGGTTATCTCCTATTTGACGCGGGCACAGGGATGGGGACCGAGCAGATTCTTCATGTATGCCAAGAACATGGCATTGATTTCGCCCAAATCAACCATCTCTTTCTCACCCACGCCCACACCGATCATGGCGGCGGGGCAGCGCATCTGCGCGAACGTTTGCCACTTCAACTCTATGCCAGAGAGCGCACCGCAGCCATTGTTGCCACAGGGGATGAGGCCGCGGTCTCCTTGCCACTGGCGCGTGATGGTGGGATGTACCCGGCGGATTATGTCTATCGTGCCTGCCCCGTCGAGCATGTGTTGACCGACGGCCAAGTCGTCGCCATTGGCAACCTCCTAGTGGAGACCATCGCGACGCCTGGCCATAGCCATGATCATACCTCCTATTTGGTCACGGCCAACGGGAAACGCTATCTGGTGGGCGGCGACGCCATCTTCTTCGGCGGGCGCGTCGTCTGGCAAAACACCTATGATTGCAGCGTGCCCGCCACCAACCAGTCGATCCAAAAGCTCGCCACCTATGACTTTGATGCGCTGCTCACCGGTCATCTTAACTTTAGTCTGCGCGACGGCAAGCGGCATATCTTGGCAGCCTGTGATGTGATCACCCAAATGGGCTGCCCACCGTCGATTTTGTAGGAGGAGGGTAAGTACTTTGTGAACACTGTCTCATTGCCCTCCTGTACCACCCGAAAATTTGATGACAACTTTGCACACATTCAGGTGAGGATAGTTACACGCGTTTATGAAGGTTTCCCAAAAGATGGGCTTGCTGGCACTCTGGTGTGCTGGCCTCTTGACCGTGCTTGGCTGCAATTTGCTCTTTGCCCTGCCAGAACCCAAGCCAACCATGGCGCCGAGTCTTACCCCAGCCACGGCCACCCCCAACCGGGCTACGGCAACACCGCCGCGACCGACCGCGCGGGCAACCACTGGCCCCACCCCGCTTGCCACTTTGTTACGCGCGCTTGTGCCAACAGCGCGGCCAGTCGCAACCGCCACCGCAAGCGCCACACCCCAACCACCAACGGCGCGGGTCAATGCCGACTTGGTCAATCTACGGGGTGGCCCGGGAACAGGCTATAGCGTGGTGGGACAGATCCGTGCCAGCGCAGAAATTACCATCGTTGGGCGCACGGCAGCGGGCGACTGGTGGCAAATCTGCTGTCCCCAAGGCGAGCAGGAAGAAAGTTGGATCAGCGCGGCGTTGGTCGATCTTGCCTTGTCGACCGACCAAATTTCAACCACGGTGCCGCTGGCAACGATTCCACCGCTCCCCGCGTTGGCCGCCCCGGCTCGCCAAGCGGCCAGTGTTGCCAATGCCGGGGGGAGCGGCAACGGGGCCGGGGTGGGCTTGCCCGGTGCCGGTGGCTTTGGCGCAGTCAGCGGCACCAATCCATTCACCGGCCAGGGGGGTGGCCAGCGTGGACAGCGCCCTATCCTTGTCTGTGTCAACAATGATTATGCGGCACGTCCTCAATTCGGCTTGGGTCAGGCCGACATTGTCTATGAATATCTGATGGAAGGGTATGGCATTACGCGGTTTAGTGCCCTCTTTTATGGCGAAGAGAGTAGCCAGATTGGCCCCATCCGTAGTGCGCGCCTCATCAACTACTATCTGGGAGCGCTCTACGATGCGGGCTTGGCTTGCTCTGGCGCGAGTGATCAGGTACGCTATACGCTGAAACATGAAGCGCCCTTTCCCTACCTGGACATCGACCTAGACGACCCCTCTAATGCACGCTACTCGGCGAGCATTGGCAGTGACTATCGTACCCGTCTGCGGACAAGCACAGGTGGCTTACGGCGATGGCTGGGCGAGTGGGGTGTGGAAAAAGCGCCAAATGTCCGTGGCTACACCTTTGGCGGCGTGCCAAACGGCGGCGTGCCAGCCACCACCATTGCCATTCCCTATCCCGCTAGCACGGGAAGCCAGGTCCGCTACCAATATGAGGGCAGCAGTGGCCGGTATACCCGTTGGCTGGGCGGGATTCCCCATGTGGATGGCAATAGCGGTGGGCAACTGGCCGTCGAAAATGTGATCGTCCAAGTGGTGACCCATGAAGCCACCAACATCGTGGAAGACAGTCTCGGCAGCACTAGCATTCGTCTCAACCTCTTCGGCAGCGGGCCAGCCATCCTCTTTCGGGATGGGCAAGCCCATGTCGGCAGTTGGCGCAGCGAAAGTCGCGGGGATCTGCCCCGTTTCTTTAATGCTGCCGGGGCAGAAATACCCCTAAAACCAGGCAAAAGTTGGATTAGTATCGTGCCGCCAACCTATACAGTGACTTATCAATAGGTGTTAGAAGTTGATTGCTCTGTCCAAATCATGATTCAAGTTTGAAAGGAAGAACCACCATGCAACGCGTCTGTTTTCTCCTAAAGGTCAAACAAGAAAAGCTAGCAGAATACAAAGTAGCCCACGAAGGCGTCTGGGAGGAGATGCTACAAGCCCTGCGCGAAACCGGCTGGCATAACTATTCCCTCTTTCTCCGCGAAGATGGCCTGCTGGTTGGCTACCTCGAAACGCCGGACTTCCAAGCGGCCCTCGACGGCATGGCAAAACGCGAAGTCAATGAACGCTGGCAAGCCGCCATGGCCCCCTATTTTGAACAACTCGAAGGCCGCCGTCCCGACCAAGGGATGTTTGTGCTAGAAGAAGTGTTTCATTTGGCATAGTCAGTTGGTCATTGGTCATTGGTCACTTGTCCTTTGTCATTGGCCACTCGTCCCTCGCCACCAGCTACTGACCAAGAACCAAGGACCAAGGACTAATGACTAATGACAAGTGACCAATGACAAATGACTAACACCCAACCTCCATTTCCCCACTGCCTCCGCCTCGCACTGTGCCTGTTGGCGTCGAGTGTCTGCGCCCAGTCCGTTCCCGATCCCGAGGTCCAGCTCCAGGGCTTTCGGGTGCTCGAGGGGTTCGCGGTGGAACTGGTCGCCTCGGAGACCAATGGCGTGGTGAAGCCGATCCAGATCCGGTTCGATCCCGATGGACGGCTCTGGGTCGCGGGAAGCGTCAGTTATCCGCAGGTGATTCCCGGCGTCCCGGCAGACGATCGCATCGTGGTGCTGGAAGATCGGGACGGCGACGGACGGATGGAGCATACGACGGTGTTTGCGGAGGGGCTTCAGATTCCCACGGGCCTCGAGATCGGGGACGGCGGGGTGTACGTGGGCGCGGCGACGGAGTTGCTGCACTTGCGGGACACCGATGGCGACGGACGGGCGGACGAACGGCGGGTGGTGCTCCGCGGATTCGGCACCGGAGATTCGCATCAGACGCTGAACTCCTTCGCGTGGGGACCGAGCGGCGAGTTGCTGATGAGCCAGGGATTGCATGCGCAGTCGCGGGTGGAGACGCCCTGGGGACTGGAGGTCCTGCATCAGGCCGGGGTCTGGCGTTTCTGGCCGCGGACGCGGCGTCTGGACCCGTTCTGGAGCGGCGCCATGGGCGCGCACAATCCCTTTGGCAGCGCCTTCGATCGCTGGGGCCAGCCCCTGGTCTTCGCCGGCAACGGCCATGGCGTCTATCACCTCACCCAGGCCATGATCCGCACCGATCATTTCCTGGAGCAACGATCTCTGTGGAATGACGGACGGAAGTATGGCGGCGGCGACGTGGTGGAAAATCCGGTGTGGCCGGCGGCGCATCAGGGCGAGTTTGTCACCGGCGGCTATCTCCAGAACACCGTCGAGCGGTTCCGCGTCACCGAGGCGGGCGCCAG
>JAHBVH010000112.1 GCA_019637645.1 Caldilineaceae bacterium
AAGCGGGCTTGAACTGGCGTTGCTGGCTAGCCTGCTGAGGCGGGCGATTTACCGAATTTAATGTTTACTTTTTATTTGGGATGAGACTAATGAATAATGCCAGGCGGTCATCAGATCCCTGATTGATTTTATTACCGTTCATGATGGTGGGAGGAATCTTCCGTCTGCATCCCTCCCGCTTATTTTCCCTTCACACGCGTCACAATCTCGCGCATCACCCGTTCAAAATCGGGGTCGGCGGCCTTGAATTCGGTGCCGCTGATGACCAAGGGCGCGCCAAAGACCACAATCTCGGCCCCCATGGCTAGCGTTTGGATGGCCTGGTCAATGCTTAACCCACCCACAGCCTGTACGGGAATGGTAACGGCTTCTAAGATGGCTGGTAAGTCGTCGAGCGGACTTAACCCTTTGATCAGATTGCGCTCGTCAAAGCCGGTATGGACGATAATATAATCGACACCCATGGCCTGTGCTTCGCGGGCACGCTGGGGCTTGTCGGGGCAGAGCATGACATCACACATCACCTTGCCGTCATAGTGCTTAGCTACCTTGACCTGCTCCAGAATGCTGGCGTCATGGGCCTGCCCCATCACCACCACCATGTTGGCCCCGGCTTTGAACATCATCTCTGCTTCGAGCCCGGCCCCGTCCATCGTCTTGAGGTCGGCCACAATGGGGTGATTGGGAAAAGCTTTGCGTAGCGCGCGTACGCCATGCAGCCCTTCGGCTAAGATTAAAGGCGTGCCCGCTTCCAGCCAATCCACGCCAGCATTGACGGCTCCTTGGGCCAAGGCTAATGCTTCGTCAATCGTCGTCACATCCAGTGAAATTTGAATAATTGGTGCTGGTTTTCCCTGTTTCGTCACCTGAACGGCTCCTCTTTGGGTATTCGGTTGATTCATTGTTGCTTGCGGGCGGCTTGAACCCTCACGCTGGGGAGTGCTCCTGCTCAGTTTACTGGTTTTGTGGCAGATCTGCAACCACGCTACTCATCTCCCGCAAAATAACGCTGGATAGTCGCCAAGGATCGTCGATTCTCCATGCTGCTTAACTCTTGTTCAATGCGCACTTTGTCTTCGGGCGCAAGCTGCCACGAGAGGGGCGCTTCACCGCCAAATTGAAATTTTACACGCTTGATCTCGATGTCGCGTGCATAGGCGCGGGTGAAGATCTGGTATTCCATGTTGTTACGCTGTTGTTGTGCCGTCGTCTGGACATTGAGCATGGTGAGGACTGGCCCGGCCAGATTATAGAGCCAACCGGCATTTTCGTTGGGTGGGGGCAAGCCCTCTTCTGAAAAGGCCGAGGCTTCGATCTGAAGCAGCAATAGCTTCTTCCGCCCCAACGTTTGGGCATGGGGCAGGATCGTATTGAGCCACTCTAGCGCGGAAACAAAACCAAAGTTGTCATAGTACCCGCCATCGGCCAGATGATAGTCTTGGGCGGCAGGGGTATCCAGCGCCCGCGCCACGGGCGTTACATAGGGGAAAGTTGCCGATAGCCGCGCCGCGGTAACGACGGGAATGTCGAAGCCTGGATAAAGTGTGCTGAAATAGCGAGGGCGGCTAAAGATCTGTTCGTCGGTGATGGGCGGCGCGTTTTGATCCAGCGGTGTCAGGAGCAGCCGCTCTCCGGTCTCCACAATCGTGGTATTAAAAATAACGGGTGGTCGCCAGCCCGCGGCAATGCCATCGCGCCAATCGACAAAGGTGCGCTCGGGCGTTGCCAGCTTTTTCGCCCAAGCCTGTTCCAAGGCCCAACCCCGATCCTGGAGGGGATTCCAATAGCCCGCAATGGCAAAGGTGGCCCGCCAAAAATCGGGGTAGATAATGCCCCAGGCGGTTGGGGCAAGGCTCGGACTACTGGCCGCTGCTTGGATGGCTGTAAGTTGGTCGGACGGCGGTGGCCCTTGATCCGCATAGGCATCGACAAAGTACATGGCCCCGACACTGCCACCCGACGCCGCGGAGATCAAGACAATCGACGAACTGAAAGCATCGCCCACTTCTCGTTGTAGGAGGGTCAACACTTGGGCTGTCCAATAGGCGGCCTTGATCCCACCACCGCTCGTATTGACGACAACCATGATGGGATACTCATCCACTGGGTGGCGCGCATGCCAACGGCGAAAAGCCTTTTCAGGGGTTAGGGGTTCGGCGCGTTGTGCCTGTTCTAATGCTGGCGAAGACTTGACGGCATAGTAGTAATCGGTGTTGACAAAGGCCCAGGAGAGAAAGGAGAGCAAGAACAAGGCCAATGACGTGGGCACGCGGTAGCGATCGAGATAGAGGGCCAGACCTGGCAAGAGCCAACCCAAGAGAATAAAGAGCAAGAGGATATAGACCAACGCCGGTACTTGGAGGTTGTCGATCCAGGGCTGATCGGGGCGCAAGAGAAAATAGCCCAATACGTAGACAAGCAGCGTGAAGAGTAGATAGGCTAACGCCACTTCATGGCCATTGGCGGTGACCCGTTGCCCAGCGGCGTTACGCGCCGTGGGATAGCCCGCTTTTTCAAGCAGTGCTAACAGACGGGAACGCAGCGCGATCAGCCATGGCTGGCGCGGCAACCGGGCCAAACCCCGCTCGGAAAGACGCCGCGCGCCAACGGCAATGCCCACGCCTAAGCCAACCCCTATCCCCTTGTCCAGCAGCCCCAGCGCGCTCGAGCGCCAAAGCGCCGCAGCGACAATCGGCACGGCAAAGAGGGCAAACAAAAAGACAATGCGACCTTCGGGCCAAGTGGGCAAGGGAAGTGGCTGCATATTGTGGAAAAAATAGGGACCCGAGGCCAAGAGCAGCCGTAAGGTTGTCATACAAACCCAGGCGGCCAACAGGGCAAACCACGTGACCAAGGCCAATTCCCACCAATTGCTGAGCACGAAGAGGTTGGCTAGCAAATCAGCAGCGACAAAGAGGGCAACAGGGGCACAGCCCAATAAGACAAGGGCTGTTAACAGACTGTAGCGCGCCAAATAGAGATAAGGCAACAGGGAAAACCGGCGCTGTAGCCACAACAGCAGTACAATCAGCACCAGCAGGACCAACGCAAGCAGACTAGAGGAGGTCATACCAGAGTCCTTTTGTTAGATGTAAAAAGGGCTTTGCGCTTGATGACAGGCGCTCAAGCCATCATCGTCTTGGGTAATGGCAAGGGCTTTAGTGGCGTCGGGCAGTCCCAAGGTTTGTGGCTTGGGCGGGACAATAGCGATCACCCGTTGCCCTGACAGATTTTGTAAACCTGTCAGGGCGGGCTTTGCATTAATTGACGCGGAGGACCGACTTTACATTCTCGCCGATTTCCATTTTGTGGAAAGCTTCTTCCCAGTCGTTGAGGCCATAGATGCCGCCAATGACGGGGTTGAGATTAACTTGGCCGGTAGAGAGCAAGGCCAAGACCCGTTCCCAGGTGGGATAGGTGTGGCTAAAGGAGCCTTGGAGAGTCACCGCTTTGCCGACCAGAGGATCGAGGCTAAAGTCCAACGGTTGAGGCCCCCAACCGATCTTGGTGATGCGACCATTGGGGCGGACTAAGTCCATCGACTGTTTCAAGGCTCGGCTGACCCCCGTGCAATCGACTACCAGATCGGCACCAAAGCCGTCACCCAAGCTTTGGATCAACTGTGTGGCATTTTCCCGCTGAATGTTAACCGTGTAGTGCGCGCCTAATTCGGCTGCAACTTCCATCCGTTTTTCATCGGCGTCGGTACCCAGCACAACAATCGTCCCCGCTCCGCGTAGGCGGACAATTTGGAGTGCCATAATGCCGATTGGCCCTGGCCCTTGAATAACGACTAGATCGCCCGGTTTCATGGCGGTCTTTTCGACTAAAGCATTGTAGGCGACACAGATCGGCTCGGTGAGCGCGGCATGTTCAAAGGGAACATTATCGGGCACGCGGTGCAAAATTTGGGGACGCGCCGCGACATAGGTAGTCATGGAGCCGTCGGCTAATGCCCCATAGCCCAAGCGGGTGGGGCAGAGGTTATAGTTGCCGCTGAGACAGTAGACACAACTGCCACAGACTTGGGCCGCGGTTTCACACGCAACCCGGTCGCCAACCGCAAAGCCATTGACATTGGCCCCAACATCGGCCACCACACCCGCAAATTCATGGCCCAACACCAGGGGCAGCTTGACCGCCCAACTTTGGTGCTCGCGCCACATGTGGACATCGCTGCCACAGACGCCTGTTGCTTTGACTTCGATCAACACTTGATCGGGTGTCATGGTCGGCTCAGGCACATCCCGCACTTCGACATCGCCATCTTGGCGACCATACTTGACAACTGCTTTCATGGTTATAGCTCCAATATCGCTTTGATGAGATCAACTCGTCCAGCCGCGAGATCGTCAATAATCTGCGGGCCGTCGGCCAGGGGGGCCACCTTTTCCATCATCGGTTCCACATTGATCCGGCCACTGGCAATGGCATCCAACGCCAGTGGGAACTCGCTTTGAAAGCCATAGGTGCCGCAGATGCTCAACTCGCGCGCCACCACCTCTTGCATATCCAACTCAATCATGCGCGCACTGTTGCCAATCCAGGTGATATGACCGCCATTGCGCGTGATTTTGTGGGCCTGTTGCACAGCGGCTGAGATGCCCACCGCCTCCACGGCCACATCGACGCCTTTTTTATTCGTATAGTCGAGAATGGTTTGGACGGGCTCCTGGTTTTTAATGTTGATCACCAAGTCGGCACCCAACTCTTCGGCCATCTCTAGCCGGTGAGGGCTCATGTCGCTCATGATCACCTTGCCCGCGCCAGCCAAGCGGGCCGCCATCATTGCCAACAGCCCAATCGTCCCCGCACCAACAATCGCCACCGTCCCCATGAGGGGAATCGGCGTGCGACTAATGGCATGCAAGGCAACGGCCAACGGTTCACACATGGCAGCTTGTCGCCAAGAGAGATGGGCTGGTTTGGGCAGCAACATCGATTCGTGGACAACGACCTGCTCGGCATAGGCCCCAGGGGTGCTAAAGACGCCCAACACCTTGCGCTGACCAATGCCGTTAAAGGGAAAGATCGGCGTCGCGACCACGGCGTCACCAACCTTGGCCGCGGTAACGCCGCTGCCCAGCGCGGCTACCACACCGCTGAACTCGTGGCCCATAACCATGGGGGGATTCCGCCGCCCGGTGGAGCCGGTGTAGCCATGCACATCGGAACCGCAAATGCCCACGGCTTTGACATCAATAATCACCTCGCCGGGACCAGCCGTCGGGCGCGGTACATCTTGCACCGTCATCTGCCACGGTGCTTCATAGACTAATGCTTGCATAGCGTAAACCTCACTCTTCCTCTTCTGGAGAAATTCGTTGAAAGGGGCACAATCATGATCGATCAACATTGTAGATCAATGGTTCCACCTTTCGCCGATTTTGTCAACCGGCGACGCTGAGCAGGAGGGCATTTCTGTTTTCGGGGAAGCAGCCATGGCGCGGGCTAGCCTGGTGGCTTTGGGGGGCCTGTCGGGCGCGGGGGGCTTACCAAATTTAATTTTTACCCTTCATCAACTGCTGTTAGAATTGGGGGCAGGATCATTCGGGCGATCAACTGCGCAAGGAGGCAATTCATGCAAAGTACATTCATGCCAAGTACATTGTCGTCTAGCCAAGGCCAGCAGGGTGTTGCGCGATTGCGGACTTGGTGTTTCCGGCGTGCGCGTTGGCTGTTCTGGGTGGTGTTCGTGACTTTGGTCAGTAGCGCTTGTACGCCTCTGATGCTGACCCCAACCCCCATGACCCCAACTCCCGTGGCCGAAGAGCTAAGATTGATTGTCACGGTCCACTATCCGACGGTCGCGGTCTTGAATCGTTTCGCTGGGGAACTTGATATTTGGGAAGTGGATCGGGCTGGTCAGACCTTTGTGGCGCGCATCACGTTGGCACAATATGATGCCTTGTTGCAAGAGCAGCTGACTGTTACCCTTGATTGTGCCAAGATGCGCCAATATGAGTCAACCACCACCTTGGCCCAGCCGCCGATTGCCGACCTCATGGCAACGCAGTGCCCCAGTGAGAACGCATAGCAAGTGTCTTTTTTCTGTTCTCTTTCCTAAAGCGGTTTGACGAAGTCCGACGATAACGGTATACTGTATCAACCGTGTAAAGAAACTTCCAGTTTCCAGCAACTCTCACTCTCTGGTTATCCAAGAGGCTGGCCTGGATCATCGACCTTAAAGCCACATTTTACTCCATCCTTGCTCATGGCCGGAAAGCAGCGCTTTCCGCTTGTTAGTTTATGCCCATTTTGGCATGTCCATTCTGTTGATGAGTAATATCTATCGTGTATGGACCTAAATGACCCATGCGATGATTGGCTAGAATCGTTGACGAGGAGGCTAGTGCTGCTCAATTGAACAAGCCTGAGCCCCGCTCTACGCGGTTCTTTTTGGTAATGATTCAAGTACACACGTTGATCCAAAGGCATGACAGCCGTGAACAGAACAGCTTCTCTGTGCTTCTGTGGCCTGATTGATTTGACGCTGTGGCCTGAATAGATACTTTTTTATTTCCCTACCAAAGGAGAGACTCCCTGTATGTCCAAATTTCGACGCCATTCGACTTTTCTGGGCCTGCTACTGGTATTTGCCTTGTTGGTAAGTGCCTGTGGCTCCAGCACACCCGCCGCCGCGCCTACGGCGACACCTGCTGCCTCCGCTGCTGAAGCAACTGCTACGGAAGAACCGGCTGCCGAAGCCACCACCGCCCCAGCCGAAGAAGCGACGGCTGCTCCTGCTGAAGAAACTGCCACAACGGATTATGCCAATGCTACCCGTGCTGAAACTGTCATTTGGGATATCGACGGTGGCCGTGTGGCCGATCCCGAGTTGTGGAATCCCTTTGTCCCCGGCAACCGCCGCGATCATGGCTATCACCAGGCCGTGCTGGAACCCCTCTTTATCCTGAACTATCAGACTGGCTCCATTGATCCCTGGTTGGGGGAGAGCTTCACCGCCAATGAGACCAATGATGTCTGGACGCTGAAATTGCGCGATGGGGTGACCTGGAGCGACGGGGTTGCCTTCACCGCAGACGATGTGGTCTTCACTATCCAAATGCTCATTGATAATGCCCCAGATCTGGGTGATTCCGCCTCCATGAAAGATTGGATTGCCAGCTTAGAAAAGATCGACGATCTGACGGTGCAATTCAACCTCACCCGCCCCAATCCGCGCTTCCAACTGGATTACTTCTCGGTGCGCATTTGGGGCAGCGTCAACATTATGCCCAAGCACATTTGGGAAGGCCAAGACCCACTAACCTTTAAGTATTATGATCCGGCCCAAGGCTGGCCTGTTGGCACCGGCCCCTATAAGCTAGCCAGTGTCGGCCCGACCGAGTTCACCTATGTGCGTGATGACAACTGGTGGGGGGCCAAAACCGGCGTCTTCAACCTGCCTGCGCCCAAGAAATTGATCTGGACCTGGGCTGGCCCCGAAGAAACCCGTGCCGCGCTCATGGCCGATGGTAACTTAGATAGCCTAATGGATATTACCTTGGGTGCCTTGCAAGCATTGCAGGCCAATAACCCCAATGTCATCACTTGGTTCACCGATATGCCCAAAGCTTGGGTACCGGATCCCTGCTCCCGCACCTTTATGGTCAATCACCTCGTCGAGCCGTGGAATGACAAGGAGATGCGCTGGGCATTGAACTATGCCATCGATCGCGATCAGATTGTCCAGATTGCCTACGAAGGCACCACCCTCAAATCGCGTCACTTCTTCCCCGCCTATCCGCCGCTAGACGCGCTGGTCGATAAAGCCATTGAAGCTGGGGCTTGGAATGTCGATCAACTCTGGACCTATGACCCCGCCAAAGCCAAAGAAATTATCGAATCCAAAGGCTATGTGTTGGGCAGCGATGGCTACTATGCCAAAGACGGCCAGCAATTAACGCTCGACATTACCACCCACGAAGCTTTTATCGAGAAGCAGCGCATTGCCGCGGTTTTGGTGGAAGAATTCCAAGCCATTGGCATCAATGCCACCACGCGGAACGAAGCGGGCGGCACTTGGGGCGATAACCGCGCCTTTGGTGACTTTAATGCCCAAATGAACTGGGAAATGTGTGGTTCGGTCAATGAACCCTGGAACTCCAGCGACCGCGCCAACGTGCGTTGGACCAAGCCCCAAGGCGAACGGGCCGACGGCAACTATATGCGCTGGTCTGGTGAGGCTGCCGACCAATACGGTGCGTTGATCGACGAAATGGGCACGCTACCGTTGGGCGATCCCAAGGTTGAAGAACTCTTTGTGGAAGCCTCACGTATCTTCTTTGACGAACTGCCCGTGATTCCCATCACCCAAGCCAAGAAGATTATCCCCTTCGACACCACCTACTGGACGGGCTGGCCCACCTTCGAGGATGATTACATCCATCCGCCGACCTGGTGGCAACATACCCATATGATTCTCCAACATTTACAGCCAACTGCGAACTAATCGCTTGTTGTCTATGGACAACCATGGGCGCTGAGCCATCACTGCTGAGCGCCCATGGTTGTCTACGCGACGGCTTGCAAAGCGTTGCCCACACCTGACCGGTTTTTATGCAGGTTAACCACAAAAATCGGCACCCGGAGCACCAGGCTGAAGTCCTGGCGCTGCCACCAGCAACGCTGGCGAAAGCCCGCTGCCGCGGGCGTTGTACCTTAGCCCGGTGCTTCAGCGCCGGGCAGTCAGCATATACCGCAACAGTTTCGCAATCTTCATCAGGCTGCTTTACCCCGATGGTGGTACGCACCACGCTACGTACCAAACATGGAGAGGAGATAGAAGGGTATGGCTGGATTAACGCCAGCATATGTTTTACGCCGCGTTGGTATGTGGCTGCTGACGATTTGGTTGGGGGCCACCATCATCTTTATCGTTCCCCGTTTAGCGCCCGGCGACCCCGTCGCGGCGATGGTGAGCCGGTTGAGCAATCAATCCGGCTATGTTGAAAATAGCACCGCCATGATCGAATCCTGGCGCGCCCGTTTTGGGCTCGATGGCCCCTGGTATGTACAGTATTTTAGCTATCTACGTAGTGTGCTCACCTTTGATCTTGGTTTCTCACTCGCTTCCTTCCCTAGCCGGGTCGATGAGCTTGTGCTACAAGCGTTACCCTGGACGCTGGGCTTGTTGTTGATCGCCACGATTCTCTCGTTTATCCTCGGCAACCTCATCGGCGCGCTGATGGCTTGGCGGCGTACACCGGCTTGGGTCCGCAACCTCTTGCCCTTAACTTTGATCTTTACCTCGATTCCCTTCTTTATGTTGGGGATCTTGTTAATCTATTTATTTGCCTTTGATCTCCGTTGGTTTCCCCCCTCGGGGGCCTACCACAGCAGTATCCCCGTGGGCTGGAGTTGGGCCTTTATCAAAAGCTTGATCCACTATGGCACCTTGCCTGCCCTCTCCATCATCATCACTTCCATGGGCCTCTGGGCATTGGGGATGCGCGGCATGATGATTACCAATGACGGTGAAGATTATATGATCCTTGCCGAAGCCAAAGGCCTACGACCACGCCGCGTCTTCTGGTTCTATGATGTGCGTAACTCGATCTTGCCACAAGTGACAGCCTTGGCGCTGAGTCTGGGTGCTATCGCGGGTGGCTCTACCTTGGTCGAGTACATCTTTGCCTATCCGGGCATGGGTTATTTGCTCTATCTCGGCATTGTCAACACCGACTATACCTTGATCCAAGGCATTGTCTTCATCTTGATCGTGGGAACGGCCACCGCGGTCCTCATTTTGGACCTGCTGTATCCTCTCATTGACCCACGCATTACCTTTGGGGGGGGCTAACCTATGGCAACTACTACGGCCACCGCGGCCCAACGTGAAACCCCGCGTAAATCTACCTGGAACCGCTGGGACTCTCCCTGGCTCAACCCGAAATTTATTGCCGGACTCTCTATGGTGCTCTTTGTGGCGCTGATGGGGGTCATTGGGCCTTTTTTCTGGAATACGGATCTGGCGCGGGTGGCTAGCTCGCCTCAGAATCTGCCCCCGCCTTGGGCTGGCTACGATTTTATTGTGGCGGAAAATGTGCCAGTGGTTAACCCGAATGCCACTCCTGGCCGCGCCCCGGCGAATAGCAATGCCGCGACGAACAGCACCCCAGCTAGCGTGGCAACGCCACGTAGCCACTCGATTACGGGGGGCAATCCTTTTGCCACAGCCGCGGCCACCAGTGCCAGCACGCGGAGTGGTTCCCTCACCGGTGGCAACCCCTTCGCCCAAGCCACACCGGCCAGCAACGCCGCCACCACGGGCACGGCGGCGGACACGACTGCCGCGCCCACGGTGGCGCCGCAAGCTACCCCACGGCCTGTTTCCAATAATCCCTTTGGCTTTGGGATGCCCAGCTGGGAGCATCCCCTGGGCACCGAAAGCAATGGCCGTGATATGTTGGCCGTCTTAATTGTCGGCGCACCACGCTCATTGCGCGTCGGGTTGATTGCGGCAGGCATTGGCATGTTGGTGGGCGTCTTCCTGGGCTTCTCGGCAGGCTTTCTCGGTGGTTGGGTCGATCATGTGATCCGCACCTTGTCCGATGCGGTGATCACGATTCCGTCGTTGGCGGTTTTGATTGTCATCTCTGCCTATGTGCGCTCGGTCAGTGTCGAGAATATGGCGCTGCTCCTGGCGCTCTTTGCTTGGCCGGGGCCGACCCGCCTGATCCGCGCCCAAGTGCTCACCATGCGGGAACGGGGCTATGTCCAAATGGCGCGTCTTTCGGGCGCTTCGCCCTTTGACATTATGTTCCGCGAGATGATGCCGAATCTCTTACCCTACCTGGCCTCGAGCTTTACGGGGAATGTCTCTGGTGCGATTTTGGCGGCTACGGGTTTGGAAGCCTTGGGGCTTGGCCCCACACGGATTCCCACCCTGGGCATGACTATTTTCTATGCCATCCGTGCCGCGGCCATTTTGCGCGAAATGTGGTGGTGGTGGGGGCTGCCCATTGCTATTTTGGTCATCATCTTTAGTGGTCTCTTTTTGATGACAGTCGGTCTTGATGAGATTGCCAATCCCCGCCTGAGAGGAGCCAAGGCCCAATGACGGCTGCACAACAATCTGCTCACTCCTTATCGACAACCTCTCCTGTTGGCACCCTGCCAAAGAGCCCAACAGAGCAAGCAGTGGTTCTGGATGTCAAAAACCTTAAAGTCTATTACCAAACGCCCACCGGCGATGTCCGCGCCGTGGATGATATTAGCTTTCAGATCTATGAAGGTGAAATTGTTGGTCTGGTGGGTGAATCGGGCTGTGGCAAGACGACAACCGCCATGGCGATTCTGCGCCTGGTCCAGCCGCCGGGGCGCATCACCGGCGGCACCATCATGCTAGATGGCGTCGATATCGCTTCCTTACCTGATCGTGAATTGCGCGATGTCCGTTGGCGGAGTTTGGCGTTAATCCCCCAAGGGGCGATGAACTCGCTTAATCCGGTTATGCGCATTAGCCGTCAGATTGCCGATGTGATTGAAACCCACGAAGGTCGGCAAGCGGGCAAGGCGCTCAAGGAACGCATCTTCAATCTGTTGCGCATGGTGGGGCTGCCGACGCGGGTCTATGATATGTATCCCCATGAGCTGAGCGGTGGCATGAAACAGCGGGTCTGTATTGCCATGGCTGTGGCACTCAACCCACCTTTGGTCATTGCCGATGAGCCGACGAGCGCGCTGGATGTGATCGTCCAGCGGGTCGTGGCTCAGAATCTGCTCGATATCAAAGCACGGCTGGGTGTTTCGATGATCGTCATCGGCCATGATATGGGCCTAATGGCGCAGTTGGCGGATCGGGTCGCGGTGATGTACGCCGGCCACATGGTGGAAATTTCGCCGGTGCGCCAGCTCTATGCCCAACCCATGCACCCTTACACCCAACTGTTGATCGAAGCGATTCCCTCGATCAAGGAGCGCAAACCGCTCAAGATCACCGAAGGCATTACCCATGATCTGCGTAATCCACCCCCTGGCTGTATCTTCCAAGCGCGTTGCCCGCATGTGATGGCTATTTGCCGCCAAGTGCGCCCGCCGTTGAAAGAACATTCGCCCAGACAACAAGTTGCTTGTCATCTTTATGAGTAGCCGCTTATGAGTACACCTTTGTTAGAAATTCGGAACGCAACCAAAATTTATGGCGGCGGCTTTCTCAGTCGTCGGGTCACGGTGGCGTTACAGGATTATAATTTGACGATCCAAGATCGGCCTGCCACCATCACCACCATCGCCGGGGAAAGTGGCAGCGGGAAATCGACCTTGGCTAATCTCGTTCTTGGTTTTACCAAGATCTCGTCCGGTCAGATCGCGTATAAAGGCGTGGACCTTGCAGTGATGGATAGCCAGCAGCAACTGGCCTATCGGCGCGAGGTGCAGGCCATCTTTCAAGATCCCTACGCCGTCTACAACCCCTTTTACCGTGTCAAGCATGTCTTTGATCTGGTGCTCAATAACTTTAAGCTGGCGCGTAACAAAGCGGAGGCCCGCGATCTGATCGAAGACGCGCTCAATGTGGTGGGGTTGCGTGGGCAGGAAGTGCTGGAGAAATATCCGCACCAACTGAGTGGCGGCCAGCGGCAACGCATGATGGTGGCGCGGGCCTATTTACTCAAGCCGCGGTTGATTGTGGCCGATGAGCCCGTTTCAATGGTAGATGCTTCGCTCCGGGCTATGATCTTAGATTTGATGCTCAAGCTGCGCGATGAACATCACATTTCGTTTCTCTATATTACCCATGATCTGAGTACCGCCTATCAGATTGGCGACCAGATCTACCTGCTCTATCAAGGTGCGATCGCCGAACGGGGCGATACCCGCCAGGTGATCGAAAACCCCAAACATCCCTACGTCCAACTCCTGATCGACTCGATTCCGGTGCCTGATCCTACTGTGCGCTGGGGTGGCGAAAGTGTGGTTTCGTTAGACGACGAGCAGATGCGGGTCAACGCGGCCAGTGGTTGTCGCTTCTATCATCGCTGCCCTCACCACATGGATCGTTGTCTAGCGCAGCGACCCCCCCTCTACACCGTCAACAATAACGGCCACGAAGCAGCCTGTTATTTGTACGACGAGGGTCAAGTCTAAAAAGAAAAGGACACGTGCCCGAGTAAGGGGCTCCCGCCGCGGAACAACGCAGATTTCTTTATCTGCGTTGCTCCGCGGCAATCCGCGTCCTCTCTTTTGGTTTCCCTTACAGCGTTAGCTTGACTTCGCCGCTACTCTTTTGGCTGCGGTAAATCCCATCCAAAATCGAAAGCACTTGCAAGGAGTTTTCGGCGGGCACCGGAGAAGGCGCCCCTTCGGCCACGGCACGCGCAAACTCCACACATTCCAACGCATGGGGTTCCATGGGGTCTTTGGTCAGTTGCAGCGTCCGGTTGTAGAGTTGGCGGGTTTCATAGTTCGAGGAGAGGAAATCCGCTTTGGGCCAATGGGCACCCCCACCGGTGCCATAGAGCCAGATCTGCATATCTTCCCCTTGAATGTCGTGGTGGAGTAGCCAACTGACCTCCAAGACCAGGGTCGCCCCATTCTCGAAGCGAACAAAGGCGGCGGCAAAATCCTCGACATCCCAGTCGGTCGTATCGAGCGCCGTGCCATTCCACGCGGCGAACTGACCGGGCAAATGGGCCAACGGCGCTTTCGCCACCCCCGTCACCACCGCGGGTTGGGGATTGCCCATGAGCCACAGCGTTAGGTCGAGCACATGGACGCCAATGTCAATACAAGGGCCGCCGCCGCTGTGCTTTTTCTGATAGAAGGTGGGCGAGGGGATAAAGCCATTGCGGCGCATCATCCAACTGCGGGCGTGATAAATATCGCCGAGCGTACCGGTGCTGATCTCGCGTTTCATAGCTTGGGAGTTGCCCTTAAAGCGGAAATGCTGGGCGGTCATCAACAGTTTGCCGGCCCGATCGCGGGCCGCGATCATCTGCTTGATCTCGCCAGGCGTGGGGGCTAGTGGCTTTTCACAAATGACATGTTTGCCAGCTTCCAACGCGGCAATCGCTAGCGGGGCATGGTACATATTCGGTGTGCAGATATCAATAATGTCAATATCGGGATCGCGGAAGAGCTCGGCAGGATCCGCCACCAAGCGCGTGACGCCATGTTGGCGGCCCCAATCGCCGAGTGCCTTGCCATTAATATCGCTACCCGCGATCACTTCGGCATGTTCCGAGGCGGCCCACCCTGGCATATGGGTCCGCGCAATCCCGCCGATGCCAACTACACCTACTTTTAACGTCTTACTCACGAAAGTTCTCCCTTGGTTTGAAATAGATTAGAAGTTACGCCGTTGATCAGTGGGACCAGAGACCAGACAGGTTTGGAAAACCTGTCTGGTCTGGCCCAAGTGCGTAACGCCTATAGATAAGGTATCGATAAGCTTTGTGGCGTTAGGATAAGCGTGCCAAAAAGGGCTGGACTACCGCAACAAAGGCGTCGAATTGTTCGCGCCGAATATTATGCCCGGCCCCGGCAAGCGTCACCACTTCGACCCGGGGATTGAGCGCCGCGACCTGCTGGGCTGTGCTCGGCTCAACAATGGCACCGGCACTGTGATCTGCCGTGATCAGGAGCGTTGGGCATTGGATGGCGGGGACGACTTCCTGCCAGGGGATGGAAGGATAGATGGCATAGTCGAGGGCCTGGGGTTCGACTTGGTGTTTGGCGGGCGCCCATTGATCGAACTCGGCGTCGGACCATGTCAGATTACGTTGCCGAGCATTGGCGAGCAACTGCTCCAACGAACGCTCCCGGTTGGCCCGCGTCTCCCCGCGCCACTGCTCGGCCTGGACGCGCCGTTCTTCGGTGAGCGGCGCGGGCGCTTGGGCCCGCCACGGCGGATCTTCCAACACCAGGCCACGGAGCAGATCAGGATAGCTGGCTGCGAGTTGGGCACCCGTGCCACCGCCCATGGAATGACCAATCAAGGCCGGTTGATCCAGCTTCAACTGTTGAATCAGGCCCGCATAGTCCGCGGCGTGGTCGGCATTGGTGTAGCCCTGGGTTGGGGCCGCGGACCAACCATGGCCGCGCGCATCGACCATAATGCAGTCATAATCGGCTTCTAAGTGGCGCACGAGGGGAGCCCAACAGAGGCCATTGTCGGTGAGCCCATGCGCGAAGACCAGCGGTGGTTTGGCCCCGCCGGTGCGATAATAGTGGATGTAAAGACCGTTCACGTTGACGCTACTTGCGCTCCAACGAGCCATAAGGACTTTCCTCTCTATACTGGCATGTCGATGAACAGCGACCCAGTGCGAGCTGCAGTGCGAGCTGTTCGCCAAGGTCGCTGTGAGTTACTCAGTTTGGGTTGGTTTGGGTTCGGTTTGGGCGAAACGGGCCAAGGTGGTGATCATCGCCGGGACGGTTGGCTTGGGATCTTCGGGGGTCAACTGGCCGAGTGGCGTCTGTTGGACAAAGCGATAGAGATCCGCGGCTCCAGCCAAGATCTGGGGCGTGAGGCCAATCGCGGCAAAGGTCTTGGCGATCTCTTCCATTTCGCCGATCCAGCGGTGGGCTTTGGCGGGCATACTTGGCAATGCTTGTTGCAACTGTTGATAGAACAGCGCTTGGCTTTGGGAAAACTCCTGGGCCAGGGCCGGTGTAATATCAAACACTTCGGCGGCGGTGAGCAGCTCGGTTGCCAACGCGGTCATGCCTTTGGTCAACGCCGCATAGCACATTTTCAAGGCCGAGGCTTGCCCGATTTCATTGCCGAGCGGAATGATCGTCAACCCCCATTGATTGAGCGCCGCAAAAGTGGCGACTGCGGGGCCTGAAGCATAGAAACGCGTCGTGCCGGGTTGGCGGGGCGGTGGGCCAATAATGCCTGCATCGACATAGCGACTTCCCGCGCCATGGATGATCCGGCCAATTGTATGGGCTGTTTGCGGGGCAATGGCATTACAATCGACATAGAGGACTTCGGCGTTGTTGGCGGCCAAAGCTTGGGCCACAACTTGGGCTGTCGCCACTGCTTGGTCAGGCACCAAGATCGACAAGATGATGTCAGCCGCGTGGACCACTTCGTCCAGCGTGCCGACATCACGTAGGCCCGCGCGGGCGGCAAGCGCCCGTGTCCGCTCACTGCGCCCGTGGAGGCTGGTGATCACAGCCAAGCCATGCTCTACCAACACTTGGCCTACAGCATGACCCATATCGCCAGGGCTCAGAATGGCAATGGTTTGTTCTTTGGGTGTCATGGTTTCCTCCTGTGTGTGACTTTCATCATGCCAGAAATTGCCGACAGATGCAAAACTTACACCAAGTTTGGTGAAATGCCAGAGACGATGTATGATGGGAGACCTTGGCTATGCGTGTGTCCGCCTACCCGGTTTTTGGAGGATCGTATGGCTCCGCTACCCGCAACCGCGCGTGCTTCCCGTCTCTTTGGGCTTGGTATTTGTCTAGCTGTGGTGTTGTTTGGCTGTCTGCCAACGCCCCGGTCGGCCCCAGCGCGGCGCGCCAGTCAACGCCGCCAACCGGTGTTGATGCCCATGATCACCCACGGCCCGCTCAGCGGTGAAATTAGCCCAACCGGTGCTGTCCTTTGGGCGCGCGGCAACCAACCGGGGGAACTGCACTTTACCGTGGCAGCAGTCGAGCCGTTCGCCACTTCCATGATGACAGCCCCCATGATGACAGCCCCCATGATGACAACTCCTGTGGTGACAGCTACGGTGGCGATTGACATGGCTGCGGACCTGACCGGCAAAGCCCCGATTACGGGCCTGCTGCCTGCCCATACCTATCTCTATACAGCAGCGTTGGTGGCAAATGGGATCACGAGCGAACCGGTGGTGGGCCAATTTACGACGACGCCAACCCCAGAGACGGCCACGGCGCTCAATTTTGTCTTTGGCGCTTGCTTGGGTGGACAGAACTATTGTCGCAATAAGGAGACTGGGTGGGTGATCTTTGACACCATGGCCGCGGCCCAGCCAGACTTTTTTATGCTGACCGGGGATAGTATCTATGCCGATACAGCCTGCGATGGCGAGCAGAATGTCCCTGGCGCAGAAGGGCCTTTTGCTGATCTGGAAGGCTACCGCACCCGCTATCGCTATCACCTCGAAGATGTAAGCTATGCCGATTTCCTCGCCAAGACGCCGGTCTTTGTCACCTGGGATGATCAGGAGGTGCTCAACGACTTTAGCGGCCCGCAACTCAAATCGCTCAATCCCGATCGCTTGGCCGAAGGAACCCAAGCCTACTTTGAATATTGGCCGCTCACGGGCAGCGCCGCGGAACCAAACCGGATCTATCGCCAATTCAATTATGGTGCCCATGCTGACTTCTTCATCCTCGATACCCGTTCGTACCGCGATCCGAATGTCAACTGGGATTCCAATCCACGTACAGCTGCTCCCAAAACAATGTTAGGCCCAGAGCAATTTGCCTGGCTGCAAGCGGGATTGACGACTTCGTCGGCCACCTGGAAATTTATTGTCACCAGTGTACCCTTGGCCTACCCCAGCGACTTCCCCCCGTCCACGGTTGGTGGCTGGGCCAGCGACACCGCGCGCATTGGCTATGAGACTGAGCTGACCGCGCTGATCTTCTATATCACCACGCATGATATTCAGAATGTCATTTTCTTGGCTGGCGATACCCATTGGCCCTACGCCATTAGCTATGATCCCGACCGTGATGGCACGCCGAATTTCTATGAATTGGCCTCAAGCCCCCTGAGCGCCCTCCCCTTAGCACCACCGGCTACGTTGGATCCGACATTCAACCCCACGCTGCTCTATGCCGAAGGGGAATTGCTGGGGGATCTCTTCAACTTTGGTCAAGTGTCGATTGATGAAGCTGGTGCTCTGCGCTACCGGGTGATGGATTGGCAAGGCCAAGAACGCTATGCCTTGACGTTAGAACCAAAGCAATAATTTGTGTGAAAGAAGGAACCAAGATGTTGACCCAAGATCAAATCGAATTCTATCGCCAGAATGGCTATTTGCTGGTCAAAGGGGCGCTACCCCGCGAAGAGGCGGCCCAATATCGCCAAGCCGGCCATGAGCTTATTGACCGCCTTTCTCAAAAGACCAATGTCGATGCCACCTGGGGCGCAGCGCGGGAGGTCGAAAATGCCAAAGATACCAAGATCTTTCACTGCCACAATGTCCAGTTCTATTCGGCGCTCTTTGCTCGGCTGCTGACCGATCCCCGGTTGACCGATCCGGCTTCCCAGTTGATCGGCTCGCCCAATGTGCAGCTACACCATAACAAAATGTTTATCAAGCCGCCGGAAAAGGGCTCGCCTTTTCCCATGCACCAAGATTATCCCTACTTTCCCCACGACCGCCATACCATGATGGCCGCCGTCTTCCATTTTGATGACGCGCCCATTGAGAAGGGCTGTATTCGCGTGGTGCCGGGGAGCAATCGGTTGGGGCCTATTGAACATCAACGGGGCGGCGGGTGGTATCTGCCCTTTGATCAATATCCCATCGCCTCAGCCGTGCCTTGTCCTGCCGAAGCGGGGGATCTGCTCTTCTTTAGCTATCTCACCGTCCACGGCTCTGGCATTAATGTCAGCAACGAAGCGCGGACGACTTGGCTCGTGCAACTCCGTGACCCTGCCGATCCGCCCACGGTCAAGACGCACATTTCGCGCGGCCAAGGCATGATCCTCCGTGGCATCGACCCCGCTGGCGTCGAATATCCCATGGCTGAAGGTGGTATGTAGCCCACCACTCCTATCCAATGAACAGAGGGGGATGGCCGACGAATCAGCCATCCCCCTCTGTTTCTTGCCCTGTAATTTTTCTTCTCTATTCCCTCAAATGCCCCTCTTCGCTCACCACCATGGACGCAAACACCCTCGCCACATTGCAATCCCGCGACTGGGTTGATATTTACTCGAGCCCCCGAAAGCGAAACGGGAAACGGTCTCTAAAATGGTGTTTCAATCCCGCGACTGGGTTGATATTTACTCGAGCGCGTCAAATCGGTGACCTGGACGGGCGGCGGTGAGCC
>JAHBVH010000113.1 GCA_019637645.1 Caldilineaceae bacterium
GTCGGATCGGCGACAAGGGTGTACGTTGTGCAGGCATCGTTTGCAATAGACGCGCACTGGCTGATAACTACATCTGCCCCATGAGCTGGTCGTGCGGTGGCAAAGGTGCTCCATTCAGGTAGCTCTAGGGAGGAAAGTACATGGACACCGGCATAGTGATAGCACCATTCACTCATCAAATCGGCTCCTGGGCAATGGCTGGCAAAACGTTGGCTTCAAACCAAAGCAGAAAGTAGCCAGTCATCATTCCCCCTAACAAGCTCCATTGGTAGTCCGCAAACTGCGACCCGCGTTCCCAGCCCGTCCCTGGCATCGTATCCGCGAGGTGGCGCAACCGTGGTAGATCCAAATAACGCTGAATCGTGGCATTTTCGGCAAAGCGCGTAAGATCAGCCTGGATCGTGGCGCGTTGGGCTAGCAATGCTTCATACCAATCAGCTGCTTGCATGCCTCGCTTGGGGTTGTGCAGCACAGCCTCGGGCAGGCGACCGGCCATGGCCCGCCGGATCAATGACCGCGTCTCACGTCCACGTCGCCATTGGGCTTCCGGTACAGCAAAACAAAACTCGACCAACCGCTGGTCACAGGTTGGGTCACGCCGGCTCAGGCCAAAGCGGGCCTCATTCGCCGCATCGTAATCGCTACCAGCAATCCACTGGATGGCATCGTTGCGCAAGCGCCGTTTGCGGCTAGCCATGGGAAACTGCTGCGCTAGCCACTGCTGGCGGTGTCTGGCCTGTAACAACTCGGGCCGTAAGGGGGTCGCCATGGATGGCACGGCGAAGAGGGCGCGTAGACCCGCGTGACGCACGTTGGCAACCATAGCCTGCAAGCGACTGGGCAAAAGTGGTAGCACTCCCTCATGGACCAACGTGCGCCCCGCTGCACGCTCATTGGGTGCGTGGCTACGCGCGGTCGACCACGCTTCGCGCCACGCACCTTGCTGCAACAGTTCGGGCAGCCGGCTTGCGCCTACCCAACTGACACTCAAGTTCCCCCCTGCTCCATTCAACAGGACACGAACCCCTTGCTCCTGAGCCTGAGCATGAATGGCCTCGATCCAGACCCGATTGCTCACATTGGGAAAGGGGGCGTGCTGCGCAGCAAAGAGCGCATCGAGATCGGCAAAGAGGTCCTGTCCTGTGGTGCGTACTAGCTTTAGCTGTAGATTGGGATACCGTTCCGCAATGGCCTGCACAAGGGGTGTTTCATCCGCATATTTACCGGAGGGCAGCGGGGCGTCGAACCCAACACGTGGCACTTCGGTAAAGGCAGCTAGTGTTTTCCCTTGGGCTGCCAATAAACGGGCCGCGGTTGCGGCGACTGCCGATGAGTCTAACCCGCCGCTCAGCGAAATCCCAATGGGATAGAGGCTGCGTAGCCGGTTTTGCACCGCGCGTGTAAAAAGCTCGTCAAAGGCTTCGACATATTCCTCATCGTGCGCATAGTGCAGACGGCGCTCCAAGTCTAATTGCCAGAAAACGCGTTCTTCTACGCCGCGTTGGCTGACCCGCAGCCATGAGCCAGGTGGCAATTTTTTCAAACCGGCATAGAAGGTGTCATGGGGGCCAGCATCCAGGAAGGTTTCGATGGCGAGGGTACGCGGCACCCAGGGCAACGCGAAGAGGCCGCCTAGCATCGTTGCAAAGGCAAATTGATGTGGCGTTTGGCAGTAATAGAGCGGGCGATTGCCAAGCGGGGAACGCGCCAAAAATAAATGTTGCTGGCGTTCATCCCAAAGGGCAAAGGCATAGTCACCCATGAGCTGCCGGGGCGCGTCTGTTCCCCAGCGTTCATAGGCACGCAAAATTAGGGCAGAATCGGGCAGGGTGTTGACTTCGGCAGCGTCGAGCCGTAAGTGGTCAGCCAACTCGGCGCGATTGTCCAAGCGCCCGTCACTCACCAAGACGAGTTGACCATCAATGCTGGGCAGAGGCTGGCGTTCGTATTGATCCTCAGGCGTAATGATCATCTGCCGTTGCGCCAAACCGATATGACCTTGCTGCCAACTGTTGGCACCATCAGGTCCGTGCGCCGCTAAACGTGTGCTCATGTGCTTCAGCTCCTTGGGCGCGATCGGCTGAGCATCGAAAGCATATAATCCAACGATGGCACTCATAGGGTGTTGTAACCCAACAATTAGTGGCTTATTTTCACGGAATCTATTGTTTGAAACTGAGAGTAAAAGATGGGATGAAAAGACGGGATTTCGAATAATAACTTATTTATCTTTTACGCTATAACAAGATACCTTTAACAATAATCTGATATCTATAAAATGTAAATAGATATTATTACGTATTTCTAATCTTCCTTACTGTAAAGTAATTCGGAGAGTCTGTTCTTCTCCTACTCCTTGGGGGCATCAGCGGATGCTACGCGCGGATTGAGCGGATTTAACTACTTGCCATGTGCGTCTAATAAAGTTCTGTATCTACCGTGGTTTTGTCGTTCCACAGGCACTGATTCAAGCGGCCACTGAGCAATCTTTGTGATACACTTACTTCGGTATAGGTCGCTCGACCTCATACAGCATCGGTGTACACATGTACTTGCCATCCCCAGCTCCGTTGGGACGACCCAACGCAGAACAACCTTAGGGAGGGGACGACCTCTTCGACAAAAGGAGTATTGTTTATGGCGTGGGTGATCCTCTTGATTGCTGGCTTGCTAGAAGCGGTCTGGGCCCTCTTATTAAAGCAGTCCGATGGCCTGACCAAGCCAATGCCGACCGTTGGCTTTTTTATCAGTTTACTGTTAAGTATGTTCCTCTTGGCCCAAGCGCTGCGTACTCTCCCCGTAGGCTCGGCCTATGCCGTTTGGACCGGCATCGGTGCCGCCACGACCGCGATTATCGGGATGATCTGGCTGGGCGAGTCGCGCGAAGTGTTGAAGATCGTCTCCTTGGTCTTGTTGCTCGCTGGCATTGTTGGTTTGCGTATTACCAGCAGCCACTGAGGCTTAATCGAGTTCCTCCCGTATAAAAATGGTTTTAGTTGACGACTCCGCCGAGATGCTGGTCAACTAAAACCATTTTAGCTTATCGACCAGAGCCCTGACAGGTTTTGTGTTTACAAGGGAGCCGCAAGGGGTAGGGCTAGATAGAAGGTGCTGCCCAGCTTGTGATCAGGCGCTTCTACCCAAAGTTTCCCTTGAAGCGCTCTGACCATCTTCTGTGCCAGATAGAGCCCTATCCCTAGCCCCCGATGCGCACCGACATTGCTGCACCGATAGAAGAGGTCAAAGATGCGGCCGCGCTCTTCGGGCGGGATGCCGATCCCTGCATCCTCAATGGCGAAGAGACAGTCGGTGGCGGTATCGGTGCAACGCACGTGCACAGTCGAGTGTGCCGGGGCAAATTTATAGGCATTGCTTAGCAGTACTCGCAGAACGGCATGGACTAGATCCAGATCGGTGTTGATCCGTTGTTGGCTTGGTTGAAAGGCAAAGCAGACGGTGTGCTCTGCTGTTGCTTCACCACCCAGTCGCTGCTCCAGATGTGCGCCTAGGGCTGTGACTGTATAAGGGCATGGCTTGAATGGTAACTCCTGATCCAGGTTAATGGTCACAATCTCTTGGAGCATGGTGCTAAGATAGATTGTTTGCTCGCGGAGAATCGTATAATAGCGATCACGCTTTTCCTGGGCTAGGGTGTTAAAACGATTGATCAAAATATCAACGGTGAAAGTAATGACGCTGAGTGGTGTGCGAAACTCGTGCGAAATGGCGTTGATCAGCGCTGCTTTCAGGTGCCGCAGTTCCTCTTCTTGCCGCAACGCATGCTGGAGATCCTGGGACAAGCGCTGTTCGCGTTGGAGCGACGCTTGCAAGTCCATCGTGCGCCGTTGCACTTCGTTCTCTAATTCTTTGGCGTGGTGTTGCGCGTTTGCTACGGCTTGTTGGCTAAGGCTGAGATCATGCTCAATCTCAACTACCCGCAACAGAATCTGGTTGCGCAAATCGAGAATCGATTCCCGCAGGGCTTGATATTTTTCGAGATAGTCAATGGCCTTGGCAAAGCGTCGCTGTCGGCGATAGACTTGTGCAATGGCTTGGTAGATATGATATTCGTAAAACGGTTGGTGCTGGCTTTGGGCCAAGGGGAGCGCACGATGGAGATAGGCTGATGCCACTTTCCACTGCCGTAGGTCGCTGTGTAAGATCCCCAGCACCCAACACGCGGCCATTTCGCCGTAGGGGTTACGCGTCTCTTCCACTTGGGCCACTTGGAGAGCAGTTTCCAGCGCTGCTTTGGCTTCCTCATATCGGCCTAAGCCCCAGTAGGCAAAGCCCAAATTAAAATAGTGAACGCTGCGCGCATTAGGCCGATTCCACGCGTCCAGGGCATGGGCTTGCAGCGAACAAGCTAGCGCACGTTCATATTGACGCTCAAAGCTCAGGGCGTTGCTATAGTGATCGAGCGCCGACTGTAAACGATACCAATCTTCGATTTCCGTAAAAAGTTGAACGGCTTTTTCGTAACAGGGAAAGGCTTCTTGGTGGGCCCCCACCGCGGCGTAGATGATCCCACGGAATAGGTAGGCGACTCCTTCTTCAATCCGATCTTGATTTTGGATGCTAGCAAGCTGATGCTGAAAGTTATAGCGTAAAGCGACTAGATATTTGCCAATACGCAGGGCGTTATACGAAATCGCGCCAAAGATCTCGGGCAGTAGATCGAGGAAATGGTGCGCTTGACAAAGCTTGAGCGCTTTCTCGCCTTCGGTCAGGCCCTCCGTAAAGTTGGCTTGAAAGGTTAAACATCGGCTCAGCAAGATCTGACTTTCCACCACCCCGCGCGGATAGCTAGCATAGATCGCCTCAGCTAAGTGACGTGTTTCTTCAATAAGCGACTGTACTTGGCGCAGATCAGCTTGATAGACGAGCCCCGCGATTTGACGATTGCGGTGCTGGACAATCGCAATCTGCTCTTCTAATGAGCTGGCCGGTTGGTTCATGGCACAAAGATTCCCATTTGCAAGCCGATCGTGGGGAAAGCCATACCCATTCTTTCCCCAAAACAGAGAAGATGCCTAGGCGCAGGCTTGTTCATCGCGATAGTTATCTACAAAACGGTGATTAATAATATATACAAGCAATCTCAAATGTCAACGGTCAACTGTATGAACCTGTATGAATTCCAAGGCAAGCGCTCACTTCGTCATCGCTGTGGATAAACCCTGTATTTGTAAGGTTCGCGGTGGCCCTGGCACAAATCACTAGCCTGAATCACCCTCGTCAACCGGACACGCGGCCTTGGGGATCGATCTGTGCTTCCTACTGTAGTCTGGTTTGGTCACCTCCCCTATATCATTTATGATACCTTGCGGTAATGCTGTATAAAGGTAATAGTGAGCTGGATGATGACCCAGGAAACAAAGTTTCAGGTAACCAATCAACGCTTGATCGAGCGTTGCCGTCACGGTGATACGACCGCGTGGCAAGCGTTGATCGACCGCTACGTCCGTTTGGTTCACTCGATTCCGGTACGCTACGGTCTCGCACCAACCGAAGTCGAGGATGTCGGGCAGGAGGTCTTTTTGGCGCTTGCCCAGCAACTTCACCAAATTGTTGACCCCGAAAGCCTGCCCGCTTGGTTGATCACCACGGCGCGCCGCGCCAGTTGGCGCCTGTTGCAGGCCCGCAAGCGTGAACAGCCCCTAGAAGACCATGAATTGGTCGATAGCCCGGTCGCCGATACCCATGCTCCCCTCGGGGCGCAAGCTCCCTCTCTTCAGGATCTCTTCCAAGGCTGGCAAAACCAAGAGGTGTTGACCCAAGGCTTGACCGCGCTTGGCGAACGCTGCCGTCAACTGCTCACCTTGCTCTTTATCGATCCCCAGGAACCTTCCTACGATGAGATTAGCGTCACCCTGGCCCTTCCCAAAGGAAGCATCGGCCCTACGCGCAACCGCTGTCTTCAGCAATTGCGCGCCATTCTCGCCGGGCTCGGTTTTACTTCGATCACCGATTAAAAATTGATGTATTTTTTTACCAAAGGTCGCCACCTTTAGGATAGAGGAGAAGCAGTGGAAGGATGCCGGAAAGTAGATAGCGATGATGCATATTTTAGAAGATACATTCTACCAATGGGTTTTTGCCGACGGTGTGCCGAGTGCCCAAGAGCAGGCTCATCTCCACCAATGTCCAAGTTGCCATGCTTACCTGCTGGGTTTGCACCAGATGGCGCAAGAGTTCCAAATCGCCCGTGCTAGCGAACCAAGCACGGCTGCCTTAACTCGCTACTACCACTTTTTTGAAGAGATCGCGCAATTCCCTTCGCTGGTGCAGCGGCTGGGAACTTGGCTCACCGCCCAACTACAGTGGGACGGACGTCACCAGCCCGCTTGGCAAGGTGTACGCAATGCCCAACGCGTCAGCTATCGCCTGCTCTATGTCACCGATGAGGCCGAAATTGAGTTATTGATAGCACCCCAAGAGGGCCAATGCCAGATCGAAGGGGAAGTGATTGCCCTTCGTGACCGCGTCCCTGGACAATGTGAGATCTACGCGTTGCCAGCCATGTCACCGCTGGCGACGACGCCCTGTGACCCCGATGGTCGGTTCCGGCTGGGGACCTTTCCGGTTGGGCACTATCAACTCCACATTCGCTTCGACCAGGACGACCTTACGCTGGTGATCGATGATTTGGAGTTGTCCTAGATGGCGACTGCCGAGCCAGCTACCCCATTGACTGCCGAACAATGGGCCCACCTGGAAACCTTGGATCAACCTGCCGCCCTAGCCTATGTAACCGCACAGGGCGCACTCCACCCGGTGACAGTCACCGCGTTGGCTACGATGGCGCTTGCCCAAGCCGAGCATGCCCCCCCCCTGGCTGCCCACTGGCTTGCGCTGGCCGAAGCGCTCGAAGCCCAACTGGGCAATGCCCCGGCGCGCCTTGCCCAAATTGCCTATGCCCAAGCGCGCCTCCAACTGGTGCGGGGCGAGTTGACCGTGGCCGAGGCCATGCTTCGGCAAGCCCAGCTCGCGTGGCAGCGCGCCGGTGATGCCGATGGCTATAATCGCTCTTTGTTGGGGCTGACCCAGATCCTTGCCATGCAGGGGCGTTACCCCGAAGCCGAAGAGGCAGCTCGCCACGCCATCGCCACCGCGACGAGCGAGCCCGCGGCTGATCAGCCGCTTCTTCCCCTCATGCGGCGGGTAGCGGCCCATCATAACCTAGCAACGCTGTTGCTCTATCAAGAACGCCATGCCGCCGCCCTGACCGAATATGAAGCGATTCGGCAACTCTTGGTGACTGCGCAAAGCACGGCCCAACGGGCGGAGGAAGCGGCCGAGCTGACCAGCAAACTCGCCCACAGCGATCTCAATCGGGCCACGGCCTTAACCTTTCTCGATCAACCTGGCGCGGCGGAAAGCGCCCTTCAACAAGCCATTGCCCAATTTGCTCAACTCTCTGACGCGCTCAATGTCGGTCGTAGTCGCACGAATCTAGGCCGTCTCTACTTGCGGACAGGCCAATACGCAGCGGCGTTGGCGAGCTTTGAACAAGCCTTCCATGAGCTGCTAGGGCCCACCACGACCATTGCCACGCTGGCCATAGACGAGTTGCGCCTCGCCGATGAACTGTTGCTCGAATATGCCACGGCGTGTCTGATCATCAACCTGTTGCCCGAAGCCACCCAATTGTTGGCCCACTGTGAAACGCTCTTTCGCAGTGCCAACCAACCCTATGAACTCGGCCAAACCCGCTACACCCAAGGTCTTATCGCCTTGCGTACCCAACAGTGGCAGGCCGCGGAAAGTACCTTGGATGAAGCCGCCACGCTCTTTGCCGCGCTGCAAAACTCATTCTGGCTGAATCGTACCCGCTTGGCCCAAGCCACCGCCGCCTATACACAGCAACAGCTCACCCAAGCGCGCACCCTGCTGGATCTCTTATTGGTCGAGACCACGCCCACGCCTGCCGCCTCGCTAGCCTGGGATCGGAGCGGCCAGATCGAGGCTCATTTGCTCTATACGCGGATCGAGCTGGCCCAAGGCGCGCTCGCCGATGCACGCCAGCGCGCTACGCTCATTGCGGCCTTGCTCAAAGGACCCGTGGCTGATGAGGATCATACCCACCTCTGGCCCCACCTTGCCCAGCAACTGCAACACCTGCTGGGCAAGATTGCCCAGGCCACGGGCGATCATACAACGGCGCGGCACCATTTGCAGGCTGCATTGACCCAACTGGAAGCGCAACGGGCAACGCTGGTGGTAGAAGAGATGCGCAGCGCCTTTGTCGATGACAAAAGTGAGCTTTACGCTGATTTGGTTGAGACGATTTTTGCGATGGCCCCCCAAGAGCCGGCCTCCGCTGATCCAGCGACCGTGGCCGAAGCCTTTGGGGTGATCGAGCAGGCCCGTTCGCGCGTCCTCTTAGAACGGCTCCTCACGGCGCTCGAGGAACCCGCCGCCAGTGCCGTGGATGCCACCGACGCCCTCCGGATTCGGCAATTGCGCGACCAACTCCACTGGCTCTATAACCAACTCATGGGCGAGAGTGGCAGCCGCCGGGTGGATGCGCAACTGAGCCAGCAACTTCAGCAGATCGAAGCCGCGCTCCAGCAAGTGGCTTGGCGGCAATCTCCGCTGTTGGCGCAAGCCCAAGCGGTGGACCTGCCCACCTTTCAACAGAGTCTGGCTCCCGATCAACAGGCGATTGTCTACGCGGCTCTCCACCAAGAGCTTTTGGCCTTTGTGGTTGATCGTACCAGCGTGCGCGTCTATCGCCAGCTAACAACGTTGGCGACCATCCAGGCGGCGACGACGGAATTGCGCTTTCAGCTTGGCCGGGTTGAATTGGGGCCAGCCTATCTCGCTCGCCATCAAGCGCGGCTCACCGAGCGGCTCCAGGCCGCGTTGCATCAGCTCTATCAACTGGTTTTGGCTCCCATGGCCGATGCGCTCTATGCCAAGCGCATTCTCTTTGTGCCCTTTGGCCCGCTCCATCGTCTGCCCTTGCATGCCTTATGGGATGGCACCCACTACTGGATTGAACGGGCCGAATGCAGCTATGCCCCTAGTGCTAGCTTGGCTGTTCTGCGGCGGCAACCGACCCTGGCTGGCGCTCTAACGCGCTGGGCGGGCTTTGCCGTCCGCGATCCATCGATCCCTGCTGCCAGCGAAGAAGTGCTCCGGTCGGCGGCCTACTTTGCCCAAGCGGCCACCTATCTGGATGAGCAGGCCAATCGTACCAATTTGTGGCAGGCTGCGGCCCACCATGACATTTTGCACTTGGCTACCCATGCACTTTTTCGCCCAGATAACCCCTTCTTTTCGGCCCTCAAATTGGGCGATGGCTGGGTCGATGTGCGAGAACTCTATCAACTGCCGTTGGCCGCGCGTTTGGTGGTGCTCAGTGCCTGTGAAAGTGGGGTGGGCGAGCTGGCCGGTGGTGATGAATTGGTGGGGCTTGCCCGCGGCTTTTTGGGCGCAGGCACCTGCGAATTGATCGCGAGCCTGTGGAATGTCCATGATGCGAGTGCCGTGCAACTGATGGAGCGTTTCTACCACCATCTGCGCGATCTGCGCCAACAGGATCTGCCGTCGCTGCGTCCCGCGGCTGCCCTGTGTGCCGCCCAACGCCAGGCGATTCAGGAGCACCAACATCCCTATTATTGGGCCGCTTTCTTTGTGATCGGTGCGTAGTGGAGCTGAAACCTTAAATTCGGTCATCGCGTTAGTCGGGTCACGGACTCGGTAGAAGCCTTTTACCAGTTTATTTCTCAATCTCCATCACGCGTGCTGTCTGGAATGTTGGTGCCGTTGACAGGGGTTACGGCCAGAGATCTGACAGGTTTGGAAAACCTGTCAGGTCTTGCCCAAGTGCGTAACGCCTATTTGTATTGGAGTAGAAGATGAATATTCAACCACTAGTCACACAAGCAACCCCTTGCCCCCAACGCCTAGCTACCCTGGTGAGTACGCTGCTGCTGACGTTGCTGCTTTTGCTCAGCTTCCAGATGACTGTCCAGGGCGCGCCCTCGTTGGGCGCGCTTGATGATGACGATGATGATATTGAGATCGAGGGGCGTGTCACCCAAGCCCCGGCTCATCCCGCTGGTTATGGTCTTTGGTTGGTTCTCACCCCGGATCAGGTCACCTATCGTGTGATAGTAGATGAGGAAACCGAATGGGAGGAAGGCATTGCCGTGGTCGGCCAGTGGGTTAGTGTCGAAGGTGAACTCACTGCCCCGCTGGAAATCCTGGCCGAGGAGATCAAGCGAGAAGAAGATGAGATTGAGGGCTTTCTCCTTTCTGTGCCAGCGACGCTTGATGGGGTGGGCGATTGGGTGATCCAAAGTGACAGCACACAGACCTACACGATCCGCGTCGTAAGCTCAACCTTGCTCGAAGATGGGGTTCTCTCCCCAGGTGTGTGGGTCGAAGCCGATGGCTGGTGGCAGCCTGATGGCACCTTTCTGGCCACAGAACTCTGGTTGGATGACTTTGAAACGAATCAAGTGGTCGTGCGCCTGGCAACGGGGGTGCTTTCGACAACGATTGCCAGCCAATATGGCTTGACACCACTCCAAACCTTGCTAGCTTCGGGCAATATTCACCTCTTTCAGACCGCTGATGATCAAGAGGAGACCATTGTGGCCGAGCTAAGTGCTAACGCTACCCAAGTGATCTGGGCCGAATTGAACTATGTGGGTGGCATCCCCGAAGGCGACGGCTATAAAACCTGGCATTGGGGTGGGGATGATCCAACCGGCTACATCAACCAAAACGCCTTTGCACAAATCAACCTGACGGGCACCACCACCGCTACCACGACCTTTCAGGGCCAGGGCATCACCATCGCCGTGCTCGATACTGGCGTTGATCTCGATCATCCAGTCTTGGCCGCGCGCCTCTTGCCGGGTTGGGACATTATCAGTGATGATGCCCTGCCCGATGACGAAGGCTTTGGCTTGGGCTGGGGGCATGGCACCCATGTCACGGGCATCCTCGCCCAAGTTGCACCACAGAGCCAGATCCTGCCCGTGCGTGTGCTGGATAGCAATGGGCGTGGGAACACCTTTACCTTGGCCTATGCCATTGAATGGGCCGTGAAACAGGGCGCAGATGTGATCAACCTCAGTCTCGGCACCCCTTTTGATTCCTTTATCTTGCGCGATACCATTCAACAAGCCACCGCTCAAGGCGTCATTGTGGTAGCGGCGGCTGGCAATATGAACACCGATCAGCCCCAATTTCCTGCCAGCTATCCTGCCGTGATCGCGGTAACGGCGGTCGATGGCAACAACCAAAAGGCCGCCTTTGCCAACTATGGCGCTGGTTGGGTTGATCTCGCCGCGCCCGGTGTCGGCATTATCTCGACCATGGTGGGGCCATTGGGGAGTGGCTATGCCACCTGGAGTGGCACCTCTATGTCCGCCCCCTTTGTCAGTGGCACGGCGGCGCGCATTCGCCAAGCCCTCCCCGCTGCCACCGCGCCGCTGGTTGAACGCTATCTGCGGAGCCATACCCAATCGCTCGATAGTGTCAACCCCGCCTATGCGGGCCAATTAGGGGGGCTGCTCAACGTGAGCGCCGTCCTCACCGACGCCCCCGTCGATAGCCAAACCCCATTCGAGTCCGCCAACCAACTCTACTTGCCCCTGATCCGCCAATAGCCTCTCGGTAACTGCGGGAAAATAGGACGCGGAAGGACGCGGATTTTTATGAATCCGCGTCCTTCCGCGTCTATCCGCGTCCGTTATCTGCCTGCGCTACTGCCAACCAATTTTAACAAAATTAGAAGTTACGCAGTTGATCGGCGTGACCAGAGCTGACAGGTTTGGAAAACCTGTCAGCTCTGGTCCAAGTGCGTAACTTCTAAAAATAATAAATTCATGTATTTTCCTGCCGCGTTGCGCGCTCCTCTAAAGAGAGGCTGCTGAATTAACAGCCCGTTAATAATCCAGGCTTGGTCAGCAAGGTAATTGTCGGGAAAGTCTACTTCCCCGTTGCTGACACCGGATTACCAGTAGATAAGGATTACCATTTATGTATCTACACCGCACGCCAAATCAATTGCGCATTGCGCTCTATTCTCATGATACCCAAGGGCTCGGCCATATTCGGCGCAATGTGGCTATCGCCGAAGCGCTTGCGGCTGGCCTCGACCAGCCCGCCATTTTGCTCATTTCGGGCGCGCAAGTGGCAGGAGCCTTTGATCTGCCGCCAGGTACGGACTGCCTCACCGTGCCAGCGCTGGGCAAAACGCCGACAGGCCAATATCACGCGCGGTCGTTGGGCGTTTCGCTCAATCGCTTAGTGGAACTGCGGGCGACCATGATCCAAGCGGCCTTGACCGCCTTCGACCCGGATGTCTTGATTGTGGATAAAGTGCCGCAAGGTGCATTGGACGAACTGCTGCCCGCGCTCCAAGTCTTAAAGGCAACCGGTAAGACCCGTTGCATCCTGGGCCTGCGCGATATTTTGGATGATCCGGTAACGACCCGCCACGAATGGGTCAAAAGTAACAGCGACCACCTCATCCGCACCTATTATGATGCGCTGTGGGTCTATGGCGATCCCACCGTCTACGATGCCGTAACCGAATACGACTGGGCTCCTGATATTGCCGCCAAAGTCGCCTATACCGGCTATCTCAATCGCTTGCAAACCCGCACCGAGCCCCTGGATCGCAACCCCACTCTCCTGGACGCCTTGCAGGTTCATGATCGGCGCTTGGTTCTCTGCGCCGTGGGGGGCGGCCAGGATGGCTATCCCGTTGCCCATGCCTTTGCCCAAACGCCCTTGCCCGCAGATACCGTTGGCGTCTTATTAACCGGGCCTTATATGCCCGCCGCGCAACGGGCCGAATTACAAGCGCTAGCCCAGCAACAGGCTAATCTGCACTTGATCAATTTCACCACTGATCCCGCACCCCTCTATCAACGGGCCGACGCCGTGATCGCGATGGGGGGCTACAACACCACCTGTGAAATTTTGGCTGCCCAGAAGCACGCCCTGTTGGTGCCGCGCGTCACGCCCCGCTTGGAACAGTGGATTCGGGCCCAACGACTGCATGAACTGGGTGTGCTCGATATCGTTCACCCCGATCATCTTTCCCCCGCGCGGATCGCCCACTGGCTCCACCAACGCCCGCGGCCCTTGGCTAGCCGTTGCCCCATCGATCTTGATGGCCTGACCCGGCTGCCCCACTTGTTGACCAATCTCGTCACCGATGCCCCCCGCCCTGCCCAACCGACCTATCCTACGCTTCACCCGATGATGGAGAATCACTATGGTAACCACAACCGCACCACACCGCGTCGCGTACCTGCTCAAAATGTACCCGCGCTTCTCTGAGACCTTTATTGTCAACGAGATCCTAGCCCACGAAGCGGCTGGCTTGGCCGTGGAAATCTTCTCGCTGCGCGCCCCGACTGATGGGCGTTTTCATGCCGATTATGCCCGCGTGCAAGCACCGGTCACCTATCTCCACGCGGGCTTGCCCAAAGTGACGGAGTTCTGGCAGCAGATCCAGCAGACGGCCAAACGCTTCCCCGCGCTTTGGGATCTCCTGCGCGATGAGCCCACGCTGGGGGTAGATGATCTCTACCAAGCACTGCTCTTGGCCCCATTGGTCGTCGATCGGCAGATTACCCTGCTCCATGCCCACTTTGGCTCCGTGGCGACGACGGTGGCCCGTTTGGTCAGCCGTTTGACGGGGATTCCCTATACCTTTACCGCCCACGCCAAAGATATTTTTCACGAAGCGGTAGACCGGGCCGATCTCCATGCCAAATTACAAGACGCAGGCGCGGTGATCACCGTGAGCGAATACAATGTCAGCTACTTGCAGGATCTCTATGGTCATGCTGCTGCACGAGTCCAACGCATCTACAATGGCCTGGATCTGACCAAATTCCGCTACGCCACCCCCCTGGACCGGCCACGCCAGATTGTGGGCGTGGGCCGGCTGATCGAAAAGAAGGGCTTTGGCGACCTGATCGATGCCTGCGCGCTCCTGCGCGACCGCGGTGTTGACTTCACCTGCGCGATCATCGGTGAAGGGTCCGACCGCAAGGCGCTCCACGCGCGCATTGACCAGCACAACCTGAGCGACCTCGTTCGTCTCCTCGGCCCCCGGCCCCAAGCCGCGGTGATCGAGCATGTCCAAGGCGCGGCGGTCTTTGCCGCTCCCTGTGTCATCGGTGGCGATGGCAACCGCGATGGCCTGCCCACGGTTTTGTTAGAAGCCATGGCGCTGGGCACGCCCTGTATCGCGACGGATGTCACGGGGATTCCCGAACTCTTGCAGCCCACCGCTGGGGAAGAGACCGGCCTGCTGATCCCCCAACATGATCCGGCAGCCCTGGCCGCGGCGCTGCAAGCCTTGCTCGATTCGCCCCGCCTCCGCGTCCAGCTTGCCGAACGGGCTCGCCAGCAGATCGAGACGCACTTTGATATTCAGAAGAATACAGCTCACATTCGCAAGCTCTATGCCAACCTAAGCCCCCAGTTGGCCGAACAGCAAGCCTGGGAGGTGGCCTAATGCGCATTGCCTATCTCTGTGCTGATCCTGGCATTCCGGTCTTCGGGCGCAAAGGCGCGTCGATTCACGTCCAAGAAGTGATCCGCGCCCTGTTGCGCCAAGGCGCGACCGTGGAACTCTTTACCAATCGGGTGGGGGGGGATACTCCGCCTGGTTTGGAGACAGTGACTGTCCACAAAATGCCCGACCTGCCCAAAGGGATGGATGCCGGGGAACGCGAACTGGCAGCGTTGGCCGCCAATGTGGAATGGGTGAATACGCTAGCGGCTGCTGGCCCTTTCACCCTGGTCTATGAGCGCTACTCCCTCTGGAGTGATGCGGGCATGACCTTTGCCCAACAGCAAGGCATCCCGGGGTTGCTGGAGGTCAACGCCCCGCTCATCGAAGAGCAAAGCCAGCACCGCACGCTCTGTCATCGGGACGCGGCCGAAGTGGTGGCGCAACGGACCTTTGGCGCGGCCAGTGCGATCTTGGCCGTTTCCGATGGCGTGGCCGATTATCTCAAGCAGGTGGGCTCTCCTGCTGACCGCGTCCATGTCGTGCCCAATGGGGTGGATCTGGCGCGTTTTGTCCAATGTCCCTTGGTGGGTGGCAAAGCCGTTGATCCCGCCACTAAGCCCTTTACGGTGGGCTTTGTGGGGACACTCAAAGCGTGGCATGGTCTGGAGGGCTTGGTCGAAGCCTTCGCCCTGCTCCACCATTGGGTCCCCAATGCGCGGCTCTTGTTGGTGGGGGATGGCCCGCTGCGCGAGTCATTAACGGCTGACCTAGCCGAACGGGGCCTGCTGGCGGCCACCCACTTTACCGGTGCCGTCGATCACCGTGAAATTCCCGCGTGGCTGGCGGGCATGGATGTGGCCGTCGCGCCCTATCCACCGCTGGAGAACTTCTACTTTTCGCCGCTCAAGGTCTACGAATATATGGCCGCGGCGCGCCCGGTTGTCGCCAGCGCCATCGGCCAGATCAACCGCGTGATCACCCACGAACAGAATGGGCTACTCTATCCCGCCGGAGAGACCAAAGCCCTAGCGAGCGCCCTGTTGCGGCTCTACAAGGATCCCGAGCTGGCCCAACGCCTGGGCGACGCCGCCCGCCAGACCATCCGCCAACATCATACCTGGGATGCGGTGGCCCAGCGGATTTTGGCGTTGGCCGGGGTAAATGACGGCGCTACGCGTACACCTCCCAGCACACCCCCCAACGCACCACCTGCCGACCGCCCTGATCGCCCGGCCACCCGCCCCAGCAAGCCCCAGACGTTGCAGCAAGCCTTACCCGGTTTGGGCGAAATTCTGCGCTACTTTCGCCCCGAGATTCTGCAACAACGGATGCTCATTGCCGTGGCCGTGGTGAGCATGGTGGCGGGGATTGGTCTGCGCCTATTGGAGCCGTGGCCCCTGAAATTTATTGTGGACTTCCTCAGCAATGGGGACAGCCGTGGGTTGCCGCTTTGGCTCACCAGCCGTTTGGGCGCGGAAGGGATCTTGGCCGTCGCGGCTGTGGGCGCGGTGGCGGTGGTAGCCGCGGGCGCGGTGACGAATTATCTAAGCACTGTCACTATGGCGCTCGCCGGTAACCGGATCTTAACCCAAGTCCGAGGGCGGCTCTATCGGCATCTGCTGAACCTCCCCTTGGCCTATCATACCCGTGCCAAAGGGGGTGACCTGCTCACCCGGCTCATCGGCGATATTGGCCGCCTCGAGGAAGTGGCCGTGACTGCCATGTTGCCTCTGCTCATTAGCTGTCTGACCCTGGTCGGCATGGTGAGTATTATGTTTTGGCTCAACTGGCAACTGGCCCTGCTCGGCTTGGCAACCTTGCCGTTGGCAATGCTGACCATGTCGCGCTTCTCGGGGCGTATCCGCCGCACCGCGCGAGATCAGCGGCAGCGGGAAGCCGAGCTAGCCGCCACCGCAGCTGAGTCGCTAGGCGCGATCCGGGTGGTCAAGGCGTTCTCTCTGGAAGAGAGCTTGAGCGCCATCTTTGGGGCGGCCAACCAAAAGAATCTCAAGGATGGCGTGCGGGGCAAGCGCCTTTCGGCCAGCCTAGAACGGGCCATTGACATTTTTATCGCCACGGGTACCGCGCTGACGCTCTGGTATGGGGCCCATCTGGTGCTGCGCGGGGCGTTGACCTTGGGCGATCTGATCGTCTTTCTCAACTACCTCAAAAGCGCGTTCCGGCCCATGAGCGATCTGGCGAAATATACCGGGCGTATTGCCAAGGCTGTGGCCGCCGGGGAACGGATTCTGGATGTCCTGGCAACCGAGCCCGCCATCCAAGATCGGCCCGATGCCATTGTCGCGCCCCGTCTTCAAGGCGCGGTGACCTTTGACCAAGTTAGTTTTGGTTATGAGCGGGCGCAACCGGTGTTGCGCAATGTCTCCTTGCATATTCCCGCTGGGCAGAAGGTGGCACTGGTGGGGCCGTCTGGCGCGGGGAAATCCACCCTGGCCAGCCTGCTCTTGCGGCTCTATGAACCAACCGCGGGTACCATCTTGGTCGATGGCTTGCCGCTGGACACCTACACGACCCAGTCACTGCGCAACCAGATGAGTGTAGTCCTCCAGGAAAGTCTGCTCTTTGGCGACACGGTGCGCGCCAATCTGCGCTATGGCGCACCTGCTGCCGACGATGAAGAGATCGAAGCTGCGGCCCGCCAGGTCAATGCCCATGACTTTATCATGGCGCTGCCCGAAGGCTATGCGACGGTATTGGGTGAGCGGGGGGCAACGCTCTCTGGTGGGCAACGGCAGCGGCTGGCGATTGCCCGGGCCGCCGTACGCCGAGCGCCCCTGGTCATTCTCGACGAGCCCACCGTAGGGCTGGATGAGGAAAATGCCCAAGCGGTCCAGCGGGCCTTGCAAGGCTTAACGGCCTACGCGACGACCCTGATCATCACCCATGATCTGCAACTCGCCGTCACCGCGGATCGCATCCTCTATTTGGAAGATGGCGCGATCCGCGAGGAGGGCACCCACGCTAGCCTGTTGGCCCTCAATGGTCGCTATGCGGCCCTCTACAAGCTGCAAACGCGGGATAAGACGGCGCCGGAGGCCGCGACCGCGCCGGAGGCGCACCATGCTTACACCGCCTGATGCTGCGTTGGTGGCGCGCGAGGTGCACTTGCCTGGCTTGGGTCACTTGCTCGACCCTGCCGCTTGCTTGGCGCTGATCCAAGCGGCCCAACCCACGCCCATGCAATGCCTCAAGCCGGTCTATGTGCGCTACAAACCGGCAACGAGCTGCCTGGTCGCCTATGCAGTCCGCAGCGTCACAACCACCGTCCCCACCTATTGCTACGGCGTCGCCTTTCGCCACGATGAGGTGGACAAGCTCGCCAAAGCACAGACCAAACGTTACGCCACCAGCCCCCTCGGTTGGGACGCGCTGGTGGACGAGCAGCATGCGCTGGTGTTCTATGGCTTTCCCAATGATCGCCGGCTCAAGGCGCTACGCTGCTTACAAGATGCTGGCAAACGCACGCGCTTGTTGACGAATCTAACCGTTGACCCCACCGTGGCGCATGGGCAACTCGTGCCTTTGCGCTATAAACCCGAACGGCGCTTGGTGGCCTGCGTGCAAGGGGCCACCCGTCAGCGGCTCCTCCGCTTCTATGCTGAGGATGAATTTACGGTCGCGGCGGCCAACCATCAGGCGATCCAGCCGACAGCCTACTTTGACACGCCGCACTTGATCGGGCTGGATGAAGCCAACCAAGTATTGCTACTCACTTGGCTGGCCGGTGAGCCTTTTGAGCGGTACCTCGTGGCGGCGCGGGCGGACGAAGGGGAAGCGGCTTGCCGTTGGGTGGGTCGCGCCCTGGCCGCTTTTCATGCCCAATCTGTGCCGCTGGCGAACCACTACACGTCTGCGGGAGAGGGGGAAG
>JAHBVH010000114.1 GCA_019637645.1 Caldilineaceae bacterium
CGTAACACTCAATCCGATTGGGTGGGTCGGCCAAACCCAGGAGCGTTTGGAGATCAGCCAGGGCTTGGGTTTGGCGGTTGGTATCCGCAGCCCAAGCAGCCTGTTGAAGCCGCAAATATTCGGCAGCGTTCTGTTGTGCCATCTCCATGAGATCGCGCTTGGGTCCCCGTTGGGGCAACCGCAGCTCAACTTTCCCGCCCCGCTTTTGGGCCAGCCATTCCTCCATCACCACCCAGTCCGCGGGCATGGCTTGGACGAGGACCAAAGGGGGTACAAAGGCCAAGGTGTCATAAAATTGCTGCACGAAAGCGCCAATCAACAGGCCCTGTTGGTTGACATCCGCCTGCGGTGTCTCGGCCCCTTCCAACAAAACACTTTCCCGGCCAATCAAACGGCCACGGCGCACCATAAAGACTTGGACCGCGGTGTCGCCGGTCTTCTCATCCTGGGCCAGCCCAATATAATCGGCATCTTCCAACCGCGTGCTGACGATCTTCTGCTGCTCGGCAATTTGTTGCGCCGACTTGAAGCGATCGCGGTAGAGCGCGGCCAGCTCGAATTGAAGATTCTCAGCAGCGCGTTCCATCTGTGTCTCGAGCTGCTGCAAGACCAGATCGGTGTCGCCACTGAGAAAATCCATAAGCTGCTTGATCGTCGTGCGGTACTCATCCCGACTTTGGCGGCCAATGCAAGGCCCGCCGCACATTTTAATATGGTAGTAGAGACAGGGCCGTTCGTCTTGGCCGGTAATGGTCCGTTCACAATCAAGGTAGGGAAAGATCCGCCGCAATGCGTCGAGCGTTTGGTAGCAGGCACGCGCGCTGGTATAGGGGCCAAAGTAGCGCGCCCCATCCTTCAACACCTTGCGAACGACTTCGATCTTGGGGAAATCCTGTTGCCAATGTACCTTGATATAGGGGAATTGCTTATCATCCTTGAGACGAATGTTGTAATGGGGACGATAGCGCTTGATCAGGTCGTTTTCCAGAATCAGCGCATCAAGCTCGGTTTTGGTCACCCACCAATGAATGTCCTGGATTTCGGCCACCAATGCCTCGGTCTTGGGCGTGTGTTGGGCCGAAGCATGAAAGTAGCTGCGCACACGGTTGCGCAAGACAATCGCTTTGCCTACATAGATCACCTTCCCTTCGCTGTTATACATGAGATAACAGCCGGGGCTATCGGGAAGATTGTCAAGCTTCTGCGTTACTTTTTCAGGTATTTGGCGCGCCATATTTGATCGAATTCCACCCTAGATACCACCAGTGACAAAGGGCATTTCCGGACCACGTAGCCCTGTAGAGCATAAGTTCTATAGCTCTCTATTTTACCATAGCCCAAAGGGGATGACCATTCTGAACGAGCTAGAACTTCCGTAGCCAGAGCTGGGTACAGCAGGGTCGCGGCTAGCGGTTGATGGTTGCTTGGTTCGGGGGCATAACTATGCTACAATGGCACCAACCATGGGTGCGCAGCCTCCCCTGGGTTGTGCCCTTCCCTTTGACAACCCATCCTTTCAATCTGAGATCTTTACCTATGCAATCCATTCAGCTTTATAACGACCAGCTCACTTGGGCGGGGGCGGTCTCTGTTCAGCATACGCCCGATTGGTCATTACCCTGGCGGCTCCCCTATGCACAAATGGACCTCTTTCCACCGATTGAACTCCAGGCACGGGCCGTGATGCCCGCCGGAGTACGGCTGACCTTTGTCAGCAATACCCGCACTATCGTCGGCACCCTTTTGCCGGTCCCCGAGATCAGCGCCCTTGATCTCGTCTGTGATGGCAAACTCTTCGCCACCCACCCATTGGAAGGACGCACCGAGTTCCGCTTTGAGAATCTACCCGAGGGTGAAAAACAGCTGGAACTGTGGTTACCCCAGATCGGTGAGTTCAAACTGACGGCGCTCGCGCTGGATGACGGTGCGTCGCTCAGTGCCAACCAAGATCATCGCCCGCGTTGGATCACCTATGGCAGCTCGATCACCCAATGTCGTACGGCGACTTCGCCCACCCAAACTTGGCCGGCCCTTGTGGCGCGGGCAAGGCAGTTGAATTTGACCTGCCTTGGCTTTGGCGGGCAATGCCATCTTGAACCGATGATCGCCCGCCTGATCCGCGATCTGCCCGCCGATTATCTTTCCATGTGTGTCGGGATCAACATTCAAGGGGCGAATTCCCTAAGCCCCCGCACCTTCCGCGCCGCGATCATTGGCTTTGTTCAGATCGTGCGCGAGAAACACCCAGATAGCCCCTACGTGGTCATGTCGCCCATCTACTCGCCACCCCGCGAAAGCGTACCCAACACAGTGGGCTTTACCCTCCAAGCCATGCGCGACGAAGTGGTGGCCGCGGTGAGCGCGCTCCAAGCTGCGGGTGATCACAACCTGCATTATGTCAATGGGCTGGATATTTTTGGCGCGGACTACGCCCATCTGCTCCCCGACGATCTCCATCCCGACGCCGAAGGCTATCGCCTCATGGGGGAGAATTTCACCGCCCAAGTGGCGAATCGCTATTTCCGCTAGGATCGCGCAGAGCTGACCGGTTTGGCAAACCGGTCAGCTCTCTGGTCACGTTGATCAGCTATACAACTTCTACAGGTATTTTATTTGAATCAGGAGAAACCATCATGAGCGGACAATTTGTCACTGGCGCAGATGCCATGCGCGAGCAACTGGATTGGGGTACATTGGGCTGGATGTGCCGTCCGGCCATTGGCGCCAAGGATTTAACGGTAATTGAAGTCAACCTCAATCCTGGCGGCGGGCATAACTTTCATAAACATCCCGACCAGGAAGAGGTGATCTATGTCATCGAGGGCGTGGTCGAACAGTGGCTGCGCGAGGAGAAGCGGCTGTTGAAGGCTGGGGATTCCGTCTTTATTCCGGCGGATGTGGTCCATGCCTCCTTCAACACGGGTAACGCCCCAGCCAAGTTGCTAGCTATCCTAGGCCCCTGTGTCGGCGAAGGAGGCTATGTGTCGGTGGAGGTAGGCGATCAAGCACCGTGGCGAGGGTTACGCGCTTAACAACCGCAGAGCGCGCGGTCAGGCTTGCTAAACCTGACAGGTTTGTCAAACCTGTCAGGTTTTCGTACAAAGAAGCTAGGCCACCAGCGACGGCAGGCTGACGGCTTGACGGCGGCTGCGGAGAGCTGGGCGTGTGCGGAGCCATAACCACGCCGAGCGCCCCAAATTGCCAACAAGCAAGGCCGCCATGCCGACGTAGAGCCCAGGTGCTTGTCCCCAGAGAATCCCCACCCCCAGAACCACACCGGTGCCGATCAGCGCAATCAACATGGCCTCGGTGATACCGCGCGTGCGCCGTTCATTGAGCAAAATGCCCGAATGCCAACTTTGCACCACCGTCAGCCCAGGTAAGAGCAGTGCAAACCAGAGCGCTTGATGGGCCGAACCAACCAAGGGCAGGGGCAAGGCTGCCACCTCGCTAAACCAGAGATCGGCCAACGGGGTACCGAGCATCAGCAACAAGAGCAAGCTGGTCGCCGCACCGAGCTGTAGGGTAAAGCGATGTAAGATGGCATGCGCTTTGGGTTCATCAAAGAGCACCACCACCGTTTCGGTAAAAGCCATGCCAGCACTCATCCAAATGATCAGCAGCCCATAGACGACCGGCCAAACGGCCAACGTCTGTAGCGGATCGGGCATACGGCTCAGCGCTGCCGCAGTAATGGGTTGGATCACCACTTGCAAAAAGGCGGTCATGACCAAGGGCAAGTAGAAGGCCAGAAAGCGCGCAACAGTCAAGGGTACGGCCAACGGCGGCGCGGCTTTAAGCTCAGTCTGCAGAATGGGAGCCACCCGCCAACTGGCGTAGACGGCTTCCCCCACCACCCCACAGGTAATGGTGATCGTCGCGACCACAACGCCAGGCAGATCGCCGATGAGGTACAGAATACTCAGGACCACCACATCAACCACCAAGCGGACCATGGCACCAATGGTCACTGCGCTGCTGTGGCCAAAGCGAATTAAAACACCATAATGAAAGCGTCGATAGGCGACCGCCGCGCTCCATAGCAACATGATTTGGAGACCCCACCGAGCAGGTTCCACAATTTCTGGGGGTACAGCAATCAGCCCGACAACGACCAGATCATACAAGGGGGTAAAAGCCAAACCGGCATGGACCAGCGTCAGGAGAATGGAGAGCCCCCACATATAACGGCGCATCTGGGCAAAGCTCTGCCAATCGCGACTGAGCGCCGTGGAAGCACTGAGCAACATCATGACCGGCGCGGCCAAAATGAGAGCCAGCGGAAAGACTACCCCCCACGCGGCCAAGTGGCGCTCGGGCTCGGCCAAACGAGCCACAATGGCACTTAGCCCAGGAATCTCGACCGTCATAATCAACCAGCCAGCGGCCAGCGGCCACCAAGTTTTGAGGATACGACCATTGGAAAGGGGGGTAGCGGATTCAACACTCGTGGACACGTCTCAGCAATCCCTTCTGCTTCATGATGCATGGTACAATAGAGCGAAAGTTGCTTTCGCCCATCCCAACTTATTATAGCTGGCTTTGCTGTGCTGCCCAAGCGTTTCCCAATAAGGTGCGCACTTTTCTTGATTTCACCCGATGATTTCACCCGACGGTCTCACCAGGAGCGATACGCCATGACGTTACCCAATATTCTTTATCTCCACTCGCACGACACGGGGCGTTATGTTCAGCCCTATGGCTATGCCGTGCCAACCCCCCATATCCAGCGGCTGGCCGAAGAGGGTGTGCTCTTTCGTCAAGTCTTCTGTGCCGCCCCCACCTGCTCGGCTAGTCGGTCGGCGTTGCTCACCGGCCAATGTGCCCATAGCGCGGGGATGACGGGCCTCGTCAACCGCGGCTGGCAATTGAAAGAGTACAGCCAACATCTGCTTCACACCCTCCATGGTGCGGGCTATCACACTGTTTTGGGCGGACTGCAACATCTCCACCAAGATCGCACTCACTTGGGCTTTGATCAGATCATCGCCCCAGCCACCGGTGCGCACGTCGCCCAAGTGACCCCAGCCGTTGTTGACTTTTTGCACAACGCGCCCGCGCAACCCTTTTTCTTGGATGTGGGCTTTTCGGAAACCCACCGCGACTTTCCTCCCGCCGATCCAGCCACGGCGCGCTATGTGCGGCCACCGGCCCCCTTGCCCGACACGCCCACCACCCGCCAAGATATGGCCGATTTTATCCAGCTGGCGGGTGAATTGGATCGCGGGGTGGGGATTATTCTCGACGCGCTGGAAGCCAGCGGGTTGGCCGAGAACACTTTGGTCATTCAAACAACCGATCATGGGTTGGCCTTCCCAGCCATGAAATGTAACCTCACTGATCATGGCATTGGCGTCTTGTTGATCATGCGCGGGCCCGGTGGCTTTCGGGGCGGGCGGGTTTGTGACGCCCTGCTCTCGCACATTGACCTCTTCCCAACGCTCTGTGAGTTGCTGGCGCTTACGCCACCTCCGTGGCTGCAAGGGAAATCATTCCTGCCGGTGCTCCGGGGAGAAGTGGCGGAAAGTAACGACGCCATCTTTGCCGAGGTGACCTATCACGCGGCCTACGAACCACAGCGCGCCATCCGCACCCCGCGCTATAAGTACATCCGGCGTTATGATGGCCGCACCACGCCGGTGTTGCCCAACTGTGATGACAGCCCCAGCAAAAGTTTGTGGGTAGAAGGTGGCTGGCGGGAACGAGCCATCGCGCCAGAACAGCTCTATGATCTGCTCTTTGATCCCAACGAGATGCAAAATCTGGTGGCGACACCCGCCTATGCGCCCATCTTGGCCGACCTGCGCCACCGGCTCGATCAATGGATGATCACCACCGCCGATCCCCTATTGACGAGCAACCCTGCGCCCGCGCCCGCTGGTGCGGTGGTGAATGAGCCGAATGGCCTATCGCCACGCGAACCGGCCCAGCGCATTGCATAGGAGGCCCGCTAGGCACACAGACCGAAAATCTTGGTCACTCGCTTCCACTTCTTGCGCTGGTGCGACTTCGTGGTAGAATGACCGCTATGTGGTTGGACAGCGCAAGGAGATCCAGTGGTGAAACCCCAAACCTGTTCATCTGGTTGGCTCTGTGGTTCCCACAACCGCCAACGCTAGAGGCAATCAAGTTTCCGGCGCTATACGCAGTTTGCCCAAAGCAGAATAAGCGTTTCATGAGAATTAGGCACCTTAGCCGTCAGTACAGAACAGAGCTTACTGATTATTCACGGCGTTTGGCCTTAAATGGTATAGTTTATTCCAAAGTCACGTTCAGAGCGGGAGCATACAGGCGAATCATTGACGTTTCGGTTTGATTGACCTGTCCACCCGAGGATGCTTATGCTAAAAAAATTCTATTACGCCATTGTCGGCGATCCGAATGAAAAGACCCTCAAAAATTATCGGCCCATCGTTGAAGAGATCAACGATCTGGAAACGACCTTTGGTCAAAAGAGCAACGACGAACTCAAGGCCATGACAGCGGCCTTCAAAGAACGGGTCCAGTCGGCCACGGCGGAACTACGCGAAGAGTTAGCCCGCGCCGAACAAGAATACTTGGCGGTCTTGGGCACCGAAGAGCAAAAGTTTGCCCGCGTGGAAGTGGATCGCATCAAAAAAGAGATGCTGACCGTTGAGGCGGATGAGTTGGACGAAATTCTGCCCGAAGCCTTTGCCGCTGTCCGCGAAGCCAGCAAACGGACCATTGGTCTACGCCACTATGATGTCCAGCTCTTGGGTGGGATCGTCTTGCACTCGGGCTCGATTGCCGAAATGAAGACTGGTGAAGGCAAGACCTTGGTCGCGACGCTGCCCCTCTATCTCAATGCCTTGGCGGGGCGGGGCGTACAGTTGGTAACGCCGAACGATTACCTCTCCAAGGTCGGGCTCCAGTTGATGGGGCCAATCTACCACCTGTTGGGCATTTCCGCGGCGGTCATCCAAAACAGCGCCGGCTCGCCGGATAAGGGCAGCTTTATCTACGACCCGGAATATCCCGCCGCCGATGATCGCTTCTTGGCCCTACGCCCGATCACGCGCAACGAAGCCTATCGCGCCGATATTCTCTATGGTACCAACAACGAGTTTGGCTTTGATTATCTGCGCGACAACATGGTGCATGATCTCGACCGGCTCACGCAGCGGGAACTGCACTACGCCATCATCGACGAAGTTGATAATATTTTGATCGACGAAGCGCGCACCCCGCTGATCATCTCGGGCGAAGCGCGTGAAAGCTCCAACTATTACGTCGAATTTGCCAATTTGGTCAAGACACTCCAGCCCGAAAAGCACTTCATCATCAACGAAAAGGAGCGGGTGTCCACCCTCACCGAAGAAGGCATCGCCTATATTGAGCGGCGGCTGAATCTGGACAATCTCTATAGCCCCGAACACTTTGACATGATCCCCTACCTGGACAATGCGCTGCGCGCTCATGCCCTCTACAAGCGCGATAAAGATTATATCGTGCGCGACCACGAAGTGATCATTGTTGATGAATTTACCGGACGGCTTATGGAAGGCCGGCGCTACAGCGAAGGGTTGCACCAAGCCATTGAGGCCAAAGAAGGCGTGAAAGTCCAGAAAGAGTCAATGACCCTGGCGACGATCACCTTCCAAAACTTCTTCCGCATGTACAACAAGCTGGCTGGCATGACCGGTACCGCCAAGACCGAAGAAGAAGAGTTCCAACGCATTTATAACCTAGATGTGGTCATGGTGCCCACCTATCGGCCCGTTGTCCGGCAAGATTTGGCCGATCAGGTCTACCGTACCCAAGCCGCCAAGTTCAAAGCCTTGATTGACGAGATCGCCACGGCGCACAAAAACGGCCAACCGGTGTTGGTTGGTACGGTCGCCATTGAAACCAGCGAATTAGTCAGCCAGTTGCTCAAGCGGCGCGGGGTTGACCATGAGGTGCTCAACGCCAAAAACCACGAACGGGAAGCGACGATCATTGCCCAAGCCGGGCGACCGGGCGCCGTCACCATTGCCACTAACATGGCCGGTCGTGGTGTCGATATTTTGCTCGGTGGGAATCCCGAAGGGCTGGCGCGCGAGCAGATGCGCAAAGAAGATATCGACCTCACCGCGATTCCCCAGCGGGCATGGAACGACGCGCTAGAAATGCTCAAACATGGACAAAAGCCCACCACCCGCTACCAAGAGCGGTGGGCCGCCGTGCTTGAACAAAAATGGCTCGAGACCGATCAGGACAAGCAGCAGGTACGCGAACTGGGCGGCCTCTGTGTGATCGGGACCGAACGCCACGAAGCACGCCGCATTGACAACCAGTTGCGTGGCCGTTCCGGTCGTTTGGGCGATCCCGGTATGAGCCGCTTCTATTTAAGTCTGGAAGATGAGTTGATGCGCCGCTTTGGTGGCGATCGCATTAGCGGGCTGATGAATCGCTTGGGCGTCGAGGATGATATTCCGATTGAAGCGGGTCTCGTCAACCGCGCGATTGAAAATGCCCAGACCAAAGTCGAAGGGCACAACTTTGATATCCGCAAGCATGTCTTGCAATATGACGAAGTGGTCAACGAGCAGCGTAACCGCATCTATGACCAGCGCCGCCGCATTTTGACTGAGCCCTCGCTCAAAAGCTCGGTCGAGACAATGATCGAGGAAGAGGTCAACGAAGTCGTATCCCAGTTTGCCGATAGCGAGTATGCCGAAGAATGGCGGCTAGATGAACTGCTGCAAGCGCTGCGCGGTATCTTCCCCATTCCTGCTGCCTTTGATATTGAAGAGTGGCGCAAAGGAGGCCGCGAAGAGATTGCCGAAGAAGCCGCGGCGCTCGCCTTGGCCGCCTACGAAGCCAAAGAAGAAGAGATGGGCGAGCAGACCATGCGCCAAGCCGAAAAGCAGATCATGCTTTGGGCGGTCGATAACCGCTGGGTGCGCCACTTGACCGACCTGGATCATCTGCGGGAAGGGATTGGGTTGCAAGCCTATGCCCAGGTCGATCCGTTGGTGGCCTACAAACGCGAAGCCTTCAACATGTACAGCGCGCTCATGACCGATATCCGCAGCGATATTGTCAAATCGGTCTACACCGTGCAGGTACAGCGCCAACAGAGTATGCCGGTACCCGTGGCGCCCCCCCTGGCGCGTAACATCCGCACCAACCGTGATGCCGCGGCCAATGGGGGCAAGCCCCAAACTGTGCGTAACACCGGCCCCCAACTCAGTCGCAATGACCCCTGCTGGTGTGGCAGTGGCAAAAAGTACAAGAACTGCCACGAAAAGAGCGACAAGGCCCAAGCCGGTGGCGGCGGCCAACACGTCAGCGCCTAGCCAAGCCAAACCTGACAGGTTTTCAGAACCTGTCAGGTTTTTTATGAACCAGGCCATTCACGACTTGGGACAGGATACCCCATGAATCATCAACTACGGCTTATCAGCTATAATCTTCGCTATCATAACCCAGCAGACGGAGCCAATGCATGGCCCCAGCGCCGAGCGCGGGTCGGTGCGCTCCTGCGGGCCTATCAGCCGGATCTGATCGGTTTACAAGAAGCGCTGCATGGTCAATTGCTCGAGCTAGCCGAACAATTACCGGCCTACAGTTGGGTGGGCGTTGGCCGCGGGGAGGGAAAATGCGGCAACGAATATGCACCGATCTTCTATCGCACGGATCGGTTTCATTGTCTGGCCCACGCGACCTTTTGGCTTTCCTCCACACCGGATCGGCCCGGCAGCATGGGGTGGGACGCAGCCTGCCAACGAATTGCCACCTGGGCACGCCTACAAGATCAAGAGAGTGGCGTGACCTTTTTGCTGGTCAATACCCATTTTGATCATCGGGGTGAACAGGCCCAAGTCGAGAGCGCAAGGCTGTTACGACACTTCCTGAATACGGCAACACCCTCGCTACCAGCGTTGATCACCGGCGATTTTAACTGCACCGCTGACGCCCCGGCCTATCAACAATTGACCCAACCCAACGCCGCTAATTGGGCATTGGGCGATGCCATGTTTCTTAGCCAAACGCCCCATAGTGGCCCCCTTGCCACCTTTACCACGGACTTTGCCGACCCTCTTGAGGGCAAGATTGACTTCATCTTTGTCTGGCCCCGCCCGACCAGCGACCAGCCGAGCGCGCGACCGACCTTTGCCGTCCAACGCCATGCGATCCTCGCTGAACAAAGCAACGGCACTTATCCATCCGATCACCTGCCCGTCCTCGTTGATGTAAACGTACCCCCACTCTAAAGTCCAGATCACAGACCTGATAGAAAGCAGCCCCAGGGCGTAGTGACCAGCTAATAGGTTTTTATGGGCGGGGTGCAAGTCAGCAGGGCCACATTGGCGGGTTTGTTAATCCGTTGCGGCAGCGGTAGGGTAATGGGCTGGATGGCTATCTCTACATGCCAGCCGTCGCTCTCCAGTTGCGCCAACAATTCTAACGCTTGGGGACGACTGGGGTCGGTCAATAGAAGCTGACCACTCGGGGCGAGATTTTGGCGAAAAATCGGCAGCAGATGGCGGTGCATGGCCCGCTCATAGAGGATGTCGGCCCCCAGAATGTAATCATAGCGAGGGGTGTGATCCCAAGTGCGCCAGTCGGCCAGAAATTGGTGGGGCGGGGCGACCTGGTTTTGTGCGGCGTTGGCCGCGGCCAGCACCAAGAGATCGGCGCGGTGATCGGTCTGCCAGACCGTTGCGCCAAGGTGTTGGGCCACCACTCCCGCGAAGCCCACGCCCGCGCCGAGTTCGAGGATGCGTTTGCCCGCCAACTCAGCCCGCCGTGTCTGGAGCAACTGTGCCAGCGCGATCGCGGATTCCCAGAGTAAAAAGCCATAGGGCACATGCTCAACCTCGCTCACACCATCCAAAAGCGCGTCTTGATCGACCACACAGGTGATCTGCCAAAGCTGGTCGGCCAGCGGGAGGGTGACCGTTGCCAACGGGAAACGGGCCACTAAGGTAGCCAAGGATGGCGGTGTCGTGGTCATGCGTGGTTTGCGTAGCCTGGATTAGAGGTCATTAGACTAAGAGCTGTTTATGTTTGGTTAGGCCAGCCAACAGTCGCTCAACGTCGGCATGGTTGTTGTAAAAATGGGGCGAGATGCGCAGATTCTGGTCACGGCTCGAGACAATAATATCATCGGCAGCCAACCACTTGACCAAGAGATCGACCTTATGCGAACGCACCGTAATCAGCGCGCCATGGTGATTGGGGTCCACCGGCGAGACCAAGTTCCAGCCCCGCTGCATCACCCCCGCTTTGATGGCGTGGGTAAGTTCACGGACATGCCTTTGAATCTTTGCCAAGCCTACCGACTGTACGAGCTTGATCCCGGCCAACGTGGCATAAAGATTCGGCACAGGAGGCGAGCCTGCTTCAAATTTACAGGCGGTTGGTGCTGGTGTATGGGCAGTATGATCCATGGCAAAGATATTGGCCTGGCTAAACCACCCCGCGGCAGTGGGATGGAGCGAAGGCAGCAGCTCTTTCCGCACATAGAGGTAGGCTTGCCCCGAAGCCGCTAAGAGATATTTCAAGGTGCCACCCACCAGGAAATCCACGGCCAACGCCTTTACATCAATAGGCATGGTGCCCAAGGTCTGGTAGGCATCCAGCAAGACGAACGCGCCTTTGCTATGGGCCAGCTCCACCAGCGCCGGGATATCGAGCATGACACCGTTGCGATAACAGACGTGGGTGAGTGAGACGACCAGGGTGGTCTCATCTATGGCATCGGCAAAACGTTCCAGCGGAATGCTGTTACCCGCGCCGGGGACATGCACCACGCATGCGCCCCGCGGTGCCTGCGCATGCCAGATCTGCCCCATGGTTGGAAACTCAAAATCGCTCACCACCACTTTGTTGCGCGGGCCGGAAAAGTCCAGGGCACTCGCCAATGCATTGACCCCAGCGGATACCGAGCCGGTGACCGCCACTTCTGCCGCGTCGGCCTGAATCAGTCCGGCAAAGGCATGGCGAGTCGCTTCCAATTTCTCTACCCAAAGCTCCCAGGGTGAGCCCTGTTCTTCCCAATCCCGCAAATATTGGGCATAGGCCAACTGCACATCTTGTGACAGCGCGCCCTGGGAGCAGCTATTCAGATAGACCTTTTTTTCAAAAATAGGAAAGCGTTCGCGCATGGGCCTCACTTTTCCTCGCTTGAAGCACGCACAGGCCAGCAGAACAAGATCAAGACCAAAAACAACATAGAGCCCGAGAGTCCAGCCCCCACCAAGCGAACTGGGGTCCACCCCATCTGCACTTCAATGGTATGTTCACCAACCGGCAAGGGCACTTCCAACAAGCCATAGGGGCTCGAGACTTGGAAGAGCGCTGGCTCGCCATCGACCCGCACTTCCCAGCCAGGGAAATAATAGAGATGAATGCGTACAGCCCCTGGTCGGGCCATCCGCACTACGCCGCCAAAGCGCGAGCCATAGCTATAGCTTTGCCGAATCTCCCCGACGCCCCGAATCACGGCAAAGCGGGTCAGGCTAGTGGTGTAGCCATGGCTTTCTTGGTAGGTGGGGGCGGCATAATCGGCGCTCATGGGCGATTCGGTAAAGGGCTTCTCCTGCACCCAGGTGGTATAGGCGATCATGTCGGGATGCTCCCGCTCAAATTGGTAGACCGCGCGGCCATCCTCACGCCACGGCTCGACCGGCTGTAAATTAGCCGTGAGATAGGGGACGCTTGCCAAAACGACCACCAAGCCTAGCACGAGCAAGCCCGCCGTCCCGTTCTCGTTTGCGTCTTGTTGCAGCCATTGATAGAGCACCAAGCCCGCCAGCGCGCTGACCAAAAAGGCGACTAGCGCCAACAAGCGCCACGGAAACTGGATGACACTAACCATTGGCACCACTTCCCAAATCGGCAAGGCCCAGGGGCTCATCAAGAAGAGAAGGAAGACGGTCGCGCCGCCTAGGTAGACACCCAGCCAGCGTAGCCGAGCCTGACGCCAGGGCACCACCCAAGCCACCAAGCATAACAGCAATGGCAAAAGCCCCACCTGAAAGCTCATCCCATCATTGGCACCCACCGGATCATCGGAATAGCCAAAACCCCAGAGCGGACTAAAATATTGCCCCAGCTGGACAAAGTGACGCCGGAAGTCATAGGTATTGGTGACATAGACCTGCTGCTCCAGGTATCGTTGCGCTTCGAGCAGCAAGGGCAACAAGAAGACCACCGTCAAAAGCAAGGCCGCAAAACCGGCGAGACCGCCCAAGAAGACACGCCCTACCATCGCGCCAAAACGCGCCGATTGATGGCGCAATGTATAGACTAAAAGGAAAAGAACAAAAGTTACGACGAGCGGGGCAAAGGAGATGAGCGCAAAGGTATGGGTGAGGAGCGTCCCCCCCAACCCCAAGGCCGCCAGGGCCAAGCGCCGGGTCCAGCCTGGCGCGCCACCGCGGGTGAGGAGCGCATCAAAGGCCAGAAAGACCCAAGGGAACCACGCCAGCAAAAGCGTATCGTTCAAGGCGGCCCGCACATAAATATCGACCAGGTGATAGGGAATAAAGACATAGATTAGCCCGGCGACCACAGCACAGAGCCGTACAGGATCTAGTTGCAGGGCAGCCACGGTTTGCGAGCGCAGCGAGGCTGGTGTATCCGCTGGTAAGGTTACATCCCGCAACCAATGGAGCACCAAACGATACAGGCCCAGGGCGCTGAGCCCAAAGCCCGTCAACCAGGTCAACTTTGCGGCAAGGGTGATCCCTGCCCCGAGGAGCACAAAGAGCTCGCCCAGATAAAAGCCCAGCGGCGCCTGAATCAGGAAGGTGGGATAGCCATAGCCCTGAATGTGATGCATGGCCCAGCGTGGCCAGAGCGCGCCCGAGCGGACCGAGGCGTCAAACATCTGGAGATAGAAGACGCTGTGCCGACCATCGTGTGCTTCGTAGAAATAGCCAGGCGCGGTCAGCGGAGTGAGGGCCAACGAACTCAACGCCAATAACAGCACCCCATACCAATCTATCTTGCGAGCCCCCGCGCGTAGCCAAGCAATGATCCGTCTGTTCATATCCATCTACTCAACGCTCGATGGATGGTGTAACGAAAGTACGCACAACGTGTAGCTTCGTTACACCATCCATCCTACTCGGCTTTGACCAATGGCGAAGGAATTCCCCATCCTTCGGTAAAGACAAACTCGGCCAGGGGGCGGCGAGTCCGCGCAGAGAGCTCACCCTCCCGGTGACGATCCGCCAAGCCCTCGGGGTCGCCTAGATAGCCCATGGCGAACATAGTTACCGCCTCGTATTCAGCGGGAATGGCAAAGAGTTCACGCGCTTTGTCGGGTGAAAAACCACCCATCATATGCACATAGAGCTCCAAAGCCGTGGCTTGAATAATCAAATTTTGCACGGCAAGCCCCACATCGTGAAATGAATGCCGATTCAACACTTCTGGGCGGCGGTATAAACTGGCGACGGTAATCCCCAGGATTGGCGCTTGGGCCGCCCATATGGCATTGCTTTCGCCCAAGCATTCAGCCATCCGAGCAAAGCTAGCGGCATCTTGATCCCGACGAGCCAACAAGAAGGCCCAGGGTTGGAGATTCCCCCCCGAAGCCGACCAGCGCGCCGCTTCTAGCACACTCTGTAGCTTTGCGTCCTCAACGGGCTTATTGGCAAAAGCGCGGGGACTCCAACGGTCGCGCAGCAACGGGTGGATCGGATAATTCGTCTGCGCACGCTTAGCAGCAATAGCCTTTTGTTGTAATTCACTACCCATATCAACTCCTACTTGATAGCAATGATGTTAGAAAATCATTCCACGTTTGTCATCGGCCCCAACACGATCCTACTGGGCGCGGCGACGCGGTTCTAGAAGATCGTGCTGTAATACCTGTAGCATGGCAGCGGGTGCTACTTGTCCGATGGTTGCCACCAATGGGGCCAAGCCGCTCCGGTCCCACCAGCAGACGGCGGGCGGCGGCCACAGTTCCATGGGCCAATCGCCACTGACAAGCTGTAGCGGTGGCCAATGTTCCAACTCGGGCGGGCGTGTCCCCGGTTTCACAAAACAGAGCTGTACGCCCTGTTCAGCCTGTTCGGCCCACACATGCAAACCCCAGTTCTGTTGTGGTAGGGCTGGCGCGCCAGCACGCGCCGCAGTGGCGGCCAAGCGTGGCATGGCATAGAGCCCGTGGAGCCGGGGCAACCGGTGGTAGGTCATCCAAGCTTGCACTAATTGGACAAAGGCAGCTTCTAAGTTGAGAATGCGCCCCGGAGCGGTTACCCATTGGTTCAGTTGGTTGATGCCAGGCAACTGCTGGCAGAGCCGCCAATAGTAGGCACTTAGGGCCACACCGAGCGGGGCGGTGTGTGCTGCGCCAGGGACAGGCAACACGTTAGCCAGCGCCGTAAAGTGGAGGGTGCCGGTGATCTTGCGCAGATATTCTTCCACGGCAGCGGCGCACCAGCGATTTCCCGCATAGAAAATGGCTGGACGTTGCCCAGGGGACAGACGCTCCAATGCATGCCCAAGGATTTGACCTAATTGCAATACCCAAGCTTGTGCTGTCGGCTCTGACAGATCATAACCACCGACCAAGACCAACGCTTCGGGATGCGTCTCGATCAGTTGGGTTGCCAATTGGGTGCTGGTCAAGTGCGCCGTCAACACCGTCGAGCCAACCAACTGGAGCGGAGCACTAGCCAACGCACGGTGGGCGGCGGCCATGCTCCCACCTTCCGTCAGGCCCAGCAGCCAGACACGTACCCGCGGGCGTGGGGAAAGACCAATGGTCACATGGTCCAGCGGTGGTTGTGTGATTGGATCGTCACTGGTGATCAGTGGCCGTTTGGCCTGTTCATCCCATAGCGTCCGCCCCAGTTGGTCCCCCAACCGGCGACAGAGCTGAGCGGCATGATGGGACGGCGGAATGCCTGCTTCTCTAGCCATGGTATCCCAAGCTGCCAACCGATAGTGACCGCTCACATTTTCCAAGAGACAAAGCGTGGTCTGCTCCACGCTGATCCCCAAGGCCAACAGCGTACCTGCATTTTGGCGTAGCGAGGGCGTGGCCGGACGCACAAGGGTCGTTTCCGTCATGATTAGCCTCCCCGCACCACGAGCCAAAGGCTCTCTGCCCATTGCCAGAAGATGCTCCGCTGCAGAGCCAACAACAGAAATTCTAAGCGGCCAATCAACAACGATAGATGAGCTGCCAGGAGCCGGGCGAAGATGACCCCCGCAGCGAACCATAAGGCACGTTTCCCCAACCCACGCCAACCAACCAAGAGCTGCTGAATCCAGCGTGGCTGTTGGGCCGCCAAGTCAGCACTGGGGGCTATCCAATGCAACAAACTGGCGGTTGTCAAGAGCAGCACCAGTACGCTCATCAACGATTCATCGAGGTTGGTAGACCAGACAAAACTGCTGTGCGCGGTGGATAAGAATTGAGGCCAGAAGGTGCCTTGTAACAACCCCAATAAGAGCGTCGAAAGGCTAATGCCAATCATCAAGGCCGCCGGGATTGTCCCCAGCGTGCGTACATAAAGTCGCCACGGCTTGGGCTGTGGCGAGGCATGGCGCAGCCATAAACGCTCGGCAGCCGCCACCCACAGCAGTACACCCAACAGAAGCGCGCCCCAAAGGGGCCCTTGTTGCAGCGGTTCCAGCCAAAGTGGCAACCAGAGACGTGGTCGCAACACATGTTGCAATAACAAAACACCGAGATAGCCGAGGCTCACCCCGACCAACAGATATTGTGCCAGCTTGGCTGGGGCATAATTCCCCACCAAACTACTGAGCAACAGCAGCGAGAAGAGGAAGGCGATCCAAAGCGCCCAGCCCTGGTTTAACAGTGTCAGGCTACTACTATCCACGCAAGCCTCCCCGCAACCAAGCAGCAAAGTTTCCCAAAGCGATCACGAGCAGCAAGGCGAGATGACCCCAATTTTGAAAGATCAACTGGCGATGAAACAGCGCTTCTTCACCCACCGCCAAATGCACACTACGCCGGTCCTGATAGGTCAACGCCCCATCAAAGCCGCTGACTAACCCACTCAGTTGACCACTGGCAAGATACGGGCGTAACAGCGGATCAGCAGCGGCGCTAGTAAAGGCCACGGTGGGCGCATATTGGAGGGGCTGGCCTTGTTCCAACCACTGTTGAACCGCTTCTGGCTGAGCCGCCACGACAATCGTCAACGCGGGCCTGGCCACGGCCGTGGCTGGCAAGGGGAGGGACGCCGCCGTGGGCGAATGGCGCGCCAGTGCTCTTGCTGGCGCTTGGGCAACCAGCGAAAGGAGCGCAGCCCCACCGGGTAGATACCCGGCTTGGATGTAGAGTTCACGATCCGTCGTGATACGAAAGGTCGAATCGGCCAACAAGCCCTGCACCGCCCGATCAAAGAGACGCTGTGATGTGGCTGGCCCTCCAGGTAGCTGGCTCACCAGAATCGGCTGAATGCCCCGTTCCAGTAGGTGGGAGGCCAGCGGCAGCATGACCAGATCCATCTCGGCGGCTGTCGCCGCATCATAGGCCCACACAATGAGCACTGTAGCGTCGGCGGGTAGATTGCTGACTAGCCGATGAGCCTCGGCCACCCCCGGCCATTCTTGGGGTGTGCCAACCGGGCCAGTGAGATCCAATAAGATCGGGAGGCCAAGCAGCAAGGTCAGCACCAGTATCAACCAGGGTAGATGCAAGCGGGGTGGGGCAAAATTTTCGGCGGTGCTGGGCAGATCGATCAAGACTGGATCTTCGGTCAACAAGGCGCGGATTCGCCGCAACTGTTCTGCTTCCAGGGCAAGTGGATCGGTGTTCGTGCCCACCGCCAGCAAAGAATCGGTCGTCTCGCGTATTTCACGGGCAACTTGCAGTGGATCTAGGAGCCCTTGCACGCCAACGACCAAGCGACGGGGGGGCAGCGAAGGGGGCGTGCGGCCACGCTCATCATCGTTGGCGTGCGGCTCATCGACAGGTGTAGACGGCAGCAGATCATCCGCTTGCCCAGCCAGCCAGGGTAGGCTCTCTTCCGCTTCCAGCTCAAGCTCAGTTGGGT
>JAHBVH010000115.1 GCA_019637645.1 Caldilineaceae bacterium
CGCCGGGGGTCAGCGTATCCCGCACCATTTTTTTATCTTCATAAAACCAGTCAGGGTTAAGGCGAGCCAAAGGGCTGTACAGTTTCTCTAGTGCAGCGACGCAGAAATCCGTACCGCTTGCACAATGGAGCGCCCACCGATGGGTGGTATCATGGATACCAGATTGGCTCCCAGCCTTGCCCAGTCAATGACCATCACCGCATGTTGTCATCCGAGATCGCCACGAACCGCAAGGACGCAGAAGAGATGTTTGACGCCATTACCCAACTCAATCAGTTGAATCGCACCGCGGCCGAAGAAAAATTGACGCGCTGTTGTGGTGCCACCCGGTGGGTCGCACAGATGCTCGCGCGGCGGCCTTTTGCTAGTGTGGATCAATTGCGACAAAGCGCTGACGACATCTGGTGGGCATTGGCCCCGGATGACTGGCGCGAAGCGTTTCAGCATCACCCCAAGATCGGCGATGTGGATAGCCTGCGGCGTAAATTTGCCAGCACCCAGACCTGGGCCGCCCATGAACAAGCCGCGGTCCAACAGGCGTCGGAAGCAGTCTTGACCGGATTAGCCGCGGGGAACCTCGCCTATGAGGCCAAGTTTGGCTATATTTTTATTGTCTGCGCCACGGGGAAAAGTGCGCCGGAAATGCTGGCCTTGCTCGAGCAGCGCCTCCCCAACGACCCCAGCACCGAACTGCCCATCGCGGCCGAAGAACAGCGCAAGATTACCCAGATCCGGCTGCACAAATTGCTCGAGGAGTTGACCTCGACAGAAGCAACGACAACCCTACGCAGCCCGATTACGACCCACGTTCTCGATACGAGCCGTGGCCGTCCCGCGGCGGGCATTCCAGTGAAGTTGGAAAGCGCAACGGGAACAGAGACGTGGCAAGCCGTCGCAACCGGGATCACCGATAGCGATGGCCGGGCGGCCCACCTCTTGCCCCCAGCCGATACCGTTGCCCCCGGCCTCTATCGCCTCACCTTTGCCACCGGTGACTACTTTCGCCAACAAGGAATGACCAGCTTTTATCCTTATGTTGTGGTGACTTTTGCTGTCGAACAGCCGACCGAACACTACCATGTCCCGCTGCTGCTCAATCCGTTTGGCTACAGCACCTACCGTGGCAGTTAACCCTTGGCTTCGGCGGCAGGGATCTAGCCTATCGTCGTGATCGTTTTCATCCGCCGCTGTCCACAGCTAGCAGAAAGACGGGATTACCCTATGACCATTCATCTCAGTCAAAACCGCTATGGCAAAAGTGATGTGCGCGTGGTCAAAGTGACCCGCAACGGGCAAGAGCATCGGCTCCAAGAATTAACCGTCAAAGTCTTGCTCTCGGGAGAGTTTAGCGACACCTATCTCACCGGCGATAACAGTGCGGTATTGCCCACGGATACGATCAAGAATACGATTTATGTCCTGGCCCAAGAGCATCCAATCCACGCCATTGAAGAATTTGCCGTCGATCTGAGCCGCCACTTTCAGGAGCGGTTGCCCCATGTCAGCGAGGTCTATGTGGAAATTGTCGAGGCCATTTGGCACCGTATGACCGTCGCGGGCACGCTACATCCCTATGCTTTTACCGGTAGCGATACCGAGAAGCGCGTCTGTGCCGTTACCCGCCAAGGGACAGCAGTGACGATCCAATCAGAGATTCGCGATATGGTCATTCTCAAGACCACCGGCTCGGGTTTTACCAACTTCCTCCGCGATGAATATACCACGCTGCAAGAGACCAGTGATCGCCTGTTAGGCACCAAGGTAATCGCCCAATGGCATTATAAACAACCGATGGGGGACGCCGCCATCGGCTTTGTAGCGGTGCGCAACCAACTACGCCAGATCCTACTCGATATCTTTGCGACCCACACCAGCGACTCGCTCCAAAACACCCTCTATGAAATGGGCAAAGCGGTGCTCACCCAACTGCCCATTGTTGCCGATATCCATCTACTCATGCCCAATAAACATAATCTGTTAGTCGATTTCACGCCCTTTCAGCGCGATAACCCCAACCAGATCTTCCTCCCCATCAATGAACCTTTTGGCTCGATCGAAGGCACGCTGTACGCCGACTGAACGGCAGCAGAGCAGCGTTATCAAGGTCGGTCAGGTTGCGTAAACCTGACCGACCTTGATAACATCGCGATATTTGATGGTCTCTAGGATGCGCATAAAGATCACCGTGCCAGCCAACGCAAAGAGAAAGCCGATGCTCATCTTTTGGAAAACCGAGGCTGAACCAAAGAAGAGCGTCGCGACCAAGATGCCCAGGCTGGCGGCTTCCATGGTGCCTGCTGTCGATGGGGTGACAAATTTGTTGCGTGCGAGCTGCTGCATGATCAGGCCGACGACACTCATGCTCATGCCCGCCGTGAGGATGGCAATGAGCCGTCGTACGCGCCTAATGAGGAAGATCTGCGCCTGGTCGTCAGCAGTGAATAGACCACGGAGGGTGATATTGCTGACCCCAATAAAGAGCGAGGCCCCCGCGAGCAACATCAGCAAGAGCAACGGTGCGAACAAAAAACGGTGCTTTCCCAACACACACAATTCCTTCACAGCAGTCATACCGAACAGGATTGCCAGGGACAACTGCCCCCATCGGCATGACAAGATAAAGCCAGACACCCTGCATTATAAAACAAAATTCGCCCGCGATTAGGGCGAATTTTGCTCAAGCTGGTTGTGGTAAGGGTAAAGCGATGATCTAAACTAGGCTTAACAAAGAAGTGACTAAGGTTAACCGGCGGGTAAACTATGCTAAATTTAGGGAGCCGCTTTTTCCGCCAGCATGGCCGCCGTTTCTTTCATTGTTTCGCGGATGAGGGTAACATCCACGCCATAGTAACGGTCCGTGTCCAAAAAGTAGACATTGCCATTCTGGACGGCGGGTAGATTTTGCCATAGCGCCAGTTCCTGAATCCGCTGAAATTCAGCTTGGTCATCCCCTTCATTGCGCACAATGATAAAAAGATGATCACCGACATACTCAGAAAGCACCTCTAACGAGATCTGGAGAGCCGAGCCATAAGGATTTTTTTCGATCTCGGCAGCGACGGTAGACGGCGGCGTCGCCTGGAGGCTGGTATAGAGCATATAGCCGCCAAAATTGCGATTCAAATAAACTCGCAGGCGGCTCGCTTCCACCCGAACAATCGACACAGTCTCTTCGCCAAGCACCGGCTGCACTAATGCCTGTGCGGCGGCCTGCTCGGCTTCGTATTCAGCAAGCCAAGGTTGAACATTGGCAGATTTGCCTACGGCATCGGCGATCTTGGGAAAGGTACTATAGATGGGGTCCTGTTCAAAGCTAAAGAGAACCACAGGAGCAACCTCGGCGAGAAGTTCGATCACTTCCGGATAGATCTGCTGATGCACCGTCGAAAAGATAATCAGATCCGGTGCTAACATGGCAATTGTTTCAACATTCGGTGGATCGCCGATCGATTCAACTCCGGCTAACGCGGCTTGAATAAAGAGATTTTTAAAGTCATTCGGACCTACCGCGATCGGCGTGACGCCGATCGCAAGTAGTTCCGCGGCAAAGTCCGAAACAATAACTCGCTGTGGCGAAACGGGAATCTCTACTGCGCGACCGGCATCATCGACAAAAAGACGCGTGGCTGCGGTCGCTTCTGATTCAACGACAACAGTATCAGTGACGGTCGTTGAATCGGCCAACTCCGCGATCGGCGTGGCCGACACTGGGCTACTGCCTGTGGGTGCAATGCCAACACACGCCGTTAGCACCAAAAGAAGCAGGCCGGAAGCCAGTGTAGCGCGAAAAGGCAGGTAAATGAACAAGGGAATTTCTCCTCTACATGATGTGCGGGATTACGATGATGGTATTAAGGCGCTAATAATTCAATCACTTGATCTAGCCGCGTGAACATATCCTCATTGTCATCAAATTGGATGGTCGGCGCAATGATTGCCTACGTGCGCCCGACGCCGACACCTTGTTCAAAGGCACGCCAGAGATTGGCATAGCGCCCTTGCTGTGCGAGCAGATCGCGATGAGTACCCATTTCGGTCATCTGATCGCGGTCGACCACGATAATGCGGTCGGCACGCGCGGCAGTGCTCAGGCGGTGGGCAATCACAAGGGTTGTGCGGCCTTCCGCCAGCTCTTCGAGCGAGCGTTGGATCGCAATCTCGGTCTCCGTATCCAGCGATGAGGTCGCTTCATCCAAAATCAGGATCGGCGGATTCTTGAGGAACATACGGGCAATCGAGACCCGCTGTTTTTGTCCACCGGAAAGCTTTACCCCCCGCTCGCCGATGACGGTGTTCATCCCTTCGGGCAAGCTGCGGATAAATTCTTCCAAATGGGCCAGCCGGGCCGCGGCCCACAGTTCGGCTTCACTAGCCCCCAATTTGCCATAGGCAATATTCTCGCCAATCGTCCCGGCAAAGAGAAAGACATCCTGCTGCACAATCCCGATCTGGCGGCGCAGCGAGGCCAAGGTCATCTGGCGGATATCAATGCCATCAATGGTGATGCGACCAGCGTCCACCTCGTAAAAGCGGGGCAAGAGGCTACAGAGAGTAGTTTTGCCAGCCCCAGAAGGCCCAACAAAGGCTACCGTCTCGCCCGCGGTGATCGAGAGATTGACTTGCTCGATCACTTTGCGATGGCCCTCATAGCCAAAGGTGACATTCTCATAGCGAATGTCGCCTTTCAGCTCTTTGACTTCAATGGCATCCGGGGCATCGACAATGTCGGGTGCGGTGGACATCAATTCCAGGTAGCGTTTAAAGCCAGCAATCCCGCTGGGGTAGCTCTCGATCACGGCGTTGATCTTTTCAACAGGGCGGAAGAAGACATCGGTCAGCAGCAAGAAGGCAATAAATTCGCCATAGGTCAACTCACCCTGGATGACAAACCACGTACCGCAGACCATGACAAAGATCGAGATAAAGCGCATGAGCATGTAGCTGATCGACAAGCTGCGTGCCATGAGCTTGTAGGCCAGGAGCTTGTTGCTGCGATAGTTCATGTTGTCAGTGGCAAAGAGTTTGCTCTCGTGGTCTTCGTTGGCAAACGCTTGCACCACCCGAATCCCACCCACTGTATCCTCGACCCGGGCGTTAAACTGCCCCAGATTGCCAAAGAGATCTTCATAGGTCTTGGTCATCTTTTGGTTAAAATAGATCCCCACCCAGCCCACCAAGGGCACCACAAGGAAAGTCAACAATGTCAATTCCCAGTTGAGCCAGAGCATCAGACAAAACGCGCCAATCAGGGTCATGATCGCAATAAAGACATCTTCCGGGCCATGATGGGCCAACTCACCAATGGTATGCAAGTCGCTGGTGATCCGGGCGATCAGGTGGCCGGTCTTGTTGTTGTCAAAAAAGCGAAACGAGAGCTTTTGAATATGGTCAAAGGCCCGGCGGCGCATCTCGGTTTCGATGTTAATGCCCAGCATGTGGCCCCAATAGGTCACGACATATTGAAAGACGGTATTCAGCGCATAGATGCCCAACAGCCCCGCCGCGGCCAGCAAGACCATGGGCCAATCTTTGCTAGGCAGCAACCGGTCAATAAATTGGTTGATGGCCAGCGGAAAGCCTAATTCCAACAGGCCCACCACCACGGCACAACCAAAATCGAGAAAGAAGAGCGTGCGATAGGGTTGATAGTAAGCAGCAAATTGACGAATCATTAGTAACGTAGATGCTCCATTCGTAATAGAGTATTGGGTCAAGCAAAGAGACCGCTAGACAGCTCATGGATAGATCTATCGTAGCAGATTAGGGGATTGCTCGTCTATTCTTGGTTTATTACAATTTAGATGAGGGGGCGAACACATTCACACAGGGCGCGGCACAGCCCTGTAAACGGCTCTACTCTAGCAAAGTTCCTGGCTGTGATCAAGGGTAAAAAACGGTTGGATCAGCCGCTACTGATACGGCAACGGTGAAGGGATTGTTTAACCTGCCTGGAGAAAACCCCTGTAGGCAGGTTGAACCAAAATGTAGACGCGGCTAAAAGAAGAAAGCGCTTCCTACAAAAATCAGCCTGGCCGCGTTGCGCGGCCAGGCTGATTGCTCAATTTATGGGGGAAGGGGTGCGGGGGTTACCAGGGTTAGTTGGTGACTAGCGGCAAGAAGATATGATTCACCCGTTGCGACTCATCCACTACACCGGTCTGTTCTGGCATGGGCGGTACCATCTCTTCTACAACCGCGGCGGCGCTGACTGTGGTCGCGTCCCCCGGCGCTGCGGTGATGATGCGGATTTGGTCGGTGTCGCCATTGCCGCTGAAGGTAAAGTCCAGCCGGTTTTGTTCAAGGACGATGCCAATCCGGTCGCCGGTTTCAATGCCTTGGTCGTCACGTGTCCCATAGGCCGTTTTGAGGGTGGGATGCCAGGTTGCGCCCAGTAGATTGTGGGTAGCGTTCAGCGCTGCCCCATCGACGATCACGCCCAAGATCGGGGCATTAAAGGTCACCGAACCACTGAGGGCCTTGCCTTGCCCATCGCCAAGCAAGTCAGCGTGGAGATAATAGACGTTGACCCGCGTACCTTGCGGCAGTGCAACATTCCCCTCGAAGCCCATCTTCCCCAGCTTCGGCACCATGATTGTCTCCGGCAACACCGTGTTCAAACGCTCGGCGAAGAAGCGCATGGTGCTGTCACGCTCTAGCTGGCCTTCCACCACGGAGCAGGGTGAACCGATCCCTTCGACTGCGCCACCCAACGTCAAGCCAGGGCGGGCTGGGGTGATAATGCGCAGGGCGTCGGAGGTATCGTAAACATTGAGCCACAGATGCAAAGTAGAGCCCCCGTTGCTAAACCAAGCGTTGTCGTCATAAGCTTCCAACCCTTGTGCGGTGTTGGTCGCATAGGTGGTGCCGGGTGCGCCAAGCAGCGCGTTGGTGGCCAGCAAGCCATCGCTACTTTTGATGATCCCTAAAATCGGTTGACTAAAGCTGACATTGCCCTTGAAGAGTTTGGCGACATTCTGCCCATTGTTGATCCAATCGGCATGGAGATAGTAACTATCGACCAGGGTGCCCGCCGGAAGCACTTGCGTGCTGCCATTAGGCGCAATGACGGTCACAGCACTGGGCAGAGCATAGGCCAACCGCTCGGGGAAAATCCGCATCGAGCTGTCATTTTCCAGCACGTTGGGCGCCACCGCGCACGGCGCGCCGATCACTTCCACCGCCGCGACACTAGTGATACCTACTGGCGCAGGAACATCCGACGCGGGGTTGACGGTGATCGTTACCGTCGCAATGTTGGAAGTCGCCTGGCCATCACTGACTTGGTAGGTAAAGCTGTCTGTGCCAACAAAGCCGGTGTTAGGTAAGTAGCTAAAGCCACCGTTGGCGTTGAAGATCAGCGTGCCATTCACCGGGTTGCTGACCAACATGGCCGTCAGCGCAAAGCTATCGGCATCGGTATCATTCGCCAACACACCAGGGACAGCCATGGTCAGGGGCAGCTCCGCATTCGTCGTATAGCTGTCATTATTGGCGACAGGGGCAGCCGCGGTATTCGTCGCCGTCGCGGTTGCTGTCGGCGGGACCGCGGTATTCGTCGCCGTTGGCGTCATCGTGGGGGTGGCCGTCGGTGGGACCGCGGTGTTGGTCGCCGTTGCGGTTGGCGTCGGCGGGACGTTAACCAGCCAGGTGACGCTAGCTGGGCTGGCATCGACATTACCGGCTTGGTCTATGGCACGTACCTGGAAGGTGTGCGACCCATTGCTCAACCCGCTATAGAGGGTTGGGCTAGTGCAAGGCGCAAACGAACCGCCGTCGAGTTGACATTGATAGCCCGCCACTGCACTCGCCGTGTCGGAACCGGTAAAGTGAAAGCTCGCCGCCGCGTCGCTGGCCGGATTCGCCGGTTGGGCCGTGATGGCGGTGTCCGGTGCCAAGCTGTCGAGCCAGATGTCCGCCCGGTTGGGCGAGCCATCGGCGGCACCGGTCTGCCCGGCGCTATCGGTGGCAGTACAGGTCACGATCGTTAGCGAACCTTCCGCGTTGACAGAGACCGTGGCGCTGGCGTTGGATGTGCCAAGCCCCGTCAGATTATCGATACGGGCATTATTGCAACGAATGTTGGTGATTGTGCTCTGACTAGTAGCAGTGACGCGGCCGACGGCAGGATTGGTGGTAAACCAGCCGTTCTGTCCGTTGGGCGTGAAGCTGAGCGTGACCATCGGCAGTGGCGTATTGATCGACCAGGAATACGTCGCCGGATTCGCTTCCACATTGCCCGCGTTGTCCACGGCGCGCGTCTGGAAGGTGTGCGTACCCAAGCTCAAGCCGCTGTAGCTCTGTGGGCTGGTGCAAGCGGCAAACCCGCGGTTATCCAACTGGCACTGAAAACTGGCTAGCCCACTGTTGCCGCTATCTACACCGCTGAAGGTGAAGGTAGCGGTATTGCTCCCCGTGGGGTTCGTGGGCTGGCTCGCGATGGTGGTTTTGGGGGCGGTGGCGTCAATCATCACATAGACCACGTTCTGTGAGCCAGTCGCCGCGCCATTGCGGCCCGCACTATCCGTCGCCCGACACTTTACCAGTGTTCCTCCCGCTCCGTTGACCGTGACTGTGGCACTTGCCCTCACCGTGCCAAGGCCGCTTTGGTTACTGACGACCGCATTCTCACAAGCAATGGCGGTCACGCTCGCCTCGCCTAGCGCCGTGACCCGGCCCACGGCTGGGTTGGTTGTAAAGTACCCGTTCCGGCCATTAGGGGTGAAGCTGACGGTGACCAGCGGCAGCGGAATGGCCTCAACCGCACCGATGTCACAATGCACACCCTTAGGCCGTGTGCTCCCCCGCTGATCAAATCCGCCCACCGGGGCCGCTTGACATGCCGTATCATCTCCGGCGTCAATGGCCGGACTGTCGGGGAGCAACAGCATCGTCGGCGTTGCACCGCCATTATTCTGAAGCGGCCCCAGTTTGGGATCAAGACCCACAAGATTGCCATTGACCCCATGCTTCATTTCACAAGCTTTGGTGGCATCTTGGATCAAGTTATTTTGGCCGCTGGTTACGCTATATTGGGTACCGTTGATACAATTTCCACCGGAAAGTGCATTCGCGAGAATCGTATTCTTTAGGATGAAGATACCGCCATAGTTGTAAAGATCACCCCCATAGATGGCGCTATTGCCACTGAAGGTGCTGTTGCTTATGCTAGCGGTACTTCGGTTGTAGATACCGCCGCCCGAAGTGACACGGTTCCCGCTAAAGGTACTATTGTTTACGGTCAGTGTGCTCCCAAACCAGTTGTTGATAGCGCCCCCAAAGTCGGCACCGTTATCCAGGAAGGTGCTATTGTTCACCGTGAGTGTACCCATATTAAAGATACCACCACCATTTCTTGCACTGTTATAGACATATCCAAAGCCATGTTGGATGGTCAGGCTATTCAGGGTTACAACACCACTGGTAACCTGAAAGACCGAATCCTTTCCAGCTCCATCAACAATCGTGCTACCAGTCGTTGCCCCATTAATGGTGACATCACGAGCAATGGTGATATTTTCATCGTAGGTGCCGGCGGCCACGTTGATGGTCGCGCAGCCGGTGTCATTGACCGCCGCTTGAATCGTGGTGTAAGTGGCCCCGCTGGCACCGACGGTGCAGGTCGGGCCAGCAGCCTGGACGCTGGGGGTCTGTAGCAGCCACCAGGTCAGCAACAGTGTTAGCATCATGCTAGTGCGGACGATGAAGCCACCCACGGTTTTGTTGGATATATTCATTGTATTTTCTCCTTATAAATGCTTGAGCCGGAAAATCTTTCTGTCCTTAGCCTACACCGGCAGCAAAAACACAGCGTCAACTCAGCGTCAAACCAGCGTCAACAAAACAAAGTGGGTGGCAATGGGGAAAAAGAGGACACGGAGATGTCAGAGGAGCCAGAGGGGTTAGGCGGTGCAGTCTGCCTTTCCCTTGGCGCGATTAAACTGGAGAATGGTTTAATAGAAAAATTTATCTACCTTACTATATTAATATAACTCATTAACACATGGTACACTACCGCTATCAATCGATCCTGTCCCCACGTAGACGCAAAATTTTGCGTCTCTACCATCATTCGTTACGCGGTTGAATATCATACGAACAGGGATGGTCTATCCATGGACGCCAAGAAATATCAGGGAAAATATCGAATTGCGAGCGCACGGTTGGCAACGTGGGATTATGGCAGCAACGCCGCCTATTTTGTGACCATTTGTACACAGGATCGTGTCCATGCGTTTGGCGACGTGGCAGATAGCCATGTCAACCTGACGGGATTGGGACAGGCGGCGTGGGATTGTTGGTACGCCATCCCCGAGCATTTTCCCTTTGTGGTGTTGGGTGAATTTGTGGCGATGCCGAACCATGTACACGGCATTGTGATCATCGACAAACCATCAATCGATCGCGACAGCGTAGAAACGTACGTAGAGACGCAAAATTTTGCGTCTCTACCCCAACAATATACCAACCGGCCCCAAAATCAGTTTGGGCCACAGTCACAAAATTTGGCATCAATCGTGCGCGGATTCAAAATTGGGGTCACGAAATATGCCCGTCAACATCAAATCAGTTTTGCCTGGCAGGCGCGTTATCACGATCATATCATTCGCGATGCGGCTGAATATGGCCGAATCGCTCAATATATTGTCGAAAATCCGCAAAAATGGACGGCGGACCGATTTTATAACCGGTAGAGACGCAAAATTTTGCGTCTCTACCCTATCGGTGCGTCTCTACCGGTGCGTCTCTACCCTACCGGTGCGTCAATTGGCCAGGGTAATAATGCGGATCTGATCCGCCACATTCCAGACATCGAAGGCGAAGTCGACACGGTTCGGAGAGACAGTCACCATATCCCCGGCGTCCAGCCCCTGGTCCACGTTTCCTGAATAGGCCGTCTGAATGGCAAGGTTTTGGGTGTTGCCCAGCGTACCGTGGGTGGCCTGCAAGGCCGCGCCGTTGGTGAGGACAGCCAAGACCTGCTTGTCAAAGCTCACCGCGCCGACCAATTTCTTGACCACCCCTTGCTGATCGCCAACTCGGTCGGCGTGAACATAGTAGACATTCACGGCTGTGCCTTGCGGGATAACCAAGCCCGGTGCGCCCTGAGCATCCAGGGTGAGCGACTCCGGAAGAACATAGTTCAACCGTTCTGGGAAGAGACGGATGGTGCTGTCACTCTCCAAAGTTCCTTCGACAACCGAACAGGGTGCACCGCTCATTTCAACCGGACCACTGGTCTGCACAGCCGGGCTGGCCGCGGTCAATACCCGCACCTGATCAGCAATGTTATAAACGGTAAAGTGCAGATTGAGGGTTTGGCCGTTGTCGCTAAACCAGATCTTGTCGCCATAGCCTTCTTGGCCTTGGTCAACGCTGGCGGAGTAGGCTGTGCCCGGTGCCCCGAGGAGCCCATGGCTATTGATCAGCTCGGCTGTATCCTTGATCACACCGTAGGCCGGTTGGGCAAAGGTAACGCTGCCCGCAAAGGTTTTGGGCTGATTCTTGCCATTGTTGCGCCAGTCGGCATGAACATAGTAGCTATTCACCAGGGTGCCCTGTGGAATGACCTGTTTGCTGCCATCCGGTGCCGTGACGGTCACAGCGCTGGGCAGCGGATAGTTCAAACGCTCGGGGAAGAAACGGATCAGTTGATCGTCTTCAAGTGTGTTGGGTACTACCGAGCAAGGTGCCCCGACCACGTCAACTGTGGCGCTATGGGCCGTTACCAAGGGGGCCGCGCCAGCAGCGGCGAAGGCGGGGGCGCTGGTCAACGCGGCAGTAATGGCTAGGGATACACAGGCTTGGAGGGCCAAGCGTTTGAACCAACCGTGCAAGTTTGTAAAATTGGGTAGGTGTTTCATTTTCTTTCTCCTGATTGTGCTGAAGCGTTTTCTTGGCTCACTTTTTATCGACATCTTTATTGTAACGAGCGAGCGTCAACCAGGCGTGAAATGAACGTCAATCTAGCGTGAACAGGAACTATTAGGAAGAAGTTGCGCTCTTGGAGAAGCCTGGATATAAAAACTGCTCGACGTGACCGCGGCCACATCGAGCAGTTTTCAGGAGCTTTATGGGTGTGGTCAAGCCAACATAGCCGCCACCGCTGGGGTTATGGCGTCGGTGGCGCGGCGACGGTGGCCGGATCACCATCAACGGCAGCAGCGATCTGTGGCACCAAGCGTTCGAGCAGATAGGGCAAACTGAGGACAGTGATAAAGGAGAAGGCTGTGCCCGTATCGTCATCCATCTCCCCAACATTGAGTACACGCCCTTCTTGGTAGACGGCGAGGTTCGTGTAAACCGCTTCACCGAGCACCCCTTCACCAGGAGTACCCCACGCCCATTCCAACAGATCCACATCAATCAGATGGATCTGTTCCAAACTGAGTGCGGCCCAAAAAGAGTCGCCGACGAGCTCATCAATCGCGGCGGGACGGACAAAGCCAAGGTCTGTTAGGACACGGCTGCGCGGGTCTGCCGCGGCATAGACGCCAAAGCCGCCGTCGGTTGGCGCGGCCACCAAGCCCACCGCACCGCCAAATTCGGGATGTTCGACTTGCGCTTGGGCGAACTGTGCGGTCACCGCGGCAATCAGGGCCTCGGCCTGTGCCGACTCGCCTAGGGCGCGGCCAACCGTTAACGTCAGCGCTTGCCACGGGATCCCATAATCAACATAGTCTGCTGGCTGCGCTACGGTCGGTGCGATCTGGCTCAAGAGATCATACTGTTCTTGCGTGATGCCCGAATAGAGAGCCAAGATCAGATCCGGCTGCAAGGCGGCAATCTTTTCAAAGTTCGGTGCGGATGGATCACCCACCACTTCTGGCAGGGACGCATTGCCCAGTAAAGGCTGCGCCCAGGGGCCAATGGCGCTGGGATAGGCACCAAGCCACTCGGTAACGCCTAACGGGACAACACCGAGGGCCAAGACCGCATCATGGTCGGTCAAACCGACAGTGACAATGCGTGTCGGTTTGGCGGCAATCGGCGTGCTGCCATATTTGTGTTCGATGGTGACCGGAAAAGCAGTAGGAGTCGGGCTGGCGTTCGAGACAGCATCCGGCACTAAAGCCTTGAGCACAATATCCACCAGTACTTCGGCAGAAAGGGGGCCACCAAAGAGCCAGGTGCCACCCCCCAACGGATAGGCATGGCCGTTCTTCACAAATTCCAAATTTTCCCACAACGGGGTCACGGCCTCGCTGGCAAAGATGTTGTCATCGTCCTGGACTACGTAGAAGAAGTGGAGATCGCCAAGCTCAGGCAGGGTTTCGACGCTGACGGTGCTAAAGCCAAATTCTTGCCAGCCCGAATTCCAGCCTAGCGCCAGCCCGATCTGCTCAATAATGTTGATGGCCAAGGCATTTTCCACAAAGAGCCGGATCGTGGCGGTGTTGTTAGATGTATACCCTTGGGCCAGGGTGAACTTCTCTCCCAGCTTGCCATTGGCTTCAAGCAAGGCCCGGGCATTGGTAAATTTGGTCTCCAACTGGGCAATAACGGCTTCACCTTCGGTCTGCCGCCCGACTACGTCCGCAACCAGCCGGAAATTCTCAATCATCCCCATATATTGGTTACTGGTCTGGTCTGCCGGATAGTGGTTGAAGACCAAGGTGGGCGCAAGCGCGCTCAGCGCAGCATATTTGGCATCGTCGATCCGGCTAAGTGGCCCCAGGATCAGATCCGGTTGGAGCGTCGCCAAAAGTTCTAGATTGGGCTCGTTGCGCGTGCCAACATCGGCCACATCTGGCCCCAATGCCAGTGGAATTTTCACCCAGTTGTTGTAGCCAGCAATATCGGCCACGCCTACGGGCTGGATGCCCAGGGCGAGTAGATCCTCGGCATAGATCCATTCCAGCGCCACTACGCGTTGGGGGGTGCCGGTAATGGTGGTCTCGCCCAAGGCATGTTGAATGACGCGGGCAGCGCTGGTAGCTTCTGATGTAGCAGGAGCACTGGCTGGGGCAACCGGGAGCGCACAGGCAGCCAGGAAGACCAAAGATAAGAGATAGATGAACAGAGATAGCAATTTAGGTTTCATGAGCTGTGTTCTACTCCCGATTAGCACGTTATTCATTAGGTTTTTTGATATTCCCCACTGACGCAGTCGTGAAAACCGGTCAAGGCTGGGGCAACACACCTGTTTGTTCACAGGAAACAGCAAAAAATGTAATCAGCAACGGAATGAGCAATCTAATTTTCAAGAAAAACGGCGGCGCGGTAGCTACATAGCGGCAACCGGCTCCGCTCAGACCCCGGCTCGCGCCGCCGAGCGGTGGGCGACGATCAACGGTTTGCCACTCTGTGGCTCTTGGATGACCGACGCGTATACCCCAAAGACACTGTGTAAGAGCGGCGGCTGTAGGATCGACCACGGCTCGCCCGCTTGGACAATGGCGCCACGATTGAGCACGACCATGTGATCCGAGAAAGAAGCCGCGTGGTTGAGATCATGCAGCACCATGAGCACGGTCAGTCCTTGGGTTTGATTGAGTTCGTGGACGAGTTCTAGCACTTCCAACTGGTGGCCGATATCGAGAAAGGTCGTTGGTTCATCGAGCGCCAAGACCGCGGTCTCTTGGGCCAGCGCCAGCGCCAGCCAGGCGCGCTGCCGTTCGCCCCCCGAGAGCGTATCTACGTCGCGGTCGGCCAAGGCTTCCAAGCCGACCAGCTCAATGGCGCGGGTGATCGCCGCGTGATCCTGGCGGCGCAACATGCGGAAGGGACCCACTTGGGCATAGCGACCCTGCTCTACCAGATCGCGCACGGTGAGGTTCGCGGGCGCAACGGGGCCTTGGGGCAGGATCGCCAACCGCTTCGCCATCTCGCGCGTGCTCAGGCGGGCAATGTCCTGGCCGTCAAGCAAAACCGCGCCCCCGTTTGGGGCCAGCAATTTGGTACAGACCTTGAGCAAGGTCGATTTCCCAGAACCATTGGGGCCGACCAGCGCGGTCACGCCACCATGCAATACTTGGAGGTCAACCCCATCCAAAATCGTACGTTTGCCATACCCAGCGCGGATCGTCTGCGCCTGAATAGCCTTGAGTTTGTCATTGGTCATGGGTGATTCGTCATTCGTTATTGTTCATTTTAGAAACTAGGTTCGCGTTCTACGTAAGAGCATTAAAAAGAAAGGGCCACCGATGAGCGCCAGATAGACACCGACCGGTAGGGTAATAGCATTGGTATTCAGCGGGATATTGAGCCACGCCCCGACATCCGACGGGCGCAAATTGCGGGCGACGAGATCGGCCACCTGCACCAAGGCACCCCCCGCCAAGCCTGCCGCCGGGACTAAGCGGCGCAGATCGCTGCCAACCAACCCACGCAACAAATGGGGCGCAACCAGCCCAACAAAGCCAATCCCCCCCATGGTACAGACCGCGGCCGCGGTGAGCAGACAGGCAGCCACTAAGACCAAGGCCCGCGCCGGCGTGACACTTTGCCCAAGGCCCGCGGCCACTTCATCCCCAAATTGCAGCACATTAGCCCGCGGAATCGCCATCAGCAGCAGGGGCAAGGTCACGGCCATCGCAATGCCAAATAAGGTCAGCTTTTGCCAGGTGGAGGCCGCCAAGGAGCCAGAAAGCCAACTGATCAAGACTTGGGCATCTTCCCCGGCATAGAGCAGGGCAATCGAGGTGATCGCCCCGAGTACGCCACCCACGAGCACTCCAATTAAGATCAGGCGGATAGGTTCGACCTTGCCCCCCAAACGGGCGACACTCCAGGTCAAGCTGGCGGAGAGCAACGCGCCCAAGGCCGAAACACCGGGCAAGACCCACGAGACTTGGCCGGGGGGCACCGGGGGGCCAAAGACAATCCAGGCCACCGCCGCGGTCACCGCGCCTTGGGTTACGCCGGTGATGCTGGGATCAGCCAGGGGGTTGCGGTAGAGCGCTTGCAGCAACGCGCCAGCCATGCCCAAGGCTAGGCCCACGCCCAGCGCCATTAACGCGCGCGCGAGCCGAGCATTGGTGGCGACAATTTCAAGCCGCGAGGCACTTTCTGGCGTCACCAACGCCCGCCACACTTGGGCCGGTGTCAAAGTGACACTGCCCACACCGACCGCGGTCGAAACCGCGAGGAGGACCAAGCAGACGATCAATAAGAGCGGCACGACAATCCACCAGCGTCGCCAGCGTATACTGGCAACTGGTTTGACGGCAGCCGCTGGCGGTGTAGCCCAAACAGTTGTACTCATTGTTCGACCCTCCGACGTACCATCCGCCCGACGACAAAGATGGCAGCTGGCCCGACCATGGCTACGGTCCAGATCCCAGCGGGAATCTCTGCCGGGAAGAAGAGAAGGCGTCCGGTCGTATCCGCGGCCAGCAAAAGCGCGGCCCCACAAAGCGCCGAAACAAGCAAAGTTTGGCGCGAATCACTGCTCATGAGAAAGCCCCGTGCAATGTGCGGCGCAAAGAGCGCAATAAAGGAGATGGGGCCAATGGCCGCGATCACTGGCGAGACGAGCACCATGGCAATGAAGACCAACAGGATCCGCGTGCGAAAGGGGTTTAACCCGGCCCCCGTGGCTAGTTCATCGCCCAGTTGCAACAGATTGAGCGCCCGCCCCGAGAGGAGGGCCGCGGGCACACCGATCACCAGCCACGGTGCCACCATGCGGAGATAGCCCCATTCTGCCGCCGAGACCGAGCCGGTGACAAAGCGATAGTACGCGCCAAAGCCACCCGTCCGCGCATAGGGAGCCAACAGGAGGACAGCCGTGGTCATCACGCCGAAGAAGCCCGACAAGACCGCGCCAGAGAGGATCACCCGCACAGGATCGCGGATCGTGCCGCTAAAGCTGACTACGGCCACCCCCGACAGCACACCCGCGATCAGACAGATCACAG
>JAHBVH010000116.1 GCA_019637645.1 Caldilineaceae bacterium
GATAGCAAACAGTTACTTGTAACTGCTCATACTAAAGATACAAGTCAAATGAACCTTGGTCGGGACTTTGGAGCCTTTCTCGTAGATGCCAGTGGGAAACAGCCGCCGAAATTGCTTGGAGAGCTATACGCTGACGCATTGAATAATTATGGTCATTGTCCAATCTTGTCACCAGACGGCACACAAGCGATTATGACTGAACCGCAAGGGTATTCAGCTAAACTCATTGACATTGCTGATGAAATAGCAATAAGTCGCGCCCTTCCAGGACGTTGCCACAGCTTTGCACCAGATGGCAAGCGACTTGCTGCAATTAATATATCTCGTAGTCTCATACTCATCGACCGTACGACACTTGAGGTGAGCGAATTGCTCAACTGGCAAGGCACATCTGCACTAGCAGATAACACTTCGCCATGTCCTGCTTGGTCGCCAGACGGAAAGCAAATTGCATTCATTCGTTCACCTGACTCTACACAATATAATGATGAACTTTATATCGTAAATGTTGCCGATGGTGTGCAGCGCCAACTCTCTGACGCTGCAGGCGTAGTGTTTGATTTCGACTGGTCACCCGATGGCAAAACACTTAGCTATAAAATGGGTGGTAATGCTGAAACAAGTGGTTTTTTTGTCATACCAGTAAGTGGCGGCGATGCATTTAAGTTAACTGAAGGTTTGACTGGTCTTGGGATGATGGTCTGGGCACCCATTAAGAAAAATTGAAGGCTCTTAATTTCACGAAGAACAGGAGTACTCATGTCTATCTTTGTCCGTCTGTACATCAGTCTATTCTGGGTGATGGGTCTCGCTTGGCTCTTCACCCCCACACCAACCATGGCCGCGACGATTGCCGAAGTCGAACCGAACAATAATGCACAAGAGGCGCAACTCTTGAGTACGATTGGGCTGGATACCCCAGTGGCAGCGGCGATCAATACGCCGGGCGACCAGGATTGGTACAAGTTCGAGGCTGTAACGGGTCGCACGTATGTAGTTGAAGTTTACAATCTGGACGTTGGCTTGGGCCGGACTGGTGGCGGCAGCTGTGAGCCCTATACGAGCCGTACTGGGCTGGGCCTGATCGTGCGCGATCCAAGCGTCACTGAACTTACGCGTCGCTGTGCCCCTTTTGCGGGCGGCAATGTCCAGAACTCGTTGGTCTTTAAGGCGACAGCCACCGGCACCTTTTATCTAACCGTGCTCCCGCATAGTTCTGCAGCTAATGTTTTTGGAAATTACATGCTACGCGTCCTCCCTCGCCATGATGAGCCAGGGGCCCAGTGGGACCACACCACGGCTGAACCCAATAACCGCAATGAAATTGCCTATGAAATTTTACCGGGCTTAGCCAACGCCCAAACACGGACGATTGAAGAACGCAATGTCGCCTATACCACCTCCTTTGTAGATATTGATGTCTTTCGGATCAATGCCGTGCAAGGACGAACCTACGTCGTAGAGTTATTTAATGTCGATGCCGCGCTGGCTAGCGATGGCGGGGCAAATTGTGAAAGTTACGCTAATCATCGCGGCTTGGCCATGGTCCTCTACCAGCCGGACAATGTTGAAGTGAAACGGCAATGTTCGCTAGCAAGTGCTGGTAATGTACACAACAGCCTCCAATTTACAGCCCAATTTACGGGCCCCTATTATGTCAACATTTACCCCAATGCCAATACTACACGCGTTTTTGGTACCTACCACATCCGCGTCTTGCCCAAGTATGATGAAGAAGGCGCGGCATGGGATAGCACCACCTTTGAACCAAACAACCAGCTCGTCAATGCCTACCCCATCAACATTGGACGCCTAAATGCGATTAGTAGCACCATCGAAGCGCGCGCCGTTGGCTATAGCACCCACTTTACCGACATTGATTACTACCGTTTTCAAGGAGAAGCCGACCAGCGTTATGTAGTCGAACTGTTTAACGTCGATAGCAATCTAGGGAAAGCAGGCGGCAGTAGTTGTGAAAGCTATTCCAATCATCGCGGCTTGGCACTCTTTATCTTTAGCCCGGTGCGCGATAAGGCAATCACCGGACGTTGCGCGCCTAGTGGTCATGGGAATGTTCACAGTCTAGCCGAATTTACCGCGGATAGCACAGGCCAGTTCTTCATCCAGATCTATGCGAACAGCAATGATGTCGCGGGTTCATACCAGCTGCGTGTACTGCCAGCCTACGATACGGCAGCCGCTAGTTGGGATATTGGCATGGAACCCAATAATCGGTTGACCAACGCCTATCCATTACCGATCAATCCTTGTAGTGTCCGCACAGCGGTCGATCCAAGACGCCCTTCCTATCTGACGAACCATGCCGATGTCGACTGGTTTGTCTTTACGGTGACCCAAAATGAGCAATATAAATTGGCCCTTAGTGCGATTGAGGCAACGCTTCAAGTGAAGGGCCTCTATCTGCAACTACACAACCGGGAAGGGACCCAATTGCAACGTAAGTTAGGCAAGACAGGCGTCGAAATCACCTTTACGGCTGGCTACACTGGCCCCTATTATGCGGCTGTCTACCCTGAAGATCAGTCCTATAATGTGCCGAGTAATTCAAGCGGCTCCTATCTTATCAGCGCCAGCGAAACGCTACGCCCGGCCTGTGATGGCACGCCACCACCCCCAGCCGCGGTGGAAGGCGCCATCAGTACCGCCCCCAATGCGGATGGCCGGATGACGATTGTCGTACCGCGAGGGGGCAACCAACCACTGACCATTACGATTCGTACCCAATGTACCGTTGCCCAAAATGTTCAGCTCTTCGTCGGACCAAGCGTCTTTACGATGATCAGCGTCAGCGATTCGCTCTACCAAGCGACCATCAACATCCCCCAAGATCTACCGGCGGCTGGCTCACGGGAGCTCAATGCCCACTACTACTGTAGCGGTCAACTTTATATTGTTGCGATTGCACCAACCTTGGAGTTTCATGATCCGAGTGGTCAGATCACGGATGCCAATACTGGCCAGCCCATTAAGAACGCAACGGTTACCCTCTATCGCGTTCCCAATGCACTACCCGATCTACCCGGACAAACCCGGGATTGCCGGACAGTCGATACGCGTGGTGGTAGCAGTTGGAACCATTTGCCATCCGCAGAAATCACCAGTGGCATCGCCATCGATCCACTCACCGACGCGCTCAATGGCATGCAGCAGATCAACCCACAAGCAAACCCACAATTAACCGGCTCGGAAGGGCGTTATGCGTGGGATGTAGTCGAAGGGTGTTGGTTCATCATCGTCGAGGCGGCAGGGTATGCACGCAAAATCAGCCCATTGGTTGGCGTACCGCCCGCTGTCACCGATCTGCATCTAGCATTGGCTCCGGCTTCGCTTGCAAAGCAGATCTACTTACCGTTGATTAGACAATAATTGCCTTCTCTCGTAAATTTAGCATACGAGAAGGCGATAGGGGCCAGACGCGCAGACGTGCAAAATACCGTAACAGCGCTGGCCCCTATCACCAGTTTTTGTGCCCTTCCGTTACCAAAGTGAAAGCAACTCTATCGATCCCCAAGGAGATGTTTATGCGATTTATCCGATACGCTGTAATGCTATCGGGCCTTGCTGTATTGTCCATCACTTTCGTACCGAGCTATGCTCAATCACCCGATGCAGCAGCCCAGCCCATGACCCTCTTTTTGCCCTTCATCCAGAATGAACCAGGCCATTCTGCGCCTGTGAATGACGAGTATGTGAATGACGAGTATATCAGCGATGAGCCCTCATTTGCCGACGCTACGATACCCCTAATGACAGAGCCTAGCACCCTAGACGAAACACTGGATGCCGCGGCGACAACTGCCCTCAGTAGCCCCCTGGCGACCAATGATGCGACCTCAGTCTATTATCAGTTTCGCTATAGCGGCTCCTACACTTTCTATCGTGCCTATATCGATACCGACCAGAGTGTCAGTACTGGCTTACGTACCAACGGCATCGGGGCCAATTTCTTGCTCGAGAACAACACCCTCTGGCAATACACAGGGAATGGCACCAACTGGAAATGGAAGAAGGTCAAAACGATCACCTATGCCAATCGCAATCAGACAGTGACGTGGACAGTGGCTCGCGCTGATATTGGCGAAAGCGCTACCCCCAATCGCGCTGATCTGATCTTCCAGGTCGAAACAACGCCCACGATCATTTCCAGCAGCAAGCTTACCCATATCTATAGCAACACGATACCGCCCACCCCCACGCCAACCCGCACGCCCACGCGGGCACCAACATCGACCCCAACGCGTACCGCGACCCCAACGCCAACACCTGCCGCCGTGTCCACCAAAATCGTGACTTACAGTCCAACCACAGCGCTCTTTGCCAACCCAGAACGAGGTTTCTATCGTTACTATGAAAGCCGCAGCAGTGCGCCAACCGTTTGGAGTGTGGCGGCCATTCAAAATACCAACGCGGTGGCCTGGCTCACCGCCGAAGAAGAAGCGACAATTACCCAGGCTTACTGTCTCTTCTATCTTGATAGCTTCCTCAATGGCCCGATCAACACAACTTTTTTAAACCACATCCGCGCCAACTTGACCAATATCCGTAACGCGGGGCGTAAGTGCATTCTCCGCTTTGCCTATACAGATAATTACACTGATAGTAACAACAATGGCATTCCCGATATTCTTCAGAACGCCGCCCTGAAGACCGAGCCCGATCTCCCTCAACTGCTCACACACATCGACCAACTCAAACCCATCTTGCAGGAATATGCCGACGTCATTACCTTGCTCCAGGCTGGATTCATCGGCCTCTGGGGCGAATGGTACTACACCGATCACTTTGTAGATAACCCCGCCCAACCGGATATAATTTCTGCGACGCAGTACGAGCGGCGCAAGCAAGTTGTTCAGCGGTTGTTAACAGCCTTACCTGCCACCCGTATGATAGCCGTACGCTATCCCCAACTTAAACAAAAGATGTTTGGCCGTACAACCCCCATCACCAGCAGCGAAGCCTTCCAAAATACGCCCATCGCGCGGATTGGCGTCCACAATGATGCATTCTTAAACAGCTACGGCGATAGTGGCACCTTCTCCTCAAGCGCTGATCGCACCTACCTCCAAGCGGAAAGTCTCTATCTACCGGTCGGCGGCGAGGTCAACGAACCCGAAAGCGGTGCCCCTAGTCGCAGTTGCGCCAACGCGCTGAGTGAAATGGGCAAATACCACTGGTCCTATCTGAATACCGACTACTACCTTCCCACCTTGCAAAGTTGGAAAAGCAGCAACTGCATTCATAACACAAATAACATCGCTGGCAGCATCCTTGATCGGCTAGGCTACCGCTTCGTCCTCAAGAAAGGAAGCTACTCGACCGCGGCGCGCCCCGGCGGCATGCTATCGCTTCGCCTCGAGTTGGTCAATGAAGGTTTTGCTGCTCTCTATAACCCGCGTGACCTCTACTTAGTACTCCAAAATACCAGCACTGGTGCCTTGCTCAAGGCCAAACTACCTGACGATCCACGCTACTGGCTGGCGAATGGACAAACCTATGTCGTAGCACGCACAGTGACCTTGCCCACCACCCTAGCCACTGGCAACTACGCCCTCTATCTTCACCTAGCCGACCCGGCAACCGGGTTAAACGATAAGCCCCAATATGCCATTCGCCTAGCCAATGCCAACCTCTGGAAGAGCACGTCGGGGTGGAACGATCTACAGCACACGATAAGTGTCAGCAGCAGTGCGCGAACCGAGACAGCATTGGCCGACGAGGGCCTTCTTCTTGTTGAAGCAGGTCTCCTCCTCCCCAGCGACGATCCAACGGTTATTGACTTGCCTGTAACCAGCGAGCTGTCCACCCTTACAGAAGCCACCACCAAGCCAGCCTTTAATACCAACCTCTTTCTCCCCTTAGTCGTCCAGACAACGCCCTAAGCTGGCCTGGTATTTCAGGTTGACCCACCCTCAGTAAGATTTGAGACGGCTTGGGCGGAGTACTATGTATAGTACTCCACCCAAGCGCTCGATAGACATCTAGCATCAGACAAAGGCGGGACGCGGATTTTTTATCCGCGTCCCGCCGCGTGCATCTGCGTCCCGCTTTCCCAAGAACGCCCTTGCCCTTTTCTTGAAATATGCGCGTCATCAAGCGCGTTTCTTTGACACCCCTCCACGCCCATGCTAAACTTGGCAAACAGTAACACCCCCACGCAATACCTATCGCCGCGAGGCACGGGAGTAACCTTTGGCAGGAATTTAGAAGCCGTTGACATTGCACAGGCCACGGCTGGTCGTGATCGCGATCAGACAAAAGCACGCTAGTGGCCGCATGCGAAATGTCAACAGGGCCGAGTTGACCCCATCAACATCCGTTACGTCTGTAGTAACCACAGCAAGTCCGGTTGACATAGCTCCAAACGTGGTTGCCTGGCCGATCATGGCTCGGCTCAAAACAGCTAGGGTAGCCACTTTCCCAATCATAGGTGTGCAGTATCAATCCATCACGCCGAATGGCTTGATGGTGATTTCCAAACTAAGTGTATTTTTATACCCATCATCAAGCTGCACGTCCTCCTGTTGTGCAGGCCGGGGTTCACCCTGGCAGGCGTTCAAGTTCTACGCTAGGTGTGTTCCCAATGAAGGTGACACGCGACTGTATATCAGGATTTCGCCCCTTTTGGGGTACGCATTCGCGATGTTTGATGAATTTTAATTTTGCCAAGTTCATGGATGGTCAGCCCCAAAGCTGTCAGACACGGACGCGGCCCACTCTGAAGGAGAGACAAATGTTCAAGATGCAATTGCAACAGTCCAGCTTGAGCCGCCGCGCCTTTTTGCGTTGGTCGGCCATGGGGGTTGGTGCCGCGGCCATTGCGGCCTGCGCGCCGACCGTTAGCACACCGAGCGGAGAAAGCAGCGGGGAGACCGCTCCCGCCGCGGCCACCACAACGATTAGCTTCTTGACGCAGGGCGGTGCTGACTCCGAGAAGCGCTACATTCCCCTCCAAGAGATGTTTGGGGAGATAGATCCCAACGTCACGGTCGAATTTATTTGGCATCCCGGTGGTGCCATCGAAATTCAGCAGAAATTGCTCACCATGATCGCGGGTGGCGAATCGCCTGATCTCTACTGGACCCACACCTATATCAACCCTGGCCTAGCCAAGCGCGAAGTGCCCCTAGCCCTTGATGATCTCTTTGCCGGTGATTCCAGCTGGAGCCGCGATGCCTATTTCCCTGGCTCGGTGGCCGATTTCCAAGTCGCGGGCAAACAATATGCGATGCCGCGCGAAACCACCGCTTCCGTCATGATCTATAACAAGACCCTCATCGAAGAGAGTGGCGCCGCTTTGCCCACACCAGAGTGGACTTGGGACGACTTTGTTGAAATTGCCAAGGCAACCACCAAGGGCGAAGGCGCGGACAAGATCTATGGGGTGGCGAACTTTACAGCCAACGCCTACACTTTTGTGCGAGCTTGGCAAAAGGGCGGTGATATTCTCAACGAAGAGCGCACCGAATATACCTTCAATGAAGCGCCCTCGGTCGCAGGGGTGCAGTCCATTGCCGACCTCATCCACACCGACGGGGTCCATGTCTCGGGTGCCGAGTTGGCGGGCCGCCCCTATGCCGAAGTCTTCCTCACCGGCAAGATCGCCATGTTCCCCCAATTCTCCGTCTTTACGGCCATTCTGCCCGCCGAATTTGAATGGGATATTGCCCATATGCCGCATAATGCCGACGAAGCCCGCACCACGCGTGTCGCTTCGGCAGGTCACAGCATCTATTCTGGCACGCAACAAGTGGATGCCGCTTGGTCTTGGCTGCGCTTTTTAGAAAGCAAAGAAGCCTTTGAACATCTGGCCGCAACCGGCCTCAGCGTCCCGGCCCACAAAGAAGTCGCGGAAAGCCCCCTCTATCTCAGCCCGGATCAACCGCCCGCGAGCAAAGATATCTTCCTCGAGGCGCTCAACTACGGTCGCCCCGAACCCGTCGCCGGTGATTGGATTGGCGTCCACCGCGAGATCACCACAGCCCTCGAAGGTGTCTACGGCGTGAGCCAACGCCCCGTGCAAGAAGCGCTCGACAGCATTGCTGATCTCGTCAACGAGTTGATTGCAGCCGAACCCACCGCGGCCTAGGGAGAAGACAGAGATTAGAGGTCAGAGGTCAGAGGTCAGAGGTCAGTTCAGTCTTCTGTCTTCTGCCTTCTGTCTTCTGTCTTCTGCCCGCCGCGTATATAAGGTAGTGTAATGACAACAGGAACTTCTGTATCCAGACGCCGGCGCTCTTTGCTGTGGCGTGAAAGTATTGATGGTTATATTTTTATCTTGCCTTGGCTGATTGGCTTTTTGGTCTTTGTGGCTGGGCCCATGGTGGCGTCGTTTCTGATCAGTTTTATGCGGTGGGAGATTGTCACGCCGCCGCGGTGGATTGGCATTGCCCAATACACCAAACTCTTTCAGGATAATCGCTTCTATCTTTCCCTCTATAACACCGCCTACTACGTCTTTATCGGCGTGCCGCTGCATCTCCTCTTGGCGTTGCTGGCGGCTATGGCAATGAATCTCAACTTGCGTGGGATTCGCTTCTATCGCACGATCTACTTTATCCCAAGCATCACGCCCGTCGTCGCCAGCTCGTTGCTATGGCTCTGGATCTTTAACCCCGAGTTTGGCTTGGCGAACATTGCCCTCAATGCGTTGGGCCTGCCCAGCCTCTATTGGTTGCAAGATCCCAGAATCGCCAAGTTGGCCTTCATCATCATGAGCTTTTGGACAATCGGCGGCCAAATGGTCATCCTCCTGGCCGGGTTAAAAGGCATTCCGCGCACGCTTTATGAAGCAGCGGAGATTGATGGTGCTGGCAACTGGGCAAGCTTTTGGAACATCACGTTGCCCATGCTCTCGCCAGCCATCTTCTTTAACTTGATCTTGGCGATCATTGGCGCGTTTCAAGTCTTTACGCAGAGCTATATCATTACCAGCGGTGGCCCCGAGAATGCGACCCTCTTCTACGTGCTCTATCTCTACCGCATGGCTTTTGAGAATTTCCAAATGGGCTACGCCTCGGCATTGGCTTGGGTCCTCTTCGTGATCATCTTGATCTTTACGTTTATCCAGTTCCGCCTATCGGATCGCTGGGTCTTTTATGAGGGGTCGGTACGGTAATGACTACGTCTGTTTCGGTTGATAGTGCTGAGGAAAGCACAACCATGGTTGTCCATACAGACCAAGAGCGGCACCGCAGCTTGTTGGGCGAGTTGCCTTGGCATCTCCTCCTCAGCGCGGTCGGCATCTTGTTGCTGGCACCCTTGGCCTGGTTGATCTCCACCTCGCTCAAGGAACCCAGCGCGATCTTTATCTTACCGCCCCAATGGATTCCTAATCCAGTCCGGTGGCAGAATTATCCCGAAGCGTTACAGGCCCAGCCGTTCCTGCGCTTCTTTCTCAACACCCTAACCATTACCGTTCTGGCCACGTTGGGCACGGTGCTGACGGCGTCCATGGCAGCCTTTGCCTTTGCTCGGTTACGCTTTCCCCTGCGCGGCTTTTGGTTTGGGATTGTGATCTCGACCCTCATGCTGCCGAGCATTGTCACCATGATCCCAACCTTTATCCTCTTTCGCTATCTCAAGTGGATCGACACCTTCCTGCCGCTCATCGTGCCCTATTGGTTTGGGGGCGGCGCGTTTAATATCTTCTTGCTCCGCCAATTCTTTATGACCATCCCCCTCGAATTGGATGAGGCAGCCCGCATGGATGGGGCCAATAGCTATCGCATCTATGCCCAGATCATCCTACCGCTGGCAAAACCGGCATTGGCGACCGTTACCATCTTTGGCATCATCGCCCATTGGAACGAATTCGTCTTGCCCTTGATCTATCTCCATAGCACGGAAAAGTGGACCATGGCGATTGGCCTCCAAGGGTTCCGCGATCTCTATTCGACTCAATGGCATTGGTTGATGGCCGCATCGACTGTCATGGTCTTGCCGCTCATCCTCCTCTTTTTTAGCGCTCAACGCTATTACCTCGAAGGCATTCAAATGTCGGGGATTGCTGGTCGCTAACCCGAACGGCCACTGTGCATCCCTTGCTGGTCAAGCGGTCAGGCAGCCTTGCTACCTGACCGCTTTTTTGTTCCGCCTAATTATCATAACAATGCGGGGTTAAACCCCCTGACTAACCGCGAAAAGCGCCTGCAGGCGCTTTTCGCGGTTAGCTACCGGATTTATCCGGATCGCTATAACCAAGTTCGCGATTGCCCTGCCGAGCACCAATTCACCGCTTGACAGCGACGGCAAAGCACGCTATCATACGCTCATCTGTCCCATTTACTAGGACGAACTCGGATAGCAGGACACATGAACACCAATGTGACAGTCCAATCGATCAGTCGGGCCTTTACCCTCTTGCGCACGATTGCCCAATATCCACAGGGCATCACAGTCACCGACTTGGCCCGCCAGACGAAACTGCATAAAAGTACCGTTTCTCGCCTGATTTTGACCTTAGAGGCGGAGCGCGCCGTTGCTCGGCAAAATGGCACGCTCTATATCGGTGAAGGCATCACCAAATTGGTCACCACCGCGCTCAGTACCGCCACCTTGGTAGCCCTGGTCCATCCCTATCTCCGTACCTTGGTTGATCAGATCAATGAAACCGCGGGCCTCTGCATCCCCGAAGAAACATGTGCCTTTTATGTAGACCAGATCACGACTGATCACGATATTCAGATCCGCGATTGGACAGGAGAACGCTATCCGCTGCATGCTGTCTCGTCGGGCAAACTCTTTTTGGCTTACGCGGCTGAACCACAAATCAACACCTACCTCGCCCAACCGCTAGCCGCGCTTGGGCCGAAAACCATAACCGCGCCAAGTGCGTTACGCCAGCAACTCGCCCAAATTCGCACCCAAGGGTATGATTGGTCCTTGGAGGAATTCACCGCAGGGTTAGCCGTCGTCTCTGCCCCAATTTTCGATGCGCACGGCACAGTCATTGCGTCAATCTATGTCTGTGGCCCCACGCTTCGTTTCCCGCCCGTAGACAAAAAAGAAACCATTACACAGCGCGTGATAGCCGCTTGTCAAGCCATTACGCGCACAATCTCAACAGGCCAACGCCACTTCCAATCATAGGGTGCTGCTACACCCCCTTACATGAAGGATGGGTATGACGATTTATTTGAAAGAAGCCAAACGATGGCCCGGCAGCGAATGGATCAAAGATCATCCCCTCGTCCTAGAAAAAGTCTATGCAGCGACCAAAAGCGCGCTGCACGGGCTCTACCCTTTTCTAAAACGGGTTAGCCCCACCCTGACCGAAAAATTAATGCTATGGAATGAACATCTCTTTAAGGGCTATCTCTTTAACTGCCAGATGTGCGGCCAATGCATTCTTCACAGCACCGGCATGACCTGTCCCATGAACTGTCCGAAAAATCTGCGCAACGGCCCTTGTGGCGGCGTCCGGCCTAACGGTCACTGCGAAGTGATCCCAGAGCGAATGTGTGTGTGGGTACAGGCTTGGGAACGCACCCAAGCAATGCCCATCTACGGCGAAGAGATTACTTGGCTCCAACCACCGGTCAATCATGCGCTGCAAGGCACCTCGGCTTGGATCAACCTGTTTGAAGAGATTGATACCAAAACACCGGCAGGGTGGGTACCATTAGCGGATTTAGAGTAGAGGTCAGAAATCAGAGGTTAGAAATCAGAGGTCTCTTTAGATAAAGGAGCGTATAGGCATGAACACGGTGGTGAAATCGCCAACCCGTACCGTTTTGATCGGGGCCGATCAGCCCTTTGCCATCATTGGCGAGCGGATCAACCCCACAGGCCGCAAAAAGTTAGAGGCGGAGATGTTGGCCGGTGATTTCAGCCGGGTGCTCCGCGATGCCCAAGCCCAAATCGACGCGGGTGCCCATATTTTGGATGTCAATGTAGGCGTAACTAGTGTCGAGCCCCATAAAACCGAACCGGATCTCATGGTAAAGGTGATCGAATTGGTCCAATCAGTCACCGATGTGCCACTCTGTATTGATAGCAGTGTGGTGCCAGCCTTGATCGCCGGTATCCAAGTGGCCAAAGGGCGGCCCATCATCAACAGCGTCACCGGCGAAGAAGAGCGCCTCGAAACGATTCTCCCCGTGGTGGCCGAATATAATGTGCCCGTCATTGCCATTAGCAACGACGAGGCTGGCATTAGCTATGATCCCAAGGTGCGCTTTGGCGTCGCCAAAAAGATCGTCCAACGGGCCGCCCGTTATGGCATCAAGCCCGCCGACATCCTGATCGACCCATTAGCCATGCCCGTTGGTGCCGTCGCGACCGCCGGCCATGATCTCTTTACCATGGTGCGCATGGTACGCGAGGAATTGGGCTGCAACACCGTCTGTGGAGCCAGCAACATCAGCTTTGGCATGCCCAACCGTCCCCTCCTCAATGCCACCTTTGTAGCGATGGCCATTGCGGCAGGCATGCCTTGCGCCATTACCAACCCCCTCGAACACGAGATCCGCAATGCCATCTACGCCGCCGACGCGCTCATGGGCCATGATCCCGGCATGAACTATCTCACGGCTATGCGTAAGCTGGAACGCGAAAAGCAGGCGGCCAGTGGTCAAGCCCCCACAGCCGTTGCCCATGCTGCCGATGATCGCCGCGCCGCCCGTGAGGCACGCCGCGCCGCGCGGGAAAGTCGCCAGTAGGAAAGCATAAACCAGCGCAGCCTTCAGGCTACACCAGTCAGGCACAACTCTGCATGCAAGCTTCGGTTGTAGCCCGCTTGAGCAGGGCTTCAGCTACCAGCCACAGGGCTTATGGAAGTTAAGCACTTGGGCCAGACCTGACAGGTCTCTCGTTCCCCAACCAACTGCGTAACTCCTAACGTAATCTCCATCAGCCTGTGGCACCGTTTACCGATTGAATCTTTACTCTTCTAAGGACAAAGGAGCCTATGCAACAGGAAGCCGCCCAGTTAGCCAGTGTCATCGAGCGGATTGCGCAGGATATTTTAGCCAAGCTGGTTGTGCTCAGTGATGAGCAGCTCAATCAGCCGCTGCCCGTTCCTGATGCGAGTCCAGTCTTTGCCATCGCGACCCATGCGGTGGGAATGGGTGAATTTTGGGTGTTGACTTTGGTCGGCGATCGGCCCAGTGATCGCAATCGCGCGGCCGAGTTCCAGGCCACAGGCCAAGGCCAAGCCTTGATCGCCCGCTATACAGCGTGGATCGCCGATGTCCATGCCTTGTTGGATGATCTGCCCGCGCCAGCAATGGATCGCGTGGTTGAGCCGCCCCTGGAATTTCGCCGCACCGGTGGCCTGCCCGATGGCCGATTGACCGTGCGCGATTGTCTGCACCACGTGGTAGAACATACGGCCACTCACCTAGGCCACATTCAACTGAGTGCCGATCTGTTACAGGCGGGAGTCTTTTCCAACCGATGACAAGCCAAATTCAGCCGTCGATTGCATGGCCGACGCAGCCCCAACTCGACCATACCTTTAAGGCTTTGCCGGATCAGCCAAGAAGTGGCCCACTGCGCGCCGACAGCCGGCTGGAACGGGTTCTGCGGTCCGGACGGTTTGCTGTCACCGCCGAGTTGAACGCACCCGATAGCGCCGATCCCGCCGATGTCTATCGCAATGCCCTGGTCTTGGCCGAGGTGTGCGATGCCATCAACGCCACCGATGGCTCGGGTGCCAACTGTCATATGAGTAGCTTGGGCTGCTGTGCCCTCCTCACCCGTGCTGGCTACGAGCCCGTCTTCCAAGTCAGTTGCCGCGACCGCAATCGCATTGCCATGCAGGGGGATCTGCTGGGAGCGGCGGCACTGGGCATCAAGAATGTACTCTGCCTCACCGGCGATGATGTCACTGCTGGCGATCAGCCAGGAGCCAAGCGGGTCTTTGATCTGGACAGTCTCCAACTCCTGCGCACCGCCCGCCTCATGCGTGACAAGGGGCTCTTCCTCAGCGGGCGCAAGCTGACAACCGCCCCCCGTTTTTTCTTGGGCGCGGCGGAAAATCCCTTTGCCCCGCCCTATGATTGGCGGCCCTTACGGCTGGCGAAGAAGATCGAAGCTGGCGCCGATTTTATTCAAACCCAATACTGTTTTGACCTCCCACGCCTTCAACAATTTATGCAACGAATACGCGATCTAGGGCTGCACGAAAAGGTCTATCTGCTCATTGGCGTTGGCCCTTTGCGTTCAGAAAAAGCCGCCGAATTTATGCGCGCCAAGGTACCCGGCGTCTGGATCCCCGATGCGGTGATAGAACGCCTCGCCAAAACACCTAAGAAACAACAGGCCGAAGAGGGCAAACGCATCTGTATTGAGATCATCCAACAAGTGCGCGCCATGACAGGCGTTCATGGCATTCACCTCATGGCCTATCGCCAAGAAGAAGCGGTGGCCGAGATTGTTGAGCGTGCTGGCTTGCTGTCGGCACGCCGCGTCCGGGCCGACGCGACCGAACGCCCACCCGCGGGCGAAAGGTAGCCACAATCGCACCGCATCACGCTCCTGTGTTTGGCAGAAAACTCATCCTGCGGTAGAGTAATTTCCCATCAAGCGGTTGTTTGATGCGAAAGAGCCAACCACCCATAATAAAGTCTCGGTGTACCAATGCCGACCAGTGGATGAGCAGCCAAAACCAAGCGAGCAAAGTGATGGAGAATTCAATCAACTACGATACGATTGCCCCCACCTATGCCCAAACGCGCCAAGCCGTGCCGTGGGTGGTAGCCGTCCTGCAAAAATATATGACAGCCTTGCCCAATGGCAGTGTCGTCATCGAATTGGGCTGTGGCACTGGCAATCATAGCCGCGCATTGGCCGAAACCATGCCACAGCACTATTACGCGGGCTTTGATCAATCGATCGAGATGCTCAAACAAGCCCGCGCCCAGAGCACAGAGGTCATTTTTTCGCAGGGGGATGCCCAACGCCACTGGCCCTACGCCAACGGCTATGCTGATCTGGTTTTTAACATAGATGTGATACACTATATTCAGAACTTAACAATTTTCTTTCGCGAAGCACAACGGGTGCTCAAACGGGGCGGCAGCTTGCTCATTGCCACCGACTCCGACGAAGATCTGCAAAATCGGAGCCTGACGACCTTTTTCCCGGAAAGCCTGGCCTATGAACTGGCGCGCTATCCTAAGCCAGCCGCGCTCTACGATGCCGCCATCGGTGCTGGTCTACGCTATCATGGTGCAGAGACGATCCAAGGCACCCGCACCATTGATGACGACTACCTTGCGCGCTTAACGAGCAAATGTTCATCGGCGCTACGGCTGATCAGCGATAGCGCCCACCAACGCGGTCTGGAACGGGTGCGCCAAGCCCAAGCGCGCGGCGAGTTGTGGTATTCACTCTACACCGTCTATCGCTACACAAATCAATGACCGTGCTCAGCATGACCGCAACACAGGCAAATCATGAGGAAATAAGCCGATGGCGTCACCAGAGCAAAGCCGCCTAACGCCAACCAGCCAGGACACGCGGCGCAACCACGCGGATTTACCTTCGCTGGCGATGCTGCTGCGGATGACCTTTGAGAAGTGGTATAATGATAATATTCCACGCCACGCCGCCGCGCTCGCCTTTTACACCCTCTTTGCCGTTGCGCCCCTTTTGTTGTTGGCAACTGAGATCATGGGGATGATCTATGGCCATGAGGCGGCTGAAGCCCAACTCGTGGCCCAAGTAGAACGGTATATCCACAGCTCAGAAACCTCGGCCCTGGTCCAGACGATTCTTGACAATGCTCTACCCACTTCTTCGCCCTGGTGGTTTACCGTCGGCGTCATCATCGCCTTGATCTATGGTGCCAGCAGTGTCTTTGGCGAATTGCAGATCGTCCTCAACCTGATCTGGGGCGCGCCCCTCACGCTGCGCGATGACATTTGGGGGCTGATTTGGGGGCGCCTGCTTGCCGTCCTCATGGTGATCCTGAGCGGACTTTTGCTCTTTTTCGCCCTGTTTGTGGCCACTTGGTCCGATACCGCCAATAATTGGGCCGCGAGTCGCCTAACAACCGGGAGTTATGGCGAGTGGAGCTACGCGCTCGTCCTCTTTTTGTTGATGACGGTGGTCTTCAGCCTGATCTACAAGTTTGTCCCCCACGTCGCCATTGCATGGCACGACGTCCTGATCGGAGCCGTGGCTACTGCTTTTCTCATCTCGGTTGCCCGCCTGTTGATCACCTTTTACCTCAGCCATAGCCGGGTTGGGCCTATGTTTGGCACAGCGGGCTCATTGGTCATCTTGCTCTTATGGGCCTATTACTCCGCCCAGATCTTCTTTCTCGGCGCGGAATTTACCTATGTCTACGGGCGTACTTATGGAGCCCGCCGCCGACTAGCAACCCTGGACGCGCTGCCCATCCCGCCAACCGCAGCCCCGCCCATGGTCACGGCGGCGCATCAGCCCATCTCATCCGCCCCCATGGAGCCCCCCCCACCAGCGAATGACACGCCGGAAGATGAGCTGATTACCGATGAAATCACAGCACTTCAGCCCCTGGCCTTGGAACCAGCCGAGCCCGTGGCCGTGTCGGTGAGCAACGAACAACCCAACCGGAAAGCACGCGGCCTGCGTCTGCCCAAGCCCCCCCCAGTTCACCAACGGATACAACAGGTGCAGCGGCGCTTGGCCCAACTATGGGTTTTGCCACGCACCATTGCCCGGCCCGTGCGCGAGATCTTGGTGGCCGTCGGGGTGATCGGGGCCCTCTCCTTGGCCGCGCTCTTTGGCCTGCCCTGGCGCAAACGACGCCCGGCAAATTCTGAGGCATTGGAACAGGATTCGTCCGGTTCTTGATTAAT
>JAHBVH010000117.1 GCA_019637645.1 Caldilineaceae bacterium
CGAGGTGGAACGCTCACTCAAACGGCTCAACACCGACTACATCGATGTCTATCTCGTCCATGTGTATGACCCCAGCACGCCCCAAGACGAGACGGTTCGGGCACTGGATGATCTCGTGCGCAGTGGCAAGGTACGCTATATCGGCTGCTGTAACTATACGGCGTGGCAGGTCTGTCGCGCCCTGTGGATCGCCGATGACCTCCGCGCTACACCCTTTATGTGTGTGCAGAATCCCTATAGCCTGCTCAACCGCCGGGTTGAGCAAGAGATGTTTGGCTTGGTACGCGAACTCAAGCTGGGGTATATGGCCTATAGCCCGCTAGCCGTGGGCTTGCTGAGCGGGGCCTATGCCGTGGGCCAACCAGCACCCGCGGGCTCCTTGTGGGCCACACGGCGCAAAGATTGGTTCGCCAAAGCCATGCAAGGCGATGTCGGCCAAGCGATTGACACCGTCCGCCAGTTGGCCGCCGAAATTGGCAAAACCCCAGCCCAATTAGCGATTGCCTGGGTGCTCTCTCACCCCGAAGTCACCGTAGCCATCAGTGGGGCCGATACCATCGACCAATTCAATGATGTGCTCGGCGGGGTTGGCTGGACACTGGACCCAGCGATTCGTCGCCAACTGGATGAAGTCTCGGCCAGCTTGACGATGACCTTAGATTAGAGACCTTTTGATAAAGGTACGCTAGACACCTGACAGGTTTTCAGAAACCTGTCAGGTGTGGCGTGGTTCGCACAACAGCATTGCACGGTTGCGCACCTAGTGGCCGCAGTCACGAAGGGGAATAATGACAAACAGGGATAACCCAAGTTTGTCGTTCTTATCCCAATTGTGATAAACTATGCAAGTTATCATTTTGATGAGCAAAAGTGTCTGCATCTAGATGCAGACATTTTTCTCTCTATATTTTAAAGATTTTGCCCTTTCTTCGCTGACGCTGATGGCCTGCCCTATTGGGCAAGGTAACCGCAGCCTGACAGCGAAGGTTGCGCAAAATTCTTTTTGCAAAACCTTTGCGACAAACATCTATTCATCTGAATAGATTTATGGTTCTATAGCAGTACGAAATTCGTTTAAGATAGGGAAAAAATCATGACCAACGCACTCATGGCTTCACTCCAGCCAGAATTACCGGCTGACTTTCCAGATATTGATCCGGGCGATACCGTACGTGTCCATCAGCGCATTGTTGAAGGGCGCAACGAGCGTATTCAGGTCTTCCAAGGGATCGTGATTGCACTGCGCGGTGGCAAAACCCCCGGTGCGACATACACTGTCCGTCGGACTGGCTCACATGGGATTGGGGTCGAGCGTACCTTCCCCCTCTACAGCAAGAGTGTGGAAAAGGTTGAAGTACTGCGCAAAGCCAAAGTGCGCCGTGCCCAGCTATACTACCTCCGCGATCGCCAAGGGAAAGCGGCGCGCTTGCGTGAGAAGCGCTTCCTCAAGGTATAGGCTTGCGCCATCGCGTTGCGCGCTTTGGATAGCGCTCCTTGTGATTGAAAGAAGGCGGGGCACTGATCAGACGGTCAGTGCCTTTTTGTTATGCACGTAGCAACCAATCGCCCCACGCTCCAACAAGAAGAACGGCTCTGGCAGCAGGGCTATCGCCATATTGCTGGTGTGGATGAAGCCGGGCGGGGCGCGTGGGCGGGGCCGGTCGTCGCGGCGGCGGTCATCGTGCCACCCCAAAGTGAATACCAAGGCATTTGGAGCCAAGTGGCCGATAGCAAATTGCTCTCGCCCACGGTGCGCACCGGCTTGGTCCATGCGATCCAAGCAACGGCCTTAGCGTGGGGGATTGGCAGTGCATCGGCACAGGTCATTGACCAGATTGGCATTGCCGCGGCCACCCGCCAAGCCATGAGCCAAGCGCTCGCCGCGTTGCCGCTCCCCGCCGATTATTTGTTGTTGGATTGGGTGAAACTTGCCACCGTACCACTACCCCAAGAGAGCTTTGTCAAAGCAGACCAGCATATTGTCTCGGTGGCAGCCGCCTCGATCCTAGCCAAGGTCCATCGGGATCAATGGCTGGTTCACTTACAAGAGGACTATCCCAACTACGGTTTCGCCCAACATAAAGGCTATGGTACGGCCCAACATCTGGCGGCTTTACAGCAGCATGGACCTTGTCGTGAACATCGTCACACCTTTCGACCCGTGGCGCAAGCCGCGCTCCCGTTGGATCGACCCGCACGCTAAGCGCAGTTCCAGCGCTGACCGGTTTTGAAAACCGGCTAGGGTTAAAGCTACTTCAACAAAGATAGCCATGCTCCCACCATCCAAAGTACCACGCAGCCCACGGCAGCGCCTGGGCGATCGCGGCGAAGCGCTGGCGGCTCAATATCTGAACGCGGCGGGCCTGACCATCATCACCCGCAATTGGCGTTGCGCGGTCGGCGAACTGGATCTCGTTGCCCAGGAAATTGCGCCTGATTTTGTCAGCGAAAACCCGCAAGCGGCCTGGTTGGTTTTTGTCGAGGTGCGGACACGCCGTGGCACGGCTTTCGGGACGGCCTTACAATCGATCACACCCCAAAAAGCGGCGAAGCTACGCGAAGTTTCTGAACATTATGTCCAACAACAGGCATGGCATGGCCCCTGGCGCATTGACTTGGTCGCTGTACAGATGGATGCACAGGGCCATCTGATTGCTATTGACCATGTGCGGCACGCCGTCACTGGATAAGAAGAGGAGCAGTTGAGTGGCTAACGTTCCGACGGTTACGCCCCTTTCTCCCCAACAAACACCAATCGTAAAGCCGCCCGTCATTGTGCTGTTGGGGCCAACGGCTGTGGGCAAGACCGAATTAAGTCTCAGCCTTTGTGAACACTTTCATGGTGAGGTGATCAGCGCCGACAGCCGCCAGATCTACCGGGGGATGGATATTGGCACGGCCAAAGCGACCGTGGCGGAGCAAGCGCGGATTCCCCACCATCTACTCGATCTCTGCGATCCCGATGAGCCATTTTCACTGGCAAATTACCAAGCGCTGGCCTACGCTACCATCGATGCCATCCACCAGCAGGGAAAAGTCCCCTTTTTGGTGGGGGGAACGGCGCTCTATATCCGCGCGGTGGTAGAGGGCCTACGCATTCCCGAAGCGCCCCCCAACCCTGCGTTGCGGGCCGAGCTAGAAGCATTTCTCGCGGTGCAAGGCCGTGAAGCCCTCTTTCAGCGCCTCCAACAGCTTGATCCAGCGACCGCCGCCGTGATTGATGCCAAAAATCCGCGGCGTGTGCTACGGGCCTTGGAAATTTTTCTGACAACGGGGCAACCTAAAATTGCCCTGGAAGGGACACAGCCACCAGCCTATCGCTTTCTCCATTTGGGGCTCGACCGACCACGGTCGCTTCTATACGAGCGCATCGACCGCCGAGTGGAGCAGATGATCGGCCAAGGGCTGATCGCCGAGACCGAAAGGCTCTTAGCCGCCGGTTATCGCCCACCCTTGCCCGCTATTACCAGCTTGGGCTACCGTGAGATCATTGCCTATTTGCAGAGCGAATTGTCGCTTGCCGAAGCTATTCAGCAAATTAAGTATGAAACCCACCGCTATGTCCGGCATCAGTATACTTGGTTTCGGAAAATGCCCGCGATTCAGTGGTTTGATCTAGAGGAGCAATGGCAAGAGCGGATTTATGCCCACGTTAGCGCTTTTCTGCGTGTGATATGATGCAAGGATAACGCGCTGCCGGTTGGTGTGAGCAACGGACAATGGCATCATTTCCAAAAGACGGTTTGAAAAGGCAGGACAGCAACAGAATGCCCTTGTCGCGCAAGGGAAAATCGCGCGGGAACATTAGCTTACCACTGGCGTTAACTAACCAACGAACCGTCATGGCGAGCAGGGTATACACAGCAATGGCGACAGCGCGATCAGCCCATGCCATCGGTGGTACAACAATAAGAAGCACTATTTTTTGTTCATTGCAAATACTTACAAAAAGTTCTATAATTTGCTAGGGCTTTCACCAACTGAAGCCACCAGAGCAATGCTCAAGGAAGATCTACGGTTTAACAACTACGTCAATGGGATTCACTAGCAAGGGGGCTCGGGCTGGGTAAGTGCGCGAAGCAGGCCAATCGTTTCTTGTTAACCAAGCGAACGAAGCAACGCATACGCGGCAAATTGCCCTAGCAGACTATGTTGGTTAATCAGGCAAGCTTATCTCGGCAACCCGTTGAATAACGACCTCAGTGGTGGTCTTCACGCAAGACTGTTGTTGTGGATGAGCGGACAAGGAAATGACTATGGCGCTTAATTCAGATATTGATCGGTTGGACACGCTTGTCGATACACCACCCCTAACCAGCGTGACCATCCCTAATCGGCCCTATCCCTCGCCCACGCCCACCAATGGCGTGACCACGCGCTTGCCCTTGCCGTCAAGAGCACCCATCGAAGCCGATAGCCCGCCGCTCAACCAGCCGCTCGAACCTGTGGCGGTTGCCCTCGAAAAGTTGTCACCCCAACCCATCGCGGACAACAGCGGCCCGATCCAAATCGAGCCAACCAAGGAAGAGCAGCAAGCCTTTGACCAGCTTTTCCAAGCACTGCCCCCTAATTTTACCCGCAAAGAGTATGAACTCCTCCTCCGTGCCTACAAAGTTGCCAGCTACGCCCACCGCAACCAGCGCCGCGAAAGTGGCGAACCTTATATGAACCATCCCATTGCTGTGACCAAGATCTTGGTCGAGATGCGCATGGATGTCAATACACTGGCGGCGGGGCTGTTGCATGATGTGGCGGAAGATACCGAGTTCACGGTTGAATATATTCAAGAGCATTTTGGGCCAGTCGTTGCCATGTTGGTCGATGGCGTCACCAAGCTCAAACGCATCAATGAGCTAGGTAACACTCGTTCGGCCATGTCGGACAGCAAGGCCGAGTCGCTCCGCAAAATGTTCTTGGCAATGGTGGAAGATATCCGTGTGGTGCTGATCAAGCTCGCCGATCGCCTGCATAATATGCGCACCTTAGGCACCCAGAAGGATTTTAAGCGGCGGCGGATTGCGCGCGAAACACTCGAGATCTTTGCCCCTTTGGCTAATCGGCTAGGCATTTGGAAGATCAAGTCTGAATTGGAAGATCTGAGCTTCCGCTATTTAGAGCCAGCCAGCTATCGCGATATTGCCAAGGCCATCCAACAAAAGCAGGATGAGCGCGACAAGTGGGTGATCCGCATCAAAGCCGAATTAGAGCGTGAACTAGCCAAAGCCGGTATCAATGCCGAAGTCAGTGCGCGCACCAAACATATTTACAGCATCTGGCGCAAAATGAAGCGCAAAGATGTAAGCTTTGATCAGATCTACGATGTCTATGGCTTCCGCGTGATTGTCGATAGCGAAGCCCACTGCTATTTTGCGTTGGGCATTGTCCACAGCCTTTGGCACCCTATCCCCGGCGAGTTTGACGACTATATTGCCAATCCCAAGAACAATATGTATCGCAGTCTGCACACGGCTGTCCTGAGCCGCCGGAGTGGGCGGCCCATGGAGGTGCAGATCCGCACCCAAGAGATGCATAATGTGGCCGAATATGGGATTGCGGCCCACTGGCAATATAAAGAACAATCCAAGCACGATGCCGACTTCCAACGCAAAATTGCCTGGATTCGCCAGTTGATGGAGTGGCGGCAGGATGTCACAGACGCCGACGAATTCATGAATAGCATGAAGACCGATGTCTTCAAAGATCGGGTCTTTGTCTTTACACCCCAGGGTGATGTCGTGGATCTACCCGCTGGCGCGACCCCGATTGACTTTGCCTATGCCATTCACACCGAGTTGGGCCATCGCTGTCGCGGGGCCAACATCAATGGGCGTTTGGTGCCCCTAGACTATAAGCTCAAGAATGGTGATCAGGTGGTGGTCATCGCGGCCAAGCGGGGTGGCCCCAGCCGCGATTGGCTCAACCCCAATCTCGAATATGTCACCACCCAGCGGGCACGCAGCAAGATCCGCACCTGGCTGCGCAAACAGGGGCGCGAAGAGAATATCCACCGCGGCCGTCAGATGCTGGAAAAAGAACTGCGCCGCCTGTCGGTTACCCAAAGCGCCGAAGCGCTGAGCAAACTCTTCAACTATGAGAAAGCGGATGACTTCTATGCCGCCATCGGCTATGGCGATGTTAATTCCCAACAAATTGCCCAGCAGATTTTCAACCAAGAGCGACGCGAACAGGAACGGCTGGCGGCCAAAAATGGCACGTTGATCCAAGCACGGGTAACCCGCAGCACCTCCAAGCTCTCTGAGGGGTTGATGGTGCAGGGGGTAGAGGGGCTGTTGACCCAACTAGGGCGCTGCTGTACACCGGTTCCCGGCGATCCGATCATCGGCTATGTGACCAAAGGACGGGGCGTTACGGTCCATCGCACCGACTGTCCTAACGTGGCTACTTGTGTACGACGAGGACAGAACCACCGATTGATCGATGTACAATGGACCACCGGCGGCCAAGAAACCTATCCAGTGAAAATTCAGATCAGCGCCTATGATCGTTCTGGCCTCATGCGCGATGTGGCAAGCCTAGTGGCGGATGAACATATTAATATGTTGAGCGTCGAAGCATTGACAGGACAAAAGGATAATTTGGCGCTGATCAATGCCACCCTTGAAATTGAGGATGTGGCCCAGCTAATGCGGATTCTCACCAAGATCGACCGCTTGCCCAACATTGTCGATGTCCACCGGGCGCTATCTTAAACCACAACGCCAATGGTAGAGACGCAAAATTTTGCGTCTCTACCGGCCTACATATTTTGCGTCTCTACCGGCCTACATATTTTGCGTCTCTACCGGCCTACATATTCTGTGTCTCTACCGGCCTATATTTTGCGTCTCTACCGGTTATTGGGTGATCTTAAAACAATAACCGATGCCACGCACGGTCTTTAGATAGCTGGGCTTGGAAGGGTTCGGCTCGATACATTCGCGCAGCCAGCGGATGTGGACATCTAAGGTGCGTGTATCCTCCACATAGGACGTATCCCACACCTGTTCCATCAAGTGACGACGCTTGATGACCTCACCGTGCTGATTCATAAATAATTTGAGCAAGGCGCACTGCTTGGGTGTCATGGGATAGCGACCATTGGGCGTCATCACCGTGCGGGTGGCAAGATCCAGCGTAATCGGCCCACAGTAGAGTTTATGTTCGTTCCGCTGCGCCTGGAGTTGCCCCACTGTCTGCCAGATCGCCCGCGTGGCCAAAGGTAGCTTAATCAAGCCATCAAACTTGAATTCACCCATAACCGGCAGTTGATTGCCCACCGCCAAGATCGCCACCGAGGGCAGGCGGTAGCGCACGGTTTCACAAAAGCGGAGGCGACTAGCTGAACGCTGCTCCATCTCGACCCAGAGGGTGGCGGGCGGCTGCGTACCGATCAAGTGCAATGCAGACTTTTGATTGGTCATCACCGTAAAGGTAATGGGCGCTGATTCGCTAGCTGCCGCCGTTGGGTTTGGTTGCTCGAATAATGTCTGTAAGTCAGCGGCAACCCTATTTTTGCGACCTACATACAAAATTCGTAGTTCGTTCAAAGGTATCCTTCTTGCTGTTGTGGGTAGAGGAATTACTGAGGTTTTTCCATTATATACTAGACTAAAATTTTAGCCAATAAAAAGAGTGCGTACCCCATCAGGGGCGCTAGCACAAGGCGGAAAATCGATCCGCTTGCGCTTTGCCCGCTTTCAGGTACGCACTCCCTATAGAGAACGGCGAGCCTGCCGCTCGCCGCTTTGCTGCTGCGGTGTATAGTTAAATGGCGATAGTCTCTAATTCGTCGATCATATTGCGAATGACATCGAAACCACCCTGCCAGAAGGCTTTGCTCGTGATATCGATGTTCACCTCGCGCAGGATCTCTTCGGGCCGCGCCGAGCCACCATAGGCGAGCAACTTCATATACCCCGGCTTGAAGGCATCCCCTTCTTGTTGGTAGCGCCGGTAGAGCGACAGCACCAGCAGTTGACCAAAGCTATAGGCATAGCAGTAGAAGGGTGTATTATAAATGTGGGGAATGCTGACCCATTCATATTGAAACTCTGGCGCAATCTCTAGGCTGTCGCCAAATTGCTCCTTGAGATTTTCCATATAAAGGCCATACAATTCCTCGGGCGACCGGTTGTCCATGATGGCGGCATGGGCGGTGCGTTCAAAGTTGACAAAGAAGGCTTGGCGCATGACGGTGGCGTACATGTCATCCACCGCCGCGGCCAACAATTCCCGCCGTACTAGGGGCTCTTTCTCCACTGCCAAGAACTGTTCGGTGAGCAACATCTCGGCAAAGACTGAAGCTGTCTCGGCTAGAGGCAAGGTCGGATGTTGGGTCAACACCGAGTGCTCTTCGGCCAACATGCTGTGGATGGCATGGCCCAACTCATGGGCCAGCGTTGCAACATCGCGGACACGCCCCGTGTAGTTCATCAAGACCCACGGGGTGAGGGTAGGCAACACCGTGGCGCAAAAGGCCCCGCCCCGCTTGCCTTTGCGCACTTCACTATCAATGTGATTCTGATCAAAAACGCGTTGGGCATGGCGTGCGATCTTCGGATGAAAATTGTTAAAGGTCTCCAAGACCATTGCAACGGCGTCACTGTACGCAATCTGGCGATCCGACGAGGCTAATGGGGCGTAAACATCATAGCGGCGCAGCTTTTCCACCCCCAACCAGCCCGCTTTTAGCCGGAAGTAGCGTTGGAAGATGCCCACATTGGCGCGGCTGACTTCCAAGAGAGCATCAACCGCGGCATCGGGAATGTCATTCGCAACATTGCGCACGGCAATCGGTGAGCCGTATTGGCGTAGGCCCACATGTTCGTTATACCAATCACGCACCCGGTTGACATAGATCTGAGCCAGGATATTGGCCTCTTGCCCATAGACACGGTACAGCTCTTGGTAGGCCGCGGCGCGGAGATCCCCATCGCGCGACTGGGCGTAGCTCATCAAGCCGTCACGGGTCAAGGTCTTGGTTTCGCCCTCCACCTCGATCTTAAACTCCAGGCGGTTGGTCAACATCGAGTAGAGCGTCATCAAGGCATCAATGCCATTGGCATCTTTGGTGTTGATCAACTGCTCTGACTTTTCTTCTAAGGTATAGGGCTTGGTGCGGCGTAGATCCTGGAGATAGTGATGATAGTCGGGAAAGGTCGCTTCGCCTGGCAACAGGGCCGCGGCTTCGTCGTCATCCAAGCTTTTCCACCACAGATCAAAGAAGAGCGTCCGATTTTGGACATCGGTCATCACTTGTTGGATACGATTGCGATAGGTGAGCGCCGACGATGACTGGGTATCGGCAGAAAACCAGAGGCTGCCATAAGCCGCTAGCATATAGACATGACTGACCAGCGCTTCATATTGGCCCATGGCCTCAATGAGCACACCCGGCTCCATCTCGGGGTTTAGCTGTTCACGCCGGGCTACAAAGGCTTGCACCCGCTCTTCCAGTGATGCAAGTCTTTCGCTGATCACCTCTTCGCGCGCTTCGGGTAGGAGTTCCGCGAGATCCCAGCCCGATAATGCATACTCTTTCACCTTCACTGGGGATGCAATACCCATAGCTCTTTCCTTTATACACTAATACGCTGGTTGTACAACTTCCTGAATGGGAGCCTGGAGACCAGAGACTATCAATCTCGTTTCTCCAGGCTCTCGTCTCCAATCTCTTCTCTGACTTCTGCCCTCTGACTTCTGCCCTCTGACTTCTGTCAGTTCTCCTGAGCTAAGCGGCGTAGCACGGTTTGCAAAATGCCACCGTTCTTATAGTAGTTGACTTCGACGGGCGTGTCGATGCGGCTGACGACTTGAAATTCCGCTACAGCCCCGGCTTGGGAGGTGGCCCGCACGGTGTATGCCTGATTGGGTACCATAACATCCGTGAGACCCAAGATATCAAAGGTTTCAAAGCCGCTCAAGCCCAGGCTACTGACATTCTGTCCATCTTTGAACTGGAGGGGCAACACCCCCATCCCTACCAAATTGCTGCGGTGAATGCGCTCAAAGCTCTCGGCGATCACAGCGCGAACCCCTTGCAGCTGCGGCCCTTTGGCGGCCCAGTCACGGCTCGACCCCGTACCATATTCTTTCCCCGCCAGAATGACCAACGGGGTACCATCGTTGATATAGTTGACAGAAGCATCAAAGATCGTCATCTTCTGCATGGTGGGAATGTAGACCGTATCGCCCCCTTCTTCGCCATCCAACATTTGGTTCTTAATGCGGATATTGGCAAAGGTCCCACGCATCATGATCTCGTGGTTGCCACGGCGGCTGCCATAGCTGTTCCATTCAGAACGTTCTACCCCATGCTCCTCCAAATATTTCGCAGCGGGACTATTGCGCGCAATATCACCAGCCGGACTAATGTGATCCGTGGTGGTGCTGTCGGGCATCACCGCCAAGACACGCGCCCCCACAATGGGGCTCACCGGCGGCACGTCGAGGGTAATGTCAAAGAAGGGTGGCCGCCGAATATAGGTGCTTTTAGCATCCCAATCAAATAGTTCACCGCCCGCCACCGGGATTTGGTTAAATTGCTCGTTGCCGTTGAAGACATTGGCATACTGTTCGCGATACATCGCGGGCTTGAGACTTTGGCGGATGGCGCTTTGAATCTCGGCTTGGCTGGGCCAAATATCGCGCAGGTAGACCGGTTCGCCATTGGGATCATAGCCCAGCGGCTCGGTGTCAAGATCGAGGTTAACCGTACCAGCAATGGCATAGGCCACCACCAGCGGCGGCGAGGCCAAGAAGTTGGCCCGTGCATCAGGGCTCACCCGCCCTTCAAAGTTGCGATTGCCACTGAGCACCGAAGCCGCGACGAGGTTGCCCTCTTTGATCGCTTGGCTGATGTGAGCCGGCAAAGGCCCACTGTTCCCAATACAGGTGGTACAGCCATAGCCAACGGTGTGGAAATTCAGCGCTTCTAGATAGGGCGTCAAGCCAGCCTCGTTCAGATAGCGGGTCACGACTTGGCTACCCGGGGCCAAGCTGGTCTTTACCCAAGGTTTGACATCAAGACCCCGCTCGACGGCTTTCTTGGCCAGGAGGCCCGCGCCCACCATTACGCTCGGATTGCTGGTATTCGTACAAGAGGTAATCGCGGCAATTACCACGCTGCCATGGGTCAGCGTAAAGGTGCGACCATTGTGCTCAACGGGGACTTGGGTCTTGAGGTCATCGCTCGCTAGACCAAAGCCACGGGGACCGACGGGCGCGGAGAGGGCCATATTCCAGTTCTTCTTCATTTGATCCAGATCGATACGATCTTGGGGCCGCTTGGGGCCTGCCAACGCCGGTTTCACCGTGCCCATATCGAGTTCCAGCGTATCGCTAAATTCAGGTTCCGGCGTACTCGTCTCGTGGAAGAGCCCTTGCTCTTTGCAATAGCGGGCCACTAGTTCGACTTGCTCTTCGGTGCGCCCTGTGCCGATGAGATAGCGCAAGGTTTCCTCGTCAATGGGGAAGAAGCCGGTGGTAGCTCCATATTCGGGGGCCATATTGGCAATCGTGGCCCGGTCGGGGAGGCTCAATTTGGACATGCCAGGGCCATAGAATTCGACAAACTTGCCAACGACCCCCTTCTTGCGCAACATTTCCGTCACGCGCAGCACGAGGTCGGTGGCGGTCGCGCCTTCGGGCAGCGCGCCGGTCAGCTTAAAGCCCACCACTTCGGGCAGCAACATATAGATCGGCTGCCCCAACATGACCGCTTCGGCTTCGATCCCACCGACACCCCAACCGAGAACGCCTAACCCATTGATCATGGTGGTGTGGCTATCGGTACCTACCAGTGAATCGGGATAGGCAATCGGCAAGCCGTTGTAGGGGGTCAGGTGGACAGCTGGAGCCAAATATTCTAGGTTGACTTGATGGACAATCCCCGTCGCGGGTGGCACGACGCGGAAGTTATCAAACGCCTCTTGGCCCCACTTGAGAAATTCATAGCGTTCGCGATTCCGTTCAAATTCGCGCTCGGCATTGTAAAAGAGCGCAAAGGCGCTGCCAAAGCGATCGACTTGTACACTATGGTCGATGACGAGATCAACCGGGACGAGCGGATTCACTTTGTTCGGATCGCCACCCAACTGCGCCATGGCGTTGCGCAAGGCGGCGAGATCGACCACACTGGGTACGCCGGTAAAGTCTTGCAAGACAACGCGCGCGGGCTTAAAGGGGATCTCGACCTTGCCAGCCGTCTCCGCATTCCACGTGGCAATGGTTTCCACCGATTCTTTGGTGATCTCAAAGCCGTCGGCCTGGCGTAGCGCAGCTTCTAGCAGCACCCGGATCGAAAAGGGGAGACGGCTGATCTTGGCAACGCCCGCTTTTTCTAACGCCGCAAGGCGGAAGATCACCGCTTCGCCGCTACCAGTGTCAAATGTACCTTTGGCACCAAAGAAATCTTGTATGGCCATTGTGGTTCCTTTCCACAGAGTGTAGGAGCTACGCAAGAAGCAGCTTTCACCGGGGCGTTCAGCTTGGTCGCAAGGACCGCGTTGGTCTGGTGTTGCGTAAATCCTGAGAGTAAGGCAACGGCTTTGCCTTCTGATGCAGCAACAGTGAGGTAGCCAAGAGGGAATCGCTGAAAGCCCCTGCGGGTTGTTGCCAGGGAAATGCAACGTCCAGACAAAGGGCCATACCTCTATCCACTTGATCAGATGTAACCGCTACCGATAGCTATCGTTTATCTATCCCACAATGATACCAGTTTTTAAGGTAAAGAGAGAAAAAGTTGGGGCTTTTGTTGCACAATCGCGCGGGAATCGCAGGCCCGCATACACAGAGGCGAGGAATTAGCTCGTGAAACATGGCACGAAGAAGAATAAGGTGAGAAACCTGCCAGGTTTGGCAAACCTGACAGGTTTTTGGGGATAGCTGCCCACCAGGCACGGCCAACCTAGATCCCTTCTAAGGTGATCTCGTTGGCAAAATGACAGGCAACCAGATGCTCCCCTTGTTCATCAACCGGCTGAAGCGGTGGGTAGGTGGTGGCACAGAGATCACGCCGGTAGGTACAGCGTGGGTAGAAATAGCAACCAGACGAAGCAAACGAGGGATCGGGGACTTCTCCTGTCAGAATGCGCGATTTGCCCCGGTAGCGCGGATGAGGCTTTGGCGAAGCACTTAGCAACGCTTCGGTATAGGGATGTTTGGGGGTCTTAAAGAGTGCCTTCGTCGGTGCGACCTCGACCACGCGGCCAATATACATGACGGCGACCCGATCACAGATATGTTGCACCACGCCCAAATCGTGCGAGATAAAGAGGTAGGTTAAGCCTAGCTCATCTTGCAGGTCGTTGAGCAAGTTGAGAATCTGGGCTTGGATCGAGACATCTAGCGCCGATACCGGCTCGTCACAGATGACCAACTTGGGGTTGAGGGCCAGGGCCCGGGCAATCCCAATGCGTTGGCGCTGCCCACCAGAAAAGGCATGGGGATAGCGGATCATATACTCTGGCCGCAGTCCGACCGCTTCCATCAATTGGCTGACCCGTTCTTCCAATGCCTTCCCCCGTGCTACCCCATTGACCAACAACGGCTCACCAATAATGTCGCGTACCCGTTGGCGTGGGTTCAAGGACGAATAGGGATCTTGGAAGATCAGCTGGATGTTGCGCCGAGCGCGCTTCAGCTCTTCCTTCTCTAGCTTGGCAATATCGACCAGCTGCCCATCGCTCTGAAAGAGGATCTCGCCTGCGGTGGGCTGGATCGCGCGCAGGATCGATTTGGCGACGGTGGTCTTGCCACAGCCAGACTCGCCAACGAGCCCCAAGGTTTCGCCAGGGTTGACGACAAAGCTCACATCATCGACGGCCTTGACCAACCCCACCGTACGGCGCAGAAAGCCCTTGGTGAGCGGATAATGTTTCTTGAGATTACGAACCTCAAGGATCGGTTGTAGATCACTCATCGCGACCTCCCCAGAGAAAGCAGCGGACCCAATGGCCCGGTTTGGTTTCGATCAGCGGTGGTTCGGCGCGATCACAGACGCCGGGCATGAACGCATCGCAACGCGAGGAGAAGCGGCACCCCGGGGGCAAGTTATAGGGGTCGGGGATCGAACCTTGGATCGAAGCCAAACGCTCCTTCACCTCCTCTTCCACCATGGGAATGGATTTGAGCAGCGCGGTCGTATACGGATGCTGAGGATCATCAAAGAGATCCCAGACCGACGCTTGTTCTACCACTTTGCCCAGATACATCACCGCCACCTCATCGGCCATTTCGGCAATGACCCCCATATTATGGGTAATGATCAGAATCGCCATGCCCAACTCGGCTTGCAAGCTGCGCAACAGCTCTAGGATCTGCGCCTGGATGGTCACATCCAAGGCCGTGGTCGGCTCATCGGCAATGAGCACCATGGGGTTGCACGACAAGGCCATGGCGATCATAGCGCGCTGACGCATCCCGCCCGATAGTTCAAAGGGATAGCTATCGACCCGTTGGGCCGCATTGGGAATCCCAACCAAGTCAAAAAGTTTGATCACCCGTTCGCGGGCGGCTTGCTTGGAGATCTTTTCATGAAAGAGGATCGATTCGATGATCTGCCAGCCGACGGAATAGATGGGGGAAAAGGCCGTCATGGGTTCTTGAAAGATCATCGCCACATCTTTGCCACGCACTTGACGCAGCGCCTCACTGGTGGGAGCATACTCGACCAGGTTAATGGATTTGTCCGGTCGGTGGAGCAGAATCTCTCCGTCCACAATACGGCCACCGGCTCCTACAATCTGCAACACGGACTGCGCCGTGACACTCTTGCCGCAGCCAGACTCGCCAACCACACCGAGGGTCTTCCCACGCCGTAGGGTCAGCGAGACATCATCGACAGCCCGCACCGTCCCTTCATCAAAGAAGAAATGGGTGCGTAGATTTTTGATTTCTAAAGCTAGATCAGCTTGGGTCATAGCGCTCAATCGTTACTCTCCACTCGGTTTACTGCTGCACTAGATCGAATACGGGTCAGCGGCATCGCGCATCCCATCGCCCAAAAAGTTATACATGAGGACTGTGATCACCACAAAGAGGGTCGGGATCAATTGCCAGGGGTAATGGACAATGGTCACAATGTTCTGCGCATCTTGCAACAAAACGCCCCAACTGACGGCGGGCGGCTGCATCCCCAACCCCAAGAAGCTCAACGCGGTCTCGCCCAAGATCATGCCGGGGATCATCAGCGTCAGCGTGACAATCAGATGGCTCGTAAAGGAAGGGAAGAGATGGATCGCAATGATCCGCGCCTCGCCCGAACCGACCAAGCGGGCCGACACCACATAGTCCTCCTCGCGCAGGGAGAGCAACTTCCCACGGACCTGGCGCGCCAGCGTCCCCCACGACATGAGCGAAAGGATCAGGGTGATGAAAAAGTAGGTACGCACCACCGGCCAATCTTGGGGCAGCGCCGCCGAGAGCGCCATCCACAGGGGGATCGTCGGCAACGAGAGGATGAACTCGATCGTCCGTTGGATGATCATATCGGCCACCCCACCAAAGTAGCCCGAGATCCCCCCAATGAGCAGCCCCAGAATAAAGCTGAGGATGACCCCGACCAGCCCAATCGACAAGGAGATCCGTCCCCCGTAGATCGAGCGGGAGAAGATATCGCGGCCAAGGCGGTCGGTGCCAAAGATCATAATGGGCGCGTCTTCGACGATAAAGAGGTGACGTTGGGCTGGGATCACGCCCCACAGCTTATAGGGCTCGCCTTGGGCAAAGAAACGGAGCGGGTAGCGTTGGCTAAGATCTTCTTTGTATTCCATGCGGAAGGTTTTGAGATCTAGCGCTGATTCCGACTTGTAAACAAAGGGCCACTGGGGTTGCCCATCCGCCCAGAAACGCACACGGGTCGGC
>JAHBVH010000118.1 GCA_019637645.1 Caldilineaceae bacterium
ACTCATTAGCAATTAGCCATTGATTATTGATTATTACTTATTACTTACCGTTGCGGGACAGTGCCGGACTGGTTTACGTTTCACGCATTACGTTTCACGTATTCTTCACCGGGCTTCCCCCATTGTGTGCTGGGCTTCCGAGCGGTCAGCACACCTTCACATCTATTCAGTTGTAGGGGAGGATCTAAGCAATCCTCCGGTCTACCTAACTACTAGGTAGAATCTTATACCTTATTTTGGTGGAAAACAAAAATTTTAGTATTCCAGAAATTCTTGATTTCCACCAAAATAAGGGGCCAATAAGGCATCAATGACAACGAGTAGCCATTACTCTTTTGCCAAAAGGGCGATCTTCTCAACCAAGCTTTCGACATCGCTGGCTTCGACAAAAGGCGCGAGCGAAATACGTACACTAGAGCCACGCAGCGCCGAGCGTTGCAACATATTCCAGCGCTCGCGCAGCGCGGTTGATACGGCCACGCCATCCATATTATCGAGCGAGAAGGTTGTAATCGCGGTGGCGTTCGCCAGATCACGCGGGCTGTGAATTTTTGCGCCCGGGATGCGATCCAACGCGCTGTGGAAGTAGGTCGTCAGCTCGTTCGCATGGGCCTGAATCGCCTCTAGCCCCAACGCTTGCACATAGGCCACGCCCGCGCCAAAGGCGGTATCGTAAGGATAGGTACGCCCACCATATTCAAAGCGGCGTGCGCCGTCAATCCACTGTAAATCCTCAACGCCCATCGTCACGCTGCCGGTTTTGGTGACATTACTGCCAGACCAAGTGATATCGATCTCATCCAGCTTGTCACGACGGATATAGAGCGCCGCCGACGGATAGGGGCCAAACATCCACTTATAGCCCACCATCGCATAGAAGTCACAGCCCAGTTCATGCAGATCGAGCGGGAATTGTCCTGCGGAGTGGGCACCGTCAAAGAGAACATAGGCACCGCGTTCATGGGCTAAGCGGGTCATCTCTGCCGCAGGTAGTCTGGTACCGCTGTCGGTGGTCACATGACTCACGGCCACCAATTTGGTACGGTCGGTCAGCAGGGTCTGATAATGTTCCAGCATCGCATTGATATCGTTGGAAACGGGAATACGGCTCACCTTCAGGCCGTGCCGACGCACCACGTTCATCAACGGAATCAGGAGAGCCGGGTGTTCCTGATCGGTGACGATGACCTCATCCCCCGCTTGCCAGGCCAGCCCCTCGACGATGATATTCACGGCAGTCGAGAATTGAGTGGTAAAGGCAATTTCATCCACATCCGCACCGATAAAGTTCGCCAGCGTCCCGCGCGCTCGCTCTAGCCCTAAGAAGCTGTCATCGCGCGCTAGCATTTGCCACGGTCCCGCTTCAAGCACGGCTTGCGGCACCCGGATCAACTCTGCACCCACGCTTTTGGAAAGAGGCGCAATACCGCCACAGTTAAAATAAGTACAATTTGCCAACATCGGAAAATCTTCACGGATGCTGCCGATTGGTTTTGCGGTTGTCACGATTCGCTATCCTTTTGCACGCATATCCAGAGTTTACCAGCCGATTGCATAGCCATCGCGGCGTGGGTCGGCCCCACCCGTCAATGCACCACTTTCGGGATCGATCATGATGCCCTGCGCCCCACCAACAGCCATCGAGAAATCGGGCAGCCTTTCGACCAAGTGACCGCGCGCCGAAAGCCCATCCAGCACTTCTTTGTGAACGCGACCCTCGGCAATGATATGATTCGATTCCAGCGGACGCACGCGCGGGGCTTCAATCGCGGCTTGCACGGACATGCCAAAATCCATCAGATTTGACATAAATTGGGGCGTCGTTTCCATAATTCCATGGCTGCCTGGGGTCCCCATCAAGGCAAAAATTTTGCCATCGCGCCAGATCATACCTGGGGAGAGACACATCTCCACCTTCTTGTGGGGGGCTACCACATTCGGGCTATTGGGATCAATGTCAAACCACCAGAGAAAGTCATTCATCAGAATGCCAGTTTCGGGGACAACCACGCCCGAGCCAAAGCCACCTAAGCTTTGGGTCGCAGAAACGGCGTTGCCCTCGGCATCGACCACATTAAAGTGGGTGGTGCTCTCCTTCGTGCCAATATCGCCCGGCTTGACAATCCCCATTTCCATGGTCGAGGCATAGCGCGCCCCGCTGATCCGGGCCACCTTTTTGGGGTCCACCAACTTACGGCGTTCGGCACAATAGTCGGCAGAGAGGAGACGCGCCATGGAAGCCCCCGGCATGACGTTATATTGGACGCGGTCGGCAATGGCGAGCTTTTCGACTTCGAGCAGGGTATGCAGATGATCCACGGAGTTATGCCCCATGGCGGCCAAGTCATACCCTTCGAGCAATTTCAGGGTTTGCAACCATTGCATGGCACTGGAAGGCGGCGGCGGACCAAAGACCTGGAAGCCGCGATAATCAATGCCCAGAGGCTCGACCCATTCTACCGTCAAATCGGCCATGTCTTGCATGGTGAGCAAGCCGCCATGGCTTTGGGCATAGTTCACCAGTTTCTCAGCAATTTCGCCTCGATAGAAGACCTCTGGCCCGTACTCCACCAATAAACGATAGGTCTGCGCCAAATCGGGCTGCTTGTGAATTTGGCCGGGGCGCATCAGTTTGCCCGTGGGGAAAAAGGCCGCAGCGGAGCCCGGGTGGGGCATCAACCACGATTCATACATATTGACAATGTTACAGGCGTGGATGGTCACCGGGTGGCCGTTTTCACAAATGTCAATGACATGCTTAAAAACACTGGCGCGGTCCATGGTGCCAAAGCGCTCAAGTGCAGCACACCAGCCAGCCGGCGAACCGGGTACCATCCACGATTTGACCCCGCGTTGCATTTCAACCGGATCGTTAAAAGCGCTTACCGCCGCGGCGTAGGGACTCCAGCCTTGATAATCAAGACAGATATGGGTGTTGGTCTTCGCGTGGTAAATCTGCATCCAGCCCACGCCGCCAATGCCCGAGAGCCCCATTTCCGTCGCGCCCAAGGCTGCGGCAACCGCAACCGCCGCATCAATGGCGTTACCCCCTTCCATCAACGTGCGCAAGCCGGCCACCGATGCTAACGGGTGTGCCGATGAAACCATACCCTGGCGACCGGTCACCGTGGGCCGGTATTGTACACCTGTGTATGGATAGCTCATCTTCTGCCTCTGCTTTCTATCTGGTTCATGATTTAGGATTGGTTCATCTGTGAAAAGTGTGAAATCAGCCCTTGACCCCACCCACCGTAATCCCTTGGACAAAGTAAGGCTGGAAAGCAAAAAAGACGATCAATTGCGCCAAGGCCATATAGGTCCCGGCGGCCATGAGCGCGCCATAGTTTACGCGCAATTCGCGGTTGGCAAGCAACGCAAAGCCGACGGTCAATGGCATCATTTCCGAGGAATTGATCACAATCAAGGGCCACAGGAATGAGTTCCACTGCCCCATAAAGACAAAGATGCCCAACACCGCCAACCCTGGTTTGGCAAGGGGCAAGATGATATCCTTGAAGACCCCAATTTCGGAGCAACCATCAATGGTGGCGGCTTCAATCAATTCGGTTGGCAGCGTTTGGATGAACTGGCGCATGAGAAAAACACCGAAAGGTGCCGAAAGCCCGGGTGCAATCAACCCCAGATAGCTGTTCACTAAGCCCAGTTTTGTCATGAGCGTGAAGAGAGGGATGATCATGGCAAAGCCAGGAATCATCATCGAGCTGACATAGATCCAAAAGAGCCATTCACGGCCAGGAAATACTTTCTTGGCAAAACCATAGCCAGCCATGGTCGCAAAGAGCAGTTGGAAGACGGTCACGGTCAACGCCATCAGGAGGCTATTCATGGTCCAGCGCGCCACCGGCGAATTGGCAAAGGCTTCGTAAAAATTGTTCAACGAAACACTAGACGGAATCCACTCGGGTGGCAAACTCATGACCACAGACGGCGGTTTAAGCGCGGTCGTCACCATCCAATACAGAGGGAAAATGCTGACGACGGCCCAGCTTGTTAGGATCACATAGGCGATCAGCAAAAAAATACGCTCACCTGGTGTTGCTTCGCGCCAGCTACGAAACAGCTTTCGCCGGAAAAGAGTCGTTAGGCTGGCTGACGGGGTTGGCACGCTCACAGTACTTGACACTGGGCTTGACACTGGGCTTGACATTGGGTGATTCCTCTACAGTGTATCTGCTGTATTTTAGGCTAGTATTCAACGTTCGTGCGCAGGAAGCGGAATTGCAGCAAGGCAAGGGTGACTGTGATAATGAGCAAAATAATGGCGACGGCGGACGCTCGCCCAAAATCAAAGCGAATAAAGCCATATTCATAGATCGAGAAGACCAGATTCGTGGTGGCATAGTTTGGTCCGCCGCGCGTCATCACAAAAATTTCGGTGAAGATTTGCAACGAAGCAATCGTCCCCAAGATCGAAACATAGGTAATGGCGGGCTTGAGTAAGGGAATGGTGATGGCCGTGGCTTGGCGGATGATCGAGGCACCTTCGATGGCCGCCGCTTCGTACAACTCTTTGGGGATACTCCCCATGGACGCCGTGAGCAAAATGATCGAGCCGCCCCAATGCGAAGCGTGATACATGATGACAAGGCTAAGCAAGCTAAAACGGGGATCCGCAAGCCAAAGCACTGGTTCCAGCCCCAATTGGCCGAGGATGAAATTCAGCAGGCCAAAGGCTGGGTCATACAGATAAAGCCAGACGACGCTCAACACCACGCCAGAGGTGACGACCGGCAAATAAAAGGCCGATTTGAAGAAAGTTTGCATCGGTCGCGGCAAGCGATAGATCAGCGCGGCCATGACCAAAGAGAGCGCAACCCCCGGCGGCACAATCCACAGAGCATAGACAAACGTGTTGGTCAGCATTTTGAGAAAGGCTGGTTCATTGAACAATTTGGTGTAATTATCCAAGCCAACCCAAGTACGTCCAGTGAGCGAGAGCTTTTGGAAGCTCAGAATAATCGAATCGAACATGGGGTACAAAGAGAAGAGCAGAAAGGCGAGAAAGCTGGGCGCGATAAAGAAATAGCCCCACAATATGCCCCGCGTTTGCCGACTGATCAGCGGTCGCGCCCCCGTTGGACGGTCCATTGCACCTTGAGCCATAGTCCCTCCTGTGGCCTCATCGCGTCTCTTTTTTCGCAGTACCAGACCTGTCAGGTTTTTCAAACCTGACAGGTCTCACGAGCGAACTTAGGCGTTTAACGCTTCCTGGATCAGCTCATTGCCTTCAAGTGCGAATTGATCCAAGGCTTCTTGAGCTGTCATCTGGCCGCTGAAGGCCGCTTCCAACATACGTGGGGCCAGCGAGAAGGTGATAGCCGCCGCGCTCGCGCGGCGGCCCAGGGTGGACATCATGCTTGTAAAGGTCAACCCTACCTTCATATTCTCATCCTCCACCTGCCCCCAGAGCGATTGCAAGGCTGGCGGCATCCCAAAAGCCTTGAGGGATAGCTCCAGAGATTCGGGGCGCACTAAGAACTGGGTCCAGCGGTGCGCAGCTTCCGTCTGGGCAGCGTTCTTTTGTTGGAAGACATAGTGGCCGTGAATGTTGGTCATCACCGCGGGTTCCTTGCCAGGCACATTCGGTGGTGGTGCCCAATACCAGTTGAACTCGGGTCGTTCGGCAAATTCGGGTGGCGTCTTGCCCGAGCCCTGCGCGCCAAAGGCACCAGCCTTGCCTTCGGTAAAGAGTTGACCCGCTTCGGCAGACTTGCGGATGGCGGTGCCAGGAACGGCTACCTTATGCACATGCTCCAAATCGAGCAACCATTGTAAGCCTTCCACCCCCTCGGGGCTGTTAAGCGCAATTTCGGTTTCGTCTTCGTTGAAGAGGCGCGCCCCAAAGCCATACATAAATTGGGTGGTTTGATAGTGGATGTCGGTGCAAAGGACAACGCCATAGGCGCCCTCCGTGGTGTTGGCTTTGGCAGCTTCGAGGAAGGTATCCATCTCCCAACGGCGGGTTTCTCCTGTGGGTAGGAGATCGGCAACGCCATTTTGGGCCCACATGCCCCCATTCAGGGAGATGCCACCGCCAAAGGAGAGGCGCCACGGCCATAAATATTGCTTGCCATCAAAACTTGCTTCGGCCACAATCGCGGGATGGAGATCGTCCAAAATCTCTTTGGCAATATAGTCATTTACGGACGAAAGAGCGCCCAACGGAATATATTTGGCCGCTTCCGAGATGGGCCCTTGTACCACATCGGGCGGGGTCCCCGCGATCAGGGCAGAATCGAGTTTGGCAAACCAACTTTGGTCATGGGGCAAATACTCTAGCTGTACTTCCGTCTCTGGCTCAACTTCATTGAATTTTTCCAAATTCCAATCGATATAGCCGACGACATTCTCGGTCTTGTCCGCGGGAACACTGGTCAGTGTCTCACGGTCAAGCGGCAGCGCAGAATAGACCCAATGGGAAACGGTGGCTGGCGCGATGGCCGGGGTGCCACCTGCACTGGTGGCTGGTTGGGCCGCTGGGACAGGTGCAGCACAGGCGGCTACCAAAAGGCCGCTGGCGACAGTGCCCGTCAACAGCATAAACTTGCGCCGACTCAGGGATTGGCGCGCGGCACCCTGCGAATCTTTTGCGAAATTTTCTTCTGCCATGAATTTCTCCTTGAAGTTTGTCACGATTGTAGGATGGACTGAGTAAACTAAACACTCGAAGGGATACGAAATGACAGGTATAAAGCAAGAGAGGATGGACGCGCCGGTTTGCGCATCCTTTTTTGTGGCGACAAAGCTGGGTTGCCCAGCCCGTTGCGCAAGGTAGTGCCATTGGGGCTGGCTTTTAATACCACCGCAAATGGCTAAATTCTTTGTTGCTGCCCGTTTGCAATTCGACGAATTCCAGATAGGAGCGGTAGATGTGCTGACGAATCACGCGCTCCGCTTCCGCTGGGTCGCCGCTTTGGAGGACAACGATCAATTCGCGGTGTTGGTCTACTTCTTTTTGTTTGGTCGATTCTTTGCCCAAAATGCGGTTGACCAATGAAATTTGAAAGGACAGGCTATGATACATACTGACCAAGCGGCTATGTTTGGACATGCTGACAATGGTTCGGTGCAAGATTGCCGAGTCTTCGAGGAGACTAGTCACGCTGGCATCATGGAGCTTGCGTTCCATGCCCGCATAATGGTCTACCAACCACTCGATCTCTTCCGGATCAGCCCATTGCACGGCAAAACGCATGGACATTCCCTCAAGCCCCGCGCGCAACGAGTAGATCTCATAGACATCTTTCATATCCAAGGAACGTACAATCGGCCCCTTATGGGGAACCAACGTAACAATCCCTTCGCCCGACAATTGACGAATGGCCTCGCGCACAGGTGTCTGGCTGATCTCTAGATCTTCAGCAATTTTGGTCTCGACCAAGCGATCGCCCGGATTCAACTCGCCGTTTAAGATTTGCTCTTTGAGGTAGGCAACCAAAACTTCACTTAGATTCAATTTTTTAAAACGGGTGCGGGGGTGTTCACTGGAAGGCTTCAATACGCCATCGCCTCCTTGCGATATCAGCGGGAATGCATACAAAGCTTAGCTTAAACTCATCCGCCAGCTAAAGCGATTTGATCTGCTTTCAAGTTCTACAGTAAATCAAATCTAGAATATATTCTATATAATCTATTTTATAGAGTATAAAAGTATTTGTCAAATCACTTTTTTGGGACAGAAGTTGCGCTCCCGGCTGGGATCAAGAATGCATTTTCAGCAGCTCATAGGTGACGCAGACAGGCCGATTGGTCGTTGGCTCTTGCACAATGTTGGCATCGATCTGAAAGGCAGCGCGTAAAACTTCTGGCGTCATCACCACTTCTGGCACGCCATGTTTAATGATCGCGCCAGCATGCATGGCAATCATATAATCGGAGAAACGCGCGGCCAGATTTAGATCATGCAGCACCATGACGATGGTACAAGCTTGCGTGCGATTGAGCTGATGCAGAAGTTCTAGCACTTCCAGTTGATGGGCGAGATCGAGATAGGTTGTTGGCTCATCCAATAGGATCAGATCAGCCTGTTGCGCCAAGGCCATGGCCACCCAAACCCGTTGTCGTTGCCCCCCCGAGAGTGTATCGATCTCACGGTGGGCGAACTCATTGAGCTTGGTGATCGACAAGGCCCAAGCCACAATCTTTTTGTCTTCGGCAGTCAGATTACCAAAACCGCGTTGATGAGGAAAGCGCCCATAGGCCACCAATTCACTGGCAGTCAAGCCGCTGGGCGCGGTGGGCATCTGTGGCAGAATCGCCATCTTCTTGGCAATTTCACGGGTGGGCAACCGGCGAATATCCTCGCCATTCAAATAGATCATGCCTTGCTTGGGCTTGAGGATACGCCCCACGGCCTTCAAGACCGTCGATTTGCCGCAACCATTCGGCCCAATGATCGAAGTAATTTTGTGCTGGGGAATTTGCATATTCAACGCCTCGACAATCAAGGTATCGTCGTAAGCAATGTCTAATTTTTCCGTCGTAATACTACTATTCATTGTCTGATACCGACTAGAGTGATCCGCAAGGGTCAGTTTGATTTTGCCAATAGATAGAGAAAATAAGGCGTACTTAAAATGGTAATCACGATACCGGTAGGTACGTCGGTCCCTAAACTAATAGAGCGCGTAATGGTATCCGCTAACAGGATGAGCAACGCGGCAATGAAGGAGGCCGCCGGGAGCAAAAGTTTGTGGTTCGGCCCAACCAGCTTGCGCGCCATGTGAGGGCTGATCATCCCCACAAAGAAAAAGTTCCCGCCTAATGCCACACTGCCCGACGAGAGCGCTACCGCGGCCAGCGACAATCCTAGGAATTCTGGCTTCACAGCCAACCCCAGCCCAGTTGCCAGCTGATTACCGAGATGCAACGTATTGAGCATACGCGATTTATAGTAAGTATAGCCCGTAAAGCTTGCCACCCACGGGACCAGAATCGACAGATACAACCAATTGTCGCCCCATAAATTGCCCGCGAACCAGCGTTGGACAAAATTCATCTGGTTTTGATCCAGCTTTAACGTCAGCAACGTGGTTACAGCCCCATAGCCACTGCCCAAGGCAACGCCAGTCAGAATCAACGTGATCGGGGAAACGTCGCGCCCGGGCCGGTATGCCAGCAAGAAAATCAGCCCTGCGGCGGAAAGGCCACCGATAAAGGCCAGTAGCGGGATCAGAATAGCCGATGAGAGGCTTTTACCCGAAAAAAGTACCACGAAGAGCATCACAAAGAGGCCAGAACCACTGCTGATGCCCAGCGTGCCCGGGCTAGCCATGTCATTCCGCAGCAGGCTCTGCATAATACAACCGGACGTCCCCATCCCAATCCCCACGAGGATCGCCAGTGTGATGCGGGGCAAGCGAAATTCAAAGATCGTTAGATTTTGTACGTTTGTCCCTTTGCCCTGAAAGACATTCCACACCTCTAGTGGCGATAAATTCATCTTGCCCACGTTGATGCTGACAATCGCCAGCACAACCATTAGCACCAGCAGGGTGACAAGGACAAAAAGGCCATTTTGGACTGAGTAGCGCGGCCCTTTCATGCAAACTCCCTCCGTTGCTTACGCGCTAAATAGAGGAAGAAGGGCACGCCGATGATCGCAAAGATGATCCCGATTGGCGTTTCAAAAGGTCGGTTGATCATGCGTCCAAGCAGATCCGCACTGATGGCGAGCAGCCCACCATAAAACACGGTTGCAGGAATGATATAGCGATAATCGACACCAACCATGTAGCGGACAGCATGGGGTGTGAGCAGCCCAACAAAGCCAATCGGGCCGACGACGACCACCGACAAGCCGGTGAGGACTAACACGATCACCGTTGCGATACCTTTGACGAGCCGAGTGCGCAAGCCAAGTCCGGTAGCAACCTCTTCCCCTAAACTCAATACGGTGATCGACGGCGAGAGGGCAATCGAAACTGCCAGACTGAGCAGGAAAAACGGTGCAATCACGGCTAGCTCAGACCATTGTGCGCCAGCCACGCCACCGGCTGTCCAATAGGCCAAGGCTGTGCCCAGTTGATATTTGATGGCAAGATAGGTCGAGAAGGCACCAAAAAGCATGGAGATGGAGAGCCCGGCCAAAACCAATTTATGAGGGGTCATGCCGCGTGGCCCCAGTGAAGCGACGAAATAGGTCATGCTGGTAGTGATGGCGGCACCCGTAAAGGCAAAAAACATCATCTGGCTGTAGGTACGGGTGGGCAAGAAAACCATGCACAAGGCCATGGCAAAAGTCGCGCCAGAGCTGATGCCCATCAAGCCCGAATCGGCCAGAGGGTTGCGGGTAGTTCCCTGCATAATCGCGCCACAAACGGCCAAGCTACTACCAACGATGATGCTGGCAAGCACACGGGGAAAACGTAGCGTTTGGATAATCTGGTGTTCAGTCACAGCAGGGTCAAACTTGAAGATAGCGCTCCACGCCGTGGCCAAGCTCATATCCGCCGCGCCAAAGGAGATCGACGCGGCGGTCATGAACACCAGCAACCCAAACCCAATGATCATGTAAATTGTAAAATTCACCGCGCCTTTTTTACGCGGCATGGGGTTGTTCTGCATAAGCTTATCTACGACACCATTCAGGGCATCAACCCATCAATAAAGCTACTGAACCACTGCATTCAATGCCTCGATAATGTAGTCGAGCTGGGCAATCAAACTTGACACGTCATCATAGTAGAAGAGGCCCAACATATTGCCGGGGATCTCGACAATGTGCCCTTCCTGAACAGCGGGAATGCTCTGCCAAATTTCGCTTTGGGCAAATTCCGAAACGTAATCTTCCATCAAGAACCAAATCACATAATCGCCAAAGTAATCGGCAGCCACTTCATAGCTCAATGAACCACGGCCTTCCCCCGATTCTTCCACTAACTTTTTGAGGCTTTCTGGCAATTGCAACCCCAGGTAGTTATAGAGCAAAGTGCCGCCGCGCGAACCAGTTTCGTAATAGACCCCATAGGAGCTAGCGCCCCAGTCTTGCAAGATGCTAAAGGTCTTGTCCTTGAAATCTTCACCGGTCAGTTGCTCCTTGGCTGCGGCTAGCTTTTCCTCAAAGGTGGCAATAGCGGCTTCGGCTTCGGCAGTGCGGCCAGTGGCTTCGCCAAAGGCGCGCAGGCGTGAAAGCGGGTCGCCTTCCCCGTAAACCAATACCGGTGCAATCTTGGAGAATCTGTCAAAATCCTCCGCAGTCCAGCTGATGATCAGATCCGGCTCAAGCGCTAAAATATCTTCTGCTTCCCAATTCTCGATCTCGGTCACCCCTTCAAACTGATCATAGAAGGGCATGGTCTCTTGGGCCCAACCGCTATACCCGACCACGGGCAAGCCCAATGTGAAGCCATCGGCAACATACCAGTTGATCACGACCCGTTGCGGATCGAGCGGGACTTCGATATCGCCCAATTCAGTGGAAACAGTGCGGGTGGTTGCGCCTTCCGTTGGGGTGGTCTCTGTGGCGGCTACCGCGGCACCCTCGGTTTCCTCCGCACTGGTTTCTGGCGTCGCTGTGGTGGTTTCCCCTTCCGCTGGCGCGGCGGGCGTGCTAGGTACGGCACACGCGGCTAGGCCACAGAGTAGAAGCACAATAACGGCACACATGGATAAAAATTGTTTGAACTGCCTTTGTTTCATCTCAATTCTCCTCAATAATTCAAATATATTTTGATGGTCGCTATAGCTTTTTTAGGCGCGCAAAATCCTTCCCAGCCTGGGATACGCAAAAAACAATGAATAGAGCTAGGCAAGGGGGAAAGCATTTCATACCATCGGCTCGGAGAGGCGAGCCTAATCAAAAAGCTTGTATAGCGATAACAAGGGGCTAGTATAGCACAAAATTTGGGTGCTGGACGGCACAAATTAGGAGAAAAACGGTGACAGATCCTTTGGTAGCGCTTAGCCAAGAATACAACCGGTATTGAGGATATACCTTAATACCGGTTAACCAGCAAGTTAATCAGTTTTACGCAGAATGGGCTAAGACCATTAACGTTGAATGAGGCTTGTAGTACCACGCTCCTTGCGCGTAGCTTTTGCGATAGCGATTGCCCTATCCTGTCCCATAGACCACCAGGATGCAATGCATCTAGTCTCTAGCTATCTTTATACAAGTGAACCGATGAGCAGTGCCGCCAGCCAGAGTGCACACATCATACGCTTCAATATGTTCATCAGTATACTAACCAAACATCAAAAAACTTTTTGAACACGGCAATACTTTCCTGCTGTGTTTAGATTGAGCTGATGATCGAAGGCTACTCACTTGAGGTTGCGGTCGCGCTGGTAAAGCGTACATGCTCCTCGACGATTCGCCCTTCCCCAAAGTGCTCTTGCACAATGCGATCGATCGCGGCCTCGTCCAGGTCGCCATACCAAACTCCTTCCGGGTAGACCACCATGAGCGGGCCGTGGTTACAGGGATAGAGGCAGCCACTTTGGGCGACCAACACCCGGTCGTCGCCGGAAAGTTTGTGCGCCCTGAGGGCATCACGCAGATAGGTGGCAAGGCGGTCGGCACCGGCCGCGGTACAACGCGGGCCACGACAGAAGAAGGCATGGTGCGAGTGAGCAGGCAGTTTGGACCAGCCTTCGGGATCACTCTCCCAATGATCCGGCGGTGTGGCAACGACATCGCGCAAGTAGGGCTGCACTTGCTGGGTGGCAGCCAACAAAGCCGCCTGGAAAGCCGGATGGTCACCGAGCGATTCCGCCAGACAGACCGTCACCGGCTCGCCACCATCCACCGTAGTCCACTGGTTGTGCCAACGCATGATCACTTTGCTCAGCCAACGGTGCAGATTTGCATCGGCAGGCAGAAAGACCGGCAGCACGATAATACGGCGTGCCCCTGCCGCGGCGGTACTTTGGAGTGCCGTGGGCAATGCAGGGTAATCTTGATCGACAAAAGCGGTTGCCACTAGCGTTTGCGGGCGGCTGGCCTGCAATGTTTGCGCGTGGATACTCAATTGCTCATGTGGTTCTCGGCTATAGCCACCGCGGCCTAAAAGAATCACGGCTTCTTGCGTGTTCATCGCTTTATCCTGTCACTTTGGCAAAGGTCAGCTCGGCTTGACCAGCCTGAAGCGTTACATAGCGCGCTAAGACAAATAACAAAGAGGAAAGACGGTTAAAATAGGCTGGCAAATGAACATTCTCAATCAACCCATCGGCCAGCAATTGGGCCAAACGCCGCTCAGCGCGACGGACGACTGTGCGCGCCATGTCCAGTGCGCCATCAGCAGGCGTGTCGCCCGCGATGACAAATTTGCGCGGCATGGTGACCTGTGCACCAAAGTGATCGGTCATTTGGGTTACCCAGGCAACCTCGGCTGCACCAATCTGACGGAACTGCGGTTGTGCCGTTGGCGTGGCAGCCACTTCTGCCATTAAGCTGTAACAGTGGCGCTGCACCTGAACCAGCACATCCTTTACTGCACGATCTTGAATCAAGGCCCGGGCAAAACCGATGAAGGAAGCCGCTTCATCAACGGCACCAAACGTTTCTGGCTGGGGATGGTACTTGGGCACCCGCCCAGCACCCAATAGGCCGGTCGAACCATCATCGCCGCGGGCCGTATACCAAGGGAATGTTGTACTCATGGTTAACTCTTCCTTTCGACAAAATTCTTTTTTCTTAACGGATATGTGACGCTTTTTGCCACGGAAGCCATTGGGCAAGCCGCCGTGCCTGGATAAAATTCATCTGTGCCGCTTCTGGGGTCAGCAAGCCCAGCCCACAGGTCGCGGTGATCAGGCTCTGTCGTAATAGCGGCTGGGCATCCACCTGGAGGCGCGAGGTCGCGGCTAGCCAGCGCACCAACATCGCTTCTGGTGAGAAGGTGCTTAGATCCAGCAGCGTGGGCACCAGGCCCAATGCCAATGTTCCCCCGTGCGCCAAGAAGCTCGGTAGTTCCGGTGCCGTTAGCACAAGCTCTAATTCGTGGTAAGCATCAAATGAGAGCAGATCCGGTGCAACGGCAAAGAGGGGGGCCGTAGCCCCCAAGGCACAACAGTGGATACCCGCGAAAGCGCCAGCTTGGCGAACAGCATGGAGCAAACGCCGTAGATACGGCAGCGTAGCCCGATCAGCCGTATCTACGGCCAAGGTTGGCTCATCAATCATAAGCAGCACTGGCTTGCCAAAGCGGGCCAGCCTTTCTACTTGCCAACGGGCCAAGCGGCAGAGATACGTGGTCAGTTCGTCTAACAGGGTGGCCGAATGAATGAAGGGTTCACCTTGTTCACCGGCGCTTGTATAGAGGCAGCGCGCCAAGGTCAATGGCCCAGTGAGTTGCCCTTTTAGCAGGCGCGCTTGCGGGAAAAGCCCATCATGGCAAGCGCGTTCAAAGGTAGCGAAACCAGCGGCTGTTGCCAAGCCCAAGCGAGCATCGGCTTGGGCAAGCTGGCGGCGAAAAGCGTCTACTTGTCCCGGCTGCACATTGATCCGCGCTGGCGTCTCCTGCTGGATAAAATCATAACAGGGAACCAACCATTGCAATATCATCGCTTCCTGTGGCCCCCGCTGTGGCAGCTGCGGCCAGAAAGGGATCTGTGGACTATGCTGGGCGACAAAGGCCACTGCAGCTACCGGATCGGTATGGGGGAGGCTCCCAACCCCGGTAACACAACCGGTGAGTAAGCCGTCGGCAACCCCAGCATCCAACCCGGCCTCCACTTGTTCAAAATAACCTAAACCGTTAACCGAACTGATCATTGGACGGCTCCTCTATCCTGTTGTATCAACTGTTGCAGTGCCTTTGCCCCTTTGAGCAGGTTCGGCCCAGTCTGCAAAAGATCGTCGGAGGCAATTTCATAGACGGTACCGCGGGCAACAGCCGGGATCTGCGCCCAGCCAGGGCGATTGCGAATGGCGGCCAGATCCGCCTTTTTGCCACACCAGGAGGCGATGATCACCTCGGGCTGGCGTTCGAGCACGGTGGCGGAGTCCACCACGCGCTTGGGGGCACGAGGCTGTTCGGCCAGTTCACGGAAAATATCGACACCCCCGACCCAGTCAATCAGGTCGCTCACCCAGCCAATGCCGCTGATCAACGGCTCATGCCACTCTTCAAAGTAGACGCGTGGGCGTGCCTCAAGCGGTGCAGTAGAACGTAAAGGCTCCAAGTCTGCTTGTAGCTCGGCGACCAATTGCTCGGCAGCGTGGTTGAAGCCTAGCACCCCACCGATCAACCGAATATTGCGCCATACATCTGCCAGCCGATGGGGGTTGAGCGCCAAGACAGGAATGCCCGCTTTGATCAGTTGGGCCGCGATTTCGGCTTGAATGTCGGTGATCGTAATAGCCAGATCAGGCTGTAGGGCCAAAATCTTATCGAGCTGCGGATCGGCAAAGCCACCCACCTTCGGCAACTGGCGCACCGCCGCCGGTTGCCGCGCAAAACCACTCACTGCCACAATGCGCTCAAATGCGCCCAGACGATCCAAAATCTCAGGCGCTTCGGCAGCCAGACAGACAATTCGGCTTGGATAAGAAGTATGCGTTATCATCAGGCTCTGTAATTCTACCTCTCTATTTTGCATGAGAATGGCCACCACTCTCGCCGCGGTCGTCCAAACAAAAAAGGCTGCACCCCTAGGAAAAGGATGCAGCCAACAAAAAACCCGCCAAACGGCGGGCTTGAGCACAAAACAAGTCAACACGACAATGTCTTGCGTCCGGCCCCCTTTCTCCACGAAGGTGGTATACGAACCTCAATGCTGGCCTTTCGAGCAGGCCAGCATTGACCAAGTGAAGGCGGGTAATCGGACTTGCTAATAGTTAATAATCAATTGACAATTTTTAATTGCTAACGGTTGTCGGCTCCAAGCC
>JAHBVH010000119.1 GCA_019637645.1 Caldilineaceae bacterium
TGTGGCCCATATTCTTTTGCATATTCTGCTTGCACCGCCGCGCTTTCCTGGCGACTCTTGCGAATCGCCCAGACATTGTAGATGATGAGGGCAATCACAAAGACCAAGCCATCCAGCCACCCGATCCGGCCATCGAGGGCAAAGACAATGGTAAGAGCTGAGAGACCAATCATTAATGGCACATCGAGCCGTACAAGTTGTTGGGCAACGATGAGCGGTTGAATAACAGCACAGAGCCCTAAGATAAAAAGAATATTAAAAATGTTGCTGCCCACCACGTTGGCAACTGCTAGATCGGCGGCACCAGTGAGCCCGGCTTGAATGCTGACCGCTAACTCGGGTGTGCTGGTTCCATACGCGACGACCGTCAACCCAATCACCAACGGGGAAATGCCAAAGATGGCTGCAATTTTAGAGGCCCCCCGGACAAGAAATTCTGCGCCTACGACCAGCAAAATAAAGCCACCTACTAACATGCCAACGATTAACCAATCCATTCTGTGCTCCTGACTGAAAGAAAGACCTAAGGCCGTATGAGCAAGCATCGACCACTTTGCGTTGTTCTCCGGGCGGTGCCAATAAAAAATCGGCAAGACCGCACGGCATTTACTGTCGTGACGGTCTTGCCGATTCTGTGGTCATCCAAGTTGCTAAGCGTGTTGGTAAACTGTGCAATCAACTGGCTGGCGCTTTTTAGACGCATTGCACGAGCTTATCACTGCGATAGCATGTCTTCACACATACGGACAGCCGAGAGAACTTATCTATACTTCATTCTATTCAATTTTAGAAAATACTTCTGACTAAGTTCTCTGTAATGACGACTGCCCGACTTGCCAAAGCAAGCGGCTACTCCCCTGTCGGCGACCATCATAACAGAAGGTGTAGACTTTGTCAATAGCAATTTTGTTAGAATTTATGAATGGCAGGTGTTACTCGCTTGGACAAAGCGCTGCCAGCGCTGGCGCTGCTATTCCTATCGGGTTAATCTAGTCGCTGGCGCAATTTGGGGTCAAGAAAATCGCGCAGCGCATCCCCAAGCAAATTCGCTGCCATCACAGCAAGCGTAATCGCCAGCCCAGGATAGACGACCAACCACCAAGAAGGCCGAAAGGACGCCGCCAGGACCCCGCCTAGCATGTTGCCCCAACTGGGGGCTGGCGGTGGAATCCCCAACCCCAGAAAGCTGAGCGCTGCTTCGGCAAAGATGGCACCGCCAAGATTGAGCGTGGCAATGACAATGAGTGGGGCAATGCATTGGGGTGCTACATGACGCAACATCACCCAAAACGGTGTCACCCCGACCATGCGCGCCGCTTCCACATAGGCATTCTCTTTGACAGAGAGAACCACCGAGCGGATGACACGTGTTGCGCCAGGAATGCGGGTGACAGCAATGGCAATAATCACAGTCGTGAGGCCAGCTCCTAAGGCAACCAATAAGAGCAGCGCTAGAATCAGCGTTGGGAAAGACATGAGCACGTCCAACACGCGCTGGCTGATCAAGTCAAAGCGCCCACCAAGATAGCCGCTGGCAACCCCCCACAAGAAACCCAGCAGATCGCCAATTAACACCGATGAAATGCTAACGACCAATGTGATGCGCGCCCCAAAAATGATGCGGCTGAGAATATCGCGCCCCAAGTCGTCGGCCCCCAACAGATGGGCGGCGCTCGGTGCTTGGCGAATGGCACCATAGTCGGCTTCCTGCGGATCATAAGGTGCTAGCTGGGGCGCAAAGATCGCCATGACAATCAACCCGATCCATACGAGCGCGGCAATGGCACCGATGGGCGATGATCGGGCAAAACGACCAAGGCCGCCGAACACTTTCCCAAACCATCCGCTTTCTGCCCGGCCTGCTTGGCGGCTGCGCACCGCTTCTGTTACCGTAATTGAACTCATCCTATTACCTTACTACTCAAGTACCTGCTTACTTTTACGTTCCCGCCCGGGAGCTTAGTCATAGCGGATACGGGGGTCGATCCAGGCGTAGCTAAGATCAACCAACAGGTTGATCACGGCAAAGATGACCCCATAGAGCAAGACTAGGTTCTGAATCATCATCCAATCGCGGTCTGCCAGCGCCTGGACCAAGAGCGTGCCCAACCCAGGCACCCCAAAGGCACGCTCGACGGAGACGGCGCCGCCAAGTAGCCCGCCCAAGGCTAGGCCGGAAGTGGTCAACACCGGTAGAACCGCATTGCGAAAGGCGTGCCGCCAAATGATCGTTTGATTTGCCAAGCCTTTGGCACGCGCGGTCCGTACGTAATCCTCGTAGAGCACTTCGAGCGCCGAAGACCGCGTCATACGGGCTTGGCCAGCCGCCAAGCCTAGGCCCAAGGCAAAGGCTGGCAGCAAGGTCATCGAGAGATTGCCGATCGGGTCTTCCCAGATCTGGATAATGGTGAGGGGTGGTCGCCATGTGAAGACCAAGACCGTGAACAAAATAATCAACAAGCCAATCCAGAAGCTGGGGACGGCAATAAAGATGGTGATGCCCAGCCGTGCGATGTAATCAAAAAGCGAATTGCGCCACATGGCGCTGAGCATCCCAATCGGAACTCCGATCAGCCAGGAGAAGAAGATGGCCATGAGCGCGATCTGCATGGTAATGGGGCCGCGGCGCAGAATGAGCGCACTGATCGGCTCTTTGGTCCAAAACGAAGCACCGAGATCGCCCCGTATCACTTGGCCCATCCACGTTAGATATTGCTGATAAAGGGGTTTATCCAAACCTAGACTGGCGCGCGCCGCTGCCAGCTCTTCTGCACTGAGCACATAACTGCCGCTTCCTTCTGCCATAATGATCGCCAATGGGTCGCCCGGGAGTACTCGCATGGCTAGGAAGATTAAGATCGTGATGCCGATCAGGGTTGGTATCGCGATGAGAAATCGGTTCAGGATATATCTAGTCATAGCATATGGGATTTCAGCAGTTGAAGAGGTACCCTACCCACCTGACCGGTTTTCAAAAACCTGTCAGGCGCGGACTAGTCTTTACCCCTTTGCAAACCCTCTCTTACACGTCCAGCCAGGCTGTTTCAAGGCGGCCCCACTCGGCGAAGATGCGGTCATTGAACAACATGCCTTTGACCGTATTGCGCCACATGGGCAGATGGAAAGTATACCCAGCCAAGAACCACGGTGGGTCTTGATCCAACACATCGAGCGCTTGCTTGATCAGATCTTGGCGTTTGGCTTGGTCGATCTCGACATCGATTTGATCGAGCAAAGCATCAAAATCGGCGTTGGAATAGCCGCCCCAATTCTGCGAGCCACCGGTGCGCCACCAGAGATTAGCACGCGGGGAGATATCAGAAATGCCGTGGCCGGGCGTATCGATGACCAAGGTGAAATTGCCGACCTTTTGTTCTTCAACCAACTGGGCACGCTCGATAATCCGAATTTCCGCTTGGATATTCAAATTGCGGGCTAACATATCCTGGAAGGCGGGGGCCAGTAACTCGGCTTGAGGGCCAGCCGCGGCTAGGATTTCCACCCCTTGGATGCCATCGGGGAAGCCAGCATCGGCTAACAATTGTTTCGCCTCTTCTAGATCCACTGTTTTATCTTCGCGATAGCCGGGTAGCTCGGCAATGGCCGCGGCAGGCGTGGCATAGGGATCGCCATAGGGAATCCAGCGGGTTAAGTTGATCTGCTCCTGAGTAGCAAAGGCTTTGATCAGATTCTGGCGGCTGATGCCGAGCTGAATGGCGCGCCGTACACGAGCATCGCCAAAAGGCTCCTTGTTCAGATTGAAAATCATCCAATAGGCCCCAAAGTTGGCTAGCCGATTGACTTGCACAATATCGCCCCGGCTTTCGCCTTCGGCCCACGTTTCTGCCGAGACATTCCAGGAAAGATCGGCCTGATCGGTCAACACCGCGGTGCCACGGTCGGACCAAGCGGGGACATGGAGCAGCTCTAGGCGATCCGTATAGGGCAATTCGCTGTCCCAATAGTCGGCGTTGCGCTCAAAGGTCCATTTTTCCGCAGTCTTGTACTCTACAAATTTAAAGGCACCGGTGCCTGGGGCCAAGAGCACTTCGCGCAGATCATTATTGTGTTCTTCCAAGGTCTTCTTCGCATAGATTACCATGCTGACACCCGCCAGCAGATCGAGGAAATAGGCACGCGGCGAGCTAAGGTGGAGTTTGATCGTGAAATCATCAACTTTCTCAATCGAATCCACCATCTCTAAGTCGGCTCTGATGGGAATCACAATGCCTTCGGGCGGGTTGAGAATCCGCTCAAAGCTAGCCACCACATCCTCGGCAGTAAAGGGGGTGCCATCGTGGAAGGTGACCCCTTGGCGGAGGGCAAAGGTATAGGTCAGGCCATCTTCTGTCACTTCCCAACTTTCGGCTAGATCAGGGATAACCGTGCGCAACCCATCGACCAGATTGCGGCGGACGAGGGTACTATAGACTTGACAGAGCACAGAGGCGGAACCACCTTGGTGCATATCATAATGGGCCGTCGTGACCCCGAAGGCGGCTCGCAGGGTTCCACCGGGTTTAGGGGTGCCACTTGGGCGCATCATTCCATTTTCCACCGTACCGGGCGATTCAGCGACGACGGGCGCGGCTGCGGCAGGTGCGGCTTGCTCTGGTTGGGCAGTTGGTGCACAGGCTATTAACGCACTGACCGTAACCCCAGCGCTGACAAGTTGTAAAAAGCGGCGGCGCGAAACAGCCGCGCGCAATGGCATGGGGGTTTCTCCTTGGACATCCTGCATATGTTTCCTCCTTACGATCTGGTATTCCCGTTGGATGGCATTGATTGGGTTGATCCATAGCGGTGGCGCTGCGGCCAAGCATAAGCCACCGGTGAAGGGGCCTAATGCCTGTGGGAAGCGTCAAAGTGACCACCGATCATAGATGATCTGGCCTGGCTGGTCGTAAAGACGATCGGCCTGCTCGTGCTAGGCCGCATCGTGAATTGGTGTTGAAAATTGTGTCGAATGTGAACTTACAATATCTGAATAGGGAGTAGATGCCGCTTCATTATAAGCGGCCAAGAGCAGGGTGTCAAACAGCTAAAAATGGCTCCGCGCTGCTATGGCTAGCCTGTCGTATATGCGCAAAGGCGAATTTCAACCAAGCGATAAGTTTGGCAACTGTCACAGATAAAGGTATGATGGTGGCCGCTGTTAAGCTCAACGTCATGTATCCCAAGCGCATTTCACGTGGCTAATGATGATTTGCTCTTTGGCAAGATCGTTTGGGCTATTTTTCTTGGGGTCTTTCAACGACAAATCACGGCAAAGCGCTCCTTGGTAAGTCGGAGATACCGGGCCAAGCGAAAAATTCTACTGTTGTTTACCATCCCCCACCTGTCGCCGGCATTCTCTAAGCCATGAAGCCGGTTAGCTTTGCCAGTTTTCCTATTTCGGAGGTAATAGAGAGTATGCAATGGAGATTACATCTGCTGGTTGGCGTCTTGGCCAGCCTGCTACTATTTCTGAGCGGCTGTAGCCGAACCGAGGCGACGCCAGTGGCCACCGTTGCCCCCCCAACCGCCACCACCGTCCCGGTGGAAGCAACGGCTACCACGGCACCTGAGCCCTCCCCGACGGCTACCACGGCACCTACGACACCCAAAGAAGCAGTGGAGCAACTGCTTTTCCAGAGCTTGCAGTTGACCAAGCCAGCAACCGATAGTATTGGCATTGAAGGCATCTATGCCTTTCCCCTGGAAACGACCACCGGCCAAGAACTGTGGTTGGCCCATACCTTGGGCATTCGCAACTTTGACCCACTGCAAAATCATGTGATCGCGATCTATGAAAAGACGGGCGATAGCTGGCAAGCGTTGACCCAGCTGGAGCTTGTCATGCGCGATGACCCAGCTGATCCAGGCGTGAGCCCCGATTATCTAGGGGAAGGCTCGGTTACACAAGTGCAGATTGAACCGGATCATCTCTGGATTCAGGTGGAAGGGGGTGCCGGTGCTCATAGTGGTGTCTACGGCCTCTTCCGCTTTGATGGGAGCACCCTACAGGAAGAGATCAGCAGTTTTAATTCCAGCCCGGGTGTCGGTCGAGTGGAAGATTTAGATGGGGATGGCACTGCCGAAGTCCTCTTGAATGCCTCTGATCCCTATGTCTTTTGCTATGCCTGTGGTGTCCGTTTGGTGAACTGGGCCATTGAGCGCTGGGATGGCACCCAGATGATCACCGTGACGCTCGCGGCACTCAGTGCTGACGCGCCTGCCGCGGTCAGCGAGTTTAATCAAACGCTGATCGATCTCGCCCAAGCTGGCCTCTGGAAAGATGCGTTGGCAATGCTCGACGAAGGCGCGACCTTTAGCTATACCGAACCCGCTTTAACGTGGAATCTCATCTATGTGCGCGTCAATGGTGAGGCCCGGCGGGATGCGACGAATGAACCGGCCTATCCCTTACTCGCTCAACTCTTCTATGGCGACTATGACGCAGTCCTCGAGCTTCTACAGAGCGTCGGGGCGGATGGCTTGTTTACGCCTACCTCGGAATTGATTGTCGGGACCGTTGCCGAATCATGGGAGCCTACCCTGGCCGATTGGATTGTGAATAGTGTCGATCCGGCGCTCGCCTTACAGCCTGATCTCGCCCCGGCCTACTTCTTGCGGGGCTGGGCCGCCTATCTGCGCGAGCATAACCTAGCCGCTGCCGTGCCCGATGTCCAGCAAGCGGCTGATCTGGCACCCGATGAAGCGCTGTATACCAAAAGCCTGGAATTTTTAACCGAGTAACCGCACAAGTCGTTAAGGAATTACGCGCTTAGACCAGACCTGACAGGTCTATGAAACCTGTCAGGTCTTATCCCAAGCCTCTGCTTCGCACTCGCGCTACCATCCCGCCATCCTGTCCTTTCGTACAGTGCCACAGCCTGATCCAACGTCAGATAAAGAATCGGTTTCTTTGTGGTATTCTTCTTAGGCACAAAAGCTCTACGTATTGTTGCTGCATAATCATAGAATGTACGCAAGCCATGCGTTTCGCCAGAGCTGTCAGGTTTGGAAAACCTGACAGCTCTGGTATGGCGTAAGCCCTGAATAAACCAAGGAGGTACTGATGACAACGACTCCCCATTTTCTCCACGCCGCATCCCTGGCGGATCTGCGCAAAACGGGTCTTCTGACTGTGCAACTAGGGGGCCATACGATTGCCCTCTTTGAACATGCCGAACGGGTCTACGCGGTGGACAACCGTTGCCCCCATATGGGCTTCCCGCTCGACAAAGGCACCGTGCGTCAGGGTATTCTAACCTGCTACTGGCACTATGCCCGGTTTGATCTGGCCTCCGGTGGGGCTTTTGATCTGTGGGCGGATGATGTACGCGCCTTTCCCGTCGAGGTGCGCGCCGAAGCGATTTATGTAGATGTGGCACTGCATTATGATCCACGCCGCCGGCAACAGGAGCGACTAGCCGTCGGGCTGGAGCGCGATCTCCCCTTGGTGATCGGCAAAGCGATGATGACGCTGCTGGATAGCGGGGATGAGCAGTGGTCTGGCGATCCAGTCCCATCGTTTCGTACAGGATTGCTCTTTGGCACAAAATATCGGGAACGGGGATGGGGCCAAGGGCTGACGATCCATGTCTCTATGATGAATCTATTGCCCCATCTCGCACCGGAAGATCGGCCCCGCGCGCTCTATCACGGCCTTGCGGCTGTGGCGCGTGATTCGGCTGGTCATGCGCCGCTCTTTTGTGTGCCATCCTTGCCAGGGCACAGTAGCGACTTGGGGCAGTTAAAAGCGTGGTTTCGCCAATTTATTGAGGTGCGCGATGCAGAAGGGGCGGAGCGTTGTGTGGTTTCGGCCTTACGCGCCGGGGCCGACCACCGTCAAATGGCCGATATGCTCTTTGCCGCGGCGACGGATCATCGCTATATTGATGTTGGTCATCCGTTGGATTTTACTAACAAAGCCTTTGAAGCGTTGGATATCATCGGGTGGGACGCCGCAGAGACGGTGCTGCCAAGCTTGGTAATGGGCTACACCAGCGCCATGCGTATGGAAGAGTCCAATGCTTGGCGCTACCCCGTCGATCTGGTGGCCTTATTAGAGGGTGTCTTTGCCCAACTATCGACGATTGCCCTGGCCGACGGTGAAACGGCCCACCAGCCAAGCCAACAGGACGCACTTGTCCAGACGCTGCTTGCGGATGATCCCTTCGCAACCGTGGCAGCTATGTTAGCTGTCCTGCGCGAGGGCTGGCCGCTGGCGGCGTTGGCGCAGACCGTTGCCTATGCGGCTGCCCTGCGGATTGCCCGCTTCCATACTAGCAACGAATTTGGCGATTGGGACACCGCACTCCACACCTTTACTTTTGCCAATGCGGTTCACCAAGGGCTACGGCGCGCCCCTTCGCCTGAACTGCTGCGTGGGGTCTTTGATGCCGCCATGAGCATCTACTTGGATCGCTTTCTGAATATTCCGGCGGCCCGTCTCCCCACGCCCAATGGACAAGGGCAAGATGCGGCCCGTGCTTTACAGGAATTGACCGCACTGCTCGATCGACAACAACAGGTCAATCCGTCGGCCCAGACATTGGCCCATTTCCTCTATGGTGGTGGCAAACAAGCCGCACTGTTGGCCCATGTGGGCAAGTTACTGCTGCGCGAAGATCGGGATTTCCATACGATTCAGGCGGTCGAAGCGGCTTTCCGCCAATACGACTATCTGCGTGATCAGCCGGAGGGGGTTCATGTGCTGGTGGCTGCCGTGCGCTATTTAGCGGCCCATGCTCCGACTGTCCGTGCCCAAGGCCAAACCTTTGAGATTGCCCGCCGTTTGCATCGGGATGAGCGTCTCTTTGAGGGGGAATGAGCGATAGGATTTGTGCCGCGCCATACTTGACAGGTATGGGGTAACTCCCAGGCAATAGAAAAGGGGCGAGCGTGGATCCACGCTCGCCCCTTTTCTTGTATCTGTGGACGCTAATTACCCTTTGACGGAACCGGCCATCAACCCACGGACAAAGAAGCGTTGCAAGGAGAAGAAAACCAGCAAGGGCAGGAGCATACTAATAAAGGCCCCTGCGGTCAACAGATGCCAATCGGAGCCACGCGAGCCGACGATTTCGGCTAGGCGCATGGTCAGTACTTGGACATCTGGTTTGCTGCCGATAAAGATCAAGGCGACCAGATAGTCGTTCCAGACCCAGAGAAATTGGAAGATGGCAAAGGAGGCCAAGGCGGGCACGGAAAGCGGCAAGATTAGCCGGGTAAAGATGGTGAAGTGTCCCGCGCCATCAATAAAGGCCGACTCCAAGATATCGCGCGGGAGGCCGCTGATATAGTTGTAGAGCAAATAGGTGGCGAGGGGCAGCCCAAAGCCTGTGTGCGCCAGCCAGATCGCCAAAAAGGTACCATTCAGCTTGAGCTCGACATAGTCGCGCAGAATGGGGACGAGGGCAATTTGCAACGGCACGACCAAGAGCGCGACCACCATAATAAAGAGTGCACGCCGGCCTGGAAAACGCATCCAGGCAAAGCCATAAGCCGCGAAGGCCGCGATCAGAATGGGGATGACGGTCGCTGGCACGGTAACGGTCAGGCTATTGAGAAAAGCGCCGCTAAAGTTGTCACCCTGCTCCGTCCGTATACTGCCGTCCGCTTGAGCGATCTGGTACTGCTTACCCGTGAGGACATTTTCATAGTTTTGCAGGGTAAAATTGGTGTTCATCGTCCATTGGCGCTCTTGAATTTCAAGACGACCCCGGCGACGATTGCCGACCCAAGTGACGCGGCGGCCATCATCGGCTGTAACGCCTGCCCGAAATTCTTCAAAAGTGCCGGTGGCGCCAGCCACCTCAAAAACGCCGGTGGTATCCAGCCCTTCTGGAATCGCGATCGTTTCGGCTGTCACATATTCGCGGTGCGGGAGAACGGTCCACCACCCTGACCGCTGAATGTCATCTCGTGTGCGGAATGAAGAGACCAAGAGGCCGACGGTGGGGATCGTCCAGAGCAGACAGATCAAGGCTAGGATGCCATTGACCAGCCATTTGCCGGTTTGTTTTTCTTTGGATACTGTGGCATTTCTTGCCGCCATTAGAAGGCCTCCCGTTCCCGAAATTGGCGCAGGTTATAGATCATCACAGGAATGACTGCTACCAAGAGAATGACCGCAATCGCCGAACCCAAACCAAAATTCCGATTAGAGAAATACTGACGATAAAACTGGGTGGCAATGACTTCGGTGCCAAACTGACCGCCAGTCATGACCATGACCACATCAAAGATCTTCAAGGTAAAGATCGTAACTGTTGTTGAAACAGTTACGATGGTGCCCATAATCATGGGGATCATGATGCGGAAGAAGACTTGGACCTCCGTCGCACCATCAACCCGGCCTGCTTCTAAGACCTCGGCAGGAATGCCTTTGATGGCGGCAGAAAAGAGCACCATGGCAAAGCCCGTTTGCAGCCAAACGACAATCAAAATCAAAAATAGATTGTTCCAGGGCTGAATGAGGGCTGTCCAGGCTTGCGGCTGACCACCCATTGCGACGACAATGGCATTGAGTAAGCCAATTTGGGGATCGGTAGGGCTACGGACTTCGTAGATGAAATTCCAAATCACGCCAGCGCCGACCATGCTAATGGCCATTGGCATAAAGATCAGTGCTTTGGCCACTTTCTCAAAACTGCTGCGATCCGCCAAGACGGCGATCAACAGACCAAAGAGCACTGAAAAGGTTGCGCCAAAGCCGATCCAGAGCAGATTGTTGCGCAGCGCTTCTAACATAAAGCGCTCGGTAAAAATCGTTACATAATTGGCAAGGCCCACAAAGGATTGGCTATTGCGGTCCAGTAGGCTAAACCACAAGGTGCGGAAGGTGGGGATAGCTAAATACCAAGCGAGGATGGCTATGGCGGGGCCTACAAAGATAAAGGGTAGTAGCCGCTGACGCCATTCGTCGCTGAGCTTTTCTACAAGCCAATTGGCAATGATATAGAGCATCGCTACGCCGCCGACGCCCCAGGCAATGGCAACCAGGGCAATCACATATTTTGGTGCACTGCTATCGCGTAGGAAGAGAAAGCCCTGCCACAAAACCAGAAAAGCCAACAGCGGTACTAGCAATGAGATTAGCGCACGACCTAGCGCCGTTGCCGACCAGTCGTTTGAACGGCCGCGGCGGGGTTCCATTTCCATCGATTGTTGCATCGAGTTCCTCCTAAGTTCGTCGGGCGGCAGCACACCAGGATAAGGTTTGGCACATGAGAGACCTGTCAGGTTGTCAAAACCTGACAGGTCTTGCCCAAGTCGTCATGTCGCTACCGTCAAAGCAGCTACAGTTGACTTGGTCTTACCGAGGCCAGGCCGCGTCAATTTCCTTCATGGCTGTGTCCAGATCAGCGGTGCCAGCGATATAGTCGGTCATCCCTTTCCAGAAGGAACCCGCACCTACTTCACCGGGCATGAGATCGGAACCGTCAAAGCGGACCGAGGTAGCTTCGTTGACTAAAGCGGCGATGCCCCGCTCGACATCATCACCGTACCAATCCAAGCTGGCATCCTTGTGGGGCGAGAGCGCGCCACCAGCAGCCAACCATCCCTTCACCGCGATCCCCTTGGTGAAGTATTCCATCACAGCGAGTACTTCGGGGCGATCACTAAAGGCTGCCATAATATCGCCAGCCACCAAGAAAGGTTTGCCGTATTCGGCTTCAATCGGCGGGAAATAGAAGAAGTCATAATCGACGCCTGCAACGGCACCAGGAGGGAAGAAGCTGGTAATAAAGTTCCCTTGCTTGTGCAACCAGCACTTAGGCGGATCTTCAAACATGGGTGCGGGTGAATCACCAAAAGAGGTAGAGACAATCGCGGCGCGACCCCCGTAGACATAGGCGTCGTTGAGCCAGATTTCGCTCATGATTTCGACCGCTTCCTTGACTTCTGGTGAATCAAACTTCAGCTCACCCCGCGTCCAGGCATCGTAGTTCTCCAATGAGCCTGTGCGCAACATGATCTCTTCGATCCAGTCGGTGGCGGGCCAACCGGTGGCCGTCCCCGATTCGATCCCAATACACCAAGCCGTGTCGCCATCGTCGGCAATGGTTTGGGTCAACGCAAGGAGTTCATCCCAGGTGGTTGGAATCGTATAGCCTGCTTCGTCAAAGGCGGCTTTGGGATACCAAACCAAGCTTTTGCCATTGAACCGATGCCATACCCCTGCCATCACGGGGCCATCGGGGCCTTGCATCATCGACATGTCGATCCAGCTTTGGAGATACTGGCCTTGCATGTACTCCGCGCTAAGATATTGGCTCATATCGACCACTTTGCCTGCGGCGACAAAGTTTGCCAATAGCCCAGGTTGGGGGAAATCGGCAATATCCGGGGGGTCACCAGCATCAACCCGCACCGAGATAGTTGTCTCGAACTCTTTGGTACCTTCGTATTGAATGTCGATTCCCGTCAATTCTTCAAAGGCGGCTACAGAATTGTTGAACTTGACTGCATCTTCATCCACAAAGGGGCCAGACATGGTGACAACGGTGCCACTGAGTTCGCCGGCTAGGGCGCGCGCCAACGCGCCACCTTCGATCGCCGTGATTTCTTCGGCGGGAGCTGCGGTCGCGTCAGTAGCGGGTTCTTCGGCGGGTGCTTCCGTGGGTTCGGCAGCCGTTTCTTCGGCGGGTGCTTCCGTTGCTGCGGGGGCCTCTGTTGCTGCCGGTGGTTCAGCCGTGGGTTGTGCAGCTGGCGCGGAGCTTCCTCCGGAGCAAGCTGCCAACAGCAAGGTGATCACTGTGAGCACGCTGATTGCCCAAAATAGTTTTCGGTTCATAGCGTTTCTCCTTAGGTTCTTGTAAGGAAAGTGTTTGAAAGCGATATGTTAACCCCAAACGGGATGTAACCGTGTGTTTATACCCTACCATGAGCAGGGTGAATGTCCATGGGCTAGGCTGTGTTGCGCCGAACAATCGTCAATGGGAAATGGACATGCTGTACCGCGCGTCTTGGCTCAGAAAGGCGGCTTAATAACAGTTCTACCGCAACTCGGCCTGATTCGTCAAGGGACTGACGAACAGTCGTAAGGCCCATGTAATCGGCAATGTCTAAATCATCAAAACCGAGTATGGCTAGATCATCGGGAATGCGTAGATTTTGTTCGCGTGCCGCTTTCAGAATACCAATGGCAAGCAAGTCACTCGTGGCAAAGATCGCAGTGGGCCGCTCAGGCAGGGAGACTAAGTAATGGGCCTGACGATAAGCCGCGTCCATATCATTTTCAGCATTGCGGATGTAGTGATCCAACAGGGGAAGCCCTGCTTGGGTTAGCACCGCCCGAAACCCTTCCAAGCGCATCGCGCTGGTTGGCAAAGTACAGCCCGAAATTTCGGTGTCAATGCCAATAAAGGCAATCCGTCGGTGTCCTTGTGCTAAAAGATATTCAGCCGCTAAACGACCACCTGCTCTATTATCGATCTCAACGCCACTTAACACTGTATGATGGGTTTCAATCAGCACGGTGTGCAGATCATGTTGTAAGAGTCGCTGCGCTGTCTGATCATCCATCTGCAAGGACATGACAATCAGGCCGTCAATGCGGCGCGCAATCGGTAAGCTTTCCAAGTGGGTGCGGTAATGTTGGGCAGAATCAATGCTATAGACAACCAGCTCATATTCCGAACGATGGAGCGCCCCGGCAACCCCGCGCAGCCGTTGGACAAAGGATGGGTAAGTAAAGAAGGGGGCTAAGACGCCAATGCGATAGTTGTTTCGTCGCGCTCGGGCACTGGCTTCTGCTTTAGGCACAAAGCCTAGGTGGTCAATGGCGACGAGGACACGTTGCCGTGTCTTCTCATTGACACGATGAGGAGTGTTGAGAACGCGTGAAACCGTTGCGATACTAACGTTGGCTTCTTGCGCGACATCATAGATGGTTGCATTTGCCATGATGATCTGCCAGGGAGCATGCCAAGCACGCCGTATGCTATTCGCCGGGCAACATTACTTCTATTCAGGGTGGAAAAGCAAGTGTTGCACGGTGGAGCGCATGGAAATAACTTACATGAAAGCACTTACATTGAGAGTGTAACATATCCAAATTTGCTTGTCAATACCCAATTTGTAGAAATCCCGGGGCAAACGATTGATGCAGTGTACTCGCTATGGTAGACTCCCTATACCTTTCGTGGTGGTGGTTTCCAATGTAAAAATGGTCAAGAGGCACATGACCTTTTGACCATTTTCAGAAGGACGTCACTGCGCTGGGGAGGCGCAAATGCGGCGGGTTAGGTGAGTTGGGTGAGGCGTTCGGCTGGTAGGTGGACCACCTCAACGCCTGCGGCACTGAGGGCACGCATGAACTCGGTCACTTCGAGGGTATCATCGCTGCCGCCAATGATGGTTACTCGTTCGGCTTCAAACGCGGCCCAACGATCGCGCCCAAGCGCGGGGCGCTTTTGCTGGACGTACTGTAAGAGCGTGATAAGATCGTCGGGCTGGCTGACCGCCTCATAGATGTAGAGATAGTGGTGCTGGTCAATCGCCGGGGCGTGTGATGGCGTGCCGGGCTCATCCGCGGCAACTGTTGCCGCTTCTGTCGTAGCGGTGATCGGCTGGACCAAGGTCGGCCCTAGGGGTAGGGTCTGTTTTCGAAAGTGAACCCAAAGTGCCT
>JAHBVH010000012.1 GCA_019637645.1 Caldilineaceae bacterium
CCGCTGCGCACCAGGTCGTCCAGGGCGCGCAGCGTTTCCTCAATCGGCGTGCTGGGGTCGGGCGAATGCACCTGATAGAGATCGATATAGTCGGTTTGCAGATGTTCCAGGCTTTCCTGTAGATCCTGCTCAATATCAGCCGGAGCCAGCCGGGGAATGTGCATGGTCGCGAGGTCGGGGTGGGCCCCCTTGGTGCCGATCAAGATCTGCTGGCGATTGCCCCGCGCTTTCATCCACGCGCCCAAGGTCCGCTCGCTGATACTGCGGGGCAGATCGGGCACCCAGTTGCCATAGACATGGGCAGTGTCCAAGAAATTACCCCCCTGCGCGACAAAGGCATCTAACAACGTAAAAGCTTCGGCTTGGGGAATGCTGGTGCCAAAGCTGCCTGTCCCCAAGCAGAGCGCCGAGGGTGTCAGATCGGTGTTACCTATCCGTACTTGCTTCATGATGTTGAACTTCCTCTTATTACTGGGTAAGCGGGCTGGGTAAGCGCGTGCAGGATGGGTAAGAGTATAGACGGAATAGCATCCTGATGCAATCAGACGATACGGAAAAACAAACGCGAAGGAACAAGCAACCTAGCTAGTGCAGCCTGATTATAGTCTGCTTGAGCGGGGCTTCTACTGCCAGCCACAGGGCTTCAGCCTATGGCTGGCAGTAGAAGCATCTAGTCTGTACGTGCCATCACAATCAGGTGGCGATAGAACTTCAAAAAGCCCGTGAAGATCAACACCGAGCCCAAGACATTAAAGGCCACGCGCAGCCAGTGGAGCATTTCAAATTCAGCAGCTGTCTGGCGTAAAAATTCTGCCGAGTGGACAGCCGCTCCTTCGATAAACATGACCGTATTGCGTGGCCAGAAGAGGGTCATTGACGCCACTCCCTCGCCAATGAGCATGAGCAGGCTGCCCAAGACCCAGTAGCGCGCCGAGGGCACACGCCAACTCAAGAGTACCGAAACGATCCCTGTTACCCAACTGAGAAAGCCCAGCGGTGGGAAGAAATCACTGGGGGCCCGCACCGACATGAAGTCGAGCGCCACAGCAAAGGACGCTGGCGGATCGTGGAAGATATTGGGATAGATCATCCAAGTCTCCAAAACAATACTCCCCAACAAGATCATCAGCACCCAGAGATAGATCAATAACACGCCAAAGGTAATTCGCTTTAGGTTCATGGTTCTTTGCCTTATCAAAAATTCTAGAAAACGTTAGCTTCCGTTACTGCCGCGCTGCCGACGTACCCGCCAAGGGGCGAACAGCCAAGGCAACGACGCCGACCAACCCGCCCCACAGGGCGTTGGTGATCAAGACCGCGATCAGCGCCCATGGATGGGTGATGGGGCCACTGAGGCTCCCTGTCAGCAGGGGAGAAAGCACGGCACTAATGACAATCGCGAAAAGGCCATAGGTCAGGCCCGTACAAATCAGTGTTAAGAGCGGTTTGCGCACCCGCGTCCAGACAACAATCGCCAGCCAAGCAACCGAGATAAGTACGGTCACAAAGAGTGGGCCGAAAGGTCGCCCTAGTCCATCCATCACGCCGGTCATATTGAGCAAGGGCCGCACAAGGGCCAACGCGCCCAACCCAATGATGAGGGGCCAGTGGAGGTGATTCAATCGCTTCATCTTGGTACCTTCTTTTTTTACATTTTCAGCAATACCGAGAGCCAGCATTGCCAACGTTCATGGCTCTATCCTATACCAGAGTCCCTAGCTTGCCATCGGCCCCTAGGCGTCATTGACTGTCGTCTGGTGTGGACAATGGCATACCTTGCTAAGCGACCAAGCTGTCGCTTGCTGACGTATAGACAGATTGGCGGGAAGCCTTTATACTGCACCTATGCATGTGGTAGATGAACAGCGAAAGCAGCAAAAACAAACAGAGCAGGTCCCAGATTGGGTGCTAGACCTGCTGCTTGGCGTGGCGGTCACGTTAGTCGTGGCTTTGGTCATTAGCGCCGATCAGGGAGGCGGGCAAGACCCCGATGCTATTGCCTATTTGTTTGCTTGTGGCTTTGGCGCGCTCATGCTCATCCGCCGCCGTTTTCCGGTGGCTGTTCTCGTGGTCACCATGTTCTGGCTCTTTGCCTATTACATTGCTGATTATCCTGCCATTGGCTTGGCCGTGCCGGTGGCTGCAGCCCTCTATTCGGCGACCGAACGCGGGCATCTGGCAGCAGCCATTTTGGTCAGTCTCCTCTTGATTGGCGTCTCGACCTATTTTCGCCTAGCCGAAGGCCAGTCGGCGGCCTATCTTTTGGGCTATGAGTTAGTAACGACGGTGACGCTTATGGCGGCGGCCATTGCCTTGGGCGACAGCACTCGCGCGCGGCGAGCTTTGCGGGCAGAGCAGGAGCAGACGGCGCGGCTGATCGAGCAGGAACATGCCTATCGTGCCGAGCAGCGTGTGCAAGCCGAGCGGGTGCGCATGGCACGCGACCTGCATGATGTGATCGGCCACAGTATCTCGATCATCTCGCTCCATGCCGATGTGGCACGGGAGGCGATTGGGCATAATGATGCAGAAGTACGCCAAGCGCTCACCCACATTCGTACGGCGAGTTCGGCGACCATGCGCGAACTACGTGCGACAGTCAAGTTGCTGCGCAATCCTGATCAAGCCAAACCGGGGCGCGCCACCTCCTCGTTGACTAATTTGGCAACGCTGGTGGAAAATGCAACGAGCAGTGGCTTACAGATCGCAGTTCAGCAGAACGGGCTAATCGACCAAGTACCGGCCACAGTCGATACCGCCGCCTATCGCATCGTCCAAGAAGCGCTCACCAACATCATTCGCCATGCCAATGCCAGCCAAGTTTGGCTCACCATCACCGCGACTACGGAAACACTCCAGGTGGAGATTCGCGACAATGGGTGCGCCCCATCGGTCACCGTCCAGCCGGGCAGTGGCATCACTGGCATGACCGAACGGGCGCGGCTCTTGCGCGGTCAGCTCACCGCGCAGCCAAACCCAAGCGGCGGGTTTACTGTTTATGCCATGCTTCCAATCGAGGAGGATCTATGATTGCGGTTGTCCTTGTCGATGATCAAGCATTGGTTCGCACGGGACTCCGCACGCTATTGGAACGCGACCCCGAGATTCAGGTCGTTGGTGAGGCCGAGGGTGGTCATCAGGGGGTGCGGCTGGTACAGCAGACCAGGCCGAATGTGGTGTTGATGGATATTCGCATGCCAGGGATGGATGGGCTGACCGCGGCCCGTCAGATCATCGATGACCCACGGCTCAACGCAACCAAAGTCGTTATGCTAACGACCTTTGACGAGGATGAGGATATTCAGGAAGCGATTTACATTGGGGCGGCTGGCTATCTACTCAAAGATATTGCACCCGAAGAATTGCGCCGGGCGGTCCATGTCGTTGCCAGAGGTGAAGCGCTCTTGTCACCGTCGATCACGCGGCGGGTAATGCAACAACTAGCCGCGACCGCGGGTAGCGCCAATCCCCAATTGGTAGCGGACCTCACCGAACGGGAGCGCGAGGTGCTGCACCATATTGGGCTAGGGGAATCCAATGAAGAAATTGCCCACAGCCTCACCATTAGTCCCGCTACGGCGCGCACCTACGTCAGCCGCCTTCTCAGCAAACTCGCCGCCCGTGACCGTTCCCAGCTGGTGATCTTGGCCTATGAAAGCGGCCTGATCACACCCGGCCAGCATCCACGATAGGGAACAGTGGTTGGCAAGAAAAGGGGACGCGGATAAACGCGGAGGGACGCGGATTTATTTTTATCCGCGTCCCTTATCCTTCTTCCGGCCCTACACCGCGCGCAGGCCACGACCGGTTAGCAGGTAGAGGGCAAAGGTGGGAGCCCAGTGAGAGACCATGTAGTCCGGGTGCAAGGCATCGGGCAGGCCCAAGGTACGGTGTTGGGTTGCCAAGGTCAGCAATTCGGCGTGGCGAGGATCGTCAACCGCCAACGCCCGGGCAATCCCTTCGAGCATCCACGCCCGGCTAATATTCAAGCCAGAATAGTGTGAGAGTTGCCCATCAGCAAAATCAACCACATTGACAGGTGCGAGGCGCGTCGCCAACGGGGTCGTGGGATCATCACCAAGAAACGCGGTTAGCCATTCGGCAAATTCAGCCTGTGGCAACACGCGGCGCATGAGATCCGCTTCGGCCAGCGCGGGTGACAGAAAGTCGGTGCCAGAGGGCTCATAGGCCAAGGGTGCCTGGCGATCCGCCAGGTAAAAGCGCCGCGCGCCTTGGCCGATCAGGTCGATCAACGGCTGGTCGCCAGCGGTGTGGGCCCAATCGAGCGCCAGCCCCAACGAGAAAGCGCTTTGGTTATGCAAACCAGTGCGGACGGGGTAGGGCAACCGCGTGACATAGGCGCGGAAGCGTTCGGCAGCATGGCTTTCCAACGGGGCCAACACCGCGCGCCACCGCTGGGCAGCTGCCGTCGTCTGTTCCCGCAGCTCAACCATGAGTTGGAGCAACCAAGCCATCCCATAGGGCATCTCAAAGCTAGGCCGCTGCCGCACATAGTCTACTTCCACCGCGACCTTTTCCGCCATGAAACTTTGATCCAAAGCGGCTTGCGCGGCTACAGCAAAGGGCGCAACTGGGTAGAGCCGCAACGCGCGTACTAATTGCCAATGACAATGCACCGCTGAATGCCAGTCATAGCAACCAAAAAAGACCGGATGTAACGCCTGGGGCGACACCAGCGCGGCCGCCTCGCCCCACTGATGTTGAATGCCATTCGGATATTCCCGGTGCAAATTCCCAATCGTCACCGGCACCACTTGTTCTACGAGTTGTCGTGTATCCATTCTGTCATTGGTCCTTTGTCATTGGTCACTTGTCATTGGTCACTTGTCATTGGTCACTTGTCATTGGTCACTTGTCATTGGTCACTTGTTATTGGTCACTTGTCATTGGTCACTTGTCATTGGTCATTAATTGTTATCCATTGATTATTGATTATTAGCTAGGTCCTTGGCAACGAATCTCTATCCTCGACAAGAAAGCCAACGCCGATCGCCACGGTGATTGCCGTCACCAAGCCCAACTTCAGCGGCATGGTAAGGGTGATTAAAACAACAATGCCAGCAACCAACGCGGTGATCGCGGTGGCGCGGTCGGTGAGCGCGGGGATCACGATGGCAATAAAGGTGAGCGGCATGGCAAAATCCAGCGACCAAGCGGCAGGGATCTGTGCACCGAGGAAGACACCCACCGCCGTACTCAACTGCCAACCAATCCACAGCGTCAGCCCTGTGCCCAGAAAGTACCAGTGGTCGTAGCGCTTGACACCGCTCCCCGGTTGGCGATAGCGGGCAATCACCACCGCGTAGGCTTCGTCGGTCAGCAAATAGGCCAGCCCCGCCTGCCACGGCCAGGCCAATGGCTGTAAGTAGGGGGCAAGCGACGCGCTATACAACACATGGCGCAGATTCACAATTACCGCCGTGAGAAAAATGACCAGTAGCGGCGCTTGGGCCTGCAACAATTGCGTGGTGATAAACTGGGCAGACCCGGCAAACACAAGCGATGACATCGCTTGCGCCAGGGTGAGCGGCAGGCCCGCTTGGACAGCCAGCACGCCGTAGATCAAACCAAAAGGGAGAGCCCCCACCAACAACGGCGCCACCGCGATCGCACCGGCCAACCAGGCTTGCCCGCGCGTGGGGCGTGGCGCGGCTGGTTCCAGCGGATGCGCCGACGTTTCTATTTCTATTGCCATAATTCCTCCTCTCTTTTCGCAAAGGGCACCATCATCTGACTCTAGCAAAGCTCGGCTTCGCATGTCTTGTATGATCTTGCGCTCTTGCAAAGAAGCGCTGCCAGTGCTCTATCATTTTGCCGCTTGACAAGCAACAAAAACAGGATTACAATTCCGAACACAATTCGGAAAACAATAGATTATCAGGAATCATGATCGAATCAACAAGTGAACTAAGCCCGCGCGAACGGCGGCACCAACGTACCCAACAGGCTATTATTGACGCGGCGCGACAGATCATCCGTGAGAGCGGGGTTGACACCCTCTCGATGCGCGCCATTGCCGACCGCATCGACTATAGCCCAGCCGGTCTTTACGAATATTTTGGCAGCAAAGAGGAGATCATTGGCGCGGTTTGTGAACAAAGCTTTGAACGGCTTGCCCAACGGCTCCAACGGGTCGATCAAGCCTTACCACCAACCGAGTACCTGTTAGAACTAGGCATGGCCTATATCGATTTTGCTGTTCATAATGCCGATTCCTTTTTGTTGATGTTTACCACGCTGCCCCTTTCCGGCACCCAAACCAAAGCAGAGCAAGCGGAACAAACTGTAGTGACGGATGAACAGAACGCCTTTGGCATTTTATACCAAGGAATAGAGCGGTGTGTCCACGCAGGGATCTATCACCCCAAACCAGGCTTTGACGTGCTAGAGATGACTTATGCTTCTTGGACACAGGTGCATGGGCTGGCGATGTTGCATATCACCAATGCGGCGCTCTTTCCGTTCGACTATACCACGGTAGAACGCGCAACCCTGCGCGCCTTTGGTGCAGGGTTGGCCCAAGCCTGAACGGATCAAGGGGAGCTATCCATCTATCCCCTAACACAGCGACGATGAGCCACGCGGCCACTTGCCAAAGAGGCTCTTTTTTTACCCAATACCGAACACCATTTGGAAACCATAGACTGTTAATAAACGGTACAATTGAAACAGCCGCGAAGATCAGACGTGATTACCGATCATTTTTATCAGGAGAAGACCTATGCTATGGCTTGATGCGCTTTTGGCCTATACCCATTTCCTGTCTATTATCGCGGTGGTCGCGACGGTCTTGGCCGAAGCGATCCTTTGTCGCCCTGGCCTCAATCTGCTTTGGGTACAGCGGCTCACGCGGGTCGATCTACTTTATCTGGTCATGGCAATGCTTGCGCTGACCAGTGGGCTCCTCCGCCTTTTCTTTGGCATCAAAGGAGCAGCCTTCTATTATAACAACCCCGTATTTTGGGTGAAGATGGCGCTTTTTTTGGCCGTGGGGCTACTATCTATCATCCCAACGCTGCGCTTCCTCCGTTGGCAAAAGCAGCTGCGGGCAAACCCCACTGAGTCGATTGCGGATGGTGAAATTGCAGCGACAACACGGCTGATCTATGTGGAGCTGTTTTTGCTGGCGCTTATGCCATTGATGGGGGTCTTGATGGCGCGCGGCTTTGGGTATGGTTGGTAGGCATGGTGGGGAGATAGAAAACCTGACAGCTAGGGAAATTCAGAAGGCACCGGTAGCGATTGACTCAGTATCCACATGTTTTGTATATTGGCCAGGGGGGACGCCGACAATCCGTTTAAAAGCGCGGGTCAGATGACTCTGGTCGGTAAAGCCGACGGCGAGCGCAACCTCGACAATGGGCAGACCCGCCAACAAGAGACGCTTGGCACGTTCTACCCGCAGTTGGTTGAGATAGGCATGCGGCGGCAGACCCAATGCCGCCTTAAAGCTGCGCAAGAGGTGGTAGGGACTGAGATGGACAAGTTGGGTGAGTTCGGCCAGCGTCACATTCGTGGCGTAGTTGGCTTCTAGATAATCGACAATCATCTGCAAGTGACTAGGGCTGGCCTTGGCTGGCAGGGCCGCGCGGGGAGCATCCGCATGCCGCGTAATGAGATTCGTCAGAAAAGCCAGCCAACGCGCTTCCCGTTCTAGCACCGATAACCCAGCCTCGAGATCTCTATGCAATTGGATACACTGCTGGGCCAATGGCGCATCCTGAATAACCGGCGCGCCAAAGAAAGGATAGCCCCGCGGGGCATCCGCCAAAGTCGATGCCGCGGCTTGGAGTTGAGCCGCGGCCGGGTAGAGCATACGATAGCTCCAGCCCACGGCAGTCATGGCTTGTCCCGTGTGCAGCTCGCCCGGCTGCACCACCACAAGGCTCCCGGCCCCGGCCACATGGGTGGCACGCCGATACGCAAAAGTTTCGGCCCCGCGTTCGATCACCCCAATAGCATAGCCTTCGTGCATATGGGGGACAAACGCGTGGGTGACGTAAGTGGCATGGAGCAGTTCTAGATCGCCAAGGGCCTGATCATGCCAAAATTTGGTCTTTTCTACCAATGGTTGCATAGGGTTACCAGGGTGAGAGAGGCGCGAATAGCCCGGTAAATCCGCGTAAATCCGCGTTTACCTGCGTCCCCCATAGGTTCCTCACGACGAAACTACCCAGCTTGCTTATCCCGCGCTAGCACAGCCACCGGTGGGCAGGCTTTCAAAGAGACAAAGCTTATACTCATGCCGCGGCTCGGGGGTCAGGGGGCGCAACCAAGGCTGGTCCGCGACGTGGGGGGAGCAGGAGCCAAAGGTGCCAAGGCGAATCACCCGCGTTTGGGCTTCCTGTTGCAACCGTGCCAAGACGCTGCGCAACAGTTGACCCCGGAAGGGGGTGAACATGAAGAAGAGAGTGCCGGCTTGGTAGTCGGCCAGCCGTGCATCTGTGTTGATAAAGTCCACGGTATGCAGCCCCAGAGCCTTGGCCTGCGCTTGGGCAAAGGCACAAAAGGCCGGTTCAATCTCTACCCCGCGCGCCCGGATCCCTGTCAACAGATGGATCAACATGACCACTTGGCCCAAGCCTGAACCAAGATCATAAAAGAGATCGGTGGGCGTCCACGGCAGCTGATCGATGAGATCGAGCAGAACGCGCGCGGGCGTCTCTTCACAATGCACCATCTCGACCGTGGGCAGGAGCGTGGGGGCGGGGGCTGTCTTTAGGGCAAAGATCCCATCCAGCAAGAGGTCGAGCCCATCATAGCTCATGTAGACGTGATCGTGGCTCTGCGCGGTGTAGGTCGTAAAGTCATTCAGGTAGCGACGTAGCGCGGTGCCGGTCAAAGTTCCCTGTTGAATAGCCATCCGGGTTTGATGAAACAGGTGATCATTGACAGCCGTTAGCTCAATTTGTAGTTGCGTGGCTTGCTGTTGCAACTGGCGCAGGGCAGGCGTTAGCCGCCGTTCCAGGCGGAGCACATCGTGCAGAAACGCGATGAAATCCAACGCTTCGGCCCGTCGCTCCAAATGAGTAGGGACGGTTAGGGAGAGATCATGGGCAAAGGCATCAAGTTCGGCTTGAAGTTCGTGAAGATCCACCACAGATTTGATCGCGCGATAGCTACTGCCAAAGCGGGAAATTCCCGCTGGCGGCCAGTTGACGCATTTCGGCTTTAAAGCGACGCATAAAGCCCAGCCGCTCCCCTTCCCAGTGCATAGGCCGCCCTACTACCACATGGCAGAAGAAGGGCACAAAGAGACGAGCACCTTTGGGCCACGCCTTACCCATGCCGTACATAAAAAGTGGTACCACCGGTGCTTGGGGAAAGCGCTCAGATAGCAGGGTGACACCGGCCTTGAAATCCGAAAGTTGTTCCGGCTCGCCCCGCGATCCTTCTGGGAAGAAGATGAGAATACTCCCCTCAGCGAGTGCCTCATAGCTGGCACTGAGGGGATCGCCCCCCTTTTCTGTGCGCTCGCGGTCAATCGGGACAATGCCCATCACCTTGTGGGAGAACCAAGCAATCCAGCGATTGCTAAACCAATAATCGGTCGCGCCAACCGGTCGCACTTTGTTGATCAGATGGGGCGGGAAGAGGGCCATGAGCACGGCAGCATCCAAATGACTATTGTGGTTCGCGGCCAGCACAGCGGGGCCGCTCGTCGGCAACAGGTGGCGATTCCGCACATTGATGCCCAACACAATGTGGATCACAGGGTAAATGACCAGAAAAAAGAAGAGATAACGCAGAGTTTTAATCATGATCGATGGTTATTATCGGTAGATAGGCAATTACGTAAAGAAATTAACATAGTAGAAAAAGAGGGGGGCAGCATAGGCAAAGGGATAAATATAGAGCAGTATTCCCCCTAGCCCGGGCAGATGACGATCTTGTTCGTGAATTTCCAACGCTTGTTGGATACTGCGCAGGGTCACACTGGCTAAATAGGCACCCACACCAATCAAAAGGCCGGAAATGGTTGCTTGCCCAGGCGTGATCGTCAACAGCCAAGGGCCTAGCCCCCAAGCCACCGAGGCAGCACCGAGTACGCTGAGCCAGCCCGCCAACCCCGTCAGCGACGGCTTGAAGAGTAGGCGCGACCACTCATTGACCCGCAGCCGCATGAGGATCGCTTGCATCATGGTCTGGCTATGGACAATCAGGAGCAGATAGAGCAGCAGGTTCCCTTGCGCGCCACTGCTGTCGAACTCACTCAACGCATTCGCCGCGACTTGCCGCATGAGCAACAGCCCCACATGGCTAAAACCCAGCACCAGGGTAAAGAGCCCCCACCCTATTTTCAACGTACTGTTGAGGGCCTGTGCGTTTGTTTCATAATGGCTGAGAAGCCAAGCCGCCAGCACAAAGATCAGACAAGGAATGAAGACCAAGGCCAATGCATACGATTGCGTCCCGACCCAGATCCATTGGAGGGGAATCGAGAGATAGCCGAAAAAGACGAGATAGCGCTCGGCCCGCCGTAGGGGCATCATACTATAAAATTCTTTCAGCGCCTGGAAGCTAATAAAGGCCGTCAACACCAAGGCCAGTGTCACACTAGGGATAAAGGCACTCAGGTAGAGCATGAGTACGAGCGACCAGACCAAAGGCCGCACTTCCAGTCGATTCATGGTTACCGCTTTTTCAAGAGATGTCATTCCGCTTGATTACCTCATCGAAGTTACGCCGTTACCCAGCCCGTTTGGGTTTCCCACCCGTGATCCTAGCGGCATCATTCCTAGCTACCGACGTTATAGCTAGTTGAACACCGCGAGCCTAGGTGAGTTGCGCACTGCCGCATCAGCACGTCATTAGCAGAATGGGTTGGCTAGCTTATCGTACTTTGCCAAGCATGCGAGGCAGATCCTGAGTAGCACAGACGATTGGCACTCGCCATACTGCCGTGGAGCGACATATCAGGCCACTCCTTATCATAACCCTAACCCTAGTGCAGGGCAAATTTTTTTTCCTGCTATGGACAGCATGACCGCGGGTATTTTTTGCTTGAAACGAAAATACCCCGTCTATTCCCCAATGCGGCGGTTGCACCCGTACCTGTGTTACAATAGAGCGCTGCCAGATGTGGTTACACTTACTTAGGCTGACAAGAAAATCTTAGGCTGACAAGGAAATGGCCCATGTATCATCACCCAGGCGAATATGTGACTGATTTTTGTCTTGTCCAACGGGATGGATGCTATCATCTTTTTCATATCCGCGGGGAACGGTGGACGTGGCCAGTCGGATATAAGGAGCTGGATCTAGGCCATGCAACCTCGACCGACCTACGCACGTGGACGCCCCACGCACCCGTCTTGCCAGCTGGCCCCTTGGGCGCGTGGGACGAATGTGGCAACTGGGCTCCTGATATTATCGAAGTCGATGGGCTCTATTACTGTTATTATACGGGCAGCGATACGAATAACAATCAAGCCATTGGCCTCGCCACCTCCACCGATCTCTTTCACTGGGAAAAGCATTCCCAGAATCCGGTGGTCGTTCCTGGCCCCTGGTCGGATCAGCAGATCGGGCGCGATGTGGCCGGGCGCGATGCCATGGTCTTTGCCGATCAACCCCGCCAGCGCTATCTCCTCTATTACACGGCGACCATGGCGGATGGCCGCGCTTGTCTAGCCTTGGCGCAATCGACCGACCTGATCCATTGGGAAGATCGAGGACCAACCTATATTGAGGAAGACCGCTCCTACAATCGATTAGAATCGGCCTATCTGGTGGAACACGACGGGCGTTACTATCTCTTTTATAGCGCCAAAGGTGGGCCTAAAAGCAAAGGTTTTTCACCAACCGCCTTTGCCCACTTTGATATTGTCTACCTCGTTGCCGATGAGCCGACGGGTGGGTGGCGCAAACCGGCCAATCATGAATTGCTGACCGAATGGACCTGTGCCAGTGAACATCCCACTTTTGATGGCACGACCTATATGCTATACATCATCCAGGAGGAGATCCACGGCATTTGGGGGGCATCGATCCTGAGTGATCCCAAACGGATCGAGTGGCTGGCCGATGGCACTGTCCGTGTCCGCGAACATGTGCCAGAGAATGTGACGCGGCAATCACTGTTCGATAGCGACCGCGAAGCACTGGTGGACTGGGTTAGTCACGGTGGGGCATGGACCAGCGATGCTCTAGGCCAAATCCACGCGCCCGGGGCAGCGACCGACGCCTATTGGCTCCACACACGGTGGGGCCGCGATCTAGCCCTCGCGGCAGAAATCAAGCTAGAGGCGGATAGTGTCGCTTCCTTGCTCGTGCGTGCCAACCCGTCGGCCATGGCTGGCTATTGCATTAGCCTAGATGGCAGCCGTGGCGTTGTTCGCCTAGAGCGCCTTTTCCCAGCCGAGCCAGCGACGCTACTCCAAGAACGGCCCGTAGCCCTGACGCCGGGCCGTTGGCACCAACTGAAGGTGGTCGTCCAAGGCGAGTTTTTCGATGTCTATGTCGATGAGACACTGCTCTTGGTGCGCCATGAACGTACCTATGGCGAGGGGTGCTTTGGCCTCCATGCGCGTGGCGCAGTCCAAATGCGTCATGTCCGCGCCGATCGCTATGTTGGAGCTGAAGCCATCCCGCCCGATTGGGAACACCATTGCCAACCCTACCATCTCTTTCCGGCGCGCACAACCTAGTCCGGAACAGGCGTAGTAGGACAGTGAGACAGGAAGTCAGTAGGTCGCTCACTGCCTCACTATCCTATGGATATCGATGATGAGGAATCGATCATGAATCAAACACAAACGCTCGAACAAATCGAAGCTGGCATGCCCATTCTCACTCCGGATGGTCAGGTGGTTCGTGTTTCGGCAGAATTGGCCGCGCGTTTCCAACCCGGCGATCGACTGGCCGTGGTGCCGCACAGCGGTGAGCTGCTGCGTATTCCCGCAGCCGAAAAGCAATTAGCCTACGCCGCGGTCACGCGCGGTGTCGCCGCTTTCCAGGCCATGGGTGGCGTGAGCGATGCCCAAATTACCACCTTTTATGAGCACTTTGCCGCCACATTAGAAGATGACCAGTGCTGGGCTCAAATCGCGGCGGTCAATGCCCAAGATGTCGACGATGCGCGGGCACGCGGGCGCTCGACCACGCGGCTGGTAGCGACCGAGAAATTGCGCCAAGGGATGATCGACGGTCTACGCGGCTGGATCCACGCGCCCACACGGCGCGGGCAGATCTTGGAAACGGTTCAGCAGACCGATTTTCGGGTCGAATTAGTGGGGGCAGCGCTGGGCGTGGTGGCCTTTATCTTTGAAGGACGCCCCAATGTGCTGGCCGATGCTTGTGGCGTTTTGCGGGGCGGCAATACGGTGGTCTTTCGGATTGGCAGCGATGCCTTGCGCACGGCCAAAGCGATTATGCAGTTGGCCGTTGCGCCAGCCCTTGCCGCGGCTGGCTTGCCGGTGGGGGCGGTCACGCTGATCGAAAGCGCGGCGCATGCAGCGGGCTGGGCGCTCTTTTCGGACGAGCGGCTGGCATTGGCGGTTGCGCGCGGCTCTGGGCCAGCCGTAGCAACCCTCGGGGCCTTGGCGCGGAGCGTGGGCGTCCCCGTGAGCCTGCATGGCACGGGCGGGGCTTGGTTGGTGGCTGCGGCTTCGGCGGATGCCACCACCTTTGGCCGCGCCGTGATTCACTCGCTCGATCGCAAAGTTTGTAATACCCTGAATACCTGCTGTATTGTAGCATCCGAAGTCGAGCGCTTGGTACCCGTCTTCTTGGCGAGCTTGGCCGAAGCCGGTAAACGGCGCAACCAAGCCTTTAAGCTCCATGTCGTCGAGGAGAGCGCCCCAGCGGTGCCAGCCGAGCTCTTTCACAAGATCGTGGCGATTCGGCGCGCCGAAGGGGATTCTGACGAGCCCCAAGCGGAGCTACTCCCCCAGCATGCATTGGGCCACGAATGGGAATGGGAAGAAAGCCCCGAAGTGACCTTGGTCATTGTCGAAACCATCGCCGAAGCCGTTGCGCTCTTTAATCACTATAGCCCGCAGTTTATCGGCGCGCTGATCAGCCACGATGAGGCGGAACATCAGGAGTTCTATGAGACCCTCAATGCCCCCTTTGTGAGCAATGATTATACCCGCTGGGTCGATGGTCAGTTTGCCCTCCATAAACCAGAGTTGGGTCTTTCCAACTGGCAACAGGGTCGCCTCTTTGGCCGCGGCGCGATCCTCAGTGGGGATAGTGTCTACACCGTACGGACGCGCTTCATCCGTGAATAGTTTTAATACAGTGTAGAAGTTACACACTGGGGCCAGACCTGACAGGTTTGTTAAACCTGTCAGGTCTCTGGTCACGCTGATCAACTGTGTAACTTCTAAGCGGGCTACCATCGGTGAATAGAGCAGGGAGGAGTTGGCAATGACTGCAAAATATGGAATAGGTTTGCTCGGCGCAGGCTGGGTGGCCGGAGAATATGTCAAAGTCTTTCGCGATCATCCGTTGACCGAAGTGATCGGCATCTATAATCGCACTCCAGGTAAGGCCACGGCCCTTTTACAGCGCCACGGCGTTGCGGGCACTGAATACGAAAGCCTGGATCAATTTTTTGCGGACGATCGGATTCAGGTTGTCGTCTCTTGTACCCACCCCGATGTGCGGGCGGAACATTGTGTGCGGGCCGCGACAACCGGTCGGCACTTGGTGATCGAAAAGCCGGTAGGTATTCAACGTGAGCAGACTGCCCAGATTCGGGAAGCGGTTGCCAAGGCTGGTGTAAAAACGGTCACCAGCTTTGTGTTGCGCTGGAATCCCCAGTTTGTGACGGTGCGTCAGTTGATCAAGGAGGGCGGTTTGGGCGAGTTGCTCTATGGCGAGGCCGACTATTGGCATCCGGCACGGCGCGCCCGCCCGGGCAGCCCCTATCTGCGCAAAGATGTAGTGGGTAGCGCCTTTTTGAGCGGTGGCTGCCATGCCGTGGATATGCTGCGTTATTTAGGCGGCGAAGTGGAAGAAGTGAGTGCCTTTGGGGCCGCGGCCAAACGGGTGAAGCTCTTTGAATTTGAGCCCGTGGTCGTAGCCGCGCTGAAATTTGCCAATGGCGCGGTGGGCAAATTATCCGCGCTTTTGGATGGCGACAGCCCCTATCGCTTTAACTGTCGCCTCTTTGGCACCAACGGTTCGATCCAGAACAACGAAGTCTATTCTTCGACCAAGTACCCCGGCGCACATGAGTACTGGACCTTTCCCACAATTACGCCCAACAGTGGCGATGTGACCCATCACCCCTTCCAAGCAGAGATCGAACATTTTATCGATTGTATCGAACAAAATGTTGAATCGCACGCTTCGATCTTTGATAGTTACAAATCAATGGCGATCTGCTTTGCGATTGATGAGTCGGTTGCCCACGGTGGCAAGCCAGTAAAAATACGCAATGATTGACCGTCCAACGCTTCATTAACGACAATGCAACAACACCGGTGGCAAAGTACTGATTGGGCACCACCAGCGCGCTACGGGGCTTTCTCCAATCTTTGCCCCTTCATGCCCCTTCCGGTGATATTTACGCTCGCTAGAAACGCTAGCCGCTTTCATCAATACGATGATTTTCATCGAACAAATCAGATTTGTTCGATGAAAATCATGAACACAACAAGCAATTGTTTGATCAAATAATTGCTAAAATTTGACAACTAATGTTCTTTGTTGTAGTCTTACTTCCACTTTCCCATTACCTTCCGTTCAACTGAGATAAATATTGAGGATGTTTTGACCGACAAGTCCATTTCAGCGCGGGTGACGATTCGTGATGTCGCCACGGCAGCGGGCGTTTCGATCTCCACGGTATCGCTCTACACACAGGGCAGGAGCGGCGTCAGCCCAGAAACGGCCCAACGCATTGCCGCGGCGATTGCACAGCTTGGGTACATTCCACGCCAACCGAATGGTCGCCGGAGCGAAAGCCGCCGGGGAAGTCATTTGTTTGGTCTCCTGCTCGAAGAAATGTCGCTCTCGGCCTTTCCCGAAACGCTCTACGGGGCGATCCTCAATACCATTGAAACGGAAGCCAAACAGCTTGGCTATAACATGGTGCTGTCGGTGATCGAAAAGGATGGCATTCCCCAAATCATCGCCGATGAACATGTGAGCGGTGTGCTCATTTTAGGCGGCTCCCCGCTCAATGATGCCGTTGCAGTACGTTTGGCGGATGTGGGGATTCCCTTAGTGTTGCTAGACAACTATGTAGTCGGCGCGGCCATTGATGCCATTGTGCCCGACAATGAATGGGGCGGCTATCAAGCAATGCAACATTTGATGACCCTCGGCCACCAACGGATTGGCATTTTGGAAGGGCCAGCCAAATACAAAACGCTGACCGATCGCCTGTGGGGAGCGTTACGTGCAGCCCATGATGGTGGCTTGACCATTCCGGCGGCCTATCGGGCCGCGCCGCAATCCAGTGGACAACCACTCAAAGGCTATCGTGAAATGCAAGCCCTGTTGGCGCTGCCCCAACCACCGACCGCCGTCTTTGCCATTAGTGATAAGACAGCCTTTGGCGCGATGGAAGCCATTCGCGAAGCCGGGTTGCGGATTCCCGACGATATCTCGCTCATCGGCTTTGATAACGAAGTGCGCGCCGAACATACCACACCGCCTTTAACGACCGTCCATCTCCCGAAACGCCAAATGGGCAGCTTAGCAATGCAACGCTTGGTGGCGCGCATCGCCGACCCAACGCTCCCACCCGTACGAACCTGTCTGCATACCCAGTTGGTCGCCCGTGGTTCAACCATGCCCTATACCCATCATCGCTCATCGCCAGCCGTGTGAGCCACTCCCTGCTCCCCCGAGCAAACCACCCTCACCCTGCCAACCGCTGAGCCATCTGCCATAGGTCTTTTCTTCTTTCAACTCGTTCATCAAGGAGGAACGAATCATGTGCCAAGCACAACCGACCGTAAGCCGCCGTACGCTACTCCGCATGACTGCCATGACCGCCACAGGAGCCATGTTGGCAGCCTGTGCGCCCGCCGCGTCCACCCCATCGAGCGGGAGTAGCGGTGCCAGTGCGCCGTCCCAAGAAGTAGTGGAAATCATCGCCACTACCTCGATGCCCGTCAATACCTTTGACAATGCCCTCACCCGCGCGCAAGACAAGCTCGCCAACATTGCCCTGAAAGTCAACGCCAATGGCTGGGGCAATGGCGGTTGGGATGGCTATTCCGACACCCTGCTAACCCGCATTGCTGGTGGTGAACAGATTGATGTCATTATGATTGCCATTGAAGGGTTGGGCCTGCTCTCGGCCAAAAATGTGCTCGTACCGCTGGATGAATTCCTGGCTGCCGATCCCACCGCTGCGGAGACGCTAGAAAAGGATGTCCATATCACCCTGCGCCAAATGCTCCAGGTCGATGGCAAACAGATGGAATACCCCTTCTCTTGGAATAATATGGTCATGTATTACAACACGGCCATCTTGGAGGAAGCTGGCCTAGAAGCCCCCGGCACCGATTGGACCTGGGATGACTTCCTCGACGTTTGCACCAAAGTAGCCAACGTGACCGGCGGGGCCGATGACCGCTATGCCTACTCCTTCTGGGGCTCGGGCATGTTTGGGATGTGTTCTTGGTTCTTCAACAACGATACCTCCCCCCTAACCGCCGATTGGTCGGCGTCCAACCTCCTCGATCCCAAAGTCGCTGAAACAGTCCAATTCTTAGCCGATCTCATTTTGAAGCACAAGGTCGCGCCCAACCCCGCGGGTTGGGATGAAGGGGCCCAATTCCATGCCGGGAATTTGGTCATGCGCACCTGTGGCCGCTGGTGCATTAGTGGCTCGCTAGAAGCCCAATTTGAAACCTATGATCTCCAATATCAGCCCCACCAGAGCGGCCCGCTGAAGACCGTGGCTGGGACCGATGGCTGGGGCGTTTCCAGCTCTAGCAAGAATCCGCAACAAGCCTGGGAAGTGGTCAAGCTGCTCTCGGACACGGATGCGGCACTGGATATGGTGAAACTAGGTGGCAATATCCCGGCGCTGCGCTCGGTTGCCGAAATGCCCGAATTTGCCGAGTATGGCCCCAGCAATACGGCGCTCTTCTACGAATCGCTGGACGTTGCCGCCACCGTTCCTTCGCCAACCAACTTTAATCTGATTGAACCGATCCTGAATCGCCATTACGCCACCATTTGGAATGGCGAAAAGAGTGTGGAAGAGGCGCTCCAAGCAGCCCACGACGAGTTACAACCCGAGATGGACAAGCTGCAACAAGGCTAACCGTCGTTATGCGCCCAGGTGGGCAACGCCCTGTATGTTGCTCACCTAGGGAGCCACAAGGTGTCCGGCGCGGCGGCGCGGGACACAAGTAGAAGGATTGCTTCATGAACACAAGTGCAGTGACCGGTAGCAAGTGGACGGAAACGGCGCGTGCTTCTGCGCGCCGGACAGGTGCCTTAGTCCGGCAGGAAACAATTGCTGGTTACTTGTTTGCAACACCAGCCCTGCTTGGCTTGTTGACCTTTACCGCGCTCCCGATTGTGGCATCATTGGTATTGGTCTTCCTCAACTATGATCTGTTGACGCCGCCAACTTGGGCTGGCTGGGAAAATATTACGCGGCTCTTTAGCGATAAACGCATGTTCACCATCTACTGGAACACCGTACGCCTTGTGGTCGGGGTGACCTTTCTCAACAATGTGGTGGGCTTGCTCTTGGCCGTGGGGGTTAATCGCTCCATGCCGTGGTTCCTCCGCTATTTCTTGCGTACCTCGATCTTCTTTCCCGTATTGACCACGACCGCCTCGCTGGCCGTGGTTTGGCGTTTCTTGTTAACGCAGGATCGCGGGGTGGTCAATTACATGTTGGGGCAGATTGGCATTGACCCGGTGCCGTGGTTGAGCAGCTCGACATGGGCTCTGGTTTCGGCCATGCTCTACGATGTGTGGAAAAGCTGTGGCTATCTGATGGTCATCTATTTGGCGGGTCTCCAGGGCATCTCCCAGAGCTACTATGAGGCCGCCGCGATCGATGGGGCCGGACGTTTTCAGCAGTTCCGCCATATTACCCTCCCGCTAATTTCGCCCACGGCCTTTTTTGCCATTGTCATCTCCTTGATTGGTGCCTTCCAAATCTTCGATAATGTCTGGGTGCTCACCAACGGCGGGCCAGGTGATGCCTCGCGCGTCATCGCTATGTACATCTATGAAAAGGCCTTCAAGGGCTTTGAGATGGGCTATGCATCGGCGGTTTCGCTCACCCTCTTTGGGGTTTTAATCCTCTTGACGCTCGGCCAATTCTATGGGGCGCGGCGCTGGGTACATTACGAGTAAAGGAACGATCATGGCAACCACTGCGAATCAACCCTTGCTGACGCCCCGTAAACCAAGCAGCAAATCGATCCGTGAACAACGTTCCCCCTTGTTCTATTTGGGCGAAATTCTGCTCTGGCTCGTGCTGATCAGCGTGGCGCTTCTGGAGCTAGCGCCGATTAGTTGGATGTTTGCAACCTCGCTGCGCGATCCCAAGAACTCCTTTGCGCTGCCGCCCGATTTCTGGCCGACAGCCTTTCATTGGGAGAATTATCTCACGGTGATCAATTCACCCAATATTGAATTTCTGCGCTTCTTTTGGAACAGCCTCAAGATTGCGCTTTTGGTCACTGGCGCGCAACTCATCACCTGTTCGATGGCTGGCTTTGCTTTTGGCCGCTTGCGCTTCCGTGGCCGAGATTTTCTCTTTGGCCTCTTTTTGGCCTCCCTGATGGTACCCGGTACCGTAACCCTGATCCCCTCGTTCATTCTTATCCGGCAGCTCAACCTCATGGATTCCCATTGGGCACTGATCTTGCCCGGCATCACCAGCGCGTTTGGGGTCTTTTTGCTGCGCCAACACTTTATGTCACTCCCCCAAGAGCTGATCGACGCGGCAAAGATCGACGGCGCAGGGTACATCCGGATCTACTGGCAGATTCTGTTGCCCTTGACTGGGCCAGCCCTCTCGGCGCTTGGCATCTTTACCTTTCTCGGCGCGTGGAATAATTTTGTCGGCCCGCTGCTTTTCTTGCGCAGCTGGGAGAATTACACCTTTCCCATCGCCATTGCGACCTTGCAAGGTTACATGGGGACGGGCAATCAATCCGAAGTCTTGGCCGGTATTATGATCTCGGTCTTTCCGATTCTTGTCGTCTTTTTGGTGGCCCAACGGTGGATTGTCCAGGGCGCCGCCATCACAGGGATGAAAGGGTAGGCGGCTGGTGAAGGAGCAAGAGGGGCTCAGTAGCGACACCTATGTTGTCTTGGTGGCGCGGACAAGCTGGGAGAATCTGCCCCAGTTGATTGGCGTGGGGCTGCTCTTTAGCCTCTGCTGTGCTCCCGCTTTTTTGCTCTTTGCCAGCGGCTGGCTCGCGCCCACCGTGGTCGTGGCCGTGTTGACCATTGCCCCAGCATGGACGGCCCTCCTCGCCTACCAACAACAGCTCTTGCAGCAGCGCGTGGTCAAATTCAGCACCTTTGGGCGGGCGCTGCGCACCTACGGACGCCGCAGCGTCATGCTGGGTGGATTGGGCGCTTTTCCCCTGTTGGCAACCCTGATCACCTTGCCCCAAGTCGCCCAAGAAGCGGTGCCGCTCGTGGTTTGGGTGGGGCTGGCTGCCGATTTTTTAGGCATGGCGGTCATGGGCGCGCTGCTGCTCTATGCCTTTCCGCTCTTGCTCTATACCGACGAGGGCGTGCGGGGCCTTTTGCGCAATGCGTTGATCTTGGCCAGCCGCCATCCCTTCCACACCTTGGGATTATTAGGCATGGCGATTCTCTTTAGCTTTGCCGTGGCTTTTTTCAGCGTCGGTTTGCTCTTTCTGCTGCCAACGCTCTTTGGGATGTTCGTGATCAGCAATGCGGAGTTGGTGATGCATGAAACGTGATACGTGTTGCACACGTGATCACACATCATGTTTTCGGCTACTCCTACGATGAATTCATCATTTATACCTAGTTAAGGAACCACTATGGATTACTTTCTCTACCGTGGCGCCAAAACCAGCCAGATCAGCTTCCCCTTGGGGGGAATTGGCACGGGCAGCATTGGGCTCGCTGGCAATGGCCGCCTCATTGATTGGGAAATTTTTAACCGCCCCAACAAGGGGAGCGTCAACGGCTTTTCCCACTTTGCCATCAAGGCCGAGAAGGGTACAACGTTGCTTGACGCCCGCATTCTCCAAGGGGATCTGCCCGCGCCGTACCAAGGAGAATTAAATGGCAACCGCTTTAGCTCTTTTGGGTGGGGACCGCGGCGTGAATATCTAACCGGGCTTCCGCACTTTCAACAGGTCGATTTTCGCGGGGAATATCCCCTGGCCGAGTTGACCTATCACGATGAGAGCTTCCCCGGCCAAGTGCAGATGCAAGCCTTTAACCCCCTAATCCCGCTCAATCCCGACGACTCGGGGATTCCTGCCGCCTTTTTTGAGATCAGCATCACCAACACAACCGCGGAAGCACTCACCTATACGGTTGTGGGGGTCCTGACCAATCCCTTGCCAGCCAATAATCTCAATACGGTCGAGAGGACGGCATGGGGTCAATTGCTCCATCTCCAATCGGATGGTGTGGCGCGTGATGCCGTCAGCTATGGCAACCTGACCTTGGCGACTGACGCTAGCCTAGCCGATGATGTGGAAGTCAGCTGGCAACAGTATTGGTTCCGTGGGGCCTGGTTTGACAATCTGGAGGTCTACTGGGATGATCTGCGCAAACCGGGGGGCTTTAAGAACCGTGTTTATGCGCCAGACAAAGCCAAGGATCGCAACGAAGGGCTCTTGGCGGTCCACATTCCTGTCGCAGCAGGCGCAACGCGGCGGGTACGCTTTGTCATCAGTTGGAGCTTCCCCACCTGTGAAAACTATTGGAAACCAGACCCATCCAAGCCAACCTGGCAGAATTACTATGCGACCCTCTGGCCCGACTCTAAGGCCAGTGCCCACTATGCCTTGACCCATTGGGATCGCCTCTATACGGCCACCAAGTTGTTCAAAGATACGCTCTTTGCGTCCGCTTTGCCGCCTGCTGCGCTGGATGCAGTATCGGCCAACATCTCCATTCTCAAATCACCGACGGCCCTACGGCTGGAAGATGGCACCTTCTACGGCTGGGAAGGGTTGCATACCAATGAAGGCTGCTGCGAAGGGAGTTGTACCCATGTGTGGAACTATCAACAGGCGCTACCTTTCCTCTTCCCCAGCCTAGAACGCTCTATGCGCACCGCCGATTATCGCTATAACTTGCTGCCGAACGGCTCCATGCCTTTCCGTATCCAATTGCCACTCGGCGCGGAACCGTGGGATTTCCGCGCCTGCTGTGATGGTCAATTTGGTGGGGTGATGAAGAGCTACCGTGATTGGAAGATCAGCGGGGATGACGACTGGCTGCGTTCGATCTGGCCGGCAGTGAAAAAGTCGTTGGAATTTGCCTGGAGCCCCGAGAATATCGACCGCTGGGACCCTGAAAAGACGGGCGTCCTGTGGGGTCGCCAACACCATACGCTCGACATGGAACTCTTTGGCCCCAACTCCTGGCTCACGGGCTTCTATCTGGGCGCGCTGAAAGCTGCCGCCGAAATGGCCGCGCACCTGGGCGAAGCTGATACTGCCGCCGAATATCAGGCGATCTTTGCGCAGGGCAAAGCGTGGACCGACGAACATCTCTTCAACGGGGAATATTATCTCCAACGCATTGATCTCAAAGACCGGAGCATTGTGGAAGCCTATGAAGGTGCGGATGATTCGCTCATGGGGACCTCGGCCTTGGCCGCCTATTGGAATGATGAACACAGCGAGATCAAATACCAGATCGCCGAAGGGAGCAGCATCGACCAGATCCTGCCCCAGTGGCACGCCGATCTCTATGGGCTGGGCGATCTCTACGATCCAGCCCAAGTGAAACGTGCGAGCGCCGCTATCTATAAATATAATTTCATTCCTGAAATGGGCCGCGTCTATAACCCCTGCCGCATCTACTGCCTCAACGACGAAGGTGGGTTGGTCATCTGTGCCTGGCCCGAAGGTGCCCAAAAGCCATTGATCCCGGCCCCTTATTCCCAAGAGACGATGAATGGCTTTGAATACTCAGCAGCCATTCACATGATTATGGTTGGGTTGGTTGACGAAGGGATGACCTGTATTGAGGCGGTGCGCAAACGCTACGACGGCGAGCGGCGTAATCCGTGGAATGAGTTTGAATGTGGCAGCAACTATGCCCGTAGCATGGCGTCTTATGCTCTCCTCAATGCCTTCTCTGGCTTCCAATTCGATATGGTCAACGGCCTGCTCGGCTTCAACCCGGTGCGCACCAACGACGGCCACTTCCGCTGTTTCTGGTCGCTCGATTCGGGTTGGGGTGAATTTGTCCAGACACCGACTGGCGGCGAAGTACGGGTGTTGGCTGGGGCATTAGATCTACGCCAGGTCAAGCTCCCCTTCCTCACCGGTAGTGCCACCGTCACCGCGGCTGGTCATCCGGTCGCGGCCAGCGCTAGCGAGGGCAGCTTTGTCTTCAATACGCCCGTCCATTTGGCCGCCGGTCAAAGTCTTCAAGTGACGGCAAGCGAATGATCGGCGGGTTGGGTCATCAACCGGAGTCACCAACCGGAGTCACCAACCGGAGTCACCAACCGGAGGAAGTGCAGTGTTGATTAAGTTTTTTGATATTGGGTGCGCGCACTGCCCTAAAGGGACGGTGCTAGGAAAAGCAACGCCCGCTGAAGCGGGCTTGAGTCTGCGTCTTTCGGTAGCCCGGTGGCGTTAAGGGCCTGCTGGGCAGGGCGGTTTATCAAAAAAGTTAATCAACCGTGTCGGGAGCAAGGAGAGGGTAATTGTGGCATGGTGCTACAATTACCCCCTCTGTGCGGGATACCCCATTCTCATCCGGCTACGCAATGAAATTCTGTTCCTCGCCAAGCAGTATCATTTCCTGCCCGTAGAAAGGCGTTTCTGACGGATAACTTTGGTTAAATTTAGCCGATGTCACCCCTTTGATCTGACCGATACAGGTAGCGACTGCAATTTTAGGAGGAATGGCAACAACCATGTGAACATGATCCGCGCTGCCGTTTAGGGCAAAGACAATGCCTTCTAAGCCAACGGCTTTGGTGTGTAGCAAGTTGTAAATCACTGGCTCTATCTCTGGGGTAATGCGTGGTTCGCGCTGTTTGGTGGACCAGACCAGATGATAAGAAAGTTGACAATAGGGCATATTCGGCTACTTTCGGAGGATGGTTCATTCGTTAGTTTTTAAAACCCGCCCCGCCGTGAACGGACGGGCTAGCTGAACCCACCGGGCGGCCCCTTAAACACCCAACGAAATTGTAAATTAACAAACTGATTACGCCCAGACTGATTGGCCCAGCAAAAAATCATGGGTTGCCAAGCGCTGTCGGTTTGCCGCCAGCAAGCTCCTGTGGCTGCGTAAAAACGGTTCGTCAGGATGATGGGCCTTTGCTATAATAGCCATGATACAAGCCGCAATCAACGAGTACAGTGAAGAAAGGTATTTATGCGAATTCTGGTTGGGGAGTGCAAACAAGAGGTTTCGACCTTTAATCCAGTGTTGAGCAGCTATGCAGATTATGATATTTCCGTGGGCCAAACGCTGCTCGATTTTCATCGGAACAGCCGGGTGGAGTTGGGGGGAGCGTTGCGCGTCTTTGCCGAGCGGCCCGATCTGGAAATCCTGCCCACCTATAGTGCGCGCTCGATTACGTCGGGGGGGACACTCCAGGCGGCGAGCTTTGCCCGGCTTGCCCGTGAATTTTTAGAGGCAGTCAGTACGGCCTACCAGGCCGTCGATGGCGCGGTGGATGGCATCTACTTGTCACTCCACGGTGCCATGGGTGCGGAAGGCGAGGATGATCCCGAAGGGTACTTATTGGCCGGAGTCCGCCAGATTGTCGGCGAGGCAATGCCGATTGTGGTCTCGCTGGATTTGCATGGTGTACTCACCGACCGCATGTTGACCCACAGCGATGCCATTGTCGCCTATCACACCTATCCCCATGTCGATTTTTATGAAACAGGTGTGCGTGCAGCGCGGCTCCTGTTGCGCATTCTCGATGGTGAGGCCAAGCCAGTAACGGCGCGCATCTACATTCCCGCCTTGGTGCGCGGACCCGAATTGATCACCGCCACCGGACGTTATGGGGCGCTGATCCGCCAAGCGCAGGCATTGGAGACGAGTGCCAAAGGGCTGTCCGCGGGCATCTTGATTGGCAATCCTTTTACGGATGTATTAGCGCTAGCGACGAATGCCTTTGTCGTGGCGAATGGCGAGGAAAGCTGGGCCGTCGCCGAAGTGGAAAAGCTTGCTAATGGTTTTTGGGCCGAGCGCGAATATCTCTATCAGCCCCTCATCTCCCTAGCAGAAGCGGTGACTACAGCCCAATCGCTAGTGGGCAAAGGTACGGCTGTCTTTGTCGATGCCGCGGATGCCACAAGTTCAGGTGCATCCGGCGATAGCAATGCCATTTTGCGCGCCTTGGTTGAGACGGGCTACACGGGGAGCGCGCTCTTGCCGATTGTCGATCCCCAGGCCGTCGAAGTAGCAATGCAAGCTGGGATTGGCAGCACGATCAACGTCACGTTGGGTGGGCAACTCGACCGCGGACGCTTTACGCCGCTCCCCGTGGAAGCCCACGTCCGCCTTCTCTCAGATGGCCGCTTTATCAATGAATCGCATGGTACCACCTGGTTCGCGGGCAATACCGCGGTTCTCCAAGTGGGCAAGCATGTGGTGGTGACCACCAGCCGTGCCGTCAGCCTCTATGATCGTTCGCTCTTCTATGCCCATGGTCAAGAGCCCCAGCGCTTTGATGCAGTGGTCGTGAAATCACCCCACTGCCAGCGCCACATGTTTGCCGACTGGGCCGCGGCCATGCTCAACGTCGATGCGCCGGGTTCGACCAGCGCGAATCTTGCTTATTTGGGCCACACCCGCTGCAAACGGCCACTCTTCCCCATTGATGAGGGGGTAGTCTTCCAGCCCCAAGTTCAGCTCTACAAACGGTGGTAAGGGAAAGGAGACCCATGCGCACTCGACTTGTCATTACAGGCGGTTTTCTGGGAGCGGGGAAGACAACCTTATTACTCAGTGCGGCTAAAAAACTTGCCGCCCGTGGTTATCGGGTTGGCCTGATTACCAACGACCAGGGGGAGGATTTAGTGGATACGGCCTTGGGGAATCTGGCCGAAATTCCCGTCACAGAAGTAGCCGGTGGCTGTTTCTGCTGTCGTTTTCCCGATCTGCTGGCGGGGTTAGAACGGCTGCGCGCGGTGGCAGCTCCCGATATTGTGCTGGCCGAACCGGTGGGCAGTTGCACTGATCTGGTCGCCACAGTGCTGCGTCCGCTGATCCAGTTCCATGGTGAGCAATTTCAGCTCGCCCCACTGACCGTGCTCTTGGATGGCACACGCGATCTGGCTGCTTTTCCGCCAGATGTCCATTATCTCTATCAACAACAACTAGCCGAAGCCGAGGTGCTTCTGCTGAGCAAAGCGGATCAACTCGGCCCTGCCGCACGCGCAACCCATCTCACCAGCGTGCAAGCGCGCAAAGACGGCGCGACCCTCTTGCCCATCTCTGCCCACAGCGGGGAAGGGGTCGATACATGGGTGGATATTATTTTGGGCCAAGTCAGTCGTAACCCAGACGCGCTGGTCATCGACTATGCACGTTATGCCGATGCAGAGGCGGCGTTGGGGTGGCTCAATGTCAAGGGGTTGGTGCGTGCCGATACCCCCTTTTCGCCCCAGCTTTGGGCCACGGCGCTGTTAACGACCTTGGCGCAGACCTTTGCCCACCAGCAGGCACCCATTGCCCACATCAAGACCATGGTCACCACGCCCGCAGCCCAATTCAAGGCCAGCATCACCCAAGCCGATACCCCGATCACTTGGGATCTCCAAGGGAAGGCGACGACCGCGGCCAAGCTCGACTTTTTGCTTAATGTACGGGTCAATGCCACACCAGCCTTGCTTGAACAAGTGGTGATCCAGAGCGTCGAAGCAGTCAAGCCGGACCCTGGTTCGCGCTACTACTTTGAACACTTTGAATGTTTTAGCCCGCTGCCGCCTACCCCCTACCACCAGCTGCGCTAACGCCGGTCAAGCCACCTGGTGCATGGCTGAGGCATGACCACAGGCGCCCAGTAAGAGGGAAAGGGTACCTTTCCCTCTTACTGGGCGCGCCACTCAATAGGGATTGGCGGGCATCATCTCCCAGGCGGTCAGGCTGTGGACGCGGGTGGCACCGCCCTTGCTGAAGAGTTTGACCTGTTGGCTCGCGGGCTGGGACGGGTAGATCCGGCGCAGGGCAGCCTGCCGGTCGTTGGCAAAGACCTCGACTACAGACCTATCGACCAAAATACGGAGGCGGAGCAGTTCGTTGCCACCAAGCTGGAAAGGTCCCGCCTCGATGGTTTTCAACCCCATCCCCTGGCTAGAGGAGCGCTGGGTGTCGATAAAGAGCTTCTGGGCCACCCGGTCATAGCCGATCACCGTCTCTTCGCTGCCATCGGGAGCACAGCAGACCTTGATCCCACAGTGCGTTGCCCCCAAAGGTTCCAACACGACTTCGATATCAAGCCCATTCCCCTGGATCTCCGGCAGCGTGTAGACCGTATCAGGCGCGATCATCTGTTCGGCATGCCGCCGTTCATTGTAGCGCAACTGCTTGAGTTCCTCGACAGGCCGCATACGTAGCCGGTTATCGTCGCCCAACCAGAGTTCGCGCGGCAGGCTAAAGACGCCAGACCAACCACTTGCGGCGCGTGTGGCATCGTCCCATTGATCAAAGACCCAAGCCCAGAGGATCCGCCGCCCCTTTGGATCAAGCATGCTTTCCGGCGCAAAGAAGGTGTTATCCACCCAGCTCATCTGCTCATGTAGTTCTGGATAAAATTGTTCATCGCGCCATTCGCCCACATAATAGCGACAACCCAGCTCGTGGCTGATCCCCATGAGCACCCACTTATCGCCCAACTGGAAAAAGTCGGGACAAGAAACATCTTCGCGCAAGCTGACTCCTTCAACGCCATGGGCAAACAGGTCGCCGACATAGTGCCACTGATCCAGCGCCTGCGCCTTGAAGATGGCCGGGCGTACCCCGCCAAAGATGGCGTAGTAGGTATCGCCCTCTAGCCAGCCGTGGGGATCCCACGACGCATAGGGCAGCACCGCCGATTCGCGCCACTTGTCTTTGCTCTCCACCGGCACAATGGGATTGCTCGGCAGCTTCTGCCAGGTGTCCAGATGGGGATCTGCGCTGGTAGCAATACAGTTACCTACCTTGACCCCGTGATAGAGCATGGTCGCCTGCCCGGCTTTGTTGATAAAACAGTTGCCGCTAAAGATCCCTTCTTCCGGACTGTCGGGCGTGGGAAAGAGACAGGGCGGATGATGACGCCAATGGAGGAGATCCAAGCTGGAGACATGGCCCCAGTAGTGAACCCCTTGATCTTGGTAGATATAGCCTAGATGATAGCGCCCATTCCAAAAGACCGCGCCATTCGGATCGGCAGGGAGGGCAAAATCCTCAGGCACGACAAAATGATAGGTCGGACGGTAAGGGTCGTTGAGCATGGCTAGGCGCAGGTTACGGGCGGCGAGCATCATCTCGGTCGTAATCATTGGTTCCTCGGTTTCAGGTAGGTGGGTGGCTGGGTGCGTCCGCGGGGAAGGTGGTACGCGCCCCAGGTTACCAGATAATTCGGAAAAGCTCCTCGCCTTCAGTATAATAGCAGATTATGCAAACACAAACCTTTTGGGAGACGCTCCCACAACCGATCATCGCGCTCTCACCCATGGACGGGGTTACTGATCAACCCTTTCGCCATTTGCAGAAGAAGTATGGCAGCCCCATGCTCATGTATACCGAGTTCACCAATGCCGAGGGACTCTGTCTGAGCAACGGGCGGCTGCTCCGCGATCTGCTCTATGACGAAACACAGCGGCCCATTATTGCCCAAATCTTTGGCAAGACGCCCCATTTCTTCTATCAGGCCGCGATTGTGCTCTGCGAGCTAGGCTTCGATGGAATTGATATTAATATGGGCTGCCCTTCGAAGACGGTGGCAAACGGCGGTTCGGGCGCGGGGTTGATCAAGACGCCCAAGCTAGCGCAGGCGATTGTCCGGGCGACACAACAAGGGGTTCAGGATTGGTACAATGGAGCAACGGCCCACCATTGCCCCGACATCAAGCCACGCGTCGCAGCCCAGATTCTGGCAAAAAAGCAACAATTGCCACCAGCCTACCAAGAACGCCGTACCGTTCCCGTCAGCGTCAAGACGCGTGTCGGCTATGAAACGCCCATTATTGCCACCTGGTTGCCCTATTTACTGGATGTTGAACCAGTGGCGATTTGTATTCATGGGCGCACCTTGGAGCAGGGCTATGCGGGCGAGGCCAGTTGGGAAGAGATCGGGAAAGCGGTAGCCATTGCCCAAGGCAGCGGCATTCTGCTGCTGGGCAATGGCGATGTCCTTTCGCTCCACCAAGCCGAGCAGCGCGTTCGCGACTATGGTGTCAACGGCGTACTAATTGGCCGCGCCACCTATGGCAATCCCTTCTTCTTTGGCGAGACAGAGCCACCCCAAGAGAACGCGCTGCCCAATCCAGAGCGGGTACACCAGTTGGCATCTATCCTGGTGGAACATGCCTATCTCTATGAGCAGACCTACCAGCACTATGAGAAATACTTCTTCTCGCCCATGCGCAAACATCTAGGCTGGTATGCCCGCCAGATGCACGGTGGGAAAAAGCTGCGGATTTCGCTCATGCAGAGCAGTAGCCCTCAGGAAGTCGTCCAGATCTTGCAGGAACAGGGCTACGGATTGGCCGAAGGACGCCCTTTTGCCTTTACCGATCATCCCTTATGCGTCGCGGCCTAAACACTGCCCAACACCTACCTCTAGAAAAAACGCAAGAGGCGGTCAGGGTAGTTAACCTGACCGCCTCTTGCGTTAAGGGTTGTGGGGAGCACAAGCCAACTGGATACAAGACCTTGGGTTATGCCGCAGGCCCAGTACGGACTAACAGCAGCGGACAATCGGCACCGCGTAACACTTGGTTGGCGACACTGCCATAGACCCAACGGCGGATGCCCGAACGGCCATGGGTGCCCATGACCACCAAGTCAACATGCGGGCCTTTGGTCATGGCACAGATCGCGCGGTCTGGATTATCCACGACAACCCGATAGTCGCTCGCCACTCCGGCCTCCTCAAGCCGCCGGGCAAGGCTCGCTAAGTACTGCTCGGCGTGCAACCGCCACTTGGCAAAGATTGTCTTGGCCGCGGCTTCCTCTTTAAAGAAGATTTGCTGAGTGCTTTCATCCATTTTTTGGATGACTTGAAAGAGCAGCACTCGTGCATCATTAGCTTGCGCCAGCGCTTGGGCAACCGGCACGGCTTGTTCCGCGACTGTCGAGCCATCCAGCGGCAGTAAAATGGTCTGGATCTTGGCGTGCCGAGGCGGTGTCGAAGCGCGCACCAACAGGACAGGGATCTGCGTGCCTTGGATCACTCGTTCGGCCACACTCCCGAGTGCCCAGCGGGCCAACCCCGAACGGCCATGTGAGCACATGGCAATGCAGTCAGCACCACTGCTTTCGGCAAGCTCGAGGATCACCTGTGCAGGGTCTCCTTCGACAGCCTTTGTTTTCACCCGATAGCCAGCCTGCTCCAACATACTTTTCTGCGCCGCCAGATACTCCTCGGCATCCTTGCGGAGAATCGCGAGAATATCGGCCCAAGCATATTCACTGCCTGCCATAGCCGTATAGCCCATTTCCACAGCACGCACTAACACAATTTCCGTCGCGGCGGGGGCGGCCAACCAAGCTAAATGGGGAAGCACATGTTCCGCCAGCGGCGAACCATCCAAGGGGAGCAACAATTTACGATAGGGCATTGTCATGAGATAACCTCCTGATCTATACTGCCATCTCTCCACGATGGACGTCTACCTTGTCGATCCGCGCTCTTTGCCCAGAAAGACCGTGGTAAGCGGCTCTTGACAGGACAGAAGTCTTACGCACGCTAGATCGGACCGGTTTTGGAAGCCTGTCAGCTCGCTAGTCAGGACGACCAGCTGCCTAACGGCTAACCGAGTGTCGATCATCCACTTCTGTATTTAGTATCGCGCCGAAGAGCAAATGACGCACTAGCCAAACGACTAGGTCATCACACTTTCTTTACACTTTCTTTACATTTTCTTTGGCCGCCGCGGCGACATTAGCACAGGGTAGCGCCGTCCTCAGTCAAGCTGTGGGTCGCTTCTTCGGCTGCCGCTTTGGGAACAGCAAAGCCAAGCAGCTGTTTTTTGCCTTGCTCGCCAATTTATAGATCGATCTGAGTCAAATAGAGGATTGCATCGCGGCCTTCCTTATGGTAAACTGAACACTGGTAATCTGCTCGTCAGCAAACATGCGCAGGCGACATCTTCGACTTGGCATGGGTGGCCCCACCTATTGTGCAGTACTGACGATCCCAAATACTAGCGATCCACTGAATAGCGAAAATCCAGAAAAGCCATGCCAATGGCTGATTCGCTTTCTGTATAGCATTGAAGGAAAAGTCAAGTCTATATGATGAATCGACGTCGCTTTTTGCAGCGCTTTGCGAGCGGCGCAACAGCTCTGCTCCTCACCCAAGGTTGTACGAGTACAAACGCAACATCCACGACAGCCACACCGCCGAGTACGACCCAAGGATCAACCACAACGCCCGAAGAGGAACAAGCTAGTGAGGCGCCAAGCCCCGTGATACGGGTTGGCTTTACTGGCGTGCCGAAACAAATGCAGCCGGCCTTATACTCAGTAATTGAAGAGTATCAACTAGGCTTTGCCATCTTTGATGGCTTGGTTTGGGTCGATGAGACACTGACGCCCCAACCGCTTCTGGCAAAGTCTTGGAAGATCTCGCCCGATTCGCTGACATGGACCTTTACGCTCGAGGAAGAGGTGCTCTTTCATCACGGCGAGCCCTTCACGTCCGCAGACGTGGTCCATACCTTTACGCGCCTCCTCGATCCACAAGTGGGCTCGGCCTTCCGCAGCGTTCTTCGTTTTGTCAAACAGGTCGAAGCGCTTGACGAGTACACGGTTCGTTTTCAGCTAGCAACGCCCAATGTAGAGCTACCGCTCCTGTTGGGCTCACCCCAAGCGAGCATTGTCTCGCAAAAGTACCCGGACCAGCTGATGGCGGTGCATCCATCGGGGACGGGGCCTTTTCAGTTTGTCGAATTTATTCCCGGCGACCGCGTCCGCCTGGAGCGCAACAAAGCGTATTGGGCAACCAGCGATCCCTATATTGACCAGCTCGAATATCTCTACCAGAGCTATGAGGAACAGCTCCAAGGGCTACAAGCCGGTACGGTAGATGTCATTACCCAAGTGAGTACAGATTACATTGCGAAGCTGCAAGCCGATCCCAACACCCAAGTGGTTACAGCCCAAAGTGGCAGCTATCAAACCATTGTAATGCAAGCTACAGAAGCGCCTTTTACGGATATCCGAGTGCGCAAGGCCCTAAAATTCTGTGCCGATCACGCGGCGCTCCGCCAAACCGTTCTGCAAGGGCGCGGCATGGTTGGCAATAACCATCCGGTTGCGCCCATCAGCCCCTTCTGGAACCAATTGCCCGAGCATCGCCAAGATCTGGCGCAAGCCAAAGCGCTCCTGGCCCAAGCGGGCTATGCCAAGGGATTACAGCTAGATCTGATCACCTCTACATCGCGCCCGGGCATGGTAGAGCTAGCATTGGCCTTTCGCGAAATGGCTAAACAGATTGGCATTACGATTCAAGTAGTACGCGTGCCTGCGGATGTTTATTGGAGCGATTATGGCGGCAAGACGCCCTTTCATGTGGGGAATTGGGGCTTTCGACCTAGCATCGATGAAACCTTTATGGTGGCCTACCATTCTACCGCCAAGAGCAATGAGAGTAAATGGAAGAATCCCAAGTTAGATGAACTGATCGATCAGGCGCGGGGGGAACAGAATGCCGAAAACCGGAAAGCCTACTATCAACAGGCACAGCAACTGATCGAAGAGGAAGGGGCTGTGATCGTGCCCTACTTTAGACCCGTGGCAATCGCCTTGCGCCAAAATATCCAAGGGTTTGTGCTACACCCAGCGGGCTGGCTCGACTTTAGCACCGTCCAACTGGCGGCAAGCTAACTAGGTTGCGTCTAGCTGAACCCCGCGTAGATCGACCCACCCCGCGGGATGCGGTTGGAATCCTTGGACATTGCTACGCCTGGCCGAAAAGATCGGCAGGAAGTAGGGAATGATGACCGCCCCTTCTTCGGCTAACAGTGCTTCGGCCTGCTGATAGAGCGTTTTGCGGCGCGCTGGGGTAGTAGCACTGTGCGCCTGATCCAGTAGCTGATCCAATTGCGCACTGGACCAGCCGCTCTCATTCCAAGGCGACCAGGAGTGGTAGGCCACGGCGAAGGTTTCATAGGCGCTGGGGCGGAACTCGGAAAAGCTGACATAGAAAGGGACTCGCCCCCAATATTCGCTCAGATAGATCTCGGTTGGCACTTTGACCTCGACGACCTCGATCTCGATCCCAGCGGGACGCGCCATTGCTTGGAAGGCATAGGCTAGCTCAACCATACCAGCGGCAGCCGCCCCTGTAATCAATTGCAATTGGAGCCCATTAGGGTAGCCAGCCTCGTTTAATAGGCGGCGCGCCGCTTCGGGATCATAGGGTGTAGCTGGCACTTCGGCAAAGAAGGGGCTGAGCGCGGCAACCGGCTGATCATGGCCTACTTCCCCACGCCCTTGCAAGATGTGCTGCTGGAGGGTCGCACGGTCGGTACACGCTTTCAGCGCTTGACGCACACGCACATCGGCAAAGATCGGTTCATTCACCCGCATGACCAAATTCTGGTAGCGCCCACTGGCAACCTCTGCCACTACGGTGTCGGGATATTCAGTCAGGGCCGCGATAGCGGTGCTCGGCACGTCTAAGAGCAGATCGACCTCATCCTGCAGCAAAGCCGTCACTTGCGCGGCAAAGTCCGCAATGACAATATGGTGCAATTCCTCAAGGTAGATCTCCGGAGCGGCCCAATAGTTGGGATTGCGCACATAGCCTATGCGCTCGCCGACCACGAGCTCTTCAAAGAGAAAGGGGCCTGTGCCGGAGGGCCGCGTAAGCAACTGCTCGGCGGGGTAATCATGGGCCAAGATGCGGGCCTGGGGTGCAGCCAAGAGCAACGGCAGGTCGGGATTAGGCGCCGTGAGTTGAAAGTGTACCGTTTGGTCATCAACCGCTTCGACACTTTCCACAAAACGCAGGATCGGCTGTAGCACCGAATTAATGGTCGGATCTAGCAAACGCTTAAAGGTGTAGACCACATCTGCGGCGGTCAAAATAGTACCATGATGGAAGGTAACATCTGGGCGCAGCCGAAAGAGCCAACTGCGTTGATCGGCGCTGACCTCCCAATGGCTAGCCAGCATAGGTTGCGCGGCCAAAGCCGCGTCAACCCAGGTGAGCGCGTCATAGACAGCCGCGCCAAAGGGATAGGCTTCGATAATTTCAAACTTAGCCGGGTCAAGGGAGTTGGGCAAAGCCGCAAGCGCAATCCGTAGACGGCGCGGAGCAGCCGTTACAACAGCGGGCGCGTTTGGGGTGGCTTGCACCGTTTCCGTGGTTGGCGTTGCGGGCGTGCCAGGCGGAAGGGCACAACTGGTTCCCCAGAGGGCCGCCAAACTACCAGCACTCCACTGGGCAGTTAATTGCAAAAAGTGACGACGATTCAGTTTTGACATAATCTTTGAAAAAAGCTCAGCCCGATTGCCGAAGGCCCAACTGGCTAAGCTCTGTGCAGCAATGTTTTTGCTTTGCCCAGGGAAGTTTGTACTCTTCTACTGCTCTACATAGACAGCAATATTGGGCGGCGCAAAGCCTCTGGGCCATTGAGTAGCGGCATTATATTTAGCACCCGTAAAATCTACTTGAACTAAGTTCTCGCCGAGCAACGTGCTTTGCCGGAGATCTGCCGAACGTAGATCCACACCTTTGAGCGAAGCCGCAACAAGATTGGACAAGATCAAGTTCGCGCGATTAAGGTTAGCGCCATCCAACAAAGCACCTTGCAGGTTGGCATTCCGTAGATTCGCACTATAAAAGAGCGCGCCGCGTAAATTGACATTCCGCAAGGTTACACCAGAAAGCTCTGCATAATCAAGAATTGCACCCCGCAAATTCACACCACCGAGGCTAGCACCGGTTAAAATCGCGCCGGTTAGGTTTGCACCGCGGAGATCGGCACCCGGATCATTGGCATTGGCTGCCGACAGATTCGCGCCTTTCATATAGGCCCAACTCAGGTTTGCCCCGCGCAAATCGGCCCCGCCCAGATTGATCCCGCGCAAATCGGCCCCCCGCAGATCGCAGCCGATCAATGTCGCGTTGACCAATACAGCCGCGGTCAGTTTAACCCGCGTTAGATCGATGCGCGTCAAGCTGGCACCCGTCAAGTTTGCGCCGCTGAGATCAGCCTCGTCTAACAGGACACTACTGAGATTGGCCCCTTGTAGATCTGCGCCAATCAGACGCGCCCCACGTAGGTCTGCGCTCGCCAAATCAGCATTGCGGAGATCGGCACCACTGAGATCGGCATTGCGCAAATTCGCGCCGGTCATCTGTGCTTGAACAAAGACGGCATTGCGCAAGTTGGCACCTTGAAAGTCGATATTGGAAAGATCGCGGCTATGCAGCGCGGCCCCGAGACAAAGAGGGGGGCAGCCTTCTGGCAGGTTCGGCCCACAGGCGGCAAGGAGGAGGCTCAAGAGCCAGACAAGGAGCAAGCGATTTCTTTTTGTACGCATGATTTTTCTCGCCGAATGAACTAGGGGGCACTCTGGCTGGTTGGGGTTGGTTGGCTTTGCGCTGCTTCAAGTTGTGCGCGCACGCTCTCGGCCCATGGGTATTGGGTGAGAAAAGGATCGGGTTTGATCGGTGCTTCGGAGGCGACTACCTGATCAATCAAGCCGTCGGGTCGGATCACGCCAATCCGCGCGGTCTTATAGAGATGTTGGGTTTTACCATCCACCCGCACCACCCCTTCGGGAGCCAACCACTCAATCTGATCAGTAGCGGCGGCGGCCCGTACATCCGCCACCGCGGTCGATTGGGCCTGTTCTACCATTAATTTCCATAAATAGACCGCCATATAGCCCGCTTCGATGGGGTCGGAGGTTACGCGTTCAGTGCCATAGGCGGTTTTATAGGCCGTGACAAATTGAAAGTTCTCGGGCGTTGTCACGGTTTGGTAATAGGTCCAGGCCGTCAACTGCCCGGTTGCCACCTCCGGCCCCATGGCACGCACTTCCTCCTCGGCCATGCTGACGCTCAGGACGGGTAAGGTTTTTGCTGTAAAACCGGCGGCTTGTAACTGTTGAAAGAAGGCGATATTGCTGCTCCCAGTCAGTGTATTAAAGATGGCATTCGGTGGCGAAGCCTGCAGTTGAGAGAGGAAGCGAGTAAAATCAACTTCGCCGAGCGGGATATAGACCTCGCCAGCCACCGTATAGCCAGCCGCGGCCATCTGGGCCTTTACAATCGCATTGGCCGTCCGCGGAAAGAGCGCGTCAGAGCCAATTAGCAAGGTCTGAGTATACCCCTGGCTGATCAAATAATTCACGGCGGGTACAATCTGTTGAGACGGTTCTGCCCCAAGATAAAAAACATTGGGCGAACTTTCAAAGCCTTCATATTGCAAGGGGTAAAAGAGCAGTCCGCCTAACTCATCTAACACGGGGAGCATCGCCTTCCGGCTGTCGCTCGTCCAGCCGCCAAAGATTGCGGCGACACCGTCACTCGCAAGCAATTTGCGTGTTTTTTCGGCAAAGGTCGCTGGTGTGCTCGCACCGTCTTCGACCACCGGCTCAATCGGTTGGCCCAAGACACCCCCCGCTTGATTGATTTCTTCAATGGCAAGCAGGGTTGCATCGCGAACGGCCATCTCACTGGTCGCCATGAAGCCCGTCAAGGAATGCAGGACGCCGACTTTGATCGTAGCCGCGGCTTCACTAACACTGCTATCGCTGGTATCCTGACTTGCGGCCATCGCCGCGGCTAGATCGGCGTTCGGCCAAGTGGTTTGCGCATTAAAGGTAATGCCATTTAAGTCGGCATCCACCAAAATTCGACCGCGCTGCAACTCATTAAGCGCTTGCAAGGTTGGATCGAGACTATCGCTTGTGATCAATTCGGTCGCTTGGATCTTTGCGTTGGCTAGATTCGCACCATTGAAGTTTGCGCCCGCCAAATTCGCGCCGACAAAATTCGCGCCCATGAGGCGGCTATCACTTAAATCCGCCGAAGCCAAGTCGGCACCAATCAAACTAGCCCCGGCCAAGTCGGCATTGGTGAGATCCGCGCCAATCAAGAGGGCTAGGTTGAGCCAACTGCCACTGAGGTTGGTGCCATTTAAGCGAGCCCCGCTCAAATCCGCCTGACTAAGCACGGCCCCACTCAGGTTGGTGTTGATCAAGCGGGCCCCATTCATCTTCGCCCCGCTCAGTTCCACCGCGGCGAGTTGGGTGCCCGTCAAATCGGAGCCGACCAACTCCACATTGTTCAGCCGCACCCCATAGAGCGTTGTTTTAGTCAGATCAACCCCGGTTAGATCAGCTGCGGTTAAATTCGCCCCGCTCAGGTCGGTGCCGGTCAAGTTGGCACCAGCCAAATTGGCCCCTTGTAGATTGCTCCCCAGCAGCTTGGCATTTTGGAGGTCGGCCCCTTCGAGGTTGACCTGGAGCAGATCCGCCCCACTCAAGTCTGCCCCGCGCAATTTCGCCTTGGCTAACGTCGCACCACTGAGCTTAGCCTCGACAAAATTGGCCTCATTGAGATCGAACCCGGCCAGATCGCGCCCGACCAAGCTCGCGCCGACACAATGGGGAATACAGCCAATCGAACTTACCAACCAATAACGCACCCCAAAAAGGGCAGCACCAACCAGCAAGAGAAAGATAAAAAGGCGCAGCAACAGTTGGTGTTTTATACTATCCCACCGTTCAGCCAGCACAAAGATTAAGCCAAAGAGGAAGAGTAGGAGAACCAAATACACCATGCGCACTCACTCCTGAGCCGTTACGATTTAGGCATTACTTTCATAGGCGTCGTTATGGTTTACTGACCCATTCACCATCTTGTCGACGGGGTCAATAACGGGGTCAATAACGGGGGCAGGGGCGACAGCCACGCCTCCATTGCGTTGAGCAACCATGGCTTGGACAGTGCGCAACACAACAGGGCGCTGCGCGGTCGCGAGGTGGCTAAGCTCGGCCACAATCTGTTGACGGCGCTCTCCCTCGGGCAAGGCTAAATGCTCGGCAATGCTGACGGATGTCAGCCCTTGGGCCATGAGCTGGCCAAAAATGGTTTGGCCGAAGGCTTGCTGCTGCGGACTATGAGGATTCTGTTCATATTCGCGCAGCAGGCGATAGGGCTCCAACTCTTTTTGGCAGAGCACGGCTTGGTAACAGGCTTGGCAATAGCTCACGATCACCTTGGTCACGTCTTGAGCCAAGGCCGGTTGTTGGGCAAATTCTTGATCAAGTAGCCAAGCGAGATCAAAGCCCATTTCATGGCTAAAGGCATGAAGATGGGTCGTTAGTGCGTTGAGCTGCTCATCGGACAGGTCGGCCAGCCATTCATAGAGGTGGGGTTCATCCACAAATCCTTGCTCCATCCACGCGCGAAATTTCGGGGCGAACTCCGGTGGTTTGGCTCCCCAAAGGGTCGTCCGCCAGTCGGTGGCCTTTTGCCATAAGGCCACAGCCGTGGCTTGCGCCGTGGCCGCGGGTGCTTCTGTAGTGACCGGCTTGGCTGCTTCGGCTTCCTGCCGTGCCTCCCATTGGTCGGTTAACCAAAAGCCAGCATAGGCCAAGCCACCAATGATCAAGAGCCAAGTAAGAAAGGTTATCATCGTTTCCTCCTCATTGCAGGCTGGCGTTCCAGCCACAACGGTTTGCGTTGCTGTGTCACCCAAGAGTAAAGAGCTTCAGCCTAGAGACGGTTGCTGGTATTGCGCGCTTTGCCAGTGGCCACGACCATCGACCACTACTGGAGTGTCCTACGGTTTGGCACCGCGGTCGGTTCGGGCACGATAGTGGGGGTAATCGGCATGGTCGCCGTCAGAGAAAGCGTCGCCGATACCGGTGTGGTGATCGGTGTCGTGATGGAATCAGTGACCGTCAAACTATCCGCTATGCCCTGTAGCGGTAGGATAAAGGGGGCATCATTGGGCACTAACATGGCCCGAATATTGGGGGAAAGCTTCTGAATATACTCATAGGTTAAGAGATCGGGGTTTTGGGCCAGGGCATCGGCAATCAGCTTCATCGCTTGGGATTGGGCTTCGGCACGCAATAAAATCGCTTTGGCCTCACCCTCTGCTTCGATCATGGTCTTCTCACGGCGACCTTCGGCCTCTGTTTTTAACTTGTCGCGCTCGCCTTCGGCTAGGTTGCGCATCTGCTGTGCTTCATGTTGCGTGCGTTCCATGCCTTCCTGGGCAATCTGCTTCTGCTCAATGGCCGCGGCATATTCATCGGTAAAGGTAATATCACGCAGCAGAAACTGATCAAGGATCAAACCCTTGCCAGCCAGCTCCTCATTTAACATGCGATCCAGCGTAGCCTCTAGATCCTTGCGGGCCGAGCTATTGACCTCCCGCGCCTGGAATTGTGAGACTTGGGTGCGGACCAAACCGCGCACAATGGGCCGCACGAGGTCCTCGATATAGCGCGTCTGCCAGTCAATATGCAGCGTGACGGCTTGTTCTTGATTGATCCGGAAAATAATGGATGCATCTAGCCGTACTTCCTGGCCGTCGCTGGTACGTGCGCGGATCGAATCATCTCCCCGTTTCGTGCCTTCCTCGGGCTTATTGGACATGGTATAGGTCTGCCAATAGATGGGATATTTCACCTCGTTTTCCAGGATCGGCACAATAAAATGCAGCCCAGCCCGCAGCGGCTGTGGACGCACCCCGCCGGGCGAGATCAGCGAGATGACAACCCCCACCTCAGTGGGTTGAATAAAGACCAGGGCCGCGCTCAATAGATTCAGCGCAATGACCGCAAGGAGGGGCAACAATACCTGTGTCGAAAGCAATTTGAGAAAGGCATAGATCGCCCCCCGTTTCATAAACGTGCGGACAAAGACAACAATGGTATAGATGGCAAAAAAGAGCCAGCCAATATACGCAATTATCTGAAGTAATCGATCAAGATCAAGCATACAAACTCCATCTTTATTCTGGGGGTGATCAGAATTGTTGTGCTGTGCTTTGCGCTAGAAGCCCCGCGGTCCCGGGACGCTAGCGCTGCTTACGGGGATGAGTTTCCCAAGCGAACCAAGCTAAGGATGGGCAATAACCAGTAAGGTCCGTGCCCGTGCGAGAACCGTGTGAAGCGCCCCTTCGAGCGTAACCGGATCGAGCGCGCCAAAGCTCTCGTCTAGGATCAACAGTTCGGCCTCTTGCAAGAGCGCCCGCGCAATATACAAGCGACTGCGTTCACCATGGGACAGCTGCCAGCCACTTTCGCCCACCATTTGCTGTAAACCGGCTGGCATGCGTGCCAGCAGCGGACCAAGCCCCAATTCTTGGCAGAGCTGTTCCGCCGCGCGCAGATCCTCTGGCTGGGGTGGCCAGCGCCGTCCCATGAGCAAGTTAAAGGCCAAAGAGCCAGTGAGTACATGATTTTCATGAAATTGCGGCGCAACGACGACCTGCTGCCGCCACTGCGCGACCCCAATCGTGCTTTGATCCAACCCATGGAGCAAGAGCAAGCCCTGCGTGGGGGTGCGCAAACCAGCCAGGAGGGCGGCCAAAGTCGATTTCCCCCCACCTGATGGCCCCTCTAGCAATAGCCGGTCACCAGCAGAAATCTGTAAGTTGCTACCCTGAAGGATCGCCCGCCCCTGCGCGCGATAACGAAATTCGACCTCGTGCAAGGTAAGCAAGGTTTCTTCCGGCGCGGCGGCCGCCGTTGGCCGCCGCGCGATGACAGGCTGTAGCGTGACCGCCGTTGGGGGCACAGGTACGGTGGTAGTCTGGACAAGGAGCGCCACTTCTTCCCAGGCCAGCAGTGCCGCCACAAGACTTTGGATGCCCAACACAATGGTATTCAACGCCTGTTGGGCTAATAGAACGCCCCCTAGGCTGACCGCCACCACTGGTGCTGACAGTGGATTCTGCAACAATGTAAAGGCTAGCCAACCAAGCCCTAACAACATCCAACCGCGCCCGACAAAGGCTTTGAACCACCCACCAGACCAATCAGCCTGCTGGCGGTCTTGCAAATAGCGTTGCAGGGCCGTATCTTCAACATCATGCCAGTGGTGACGATCTTCTTGGGCCAACCGCGTCCGATGCCCCACCATCCGCTCCACCAAATCATTGGTCAGCTCCCGGTGGGTTTCGTTCCAAGCACGGCTATCGCGGAAATAGCGGTAGCCCAACCCAATGGTCAACCCGATCCACCCGGCCAGCAAACCGGCGTGCCAGCCACCACCGGCCCCAGCGGCCAATACGGCCACCGCGATAATCACCTGAATGAAGGCCAACAAGGCGACAAAGCCACCACTCAAGGCGAGTTGCTCAAGCGCATCAGCCGCTAGCGCACGCCCGAGGAACTGCCCCACGCCCTCTTGGCGCACAGCTTCCGGCTGTAGCTGTAGGGCGCCGTAGAGTAGCCGTTGTTTGAAAAAGCTCCCCACATCGGTTGCCAGCCGACTCTGGGCCCGCGTCGTCAGCCACTGAAAGGGAATGGCGGTCAACAAGAGCAAGGCCCACGCGATTACCCAGCCCCATTCAAAGTGCCCAGCCAGGGCACCTCGCCCAATCAACCACCAAGCCAACAGCCCCAGCAGCAGCTGAACCAGGAACCCACCCAGCAGCAGGAGCAAAGGTTTCGCTAGGCGCAGGCGCTGCAACTGGTGGGTTAGTGGTGCATCGGGTGCTACGCGCAGTAGCCAGAATCCCGAAAGCGGTCGATTGCCCAAAATCTCGGCTAGCACCGCACGCTGCACATACGGCTGCCGGTGGGGGGAGAGTTGACTCTGGCTGAGGATCGGCTGCAAGGCCGCCAAATGAGGCGCAACCAAGCCGGCACAGAGTAGATCTTGGATCGCAGTCGGTGCGACCCAAGCAAGTCGGCGATCCGGCCCCAACAGGGCGACGCGGCGTTTGCCTGGCCGACACAACAAAAGAAACGTGGGAGCCGCGTCTTGTTCACGGGGCGGGAGGCGAACCAACGCGGGTGCCGCGGCGCAGAGCAAAGCAACAAGATCAGCATAGGCCGCTTGGGTCGGCTCCACTTCTATCCCCGCTTGCGCCCCGATTGCGCCAAGCCACTGGTCAAGCATGGCCTCGTCCCACGGTGCGGCTGGCAACGCAACAGGAGCCGCGCGGGGGCGCTGCCCGCGGGCTGGCGTCAAGGTGGTGAGTGCTTCGGCCAGGTGGTTCATCGGCCAAGCATAACGATAGAGATTGGTCACAGGTGATCTTTCCGCGCACGTTCCGCCATAGCGCCATCGGCTAACCACAAGTGACGCCACGCCGCGCCTTCCCATAAGGTACGCTGTACGGTTTCCTCTGCCACCAAGAGAGCACGGTAGCGCGACTGGGGTTGTGCGGCCAGCAAGGCTGGTGGGCCATCTTCCACGATCTGCCCCTGCTCCAATACCAAGACGCGGGTAAAGTCCTGAGTTGCGTGGATATCGTGGGTGACGCAGAGCAGGGTCGCCGTCTGCCACTGTTGACGCGCGCTGGTCAGTAATTGCCGACGCGTCTGCCGATCCAACCCCCGAAAGGGCTCATCCAAAATCACCAACCGCACGCCAGGACGTAATAGGGCGCGGCCCAAGCGGACCCGCTGGCCTTCTCCACCCGAGACCAACCCACCACTTTCACCGAGCCGCGCCTGGAGCCCACCGGGCAAGCGTTCCAGCAGCGGATAGAGATCCGCCGCGGCCCACATCGTCGTCCAGCGCGGATCATGATTCGGCATTGGCGCGGCGGTGGATGGGCTTGCCAGGGGCGCAACTGGGGGCAAAAGACCGTAGGCCAGATTTTCCAACAACGTTCGATTCCAAAGCTGAACAGCCGGATCGACCCAGGCCGTGACACGGCGCAGCGCCAGCAGGTGATCACCCGTGAGCGTTTGTCCGTCCACCAAGAGTTCACCAGTCGCGGGGCGGTGCCACCCCAAGAAGAGCCCGACAAGGCTCGACTTGCCGGCGCCCGACGCCCCAACAATCGCCACATGTTCACCGGCGCGAATGGTCAAGTCGATCTTGGTTAAAATAGCGTGCCCGCCAGCGCTGACGGACACGCCTTTCAGCGCCAAGGTGGTACCTTGGGGTGTTGCGTTCCCAGCCTGCTTTTTGGTTCGCTTTTTGGAGCGATTTTGTTGACGATGGGCGGTGGCCGTGGTCGTCACAATGGCCGTGGCGGCATTGGGCGGGCTCTCCTCATCGGGCGCGCCGAGTGGTTCTAGCAGACGCAGCAGTTGGTTGCGCTGGATCGGGTATTGCTGCATATTGGTTACGAGCGCTTGGCCCAAGGCTGGTAGGGCCAACGCCCAATAGAGCAAGAGCAACACACCACTGGCCTCGCCACCAGCGGTCAGATAGGTCAGCACGATCATAATGGCAAAGAGCGCGCTCATGACCGCCACAGCAGCTTGGAGAATTTGTTGTAATTCATAGAAGGCGAGGTGGGCTTTGGCCCAGGCGGTCAAACGCATCTCTTGTTCACGGCGTACCATGCGCGCCGCGCTGTGGCTGCGGATCGGGGTCAGCCCTAAGAGCGCGTCCAAATAAAAGCGACTCAAGGCCCCAGCATGGGTTCGCACGCGCATATCCCGCTCGGCCAAAATCGGTTGGGTAAGCAAGGCTGCCCCCAATGCAAAGAACGTTGCCAATAAGGCTGGGATAGCACTGGTAGGATAGAGCCAGATCAGCGCCGCCGCGGTTAAAAGAAGCTGCATGCTCAGCCGCAAAGTGCGCAGTGCCAGCTCAGGCAAGGCGTGGAGGTGATGTAACCCATGGGCACGGCTGGCCATGTCGGAGACAAGACGGCTGCGGAAGTATTGATCGCCCAGCCGGGGGAGCTTCTGTAAGAGCGCAATCCGTAGCCGGGTTTCTAGCCGCCTGCCCATGCGTAGCAGGGTATGGGTTAGTGGTAATTCCAAGCAGAGCAAGAGAAAAATAAAAACACAGACCCCAATCAGCACAAGTGGTTGGCCCGCGACAGCCAGGGGAAGGGGCAAGTTCACCACACCCCGTAATAGTAACGCTTCGAGGGTCACACTGGCCGCGGCCAACAGCGTCGCCAAGAAAACAACCGTTGGCGTCAACCATCCATCACGCTGGAGCACGCGCCAGACTTCCCATTCAGGACGGCTAGGGGCCTCGGTCAGCGCCAAACGCAGCGCGGGCGAAAGGGGCGTAGGGTACGTGGTAGGGTTGGGTTCGGCCTGGGATGCCATCGCTTCGGCAATGGGTGAGGCGGAGGTCGCGGTGGCTTGTATGGGGGAACGCCGCCCCTGTACCCGAATCAACACCGCGCCACGGAGTAACAGTTGTTCGGCTTCGGCTTCTTGTGTGCGGGCGGCGAGCAACGGTTGGACAAACCAGAACGCGCCAGGGATGATCGCGGTGGTAGCCTGCTCGCCTTGCTGGATCTGTTGCCAGAGGCTATCCAACAGTTGGGCAGCCTCTGGCCCCGCTTCCACCCCATTTGCCGCCACCAATGTACTGACAAAGCGCGTCGCGGCATCTAAAGTCGCCAGTAGATACCAATGGGGATCGGCCAACGCGGTGGCAAGGCGCTCTTCCACTTGTCTGGGAGAAAGCTGTAACGCTTCGAGGCGCTGCCGCAAGGGTTCGGAAAAACCAGCTTCACCCGCCCAAGCACGCCAAGCATCGGCAGGGAATGGCATGGCATGGCGATAGAGTTCGCGCAGAAAGCGTTCTCGGTGCACCCAACGACGACCGGTCGCCGGGTCCATAATCTGTACATAAGGCCCCAGCACGCGCCAGGCAATCACAAAATGGGGCAGGCCATCGGGCAAACGAACGACCACCAGGGCTGGCAGCAGATGGGCATCGGCGAGCAGGAGGTGATCGACCGGCGCGATCATCTGCTCAGCCACCAAACCCAATTGCTGTGCTATATCTTCTAGCGTATCGATTGATGTTCCATCGACATCGGTTTGGCAGGCCTCGCGCAGACGGCCATAGCTCACAGGAATGCCAAAGCCCTCCAGAAGGCATTTCAGCGCCGCTGGGCCACAGTCCATGGCCGAGGTCTGAATCACTTCTGGCGCAAAGAAGCGCTGTGCATCCAATAACGATTGTTCAGGCATGTCGATCCGTTCGGGCCATTGCTTTGAGTTCACCTCAGGTAGTCACAAGGATAGGCGTTACGCTGAAAGTGCTTCACTGGGGGCTTAGCACAAGTGGAGGGGTCTGTACGAATTGTCCGGTCGCGCGCAGGAGCAATACGGCGGGTGAGATAATCTCCGTTTCTACCGACACTGCGCCTGTGACATTGCCCGGCAGGCGCGTTTCGCCAAGGAATTCGCTTGCCGGGTAGAGCATGACTTCGACCGTCGCGGTAGAGGGACGCGGTTCGACTTCTAAGACGATCGCGGGGAACGCAGAGAGTTGTTCGGCCAACGGACCCGTTGGTCGAATGCGAGCAGACTGCCCTGGCCAGAGATCGGTACCCACTTGGGGAGGGAAGGTCGCTACCACATTCCCACTGCGCGTGACGCCTATGATCTGGCCGGTGACATAGACGGTTAGCGAAGGGACAAAAAACCAGATACTCCACAGCAGGAGGAACAGGCTGGCAATGCTGATCGTCACGAGGGGGGTATACCCGCGGTCAGCCTGCAACGACTGTAAAGATTGCGTAAACGGAATCGACATGAGTATCGCCTATTGGGATTATTGGGGATCTAATACATCGCGCACGCCATCACCCAGCAAGTTAAAACTCACGACGGTGAGTAAAATCGCGGCTCCAGGAAAGGTTGCAATCCAAGGTGCGTCTTGCAAATAGGGCCGTCCCTCATTGAGCATGGCACCCCACTCGGGCGTGGGCGGTTGCACGCCAAAGCCCAAAAAGCTGAGGGCCGCCGCGGTTAACAGGGCACCGGGCAAGGTCAACATCACCAAAGTCAGATTGGTGTTCACAAGATTGGGTAGGATATGTCGCCAGATAATCTGGCTGTGGCTGCTGCCAACCGCAATGCTAGCTTGGACAAACTCACGTTGGCGCAAGGAAAGCACTTTTGCCCGTGTGACACGGGCAAAGGGAACCCAACTAACAAGCGCAATCGCCACCACGGCATTAAAGAGCCCAGGGCCAACAGCCGCGACGATCCCTAACGCCAATACGAGCGGCGGAAAGGCCCAAACCATATCGGCTAGCGTACTGATGATGAGATCAAGCTGCCCGCGAAAGTAGCCCGCAGCCATGCCCAGCGGCACGCCAACCACCACCTCGATGATGACCACCGTTAGCCCCACCAGCAGGGCGATCCGTGCCCCGTGGAGCAGGCGACTGAGAAGATCCCGACCAAGACTGTCCGTGCCGAGCAAGAATTGACGGCTGGGGGCCGTGCGGATGAAATCTAGATGTTGTTCATCATAGGGGTAGGGGGCCAACCAGGGCGCACAACAAGCCATGATGATAATACCCAGAATCAGGATCAGCCCACTCATGGCCGCGCGATGGCGGCGCAAACGCTGTAGGTCGATCTGCCATTGATTCCGCACAGGTAGTGTGAGCAGCGTTGCCGCACTTGCTTGCCCCGCGCGTTGTACGGCTGTTGATGAAGTAGAGAGCGATGCCGAATGAGTCATACTTGTTCAACTCGCGGGTCTAGCAAGGCCGTGGCAATATCGCCGAGCAAATTAGCCATAACCGTGCTCAGGGCAATGATCAACAAAAGCCCTTGGACAACCGGAAAATCCTTCTGGGTCAGCGCTTGGTAGAGCAAGCGTCCCAGCCCAGGCCAAGCAAAGATCGTTTCGATGACGACGGCGCCGCCGAGTAGCCAAGGAAGGTTCAGGCAGAGGAGCACAACGACGGGGATCAAGGCATTGCGCAAGGCATGGCGATAGAAGATCCAGGCCGGGCGCACCCCTTTGGCTACGGCGGTGCGAATATAATCTTCGCGCAGCACTTCCACCATCTCGCTACGGACCAGCCGGGCCAACGCTCCCATGTGCGGCAGCACCATGGTGAGCACCGGCAGGATCAGGGCCCCGCGATTCTGATAGCCAGCGATGGGTGTCCAGCGTAGCCAAAAACCGAAGACGAGGATCAACATCAGTCCTAGCCAGAAACTGGGGATAGAAAACCAGAAAAGTGACGTATAGGTGATGAGGTGATCCAGCCAACTGTGCTGTTTCACGGCAGCCAACACCCCGAGGATGATGCCCAAAAGCGTGCCAATGACAAAGGCCGTCAACGTGAGGCGCAAGGTAAAGGGTAGTTGGGTGCGGATCAGCCGCGCCACCGGTTGCTTGGCAGCGATCGAGATGCCCAGATCACCGTGGAGGACACGCCCTAGCCAACGGACATATTGTTCCGGCCAAGGTCGATCTAAGCCGAGTTGGGTTCGAATCTCCTGGACGCGTTCCGCGGAAGCGCGTAGCCCGGCCATGGTGCGCACCGGGTCGCCAGGGGTTAGAAACAGAATGGCAAAGACCATTATGGTTACCCCAAGGACAACAGGAATCGATAGCAACAGACGTTGGGTTAGGTAGGATTGCATAAGTTACGGCTCTGTTTATCAGCTAGCATTTACAGTGCAGTTTTTAAGATAACAGAGTAACGTGGAATGAACGTGGAATGAACGTGACGCTTTACCAGAAGTACCGCTGATTGGTAAAGGTGGGTTGAATGTGGTTTGGAGAGAAGACAGAGTCCATCCTCTCTCCTCTGCCCTCTCTCCTCTGCCCTCTCTCCTCAGTTGGCGATGGGCAGTGAATGCATTTTGACATATTCAAAGACCAGGTTATGCAGCGTAAGCAAGTGGCCGTTATTCTGGATGAGGGAGCGATGTTGCAGAGAGCGCACCGCGTTTAGATAGCGCGCTTTCGCCGGTAGATGGTGCCACTGTGCCAACAGACGCTGGCTGGCCATAGGAATCGCTTCTTGGGCCAAGGCGATCACGATCTCTTGTTCGACGGCTGACAGCCGCTCCCACTGTTGGTCAAGCACATGGCTCATATTATCAAAAAAAATAATATCTTCATTCAAGAAGGCTTTAGCATCCCCCTGAAAAAGTTCGTCAATCATAGCAATGGTTTGTTTCAGCGAGAGTGGATTTCCGGCAAGACGCTGGAGCAGGTCGGCTAGGTCGGCGGCTAATATATCAATCTGATAGCAAGCGAAAAGTTGGGTGGCGGCTTGCAACGATAAGCCACGTAGGGATAATACGCGAATGCGGCCAAGCTTCTCCTCGGCTGGGATGAAATCTTGTGGCTGCTCCCGGCTTGTCACAAGGACAGTGCTCTGGTGGTCGCTACGCATAAGGGCCTGCAACAATTGCCCATACCCTTCGTAGCCGGGTAAATAGACACCCGCTTGGCTACCAGACTGGAAAATGCTTTCCAGGTTATCGAGAATGAGCAGACAACGCCGCTGGCGCAAAATTTGGAGCAAGCGAGCAAGTTCGCAATCTAGGTCAGCCGCGGGACAGGGAAGCCGTGCGGGTGGCATCTCCACGCCTAATGTTTCCCCATTCAGGGCCTTGTTCACTACGGTTGGATCGTCCAGTTGCTGGAGGAGGTCGGTCACCAACACGGCGGGCGCTGGTGCATTGATCACAGAACGCCAGACAATCTGAGCAAAGGGTAAGGCGGAGGGGTGCTGGGCCTGCTCGGTGATCAAGCCTGCCACAAATTTTGCGGCTAAGGTTGTTTTGCCCTGCCCCCCAATGCCAAGAATGGCAACGAGGCGACAGCGATCCAGCAATACCCACTGATGAAGTTGCGTCAACTCGGCCTGCCGGCCATAGACATGTTCGGCTTGCGGCATTGTCCCGAGGGCAAATACGGGCGGCGGCGCGGTTGGCTGTTGTGCGCGCCCCAACTCCCCAACGGGCCGTTCGGAGCCCAACGTAGCGCTGCTGGCCTGCTCTGCGCGGGCAGGGAGATGATTGAACCAAGTGCCAGACTTGATCGCTTCATAGAGCGCCACCGTTTCCGGCAACGGCGCAGCATCTAGTTCCGTAGCCAATACTTTGACACAATGCTCATAATGGGCCAGCGCGGCACTGCGTTGATTGGTGTAGGCCAGAAAGTGCATTTGCTGACGATGGGCATTTTCATCCCACGGGGCTAAGGTCAGCCAACGTTGCGTTACAGCCAATCCACTCGTACCATTGCCCTGCGCCCAATACTGGTCTGCCATGCGTTGGAGACCGTGGATCGCGGCCGCTTGCAATTGATGGCGCCGCGCGGACAACCAGTTATCAAAAATAGGTGCGTTCTGAATATAGAAGCCCGCCAGGAACTCGCCTTGATAGAGGCTAGTCACCTCTTGCAACAACACGGGTTCGGCAGCCCCATTGGGCGTTGCTAGATAGCTCTGAAAAATTGTGCTATCACACCAGTGGGGCAGTTCTGGGCGAAAGGCAATCGTATGCCGTGTGATGGTAAGATAGTCGCCCAACACTTGCCGTAGATGGTAGAGCACATAGCGTAGATTGTTTTTGGCTTCCCGCTCTGTCATCTCATGCCAAAGAAGATCCGCAAGGAGGCCACGATCGTGTGGTTTGCCGGTAACCATTAAATAAGCCAGTAAGGCAAGCGACCGGCCCGTGATGATCGTGGTCAGCACTTGTTGGCCCAACATGATTTGGGGCGAGCCAAAGAAAGTTACCTTCAGCACGCTCATAGAGCACCTATCGATGTTAGCCTAGCGGTGCCCTTGGCCAGCAATCGGCCAAGGCGTGCCAGCGACAACAGCAGCTTTGCCATGGGTTTATCCATAAAGCATAGTCCATTCTTGGGGATGACGGCCTGTGTAGAGCTTTTCGCAGAACGATTCCCACACAACCTGATCCAGCGTGCAGCCTGCACAATCGGTAGCTGGGTGAACATGGACAACCCTCTTATCAAGTTAAATGATACCGTGAATGATAGCGTATACGGCTTTCGAGGCAGTAAAGCGATGTTACAGATACATAGAATTACCGACATATCATACTAAACATGTCCGAGCAATTTGACTCTATAACTGAAGATACCTTACGCCATTGAGTGTAACAGATGGGAAAACCGTTGTCAGTCAACAAGTGTCAACAGATTTTGTAAACAAGTGCTTCATTTTCATCCAGTGTATAACCGCGTTTACAAGTGAACATCCTACGCTTTTTTGCGGGTTCGACTCAGCGCGACTTAAAGCAAGAGACAGGAGCCACATTCATTCCACATTCTCGGTTTATGCTATTTATCTGACATACTTGAACTTACATCCAACATTGGCCGCCTGCACAAGTTCGGGTCGGGACAGGTCGAGGAACCCGTTGATTGGTGCCTCTGGTGTAATGGCTATCCACGGGGGCTATCCACGGGGGCTATCCATGGGGGCTATCCACGGGGTATCTACCTGGCGAGGTTCCCGCGCAAGTGCAGCGAAGAGAGGAAGTAGCTCCATGATCGGAACGGTCATTGTCGCCGGCAGTGCACTCACCTTTGGGTTCTATGCCTATCAACGTCAGCCTACCGACGCGGCTTGGGCTTGGTGGCGTATCGCCCCCAAACGACTTGTCTCATGGCTGGGGACACCGAGCGCTAGGCCACCGGCGCAGGCCAATACGCAACTAGTGGCGGTTACGGTCGCGTCGTGTACAGCAATGGTGGGCACCCTGTGGTTTCCACCCTTGAAACTGGTTTCGGTGGCAGGGCTACTTTGCATGGGGGCACCAGCTGCCCAGGCCGCTTATACGGCCCTAGCCGCCAACCAGCGAATCACCCCCGCGCTTTTTGAAAGCGTCGTCTTAGCTGTGATCCTCCAGCATGGCTACTTGGTAATGGGGTCGCTGGGGTTCACAGGCTACCACCTTGGGCGCGCTGTACTAGCGACCCACGCCGCGGAGGAACCACTGCCAACCGGGGCGCTACCAGCCTTTGTCCGGGTAGAGCGGGCAGGCGCGGAGTTGGAAATCCAATGGGCCGATTTGCTACCAAGCGATCACATTATCGTCCGTGCCAGTGAGCTAGTGGCTGTCCAAGGAACGGTGGTCGAAGGGCTTGCTTGGGTAGACCAGCGCCTAGATCCAGCGTCACCGACACCGATTGTGGTAAGAAGTGGTAGCCCCATTGCGCCAGCCAACCTCGTTCTCCTCGGCTGTATTACAATCGAACAGGCCGCCTAGATGTAAAGCGCCGCGCCACCAGGCCCCGCTGCCTAGCGCAATGAAGTCAGATTATGCCGAATTGCGAATTTGATCAAAGAAGGCAAATCGGGAAGCGCCAATTTTTGCATAATGCGGCTACGGTAGGTACGAACGGTTGTTTCAGAAAGATAGAGGAGGTCAGCAATTTCGGCGTTGCCCTTCCCCTCTACCACTAACTGGAGCACCTCGCGCTCGCGCGAGGCCAGTTTAACCAGTGGGTTATCAGCAGTGGCATGGTTTTCTGTAGCAGGATAACTGCTCTGTGTCGTTACGACTTGCACCGAGCGCGTTAACTGCTTCCCAACAGTGCGAATCTGTTGTACTTGGTCGGCAATGAGTTCATGGCTGGCGTGATCAGAGAGGGTCGCCGCAACCGTATCAATCTGATCCAAATGAAAGTTGATCAACCGCAAGCTTTGGTCGAGCTGACTATTCAGATCTTTCGCAAGTTCCGTTGTTGGCGGTGGCTGGCTGCTCATCAACCAGCCGGTCAGTTCGCGAAGCTGCTCACTCTGGCTCCGTACAAATTCAAGCAATTTATGTTTTTCCTGCTCATATTGACGACGACGTGCGACTTCGGCTTGTAAGTCCGCCGTGCGATTTTGGATCCGTTCCGCTAGTTGTTCATTCTCCGTCTGTAGTTGACGCTGTAAACGGAGCGCGGTAAGGTGGCTTTGGATTCGCGCGGTTGTCTCGGCCACTTCAATCGGTTTGGTGATGTAATCAATCCCCCCCACGGCAAAGCCATGGGCGCGATCAATTGCGTCGGAAAGCGCTGTCATAAAAATAACGGGGATATTGCTCGTTCGTGGATTCTCTTTGATCCGCTGACAGACGGTAAAGCCATCCAGTTCTGGCATAAGCACATTGAGCAAAACCAGGTCGGGCTGGATATATTGCAGCCGCGTTAACGCGATAGCGCCATTTTCCACCACAATTACACGATAGCTTAGCTGCTCTAAGGCAGTCAGCAGCAAGTGGCTCGTGGACGCGGGATCATCCACGACAAGGATCACAGCTGGCGGTGTCAAGGTCGATTGCACTGTTTACCTACTTCCTACGGGAAGACTATCCCCGCTATTTACGTCCACGCGCAAAAACATCACGCTGGGTCGCAAGAACAGCAGGGCAAGATTGGGATAGCGAATAAAAAGTGAAAAACGATGGTGAGCGATTCTATGAACCGATGTACACATTTTAGGCAATTGCCGATTATGTGAGACAGTATTCTAGATAATCGTGAGACAAACGTGATATAAATGTGGATTCTTCGTGGAATGCCAAGAAGATGGTGGTGAGGAGCAGGGAGAAGGGTGAGGAAGACCTGTCAGGTTTTTCAAACCTGACAGGTCTCTGTCGCGCTGATCAACTGCGTAACTTCTAAAATAGTTACCGCATGACCATTGGTAAATAGAGTTTATTCCCTTGGGGTGCTTGGAGTTCCCTGGCCACTTGGAAATTCCAATGATAGAGCGCGACCGCATTGCCCATGAGGTCGGTGACCCCCGGCGTTACCGTCACCGTATAGTCCATGCCATTTTGGGGCGGTTGGCGCAGCATGAGCACCGCTTGTTGCACCTGCCCGTCATAGCGCACATCAGCCGCGACCAGTTGACTCGCGCCATCCTGAACCAAGATTGTCGTACTGTTTACACTGCTGGCGCGCAATGCTTCGGAGAATTGGACCTGAATCACAGGGTAGTAATAAGCCAACTCATCGCCTTGCAAAGCCGCGGCCGCAACCAGCACCACCGTCTCGCCCTGCGCGGGCGCGGTCCAGCGAATCGTTGGGCCTACCTTATCAGCGGGCGCAGGGGCAACGCGGATGGTAATTGCGGTGGGCGGGCTAGTGGTCACACCATTGCTCACCGTAAAGCGCAACCGATCCCCACCCACAGCCGACGCCGCTGGCGTATAGATAAGATGGGGGGCTGTGCCCGTCAACATGCCATAGGCGGGTGCTTCCACAAGACGATAGGTGAGCGGCGTATGAATCGCGTCATAGCCGTTGAGCGTGATGGCAAGCGGCTGGCCGATAGTCGCGTCTAGGGTCTGTGGTTCAGCGACTAAGGGTTGGATCAGATTGATCAAGACATTGGTGGGCGTCTCTTCGGGCACGCTGGGGAAGTGCACCACCGCCCCATTGCTGAGCAGCGTCCCACTGGGCAGGTCACTGCGCAGGCGAACGCTGTAGGAGACCGTACCCGTCGAGCCTGGTTCGCCTTTGGGGGCCAAATCACCGATTGTCCAGAAGATGGTGCGGGCATTTTTCGACACGCGGGCATCTCCTTGAATGGTCAAGGTCGTCAGATCAAAGGCGGGGTCCAACTTGTTGACCATAAAGACGCCCACGGCATTCCCTGCCCCCACATTTTCATAGGCAATGGTATAGGTCACGAGCTGGCCGGGGAGCAGATCACCGGTGGGGCCATAGAGTTCGTTGGGATCTTTGGCCAGCACACAATCTTCACACGCCAGATCGCCGCGGCTAGCCAATGCATCCAACTGATCGCTCACCAACTGCCCATTGAGCATGGCCGCAAAGGCTTGATTGGCTTGTTGGAGGAAGCCGCCATTTTTGGCAACACAGGCCATATCAGCGCCATTGTTGACGCACTTCTCACACACGGCACAGACGCGCTCGACCACTTCCGCAAAGTAGCGACCATATTCCTCGCCCGTGGGAATATCACACTTGCGCCGCTTGATCACTTCGATCCCAAAGATCCCATAGAGGCTGTCATTGGCATCACAGCGCACACTATCTTCTTTGCAGCAGTGACAGTTGGGGTTGCTACAACCCTGGCCCGACTCTTCACAGATCTGGCAGTCCAGATTACACTGGCCCAAGTCAATCGCTTCGCTCGCGCCGGGGGCAATCTTTTTGAGATATTTGGCACAACCCAAGACTGAACCGGTATCCGTGGTATCATTGGCGGCACTGACACAGCTGATCGCCTTGCTGGCATCGCTCAACGCCTTAATATATTTTTTGATCACATAGCCCGGCAGCTTTTCGGCAATGCAGTTTTCCATGCACTCGCCCCAATCGATGGTGGTTGCCGCGGCCTGTACGTTGTTGGGCGCAACCGCCGACCACGCATTGCTTTGGCGATCATAGCGCAGCGCGCCTTGGCCCCGGTAGACCGTATAGGACGAGCCGTCGGCCATGATACCCACGACTTTGCCATTGACCAACGAAAGGCGGAAGCTGGCAAATTGTGGTTGGAAGCGTAACAGCGTGACCTCGACTTCAGTCTCACCGGTGCTATAGGTGTGGCGTTCAGCATTGGCATAGATAAAGCCATCGCCAGCCGCCTGTTGATAGAGCTGTTCCAACGCAGGGTTGGCGCTGCGCTCGGCTTGGAGTTGTTCACCAGTCAGATCGGCGCTGGTTGCCAGCGTACGCGGCACATATTCGAGATAGGGCTGCACAGTAAAGCGGGGGGAATGGATATTCGTACCGCTCAACTGGGCCACCACCGTACTTTTCAGGCCATCTGTCAAACCCCAATCATAGCGTACCTTTACATAGAGCGCGCCCCCCTTCCCCGGCGTTAGCTGCCCCAATTTCCAGAAGACTTGATTGCGCTGGGGCCAGAAGATGCCACCGGAACTCACAGCCTCTAGGGAAGCATTGGCGGGCAGAGCCATGCGCACGACGGCATTTTCCACACTTTCGGCGGTGGGATTCCGGTAGATGGCGCTATATAAGACGGTATCGCCCGGGGAAAAGCGGCCTGGCCCGACGATATTGATGGTCAAGCCAGCAGTAGCAGTGTGTTCATCGGGGCTGGCTAGCCACGGCTGGTAGAGGATATTGTCGCTGACCGATTGACCAGTGCCGCCCGGGTTGCTCGCATGGGTTGGGCCGCTGGCCGCACCCCACCAGTTAAAGCGTGCGTCAACCTGTGTCAAGGCAAAGTTGGCGGTCATCCCCGCAACATTCGCTTCGATCCGATTGTAGATCAAGATTGGCAAGGCACCACCGGCCACACTGACCCCCGCGCTGGCGCTGTGATGGATGGTGCAATCACTGACAAAGGCCGCGCTGGTGTTAAGATGAAGCTGACCAAAGAGAAAACCCTGGGTTTGGCCGCCACCATACGCAATTTCGCAATCTTTCAGTTCGGCAAAGCCTTCGTGATCGACCTGAATACGCTGCCACCAGCCTGGTTGGGCTTGGGTGCCGATAAAGCGAATCGGTTGCTCCGGTGTGCCTACGGCAGAGAGCGTGCCATTGACATGGAAGATGGCATCTTGTGCCATGCGCACCTCAACGCCGGGTTCAATAGTCAGCGCGCCATCCATGGCAACCCCGCCTTGGCCTTCCACATAGTAGGGCAGCCCAATGTTCGGCCACACCTGATCCCCGCCGATGGCCGTGCGATAGACGATCCCATTACGCCCGTTGTTGGTGACGGTGAGGTTGGTCAAGGTCATGTTACACGATTCATCGGAACAGGTCACCGCGTCGCCGGGGTTGTCCTGAATGGTGCTATTGGCAATAGTCACCGCAAAGGGCTGTTCCGGTGAGCCACCATCGTTGAGGACGGCGTGATGGCTGCTGTGGCGAATAGTGCTATTCGTCATAGCGACATTGGCCGCGCTGATGCTCAGGTTGGCATCATAGGCATCGGTGCCGCGACCGCCATATTCGATGATCACATGCGCCAGGGTGGCATTGGCAACTTGTTGGTAGTCGCCATGAATATCTAGCCCCCACCAACCACCGGGCTGCTTCTTGATCCCGGTAATGAGAATCGGTTCGGCAGCAGTGCCCACCGCGGTGAGCGTGCCATTGACAGAGAAGCCGGTATCGACCTGCACTTCAATACCCGGGGCCAACGTGAGATGACCACTCTTGGCGACGGTGAAGCCGCCTTTGAAGGCATAGGGCAACCCCATCTTTGCCAAGGTGAGCGGTTTGGCAAGGGTTCCCGCAGCAAAGACCACCGCGTTCAAGGTGCCATTGCCACTAGCCGTCAAGTTGCTCAGCACGGGTGCTTGCTGGGCACCAAAGCCAATGCGCAGCGCCGCCAAGGTGTTGTTATGGAAGGCGCTGTCGGCAATAGTCGCCGTTGCATTCCCCGAAACCGTTAGGCCGTTGCCGCCACCAAAGCGGAAAGTGCTATTGCGGATCGCGGCCATGGCATAGTTCACGTCAAGATTGCCATAGTTTTCCATGCCCACATAGATGGCATATTCGACAATGACATGATCGAATTTCAGATTGGCTAGCTGCTCCGCGGTATTACTGGCGGTGATGCCATTCCAAGCACCCGGCTGCTTGCTGGCTCCGGTAAAGAGCACCGGTTCATTAGCCGTACCTTGGGCGATCAGCGCCCCTTCGGCCCGCAACGAAGTATTACTATGAAAAACTACTTCGACGCCTGGCTCAACGGTCAAGGTTACATTGGGCCGGACCCGGATAAACTGGGTCACCTGATAGGGGCTACCGGCTTTGGTCCACGTGGTCGCGGTCGTAATATCCTGGCTGATCACGGTGCCGGTGGGTTCGGCTGGGGGCATGGCATAGGCCAAGGTGGGTTGGAGAAAGCTCCCGACAGCAATGAAGAGAACAAGGTGGAGCCAACGAAGCGGTGAATAAATGCCTTGGTGGTTGATGAACAAGAACATGGTCCTTTTGCTTTCTCTCAAAATTCTCTCACGATCAGTAGATTAGCGTTATCGTTTTGATCCGTTTAGGCGTTCCGCAATTGGATCAGACCTGATAGGTTTTCCAGACCTGTCAGGTTTCTAGTTCCCCAGCCAACTGCGTAACTTCTACCATTATCTTGGTGTTGATTTAACCAGAAGCTTGCTGCTGATAACAGCAACAAGCATAACTAGCACTACTACAAAAAGCGCTACAGATTTCTGTGGCGGTGCGATTTACACAAGATGGACAGGTGTAGCCGTGGGTAGCAATTCATATTTTTTATGTAAGGCCGTCACTTTGCTGGCGTCGGCGGGGGGCCAAGTCGCCTCATTTGCCATCAGGGCCGCTAATTCCACAAAATATTGTTCAAAGCCCGCGGGGGAAAGATAGGTTAGGTAGGTGGCAGGCGTAGCGGTTGGATTCCAAAATTTGTGTAACAGCCCCGGTGGCACTCGTACAATCCCGCCTTGGCGCACCATTACCGTCTCTTCGGCCAAGGTAAAGGCCAGTACACCGCTCACCATATAAAAGGTCGCTGTCGCATGGAGATGAAGATGCGCGGGTGAACCCGCAAAATGAGGTGGCACGATTGATTCATAGAGCGCAAAGGCACCAGCGGTCTCTGTGCCTGAAACCTTGATCGTAACCGATACCCCGCCTATTGTGAGCACTTCGCCATCCCATGGATGATAGATTTGATGGACACTGGGACTGTGCCGTTCTAGCATATAGCCATCCTTTCTTTCTGAAGCGCCACTGAATCGTGTGACGAGCTGCTTCCACTTTTTTCTATTTCACCATGAAAGTCAGTGAGGCAACAGCAACTAAGCGCTACAAAAAGTACTACAGATTGAGCCCACGCCTACGGCAGGCCAACCTATCCTCCCAATTTTGTGCGGCATGCACGAAAGCAAAGCCCAAAGCCCTAGGCAAAAAGTACATACTTGTTTAACAAAACCTTTATATAATTTGTTAAGTTGCCCTACATACAAAATAAGCAGTTCGTGTAAAATAGAGTACTATGTTGCTGCTCACACAGTAACTGGGGTTTTTAACTCCGCCAACCAAAGAAACTGCACTCATTTCAAAAGCAACAATAGATGCTAATGCTGCAAAGATGAATGTTTAGAAATCACCACATTTGTGCAACTGGCAACGGATTGCTAAATATTCAGCAGCCAAACTACTAGGAGAGAAGTCACAATGAAAAAGACACTCATGCTCGTCACTTTGCTATTGGTCGCGTTATTAGTTCTTGCTGGCTGTGGTTCTAGCCCTGAGCCAACCGCCGCGCCTGCTCCCACAGAAGCGCCCACGGTTGCGCCTGAACCCACTGAAGCCCCAACTGAAGAACCAACCGTTGAGAGCTCGACCGAAATAACCACCACGGAAGAACTGACTGCCACCGAAGAACTGACCGGGACGGAAGAACTGACTGCCACCGAAGAAATGACTGCCACGGAAGAACTGACTGCTACCGAAGAAGTGACCGGGACGGAAGAACTGACCGCCACCGAAGAAATGACTGCTACCGAAGAAGTGACCACCACCGAAACGGTAACAAACTAAGCTTCAGCTGTAACAGCCGTTTTACCATCGGTTCAGTTTCTTTGGTGCTGAGTCGGTCATAACAATGTGAGCATGACAATAAAAAAAGGGGTAAACGGTAACCGTTTACCCCTTTTTCTATGGTGACAACTAAAGCGGATTTACAGTCGAGGGCAGGAGCGGGAAGAGGATGTTCAATAGGAGCGTAGCTTCATTATTGGCCCATACATCAGGGTAGGTCGTACGCAACGTGGCTAGGCTCCGATAGCTCAACAGCAGTTGCAAGAAGACCAAAGGCGGAAAACCAGCGTTAGCATGATCACCATAGGTAGGGGGCCGCCAGGTCTCCACCGTGGTAAGTTTACCATCGGCCAGCTCTATGCGCAGCCCGCCGCGGTAGAAATCCAGCTTGAGTTCACCGGTGTAGCCAGCCAAGGCCGAAGCCGCCAGCCGCTCTTCTAGCACAGGCGCAATCTGCCGAATAAACGCAGGCACATCAGGCACACGAATATACCAAGCATAGGGCGTCTCCCGCCGTGGGGCCAACTCTTCGCCCAGCAGATCATAGAGAGGATGGCTTGCCCCCAAGTTAAAGAGAATCTCGCTCATCGGTGGCGTATCAGGCTTGAGCAGAGGCAGCGCCAACCCATAGTCGCGCAGCAAGCGCAGCAGAACTGGCAGCGCCTTGGGTAGGCTGACTTGGGGATAGAGATAGAGATCACGCACATAGAGATCGCGATCACCCCGCCGCGCACTGACCGCCACATAGCCACAGACCGCCCCAGCTGTATCGACCACCATTTGTAGGCAAAGCCCCATCCCGACAGTCGCAATATCACGGCTCTGAATCGCCGGATCTTGCCAAAAGCCAATGAGATAGCGCCAATAGGTTTCTGTCGCTTCGTGCCAGAGCAAGCTGGTTTTCCGCCCCTGCCCATACAACGCCGTGAGGTGGGAGATGTCTTCAAAGGTGGCCGGGCGCAGGGCATAGGGTTCGGGTTCATCCCCCTTTTTCTCGGGAATGAGCGACAGATAAGTCATGCGCCAGCCGCCCAAATTGAGCACATATTCATAGCCAAACTGTCGATAGAAATAGGGAATGCCGGTAATGCCCTGGAGCAAATGCCCTTCCGCCGCACTCCGTGCATGCAGCAGGGCAAAGATCTTACGCACCAACCCCCGGTTCCGATAGGTGGGGTCCGAGGCCACAAATTCGGGGCGACCCACACCAAAGGGAATCCCGGCATAGCTCCACTGGTGCCGCCAAAGGCAGGTACAAGCGACGATGGGGCGCTCTGGTTTGCTCGTATCTTCCACGACTCCCCACCCTGTCTCACCCCGATGGGGAAAATCGGGCCGATTCCCAATGTGGGGCTGGTCGGCCATGCGGATATTGAGGGGATCGTCGTCGCTACTCCGAAAAGCCGTCCCCAACAGCTGACCGATCTTATCCAGATCCGCTGGGGTGGACCAGCGGAGGATCAAGCCATCGCCCAAATCATGGACGTCGGTCATGGTTGTCTGTTCAGTTGACATAACTGTGAAATCTCCTTTTTGATATTGGTCGAAATTACGTACTTGGACAAGCCTTGGCAGGGTTTCCAACCCTGTCAAGGCTCTGGTCCTACCAACCAACTGCCTTAGACTTTGCCCCGCTGACGGCAAACTTCAAACAGAATGGCGGTGGCGGCACAGGCCAGGTTCAGCGACGAGGCTACCCCTTGCATGTGGATGTAAGTCAACGTGTCACACTGTTCTTTCAGCCAAGCACTCAAGCCCATGGTTTCATTGCCCAAGCAAAGAATGGTCGGCCCGGTGAAATCACAAGCCGTCAGGGGCACTTCTCCTTTGGCGCTGGTGCCGATGATCTGCAATGCGGGCCAGGTGCGCCGACTTTCGGTAAACCAGGTCGCGAGCGTTTCTGTGCTGGACAGCCGCGCCAAGGAAACCTGGAAGAAAGCCCCTGCCGTTGCCCGCACCGTCACAGGGTCGAAGGGATCGACCCCGTGACCAGTCAACACGAGTTGATCCACCCCAAAGGCATCGCACGAGCGCATGATACTGCCCAGATTGCCGGGGTTGCTGGGCCGATCGAGCAACACGACCACTGATTTCTCTGTCAACACCACCGGAATATCATCGATGACCGGCATGTTCACAAGCGCCAGCACCTCGGATGTTTCCTCTTTATCGCTCAGCTCTGCCAAAAGTTCACGGGTAAATTCGAGGTGATAGGCACAGGGCACTTCCTGCAACACATCCTGGGCCCACCCCGAAAGGCGCGCTTCTGGGCTGTAGAGCAATGCTTCGACTTGCCATTGGGGCGAACGGCGCAGTTGATTGATGGCGCGCACCCCTTCCACCAGAAACTGGCGATGCTGCCAACGTTTCTTGCGGTTGCGCTGAATGACTTCGGCACGCTGAAACCATTGATTTTTGGTGGTCACAGGAATGGTCTTGGTTTGCATAACGATCCTTATTTCCCTAGCTGGTGTGGCAATTGAAACCATTCCTGGGCCAAGATGGCATAGAAATATTCATCCCACCACTGCGCTTCCCCGCGATAGATACACTGATGAAAATGACCCTCACGCCGCATGCCGATCTTTTCCATCACGCCATACGACGCCGGATTCTCTGGTTGACAAGTAGCGATGATGCGGTGTAGCTGCAAAGTTTCAAAACCATAGCGTAAGAGCGCCAAGGCGGCTTCGCTGACATAGCCCCGGCGATGATAGGTTGGATGCAGCACCCAGCCGATCTCATAGGTGCGCGGGGCAAACCAGGGATGAAAGACTAGATGACCAATGAGCTTGTTCTCAGCTTTCAGGAGCAGCGGATAGGCCGTGACTGCTTCGCCGGTGACATGGCGCCGCACAAAAGCCTGGGTCTGTTCAGCGCTCTGCACGCCTTCCCCCATATATTCCATAATAGTGGGCAGGGCAGTATAAGCCGCAACGGCAGGCCAATCACTTTCTTGAAAAGGGCGCATGAGCAAGCGCTCTGTCTCGATCAACAGGGTATTCATAGGGCTAGCCGCATCTCCAGTTCACCATCCTCCTCTTTGCCGGTGTGGACAAAACCCAACTTTTCATAAAACGCTAGGGGTCCCCCTTCTTCGGGCACATAGCTCAACAGCAGTTGCGTGGCATTGGGGCGTGTCCGCACATGTGCGATCAGCAGTTGAAGTGCTTGCCGACCAAAGCCCAACTTCTGATAGCGCGCATCGATCATAAAGCGCCAGAGATAGTAGACAGGCCCTTCTTCCCCGGCTGGTTCATCATGCAACATGAGAAAGCCAACCGGTGTTTCGTCGGCATAGATCGCACGATACCAGGCATGTTTGGAGAAAAGCGCCTGAGCCAGCGACACGGCATTATTCGCCACAAACTGTTCCTGGGCTGTCGCTACCTGTAGCCTTAGAATACTGCCGACCGTCTCCTCGGTGATCTCACGCAAGGTAACGGTGGCGTCACGTGTAATGGAAATTGTAGTTTCCGTCATAAGATACTCCTCTCTTCTTCATTTTTATTCAACTTTTATGAGCAATCACAACAGGTGTTACGAAGTTGGATAAGACTTGATAGGTTTTCCAAACCTCTCAGGTCTCTGGTCACGGCAAACTTCGCTTATATCCTTGCGCCAAATGCGTACCTAGCTACATCAGCACGATTTCTCGCTTGATTGTCAGCATTTACTAGAAAATATCAGCCAATTGATAGACAAATGTCCTTTAGTCGTCCCACCGGGCCTGCTACAATACAGACAACGACGCCCAAGCCAGAAGAACCCTGCACTAACCCCTGATGTTGTGGTCACCGATGGCTGGGCCATGGCAAGGATACTACCCCACGAAACAGGTTTCTGGGACGGTTTCTAAACCATACGAAACCGCTGGGAGGCTGCCCATGTGACACTTCACCGGCACAGCACTTATAGCGACGACGGGCTGGTCTTGCCTGACTGGCCCGCCCGTCCCTTTTCTGTTCACGCCACTTTCTGCGCCTCGATCAGATATTTCATCGCGGTAAAGACCAAGGGTGCTCCTGCCGCGAGCTGTTCTTGCAAGGCCAGCAGTGCAGACAAATGCCTATCCACACTAAACCCCGGCACCAACCACGGCACCGCCTTGAGATAGTACACAATCGCTCCCACATCGGTAAACGCTAACTGCCCCGCCCAATCCTGCACCGTGGTGATTGTCAGACCAGCTTCTTCTAAGTTCGCTAGATAAAACGCCGGTGTTGCTTCTGGCCAAGCGGGCTTTGCACCAAAGGCCGCGATCAGATCATAGGCGTAGAGACCATGCACCTGTTGAGTTAGGAAAATGCCGCCTGGGGCCAATACGCGCGCCACTTCTGCCGCGGGAAAGGCATTGTGGCGATTGAGCACCCGATCAAAGGCACCATCGACAAAGGGAAGGCGACTGTCATTCGATAGTTCCACCGTAAAAACCTGAACACCCAACGGTTCCAGCCGTTCGCGCGCCAGCTTGATATTGGGTGGATACTCTTCCGTCACCGCGACCTTGGGCGGCCAATGCGCGCGTAGATCGAGCAACCGTTCACCGCCGCCCGTGCCCAGATCCAGCAGCGCCGTGGTCCCTTGCAGCAAGGTCGCGGCCCGCTCTAGATACGACCACGGTTCGCGTTCTTCTAACATCCGCCCCTGTAGATAGGAAAAATCCCACCCACTGAAAGGATGCGCTTCTGCTTGTTTCCAGCATTGAATTAGATCATTCATAGATATGTCCTTTTACCTGCTTTCTCCTGCACTTCTGACTGCCAGAGGCGACGCATCTCTTCGCTACGCGCCAGGAGTTCATCCAATGTACCGACATCTGCCACACGCCCATTCTGGAGCAGAATAATCTGATCCGCCCGGCGTAGGGCTGGACGGCGATGCGAAACCACTAAACAAGTCATGGCCCTTTGTTGATCACTTGCTTGCTGCCACTGAAAAAGTCGTTCCCATAACGTCTGTTCGGTATTGACATCCAACGCACTCGACAGATCATCCACCACAAGCAGCGATGCGCCTTGAGTCGCGTGCCCATCCAGCGTGCGGATAAACATACGCGCCGCGGCGGCGCGTTGGGCCTGCCCGCCGGAGAGACGGACCCCCTTCGGCCCGATCACGGTCGCCAATCCAGCGGGCATCGCCGCTAAGTCAGTTTCTAGCACAGCTTGGTGGATCGCACGCTGCACGTTGCCCTCCGCGTCCGGAAGCCCCAACAAGAGATTCTCTAGCAGCGACACACTCATGAGTTGCGGTGCTTGCGGCGTGTAGGCGCTCTGGGGTGGTGTGAAGAAGGTTGCCGGGTCGGCTACCGGCTGCCCATTCCAGCAAATCTCACCAGCCTGCATAGGCAACAGCCCCAACAACGTGCGCAGTAACGTCGTCTTCCCAGCGCCAATGCGCCCCGTGATCACCGTAAAGCTGCCCTGCTCCACCCGAAAGCTAACCTCTTCAATCCCCCGCACCTCCTTAGCCACTACCGAGGGATCTGCCGGCTCTGCCCGCCGCGGATACTGATAAGTCAGCCCACGCACCGCCAACACTCGCAACCGCGCTGGCCTCTCTCCACTGCCCTCTATCCTTCTCTGATCCCGCGGTAAATACGCAAAATCTTGCGTATCTACTGCCCCCAGCACAAGCGGCTGATGCGCCACCAGGTTCAGCGACGGCGCGCCCTGCAACAGCGCCACCATACGGCCCAAGGAAACACCAGCCTGTTGATAATGCGCCAGAAAGTTCCCAAAGCCGCGCATAAATTCGGTGAGCATACCCAGGTTGTAGACAAAGAGCGCAAAATCCCCCACACTAAAACGCGCATCGCGCATGGCCCCCGCAGACAACAACAGGATCAGCCCTGTGCCCAACGCACCGATATTGCCATAGATCGAATCGAGTACCCGCTCAAAGACCCGATCGCGCACCATCATGCGTTGGCGTTCGTCATTCAGCCGCCGAAAATGGGCCAAGACATGGGGTTCTGCCATGGCAACTTGGATCGCCTGCACCGCGCCCAAAATTTCGCCCAATGCACCACTCACCCGCTCGGTGGCGGCGCGGCTGGCCTCCCGATAACGCTCAATACGATGCGTAGCCGCACGCGCCGTGAGCACAATCACCACCAACGGCAACAAGGTAAAGAGTGCGATCCGCGGATTAATCGTGATCATGGTCGCGACTGCGGTGATCGCAAAGACAAAGATCGAAATTTGATCAACCGACCAACTAAGTGCATCCTCGACACTCTCGGCGTCATCCCGAAAGGTGTTGATCACAGCACCGACCGCGCCAGGGAGGGCTGCCGCGCCGGGGCGTTGAAACAAAGTCCGCAATAGGTTATAGCGCAACAGCGCGCTCATGGTAAAACGGTAGCGAATGTCAACCAGTGCGCCACTCAAAATCGCCATAATATAGAGCAGCGCCGCCACGCCCACCAGCGCCACAACCGTCCAGACATTGAGCCCAAAAGGAGCAGCACCAGAGAGCGCATCAAAAAACGCCTTGGCTAATAGCCCCGGCATCAGTTCCGATAAACTGATCGCCACCCACGCAATAATATCCAGCACATAGAGCCAAGGGCGATAGCCAATCAAGCGCCAGAGGAACGGCGCAATCGTTAGTTTTGCTTGCATGGTTTCGTTCCTTTTTATACCAATACCTCTTCCATCCCGGTCCGCAGCAGTTGATAGAAATGGGACTGGGGATTGGCCGCCAAGACAATGCGATCACCCTGTTCGACGACGTGTCCGTGCTCCAGAATCAGGATTGTGTCGGCACGGTGCACGGTGCCCAAGCGGTGGGCAATGAGAATCGCGGTGCGGTTGTGGAGGAGCTTGTCGATCGCCCGTTCCAGCAGTTGCTCCGTAGCTGGATCCAGGCGCGAGGAAGCTTCATCCAAAATGACCAGCCCAGGATCGCTCAGAAAGATGCGCGCCAAGGCCAGCAACTGGGCTTGCCCCGCCGATAGACCGGCACCACCTCCGGCCAGTTCGCTATCCAATCCCTGCGGCAAGGTGCGCAGCCAATGATCCAAGCCTAACTCGGTCAATACCGCTAAAATCTGTTCGTCAGGGATGATTGGGTTGAAAAAGGTGAGGTTATCCCGCACGGTGGCCCGAAAGAGTTGCACATCTTGGGTGACCAGCCCCACGCGACGGCGATACGCGGTGAGCGGAATCAGCTGCGGATTACAGCCGCCCACGCTCAATTCGCCACTAGTTGGGTCATAGAGACGCAGGAGGAGCCGTGCCAGCGTGGTCTTCCCGCTGCCGGTACGCCCCAATACCCCTAACACCTGCCCCGGTGCCAGGGTAAAGTCTACCCCCTGTAACACGCGCTCATCTGGCTCGTCGGCATAGCTAAACGAAACAGCTTGGCACGCAACCGCCAATGGGCCAGCAGGCAAACAACCATCCTCGCTATCTGCAAGGCGTGAGCGGGTCGTCAATAAACTATCAATCCGTTTAATCGCTACCTCGGCCTGCTGTAGTTCGGTCAGCTGAAAACGCAGCTGCGCAATCGGATCGCGCAGGAGTTCTGTATAGTGATAGAGCAGGTAGACCGTGCCCAAAGTCATGACCCCGCGTTGCCAGAAATAAGCACCCAGGCTAAAGATCAACATGGTGCCCACCGCAAAGACCGCCACATTGGTCATCCACATGGCATAGCCAGCCAAGTTAGCCTTAGTACGGATGGGTAGCCAGCGGCGCAAAAGGGTGTGAAAGCGTTGTAAGACGTAGCTGGTGGCGCCATTGGCGCGTAGGTCCTCGGTTGCGCCCAGATGTTCGCCCAGAAAGCCATAGAACTCGGCATTGATCTGGCGCTCTTTTTCCCAAAAGGGCGTGGTCAGTTCACGGGTCCGCACCAGCAGAAACAAACCACCCAATGCGAAAAGGGTAAGCGCAAGACCCACCCGCCAATCCTCACGGTAGAGCAGAGCCAGCACACCGAGCATCAGCAGCAAGCTGCCAAGGATATTGATCGTAAAGCGCGAGAAAAAGGTCGAAAGTTTGTTGATATCGCCATCAATACGCTCGATCAATTCACCTGGTGTATGTTGTTTATGAAAGGAGAGATCCAGTTTCAGCACATGGGCCACCAGATCGAAACGCAGGGCATTGGTAGCAGTCCAAGCCACCTGTTCACTGAAATAAGTCGCGCCCACGGCCAATGCTTGGCTCACCAAGGCAATGCCCAGGAAGAGCGCCGCCGCAACCACGAGATCACGATAGGCACCACCGCCGAGTGCGGCATCGATAAAATAGCGCATGATCTGGGGGTTGACCAGCCGTAGCGCAATGCTACCCAAAAGAAAGCCAGCCATCCACACGGTTTGCCGTCGCTGCGGTGCTAGATAGGTTGCCAAGAGCTGATAATACTGCTTCAGAGGTAATTTCATGAGATTGCATCCAATTAGTAAAGTATACCAATCAAAAAACGGTCAGCGCAGAAGAGCCCGCGTGACCGTTGGCAATCTCAGCACCCCTGCCGTAGGTCTCCCATGGAGAGATCAGCAGAAGAGTGCCCGTTTACCAAAAAAAAACGGCCACGGAAGGAGTACCCCCGTGGCCGCGCATAGCAAACAGTGAACTGTTTATATATGTGGACAGTAGGCGCACTCCAACAAGGTCAGTACCCCCATGACGCCAGTAGGATACTTCACAAGCTGAGTTGTCATGAATCGAACTTTATTCATGATGGCCTACTTTCACAAGCTTTCTTCTTGGCGATAAGCTTCTTAGAGAAGATCTCCCCGAATGGAGACGGCAAGAAGGAAATAATACTACGCCAGTCTATCACTGCCACCTAGGGCCTGTCAAGTTCCAACTAAGTTTGTAAGCAAACTTGCAAATAGACGCGGCTTGTCCAGGTAAATGCTAAGTCTCTCCCCGTGTGGCGGCTTCGCAGCCGCGGCGCAGAATACTCAACGCGTTGGCCGCCTGGGGGGAGATCACCGCCGTGATCCGCATGTGGGGCAACAATTGCGTCGTGGCTGTCGGGATAAATTCATGCTCATCTTCATAGCAATTGACAATAATACAGCCAGGCGGGAGCGCCAATTCCTTGATCATTTTACCCATAAATGGGGCTCCCTCTTCGACGGTCATTTCGACGACAATTGGTTCTTTATAAACCGGGCGTAGCCCACCACGCACAAGGTCGCGCTCCAGCAATGCTTCATAGATGGGCAGCGTTTTCAGCCCCTCTGCCACGGCATACGCGGCAAAGCAGCTGACCAAGAGGGGTAGCATCTGACCATAATTGCCCGTCATCTCCAGAATCAGTACAACGCCCGTCAGGGGAGCCCGCACAATCGCCGTAAAATACGCCGCCATGCCCACCACGGCAAAGACCGCTGGCTCTGGCGCAATGGCAGGCACAAGTTGCTGCGTGATCAGACCAACCGCTAGCCCTGCCAGGGCTCCCAAGACCAAGAGCGGTGCAAAAATCCCACCGGGAGCACCGGTGCCGTAGCTCACGAGCGAGAGACCAAAGCGCAACAAAAACCAGAAAGGGATCGCGGCCAACAGAAAATTACCCGCTAGGGCCTGTTCTGCCAAATGGTGGCCGCCGCCAACGGCCTGGGGGGAAAACCAAGCCAACAACCCCGCCAAAGCACCTACGAAGCCCGCCAAGGCAACCCGCACATGAGCAGGGATGCGATCAAAGAGATTGAGGGTAACGATAATCCCCCAATTGAAGAGCACCCCCAACAGCCCCGCTATAATCCCCAACGCCACAAAGGCAGGCATGGCGGCGAGCGGCGGGGCCGCATAGCTGGGCACACTAAAGACGGGCAGTTGACCAGTGGCAAAACGGGCCACAATATCGGCCACGGCAGCGGCCAAAAACGCCGCCCCAAAGACCACGGGCCGAAAATCCCGTTGCACCTCTTCCAGAATAAAGACCAACCCAGAGAGAGGCGCATTAAAAGCCGCCGCCAACCCCGCCCCCGCGCCAGACGCAATGAGCACCAGCCGATCCCGCGCCGAGGCATTGAGCCAGCGGGCAATGGCATCGCCGACGGCACCCCCCATTTGCACGGTTGGCCCTTCGCGCCCCAGGGCCATGCCACTGCCCAGCGCCAACATCCCCCCCAGCATCTTGATGGGAAGCACACGCCACCAGCGCAGTTCCCGCAGGCGGTGAAAGGTCGCCTTGAGGTGTGGAATACCACTGCCACTAGCTTCTGGGGCATAACGCCGCACCAGAAAGACCGATAGAGCCGCACCCACCGCGCCAAAACACACCGGTGCTAACCAACCCCATGTTGGACTCTGGTGTGCCCAAGCGAGTAGACTATTCCGGGTTAGATCGGCCCAGGTTAGCAAGAGCCGAAAGATCACAGCGACGATCCCAGCACAGAGCCCAACCAATGCCGACCGCGGAAAGAGGTGGCGGCGTTGTTGGCTAACGCTCAAATACTCTTGTAACTCCGAACGAGCCTGTGCCGTGGCCGCCGTCGCGGACGCAGGCATCTCCTCCTTTTCTTGAATCATGTTGCCTCTTTTCTTGCTCATAAAATTTGGTTTTCATGAGCGCGCGTCGGCTGTCGAGTCAGGCTACTACTTGGCGCGTCTATACCCCAGGCGGAGTTACCTGAGGGTGCGCATTCACCGAATCCCCACCTGAATTACGCTTGTACTAGGCTTCGCTACACCGGTGCGCGTTGACCGATAAACCATCCATCCTGGCATGACATAAACTTGGTAGGCGTTACGCGCTTGGCCGGGCCGACCAAGCGCGTAACGCCTACTTTTGTTCTATTGTACATAAAGAAGTGCAATTGTAGAATTCTGCTAAGGATCAAGCACCCAAGCAGCAGTCAACTAGCCGCCAACCTTTGCTTATTCGGTGTGCTCAGTCCGTAGGCGCTGTTTTAACATGAGGGCAAGGGCGTGGGCAACTTTCAGGAGATTGGGTTGGGATGCATAGTCGATGGTGGCGGATAGCAGTGTTGCTTGTTGTTCCAACCGAGTCAGCTGCATGATGGTGCGTTCCCGCACCACAAACAAGGCCCGGTTGGTTGCTGCTGCCTGCAGAAATACCGCCACGCGTGGGTCATCTTCAATGCGCAAAAAAGCCGCAGCGCTACAAGGCAGCACAACACAAATCGCCTGCTCGGCAAGCAAAAGGGCTTCACTCAGGGTCAGATCCGAGGAAAGGGCCACCCCATGAAACCCCGCGGCCTGTGGACCCACGAGTCCAACCACCTTCACGAGCAAGCCCTGCTGGCGTAATCCGGCGGTAAAGACTACCGCAGCGGTTTCATCGAAAGAAGTACCCCAAAAAACAAAGGTGTAGCGGCCCTTTTTCACTTGCTGCGCTCGGTTCATCGCTGGATATCCATTTCTAGCGTAGCTACGCCATGGTGTCGTTGCTGTAGCGGCAAAGCTGATCAGCGCTATGACCGATCAGGGGTAGCAACCACCGCGTGCGGTGACCTATCCGCTTGATAACAAAGGTCTATCTCTAGCTAGCATAGCAGGAAAGCCAACAGTGAACCTCTGGAAACTCTCTAAGCTTAAAGGTGCGTTTGCCTGGATATCCTAGTTTTCTTTGATTGTTTCTCCCGCAAAAATATGCTATCCTATAAAAGAATTCTCACTTACGCCCAACAGTAAGGTTTCAAAACCCAGAAAACTCCGCTATGGCCGCAACGACAGCAACCGCAATACCGACACCTGATCAGGTGCGCGAAGCTTTGAAGCATTGGTACAGCACCGATAGCCAAGGCACCCTGACCATGCTCTATCAGTTTCGTCAACTCGAACGCGAACTAGGCCGCAATTCCCGTCATGTCACGAATCAATTACTCTTGGCCGCCATGGAGAGCTTGCAAGCCAAAGATCCGCAGGCACACCACTTCCTCCTTGCCCGCTTCTTGGATAAGCGCTCGATCAGCCAGCTCGCCAACCAGTTCAGCGTGGCCGAAAGCACGATCTATGCCTTGCAGAGTAAAGCCATTGAACAGGTCGCGGGGATCTTGGAGGAACGCGAAAGCCAAGTCCGTGTTGCCCAATATCATCGCTTGCAAGAGCGGCTAGAGGCGCCCACCTATCTCCAGTTAGTGGGAGTTGAGGAATACGTCAGCCATCTATTTCACCTGCTGGAAGCCCCGCAAGCTCCCTGGCTCTTTGCCCTCGAAGGGTTGGGGGGCCTAGGCAAAACAGCCTTGGCCGACACCCTCCTGCGCCAGTTTATTGAACGAGGTGCCTACGACGAAGTGGCGTGGGTCAGTGCGCGGCAAGCCTATTTCAATTTGGGTGGTGCAATCCGCGCCGTCGCCGAGCCCGCGTTGACCAGCGAAGCGTTGATCGAGGCGCTGGTACGCCAACTCATGCCTGAATTGGTCCACCCGACGGTGCACCAAGCGCGCGAAGTTCAGAGCAAGTTGCGTGCTCGGCTCAAACAACTGCCCCACCTGATTGTCATTGACAATCTCGAGACGCTGTTGGATGTAGAAAGTCTGCTGCCTCTCTTACAGGATTTGGCTAATCCTTCCAAATTTTTATTGACTTCCCGCGTTGGCCTCTATAATGCGCCGAATATCCACCATTTCAAAATTCCCGAACTCAGCGCAGCCAATGCCTACCAGCTGATCCGCCAGGAAGCCAAGGTGAGCAACTTGCCGGCATTGGCCGCGGCCACCGACGCCGAACTCCAGCCGATCTATGCAACGGCAGGCGGCAACCCGCTGGCCCTGCGGCTCATTGTAGGCCAGACCCACATCTACACCTTATCGTCGATCTTGGCCCATTTACAGGCCGCGCGCGGACAAGCCGCTGAACAGCTCTATACCTTTATCTATTGGCACGCTTGGCAAAGTTTAGATAGCCAGAGCCAAGATGTGCTCTTGATCATGCCGCTGGTAAATCCACAGGGGGATGAAGCCGAAGTGATTGCCGATGTTGGCGAGTTCCCCCTTGATGATGTGCGCAAAGCGCTCAATCAACTGGTGACCCTCAACTTGATCGACACGCGTGGCACCTTCCATGACCGGCGCTACACGATCCACGGTCTGACGCGCACCTTCTTACACGAACAAATCTTACGTCGGCAACCGTAGCGGAACGCGAAAAAGAGAAGAGAGAAGCGAGGAGAGCCAAAGGAGCACCTTGCGCAGACGGCTGAAAACGGCGAAGAAGTAGCGGTGGGCTGGCAGCGGTTGGGAACGCACGCAAGCTACCAACCCTTTTCATCCGTAGCGGTGCACTTATCTCCTGGGGCGGAACGGGTTCAATTGTTGCCGCAATTCAGCATGCAGAATGCGTGCTTAGCAACCACCACCTGGATGTTCACAAGCAAACACCGCGGTTGTGAGAGTGGTATTCGCCATGCTATCCAAAATGATAGGTGCATAGGATGCACTAAATGCCAAGATGGCAGCTAGCACACACAACAGCAAACGGCGGCGGCATGAAGCAATACAGATTTCATGAGGATCTCCTGTTGAGCTTTATCAAAAATAGACCGTGGTGAAGATTGAGAACAGGAACGGTGAACTTTGTTCCTATAGCCCTAACCATAGCATCACCACAGAGATGTGTCAAATGATTTTTTAGAGTGATCCTATAGTAGGAACCCAACAAAAGACAAAACCTATTGAAAACCTACTGAAAATCGATACACCTATTGTTTCGCGAATCAGGCTGTGCTATGCTAGAAAATAACGTACCATGGCATAGCTCTATTCATGGCAGGAGTACGCATAACAGTGATAGGCGCAGAAAATCTAGCAAATCCACATTTGAAGCGTTTTCGACACTTTCTGGCGCGCAGCATCGCCGTTGCCCAACAGCGGATTCAAGCAGAAGGGAACGATGCGCCCATTTCGCCCGAAGCACGGGAGCGCGCCCAGAATGTGCTGAGCTATGCCCTGCAAGAGACCGAAGCTTGGTCCGAGACGCGTGAGCTTCTCTTGACAATGGCTCCGAAAATGGAGATGGCAGGGTATCGCAATGAGTGGCTGCAATATCTTATGGAGGGTTTGAGCAAAAGTTACCAACAGGGCGATCAACAAGCCGAAGCAGAGCTGCAGTTCCAATGTGGCTATTTGTACCGACTCATGAATCGATATGAGCAAGCGCAGGTGCTACTTCTGGCAAGCGCTGAGCACTATGCAAGTCTAGGCGAAACGATCAATCAGGCTCGCTCGCTCAACCAATTGGCCTATTTGGCTTGGCAGCAACATCAATACAGTAAAGTAGAAACATGGGCACAACAGGCCTTAGCCCTACTCGATGAAACAACCTTAGAACGCGCAATGAGTTTGTCCGCATTAGGTTTGGCTGCCGCTGAGCAAGCTCGTTGGTCAGAATCAGAGCGTTATCATCGCGATGCCCTTCAAATTAGAACTAAGCATGATAATCAACGCCTGATGGCCTGGAGCCAACAAAATTTGGGGTATGCATTGAGCGGACAAGGGCAATATGCTGAGGCAACGGCCTATTACGAGCTTGCTATCGCAAAGTTGACCAAACTCAATGATCCGGCACATTGTGCCATCGTGCAAATGAATCTTGGCATTGTCTATTGGTTCGAGGGGAAAACAGAGAAGGCAGCAGAAATCTACTCCGCCGCCGAGTCCACTTTTCGCCATATTTCTGATGACCTAAACTTGGCTAAAGTGCTTACCTGTAAAGGATTGAATTTTCATACATTACAGCAGTGGTCACAGGCAGAATCGGCATTTCTTGCCAGTAGTCGTCTATTCCATAAGCTGGGTGATTATAGCGAATATCTGAATGCACTTGATGGACTTGGCATCAGCTATCTTGAACAAGAGCGTTATAGCAAAGCACTTGTTATTTTTGAGTCAATTAGATTACATCTACCAGAGGTTGCCGGGACACGCTCGTATCGCCCTTTGTCAGAAGCCGTTCCTCGTCAATTAGAGCAAGCAAAACTGGGCAGAGATAACACTAGCATAGTTACCTATTGAACAAGCATAAGGCCATCATGTTCGAAAGCCGTTCTGTTGGCGGTTCCACCATGATGGCCTTATGCTAGAAGTTTAACAACCACCACCAGGCGGTGTACAAGCAAAGGCTGCGGGGGTCAGGTTGGTGCCTGCCACGCTATCGAGTACGGTGGGCGCATAGGCTGCGCTCAGGGCCAGGATGGCAGCAAAGGCCAGCAACAGCAAGCGATGGCGCAGGGTCGATAAAGTGAATTTCATGGGAATAGCTCCTATTCAGCTAGCGATTGAGCTCCATTGAGCGTGGGAGTCCCACCAGGGTATCCGCGGGGGATCGGATAGTCGCCGGTTCATGCATGTTTCTCTCAAGGAACCCTCAACTTGGGTGTGGCGGCAGCCATTGTGATCACGGTGGCTGCTGATAGCTTAGCAGGGCGGCGCAGCGTTTTGCTGAGGGTTTGCTGAGGCAGGCCAAGGATTTGCTGAGGTTTTACTGAGGAAGTCAAAGCCCCTTATGCCAGAAGTAGGACAAGCACCAACGAGCGTGGAGCACCCATGGGCCGATCATGCACCGGCCTATCGCCACCAAGAGGCACATCTGCTGGCAAACTGGATTCTGACCGGTGCCAGTGGCTCGGTCATTGGGCTGAATGGTTCGGGCAAGTCGGATTTGCTGGGCTTTCTCTGTCACCGGCCCGAGGTGCTCAACCGCTATCTACCGGCTCGCGCCCAGCCAGTAACGCTCTTGCCCATGGATCTCAACAACCTGCCGGATCGCACCTTGGCCGCGCTCTTCCGGGTCATTCTGCGTACCTTCGTTGAGCACAAAGGGCGCTTTGCCGCCGAAACCCAAGCGCTGATCACTCAGCTCTATCTTGAAAATCGTGCCGCCACCGATCCCTTTCTGTCGCAAAGTGCGCTACGGGAACTCCTGTTACATCTACAACAACAACGGCACCGCGTCGTCTTTGCCCTGGACCGCTTTGATGCTTTCTGCCGGATGCTCACGCCGGAGATGGGCGACGCTTTGCGCGGCCTCCGTGATGGCTTCAAAGGGACGCTCTCCTACATCGCCAGTATGCGGCTGGGGCTGACCTATGTGCCCGAGCCCGAGCTATTGGGGGATCTGCACCGCCTGCTCGATCAACACGTCTGCTATGTTGGCCCCATGAATGAACAAGATACGCGCGACACCATTGCCCGACGCGTTCAGGTGGTCGAACAGCCCCCCACCGAAGCGGAGATCCAGCAGATCTGGGCTTTGAGTGGCGGGTATCCATCCCTGGTGATGGTGACTTGTCGCTGGTGGCTGACCCAACCCCACCGTCCGCAACTGGCCCAATGGCGGGCAACGCTCTGGAAACAAGCTGGCGTACGCCACCGCCTGGAAGATATTTGGACGGGCCTCACCCAAGAGGAGCAATTCGTCCTGGCCGAGATCCACAAGAGTGCGCGCCTGGAGCAAAAAGCCCAGGCCCTAGTCAAGCAGCGCTATGGCGCAGTCGTAGAAACATTGGTTGAAAAAGGGCTCTGTTGGCAAACGCCAACTGGTTGGCAGATCTTCAGCCAACTCTTTGCCGATCATGTAGCCCAAGCCGGGGGCTATAGCCGCGGCAAAATCTGGCTGGAACCCACCAGCCAGCTGCTCTATCATGGCCAGACCGTGTTGGATACGCTCACGCCCAAAGAGCGCGCCCTCTTGCAATTTCTCGTCGAGCAGCCACGCCGCCAACACACCTATACCGATGTCATCGTTGCCGCCTGGAACGAAGAGGAGCGTTATCATGGCGTCACCAACGATAGTCTCTACCAAGTTGTGCGCGGCCTGCGGCAGAAAATCGAACCAAACCCTGCCGAGCCCGTCTACGTGGTCAACTGGCGCGGCAAGCCCGAAGGAGGCTACCTTTTCTATCCCGAAGGCCGCCCGCGCTAGCGATCTTGAAGCCGGTAAAGCAGGGCAGCCTGAAGGCCACGCCGGCTAGCGGAAGCTACGCTAAAGCGCACTGGGCTAGTAGCCCGCTTCAGCGGGCGTTGCTGACTAGCACCGTCCCTTCAGGGCGGTGCGCGCACCGCATACCGAATTGTTCACTGTAATAAGCCGTCCAGCGGCAAAACAACGTTGCTTACCAAGTGTGCGCTGGCCCTGCGGTGTATAAGGCCATCACGAACTTGAAAAATGCGGGGTTAAAACCCTTGACTAACAGCGAAAAGCGCCCGCAGGCGCTTCGGCTGGAGCGCCTGCGGGCGCTTTTCGCTCTTAGCTACCGGATTGTTCCGGATGCGATAACCAAGTGCGCGCTGGCCCTGCGGTGTAGCGGATCGGTGGGCAACGAGGAAACAATGCTGTATAATTGTCAGGACAGAGGGGCTAGTCAAGCGGTCGATCAGTAAGCGTGTAACACCTACGCCCAATTTACCCACAGCCAAACCCGAACGGATCAACCCATGGATCGCACAACGGTCACACAGCTGCGTAACTTTTTAGTCAGACTCTACGGGGACGCCCAGAGCATTCGCCGCGTATTGGATGATGCGGGCCTCGACGCGGCGCGTATCCATCTGGGGGGCAGTGCCCTCAATAGCTGGCATGGCATCCTGGATGAAGCGCAAAAACAGGCACAGATCGATCCACTGCTAGATGCAGTTCTGCTCGACTATCCTAACCGGCGCGCCGAGTTGGAGGCCATTGTTGGCACTCGCCGCAGCACACAAGCCGGTGGGCCCACGCCAGGGGATAGCCCGACCGCAAGCCAACAGCCCACGCCCCCAACATCACCAGCCGCTACCCCCCAAGCAGGCCCAGACGCACCGGCAGCGCCCAGTCAATCGCCGGAAGTTGAGCTGCCGCGTAGCGTTCGCTTGCAGGCCGTTGAAATACAACTGGTGCGTTTGCTCTTTGCCAAAGCGACCAAGGTGCGGGTCAGCACTGAATTTACCGATGGCCGCACGGCAACGCGCGTCTTGTTGGCCCGCCCCGTTGCCGCGGATGGCGTCACCGAACTCCCCGCGGTGATCAAGTTGGGGCCACGGGCGCTGATCGAGCCCGAATGGCAAGCCGCTCAGAACGCGGTATTAGGGCGGCTGCCGGGCTCGGTCAAGGTGGACAGCATACCGATCTATTTTGTCGATGAAACAGGGGCAGCTTGGGGCGCATTGCGCTATGCGCAGGTGGGCGACGGGATCTTTGATGTTGAAAGCCTGAGTCGCTACGCCACCCATGCCACTCTTCCTGATCTCTGGCAGGTGCTGAACAATCGGCTTTTTCGTCAGCTGGGCGAACTGTGGCACACTACGCAACAATGGCAGTCCATCCGCTATCAGCAGCGCTACGACCGGATTCTGCCCGTCAACCTGACAGTGGTCATCGACGGCAACGCCAAAGGCTTTCCCCTCTTGCTGGATGCGGCCTATTTGGCGACCGCCGATGAATTCCCACCGGTGCCGGTCAACAGCGTGGTCCGGCTGGATGGCTTTGTGGTGACCGAAGCTTCCGCCGATGGTCGACAGCTCACCTTGGACTTGCCAGCTCAGGCCGACACAGCCTATCGGCTGCGTCTGCAACGCCCGGCCAACGATCCCCCAGTGACCATTGGTGAGCGCTACCCAACCGCGGTTGGGCGTGTCCAACAGACGCGTCAACAGTTATTACAAGCGTACTTGCAACCTACCTTGGGCACGGCGCTCGATTTGAGCCAGCCAACTGTGCCCCTGCCCGATGGAACAGCCTTGCCCAACCCCTTGTTGGCACTCCCTTTGCTGCTGGCCCGCCGCCAGGAAGGCTGGCTCGCCACCATCCATGGCGATCTGAATTTGCGCAACATTCTGGTCGATCCCGAAGCCCGCACGACTCACATTATCGATTGCGCCGCAGCCCGTCAGGATCACCTGATCCAGGATCTACTACGCCTGGAACGCGATCTACTCACCGATCTTGCGGCCCAGATCTTTTTCACGGCGAATCTGCCCCCAACAGCGATGGTCGACTTCTATCGGGCGCTCCACTGTGCCTGTCGCGGGGAGTTCCATACGCCGGGGTACTTTGCCCTGCCCACCGGGCTAGAACCGGCGTTGGAAAAGCTTTTTCTCATGCTGGTCATGTTGCGCCAAGCCGCGCGGGAACGCTTGGCCGTTGCCGGGGAATGGGATGAATATTATACGGGTCTGGTCATTCATTTGCTCGGTGCGCTCAAATTTCGCGATCTCGACCATGCCCCGCCGGGTCATCAACCCAAAGCCCTGGCCTTTTGGGGCGCGGCAGCCTTGGTTGGCGTCCTGCAGGACCCCGCGGCAACTGTGCGCTTTTGTCATACCATCACCTGGCGGCCCTTTCCGATACAGGGAGGGCCCAAAGGCGGCAATGCGCACGGGGGAGAGCCGATCCTGCGTGGGCAGGCGACTAGTGGGGATCCGGCAGCCGCGTGCGAAGCGTTCCCCAGCAAAGGAGTAAGCTTACCCAGCGACGCCGATCGCCCACCGGTGCAACGGCGTTTGGATGTAGCCGCGCCAACCCAAGCCACCCTCCAACGAGCCTTTTTGTTAGCCGTTGCCGTGCGCCAGAATAGTTCGCCGCCCCTCGCGATCAGCACCTTGCCAGTCCAACAGAGTGGCCAAGCCCAGCTCGATTGGCCCGAAAGCGAACCCTTTGTGCGCCTGCGCGTGCAGGTGGAAGCGGCGGCATGTACTCTGGTGGGCGAGAGTAGCTACACCTTCAAGCTCTACCGCAACCTAGATTCAGAGATCTACTATTTTTCGCTCATTCCCCAGGTCACCGGCCCGCTGACGATTATTGTCCGCCTCTATCAAGAGGGGGATCTCCTTGGCAGCACCTTTGCCCAAACCAGCGTGAGCGAACAAGTTGTGGGCGAAGTGCCAGTGCAGATCCACAGCAGCGAACCTGTGACCCCACAAACGCGAGGAGAGAGCCAGCGTACGCTCCAGCCAGAAGCTGACCGGCAGCCCATCAAAATTCTCTTTCTGGCGGCTAACCCGCTCGACACCGTTCGGCTGGGCATCGACGAAGAAGCGCGCGCCATCGATCTGGCGCTTCGTCAGGCCGAGCATCGCACCTTTGCCGTTGCCACCCACCAGGCCGTGCGTATTGACGATCTCCAGGAACTCCTCCTGCGTCATCAGCCGAATATTCTCCACTTTAGTGGGCATGGGGCCGCGACCAATGCCCTTATTTTGCAAGATGCCCAGGGGAATAGCATGCCGGTGCGCGGCGCGGCCTTGGGCCGTCTCCTCCGGGTGCTCAAAGATAACTTGCGCTGTGTGGTGCTCAACGCCTGTTATACAGCCGACAATGCCGCGGGTCTCGCCGCAGTGATCGACTGTGTGGTGGGCATTGAAGATGTTATCACCGACAGCGCTTCGCGCCAGTTTGCCACCGCCTTCTATCGCGCCCTGGGCTATGGCCGCTCCATCCAAGAAGCCTTTGAACTCGGCCAAGTCCAGATCGAGCTGGCGGGTCTTGGTGAAGCCGAGGCCCTTCACTTGCACGAAAACCGCCCGGCAGCGGCACAGCTGCGTTTTGCCGGCCAGCAGTCACCCATGCCCGCCCAGCCGCGGCAGAATGTAGCGACAGCGGCACCCATCACCGCACCAGCCACCGAACGGGCCAGTCCACCCGCAGAAGATACGGATTTGCTCCGCTCCCTGCTGGCCCAACACCAACGCAATCGCCAACGCCTCTTACAACAAAAGGCGATCTATGGCGCTGGTGAAGAGCCACTCCGTCTCCTCAATCAACTGGACGCAGAAGAGGAGGCGATCGCCAAGTTACAGCAGCAGTTAGGTCAATAGTCCAAGCAATATGCACCTCGCCCGGCTCATGGACACTGGACAAATCTCGCTAACAACACAACGATGATTTGCCCCAGAGAAGCAGCGATCTCACTTGCATCTCCTTTCTGCCTGTGATACCATCCACTACTATCCGAGCTTTGAGGGTCGCCCAAGGATGGGGCGGCTGGGCTCTGGTAACCCACACACGACAAAATTGACACGATCCATAGAAGGTTCCACTGAAGGAGGAATTCATGACGCCAAATGGAGCGGTCGCCACGCGACCCTACATCATGGATAAGAATATGGGCAAAGCTGTGGATATGGACAAAGTCCACATGCCCACCACCAATGCCGATGGTCAGCCCGTGGTCGAGCTAACCGCCGAGCAGAAATATACCTTTGATCTGCGCGGCTGGCTATTGATCCCAGGCGTTTTGAGCGAAGACGAAGTGGCGGAGATGCGCGATTTTGCGATGCGCCTCCACCATGAGCCAGAATCTATCCCCGAAGTGGAACGCAATACGCTCGGTGGCCCTCTGCAAAAGCTGGCCGATCATCCGGTGGTGGTGGGCTTTATGAATGAATTTGTTGCCTACCCTGGCCTCACCAATGAGGATTGCTATGGCTTCCGCCAAGAGTCGTGCCATCTCTTCTACCGCTCGCTCGGCCAAGGAAAGTTTGGCCCCCACAACGGCAGTGGCCTGCTGCGCTTTCCCGGCGACTCCCACACCTATCACTGTATCCCTGGCAAGGCCAATGCGGGGTTGGTGCGCGTAGTTTGGGAATTGAACCCCGTCGAAAAGGGCAAAGGGGGTACATTGTTGGTCTCTGGCACCCACAAAGGGGTCTACGCCGCGCCCGATTCGATCAAAGACCCCGATTCGCCGCTGTGGGAAACCTATGGTTGTCCTCCCGGTTCGCTGCTCTTCTTTACCGAAGCCCTCACGCACAGCGCTACGGCCTGGACCAATGCCAACAATGATCGGGTGGCGATCTTCAGCTGCTATAACACTGTCAACAGCAAATGGCATCACTGGAATCCCTCGTCCGAGCAGATCGCGACCATGCCGCCGAAACGCCGCACGCTCTACCGGCCCGTGCACGCCCAGGACAACCTCATCAACGGCATCTATCACGGGTAGACCATGCAAGCCAAGGCTGTTGTCTTTACAGCACCCCATACGGTAGAAGTTCGCCCTGTCACTTGTCCGGCCCCAGGGCCGCGCGATGTGGTGGTGCGCGTCACCCATTCGTGGATCAGCAACGGCACAGAAGGCTCGTTTTTGCGCGGCGAACGCATTGCCGGTGATACACCCTACACCCCAGGTGATCCCTGGCCCTTTCCCATCGTGGCTGGCTACCAAAAGATTGGCATTGCCGAGTGGGTGGGGGCCGAGGTGACTGATATTGCCGTGGGCGAGACTGTCTTTGCTGCGCTGGGGAAGGTCGATGAGATGTTCTCACCGTGGGCTGGTCAGATCTCGCCCTCAGTGAGCCCCCGCGAGCAGATCTGGAAGATTCCCGCGGGGGTCGATCCACTGGCCTGCGCGGGGCTGGTCCTCACTCAGGTAGGCTATAACTGTGGTGTTCGCTCACCCATTGCCGTGGGCGAAGGGGCCGTGGTGATTGGCGACGGCATGGTCGGCCACTGGGCCGCGCAAACCCTTACTTGGCGTGGCGCGCAAGTGCTCTTGGTGGGGCGTCACCCCGAACGGCTCCAAAAATTTGGCAACGGTCCGTTCCACTGGTCGATCAATGAACGCGAGGAAGATTGGGTCCAAGTGGCGCGCGAGCGCTTCCCAACCGGCGTACAAGTTGCCGTGGATACAGTGGGTTCGACGCCCGTAGTCGAGCAGTTGATGGGCTTGATGAAGCGGTACGGTCACATTGTCTCGGCGGGTTTCTATGGCACGCAAGACAAAATTGCGCTCCAACCCCTCCGCGCCCGCGAACTGACCCTTGATCTGGTCTCGGGTTGGTCACAGCCACGCATGGACGCGACCCTTCAGCTCATTGCGGCGGGCCAGCTCCAAACCTTGCCCCTCATCACCCATCGCTTCCCGGTTGCTCAAGCCGCCGATGCTTGGCGTTTGATCAGCCAAAAAGGCGAGGCGGTCTTAGGGGTCATTTTGGATTGGGAAGCAGCCGTACCCTAAGAAACGTACAGCTTACGCAAAACTAGACCTGGCAGGTTTTGAAATCTTGTACCCGTTGGCTCTGTGGTCCCCACAACCGCCAATGGAAGACTCTGTCAGGTCTAAGAGCTCTCTTCAACCAGTCTCTCAGCAAGCAGTTACAACGGAAAAGAAGATGCAAAACGAATCCATGAAGGTCCTTCAGATCATGGCCCCGGGCGAAGTTGTCTGGCGCGACGCGCCGATCCCCACACCAGGCGCAGGCGAGGCGTTGGTCAAAGTGGCGGCGATTACCACCTGCCCCCATTGGGACCTCCACCTCATGTCGGGCGAACCCATGTTCCCGGGCGTTCCTTTGCCCTATCCTTACACGCCAGGGCAGCCCGGCCACGAGATGACGGGCGAGGTTGTCGCTATTGGGCCGGGAGTCACCGAACTGGCCGTTGGCGACCGCGTGGCCGCGTGGCGGGATGCCGGTGCACGCCGCCAGGGTTGCTATGCCCAATACGTTCCTTTCCAGGTGGAGAACTTGATCCAGGTGCCTGCCGCGGTACCTGCCGAGGCCGTTGCTTCACTGGAATTAGCCATGTGTGTCCAGGTCTCCTTTAACCAACTCCAAGCACTGGATGCAATCCAAGGCAAGCGCGTGGGCATAAGTGGCTTGGGGCCAGCAGGACTGGTGGCGATCCAGATGGCACGTGCCTATGGGGCGGCTCAGGTCATCGCCATTGATGTGGTGGCCGAGCGGCGTGCGCTGGCCCTAACGTTAGGGGCTGACCAGGCACTGGCCCCCGATGATGCCATCTTTGCCACTGCCGCGGGCACCTTTGCCTTGGACGCGGCAATCGACTGCACTGGCCTCAAGGTGTCGATTGAGTTTCTCATGCGCCATACCAAGACGGTGGTTGCCATCTTTGGCGTGCTGCGCGAAAGCGTTGAATTTGGCTGGGATCACTGGCGGCGCGGCTTTAAGCTGCTGGGCTATGAGCCCCACAACCGCCAAGCCGCGGCCCAAGCGCTCGATCTGATCGTACAGGGCAAACTCCAATTGGCCCCGCTTGCCACCCATGCCTTGCCCCTCACCCGCTACGCCGAAGGGGTGGCGTTACTACGCAGCAAGCAGGCGATCAAAGTGCGCTTTCTGCCCTGGAGCGAAGCCTAGGCCATCAATTAACCTACGCAAGACACTTACTTATGTTGGTTGGCTCTGTGGTTCCCACAACCGCCAACCAAAGAGACTTACTTATGCTAGTGGGCTCTGTGGTCCCCACAACCGCCAACGCTAGCCGCAGTTGGTCAGCTCTTCAAAGCCTGACCGGTTTAGGCGATACCCGACCTGTTCAGTAGTTTGACGCTTTCCGCAAAGCGCCCTATAATAGCAGCAAGCAAGCGAACCATCTTAACCACATATTCAACAATTTTGTCCAGCCAGAAAAGTGCTATTGCACACCTGTTGGCATTGATTCCCCTCAGCCATGCCCTGATGTCTAGGCTCTGCTTTGGCACAACCGCTGGCACCCGAACTGCTCCGCAAGTTCCTTGTGCATGAGCAGTTCATTCGTCCCTTACACCATACCGTACTAACGACCACGATCAGCAAACCGTCCGCTTTTTTGGAAGAGTCCCCCAGCATTTCCCGCGTGTGTGGTTCCCTGTCTCAAAACAAGCGGCCAAAACCATTGGAGGAAAACCGATGTTCCAAGAAAATTTAAGTCGCCGTAATTTTCTACGTTCTGTGAGTGTGGCGGCGAGCGTCTCCCTCTTGGCCGCGTGTGCGCCAGCCGCCGCGCCAACTGGTGGCGACGCTGGTGCGCCAAGCCGCGATGCCAAATTCACCATTCTTCATTGGGCGCAAGGGGCAGAGCCCAGTGATCCCAATCAAGAGTTGGCCGAAGGCGAAAAACCCCGCTTGGCCTACCAAACCGTCGCCGATCAATATATGGACGAGCATCCTGATATCGCGATTGAGTGGTATCGCTTCCCCACCGGTGGCAATCTGGACGAATGGCTCCTGGCGCGCATGACAGCCCAAGACGCGCCCGATATTTATTGGGCCAACACCGAAAATCTCTGGCCCCATGTCAACAAAAACTGGGCGATGGTTTTCGACGACTACATGGATCTGCCCAATCCCTATGTCTCTGGGAATGAAGCGTGGAAAGAGCAATTTGAAGAAGTGGCGATTATTTCCCAGACTGGCCCCGATGGCAAGCTGTATGGCGTCAATATGGATGGTGCGGGTGTGCTCACGGTCTACAACAAAGAGGCCTTTGCCCAAGCAGGCATTACGACCGAGCCCAAGACCTGGACGGAGTTTAAGGATGCGTGGCAGAAATTGCTCGACGCCGGTTTCATCCCCTACGGCTCGGATTTCTCCACCGAAACCTGCTGCTTCCCCCACTGGTTCGAGGCCCATATCTACAACCAATTGCTCTGGGACGATATCTATAACTTTGATGACGATGGGAACAAGGTGCTGACGGCGCGCGAACTCGCGACCCATGCCCAACTGGGTAATTTCCCCGATTGGGAAGCCTATTTGCAAATGGCCCACATGCTCAAGGAAATGGTCCCCTACTTCCCCATTGGCTATGAAGGGACCGTTGATTATCGCCAGCTCTTCCGCCAAGGCCGTGTGGCGATGTATATGGAAGGGAACTGGGCGATCAGTGATTTCACCAATTCGCCGCCCCCCTTCGAGATCGGCTGGCTAGCCTTCCCGGTCATTACGCCCGATATTTGGCCCGCGGCCCAAAGCAAAGTCGTGCGTATCCAGGGTGCCTGGGGCGCAATGCAATATCACGTCCCTGGCTACTTGGCCGAAACCGCCAGCGACAAAATTCCCCACGTCATGGATTGGCTGATGTTCTCCAGCAAGCCCGAGAATGTCACCGCGATCTGCGCCGAAACAAGCTTGGTGCCGCTCACCAAGGGCGCGAGCGCACGGCCGGAATTGGCCCCCTTTAGCCAGCCCTATGATCGTGCCGTGCCCTACCAAAGTTGGGCCACCCTCAGTTCCAGTGCCATGACCGCCGAATATAGCAACTGGCAAGCCTATCTCCCCAGCAGCATGTCCGATAGTGAATTCTTGGCGATGGCCCAGAAGGCATGGGATGCCGAAGTTGCCAAGATTTTGGAATCAAACCCCGATTGGAAGATCTGATCTAGGCAACAGGCGATAGACACGGTTGATTTTGCACGCGAGCCAGCAAAATCAACCGTGTACCATCAGTTAGGAATTTGCTCATGGCTGTTCAACCCAAATCCAGGCAGCGCGCCCCCTTGACACAGACGCTCAAGCGGGTACGCAAATACTGGTTCTGTTATGTGATGTTGTTAGGTACCTTTACGCTCCTCATCACCTTTTCGTACTACCCCGCCATCTCGGCGATCTATCATAGCTTCACGATCTGGGATGGCTTCCGTCCCGAGCAATGGGTCGGTTTGCAAAACTACCGCGAGATCTTTGCTTCAGAAATTATCTTTCGCAAAGGCTTCGCCAACATGATGCTCCTGACCATGTGGCAGGTGGTACGCTCCTCAATTTTTCCGCTGCTAGGGGCGGCCTTGCTCTATCGCATGCGCAATGAGAAACTGGCCTACTTTTACCGCTTGGTCTTTGTCTTGCCACTGGTGGTGCCAGGCGTCGTGGCGATTTTGGTGTGGCGGCAGCTCTATGAACCAAACTTTGGGCTCTTTAACGCCATTTTGCAAGGCCTGGGACTCCCGCCTTCGGCTTGGCTCAATTCGCCGCGTACGGCGATTCCTTCTTTGATGTTTATGGGCTTTCCCTGGATCGATGGCGTGGGTCTCTTGATCTATCTGGCTGGCCTGTTGGCGATTCCTGGTGAAATTATCGAAGCGGCCAAGATTGATGGTGCGTCCAGTCTGCGCCGCTTTTTCCGGATGGAATTACCCCTCATCATCCCGCAAATTCGGCTGATCGTGATTCTGAATGTGATTGGAGCGCTGCAAAACTTTGGCTGGCAGCTGTTGGTCACCCGTGGCGGCCCGAACAATGCCACCACCGTGCCCGCGTGGGAAATGTATCAGTCGGCGATGACCGATGGGCGCTTTGGCGTGGCTAGTGCCATCGGGGTGGTTCTCTTTTTGATGATCTTTATCCTGACCTTGATCAATCAAGCCTACATTCGTTCCAATGTCGAATATCAAACGGACTGATGTGAAAATAGGACGCGGATAAACGCAGAGGGACGCGGGGTCGAAAAAAATCAGCGTCGCTTGCCCAAAGCCGTCTAAACCGTTTCATCGTTATCGGTGCCGTAGAGATGGTGCTTGATGTGGAGATTTTGTTGATGCAATCGAAAAGTGCTTTATCCAAAGAAACCCTCACAACGCCCGGAACTGCCGGTGGCAGTGTGCGTGTTATCCCCCGCTCAGCCAAGACACGACGAACCTTCCGCTGGCGTGGAGATTGGTCCATTGCGCTGGTCTTGTTTGTGTTGGGCTTCTTGACCTTTGTGCCGCTGCTCATGTTGTTGGAGTTATCGCTCAAAAGCCAACAGCAGATGGCCGATGCCATGTGGCTGCCCGCTTGGCCGCTCTACTTTAAAAATTATCTCAAGGCATGGGGCGTCATGCAGCCCTATATGGTCAACAGCCTCAATTTCTCGTTGGGGGCGGTGATCATCAGCATTATCTGCAGCACCTTGTCGGCCTATGTGCTGGCACGCTATGATTTCCCTGGCCGCGAGTTTTTCTACATAGCCATTCTGGCCCTGTTGATGATCCCAGGCGTCTTGACGCTGATCACCTCGTTTGTGGTGACAGTCAGCCTCAACCTCAACAACACCTATTGGGGGGTTTGGCTACCGCTAGCCGCTGGTGCGCAGGCCTTTCAGATCATTGTCTTGCGCACCTTTTTTGCCTCTCTCCCCGGCGAACTCTTTGAAGCAGGGCGGATTGATGGTGCCAGTGAATTGACCATGCTGATGCGGATTGCCTTGCCTTTGGCCAAGCCGATTCTTTCGACCTTGGTCGTGCTCCAGATCTTAAATGTTTGGAATGAATTTATCTGGCCGATCATGGTCCTCTCGGACCCGGCGCGCTACCCGGCCATTCTGGGCATTCTCCGCTTGGGCCAGTTGGTCACTCAGCGCGATCCAGGGGCGATGTATGCAGGCTATGTGATTTCGGGCATTCCGCTCCTCTTGCTGTTCGCCTTTACCAGCCGCAGCTTTATCCGTGGTCTCACGTCGGGTGCCATTAAGATGTAATGGTTACGCGCGATAGGCTCCTATCGTTTTGTGGGACGTGCTACACAGCCATCACGTGCCACAAAACAGAGCGCCAGCTTCGCGAGCTGCAGCGTTATGCCACTTAATTTGACAGAAACTAGCTTTCTCTTATAATTACGCTAGCTTTTACAGCAAACGCTTTGCGCACCCATACTTGTCCAGAAATGATTTGCTACCCCATCCTTTTCTCAAGGATGAAATTATTTTTTGGCTCGCACGCAAGTACGGGAATGTGTCGGTTTGGTAGTTAGCAGCACGCCCACGCCCTGTGTACCCGTTCACTTGTTGTTCATAATCGCCCGGCGATGGCTCCCATAACACCGACGGCTGATCCGTTACACTAGGGTATATGCTTGCTCCAGCACTGACCAGCTTTTCTACCTGATCGCCGGTTCCGTTTGAAGTTCATCTTAGTTTAACCAACTCAGCTTGCGTTTCGCCAAAGCTGGCTGTTCCCTCTTTGCCGAGTGGGTTCTGTCCCACCCTTGGCGAAACGCGACCACAACCCTCAATCAAGGAGAAACCAGGCATGACGAAAAACAAGGTAAGTCGCCGTAGTTTTCTGCGCCTGAGCGCCATGACGGCGGCTGGCGCGGCATTGGTGGCCTGTGCGCCCGCCGTGCAGCAAAGCGGTGGCGGTGGGAGTGCACCAGCCCAGGACAAAACACTCTCATTCTGGATGTGGAACACCTTTGCCCCGGCTGCCGATGAGCTGATGCAAGAAAAGCTCAACGAATGGGCTGGCGCCAATGGCGTTACGCTTGAAATTTCGCGCGATTCCGATGCCAATCAACAAACGAAGATCCTCCCGGCCATTGAAGGCGGCACTTTGCCCGACGCCCTCTTTGTGGATTCGGGGAATGCCTTGCGCCTAATCGATGCGCAGGCCCTCGACCCGGTGACCGATCTCTTCCCCGAGATTGGCGATGCCCACGGCGGCTGGCAGCCCCGTTTGGCCGAATATGTCACGCGCGATGGTGCGATCCACTTCTTGCCCTATTCCATTGACACGCCCATGGTCCAATTCCGCCAAGATCTGATTGAAGAAGCCGGGCTAACCGTTCCCGAAGGCCAATGGACGTGGGACCAAACCCGCGATCTGGCCCTGCAAACCTCCCAATATACCGCAGACCAGGGCAGCAAGCTCTTTGGCTGGGGCTTTGGCGTGGTGAAGCTGCAACATGACGGCTGGTGTGATGATCTCTTCCGCAACTTTGGGGCGGATATCTGGGATGAAGCTGGCGAGAAGATCATTCTGGCCGACCAAAAAGCTGCCGAAGCGACTGCAGCGCTCAACTTCATCAAGGAAGCGTGGGATATGGGGCTCTTCCCCCCCGATGCCCCGGCCTATGACTATGCCGCCAACAACAAAGCCTATTTGGAAAAGCAGGCCATCTTGGTCATCAATGCAGCTTCCATTTATGTTTCGGCCCAGACCAGTGACCCCGAGTTGGCCGAAGCAACTGGTCTTTCGCCCAAGCCCAGCGCCCTCCGCGACACCACCAACTGCGGTCTGCGCTATACGACAGTCATGACCAAAGATTCTGGCAACAAGGAGCTGACCGCGGATCTGCTCCGCGCGCTCTACAGCAGCGAGATCTACGCGCCTTGGTTAGAAGCGGGCTTTGTGGCAAATGTCCTCAAAGAATACGATGCCCTGCCCATGTGGACGGGCAAGCGCGCCGCCTTTAACTTGGCCGCCCAAATCGGCACCTATGGTGGCTATCCTGCCCCCTATGATAACGCCGCAATGGCCGAGTTGGGGAGCGCCGATCCGCCCATTGGCTCGATGGTCGTGCGCGTCTTGATCGATGGCTGGACACCCGAAGATGCCATTGCCGAAGCCGACCAGTTCGCCAAGCGGGTCTTTGAAAAGTACTATCCCCAAAGCTAGTTGTAGGGCTAGTAAGATGGCAGTTGTGCAAAGCACAGCGCCATCCGCGCGATAGGCACTTACGCAGTCCTAGCCCTGGCCGGTTTTGCGTTGGCGCTTGTGGAAACCACAGCGCCAACGGGATCTAAGGCTTTTGAAAACCGGCCAGGGCTCTTGGGCGAAATACGAGGAACTCATGAGCCAAGAAACGTTATCACAGCCCCTGACGACCCGTTCAACAAAGCCTTCCAAGCCGCGTTCGCTCTTTGCCGGGGATGTGCGTTTGGGCTGGTTGCTAGTCACGCCCGCCTTGTTGGTCGTGTTGGGCATGGTCGGCTATCCCTTTATCGAAGCCATTCGCATTAGCTTTACCGACCGCATGGTGGGGCGCGGCCCTGGGCGTTGGGTGGGGCTTGCCAACTATGAATATATTTTGGGGTGGCCCGATTTTACCAACATGGTCATCCGCACGGTGCTCATCACCATTGCCGCGGTTGCCCTCAAAACCCTCGTCGGGTTGATCCTAGCAACCGCGCTCAATCAGAACTTCCGCGGCCGCGACATCTTGCGCGGCGTCTTTATGTTGCCGTGGATTCTGCCGACCTATATTATTGTGCTGGTTTGGCGCTGGATCTTGGATGGGCAGACGGGTCTTTTGAATCAAATTCTCATGAGTTGGGGTTTGATCAGTGAGAATATCCCCTTTTTGGCGCAACGGGGCTCGGCGATTGCCCTGCTGATCTTTGTCATGGTGTGGAAAGGCTATCCCTTTTATGCCCTGACTTTTCTCGCCGGGATGCAGACCGTCTCTGCCGAGCTTTATGACGCGGCCAAGGTCGATGGCGCCGGGCGGTTAGGGCGCTTTCTCTATGTCACCTTGCCGGGGCTGCGCCAAGTGATGGGGGTGGTGATCCTGCTCTCGACCATTTGGACGATGAATAGCTTGGAAATTCCGATGCTGCTCACTGGTGGCGGGCCCAGCAATGCCACCGAGGTCTTTCCGTTGTTAACCTATCACCTTGCCATGCAGAACTTCCGGCTGGGCGAAGGTGCGGCGCTCCCGATTATGATGCTGCCGATTATTGCCCTCCTCGTTTTAGGTGTGGCCAGCTATATGGATAAGGAGGCCACCCAATGACCGATCTCTTTGATCGCGTTCCAGAGTCGATCTTTCGCGTGATCTCGTTTGTGATCATCGCCGTTCTCTTTACGATGATCCTCTTCCCCCTCTATTTTATGGTCACGACCTCGTTCAAATTCGAGCGCGAGATCTATTCCGAGCTTACTTGGATTCCGCGTGAGCCAACTTTGATCAACTTCCGCGACGTGATCGTCAACTTTCGCATCCCCCTCTATCTGCGCAACACCTTGATCGTGGCGCTCTCGACAACGACGGTAGTGGTGATCATCTCGGTCTTGGCGGCCTATGCGCTCACCCGTCTGCGCTTTCCGGGGCGGGCGCTCATGGCGCGTGGCGTGCTCTTTGTCTATCTGATCCCAGGCTCGTTGATGTTGATCCCCATGTATTTGATCATTATCAAGATGGGGCTCAAGGACACCTTCCCTGGCTTGATCATCGCCAACATGAGCTTTAGTGTGCCTTTTTGTACCTGGTTGATGATGGGTTATCTGCGCAGCATTTCCAGCGAGATCGAAGAAGCCTCGCTCATTGATGGTTGTACGCGGGTGCAATCGCTATGGCACATTGTGATCCCCCTCTCGGTTCCGGCGATTGTAACGGCCTCGATCTTTATCTTTAACAATGTGTGGAATGAGTTTATTTTTGCGTTGATCATTGCCCAAGATGATCAACGCCGGATGATCTCGGTGGGGTTAAGCAACTTCTACCGTTCGGACTACTACATGGTCGGCCCGATGATGGCTGGTTCTTTGATCGCGATGACCCCCGTCGTCCTTCTCTACATTTTGGCACAACGGTATGTCGTTTCCGGGTTAGCCGCTGGTGCTGTAAAGGGCTAAGCAACGGTCTGAAAAGTCTTCTTTGGACCTGACAGGTTTTTGAAAACCTGTCAGGTGTGGCCGGTCATATCCTCTCGTGCAACAGCGGCTAGGCATTTCTCCAAAATTTCTCTTCCCTTCCCGCCTTAGTTCGGCGTTTCGCGCCGCGCGTCCGTCACAAAAGTCTGTTGTGCAGGTAATCTATGCTATCATGCTACGATAGGCAACAGAAGGCAGGTCAAACCATGCCTCTCTTTCGGCTCGGTGACCAGCTCGGTTACGATGCAGTAGGCGTTGCCCTACGCAATCGACAGGGCCACTGAGTCACGCGAGCCGTTCCATCATCGACCAAAGTAGAATAGAAAGAACGTTTATGCAGCTCTTGGAAAAAGTTGCGCTGATCACTGGCGCAGGTTCGGGTATTGGCCGCGCCACCGCGTTTGCCCTCGCACAAGCAGGGGCCAAGGTCGCCGTCCTCGATCTACGGCTAGACCGCACAGAGGAGACTGTGGCTGAACTCACAGCCGCGGGCAGCACGGCCATGGGCTTGGCTGCCGATGTGGCTAACGCCGCGCAGATGGAAGCGGCAGTGGCACAGATCATAGCGCGCTGGGGGCGGCTCGATCTGGTCGTTGCCAACGCTGGGATCAATGGCGTCTGGGCACCGATTGAGGAGATTACACCGGAAGAGTGGGATACCACGCTCAATGTTAATCTCAAAGGGACCTTTTTAACGGTCAAATATGCAACCCCGTACCTAAAACAACAAGGGGGCGCGATTGTGGTACTCTCCTCGGTGAATGGCACCCGCATCTTCAGCAACACGGGAGCGACGGCCTATTCTTGCGCCAAAGCCGCGCAAGTAGCCTTTACCAAAATGATGGCCCTCGAACTAGCTCCCCATCGCGTCCGTATCAATGCCATCTGCCCGGGGGGTGTGGTGACCAATATTCGCGAGAACACCGATCTCCGCAACGTGGAAAAGGTGCGGCAGCCTGTCACCTTTGGCAACGGTGTGATCCCCCTCACCGGCAATCAACGCGCCAACCCCGAACAGATCGCCGAGCTGATCTCTTTTCTCCTCTCCGATAGCGCGGCCTTTATCACCGGCACCGAACTCTGGATCGATGGCGGGCAATCCCTCTTACAAGGCTAACACGAAGAGGCGCATAAATACCTCCCGAATCACGTAGCACGAATCACGAATCACGTAGCACGAATCACGTAGCACGAATCACGCGAAAGGAAAATCATGAACTACGTACCTTTTGGCGCAACCGGCGCGACGGTCTCCAAAATGTGTCTCGGCACCATGATGTTTGGCGCCCGCTGTGATCAAACCGAATCTGACCGGATTCTAGGCACGGCCATGGATCATGGCGTCACCTTTATTGACACCGCCGCCATGTATGTCAATGGTGGCACGGAGAGCATTTTGGGCAATATTCTCAAAGGACGGCGCGATAAGCTGTTTATTGCCACCAAGGTCGATAATATTGATCCGAATGTCATTCGCAGCAGCATTGATGAAAGCCTGCAACGAATGCAGATCGACGCCGTGGATCTCTACCTGCTCCATTGGCCCAAAAGCGGTATGAACCCCACTGCCATGATGGCCGCGCTCAACGATGTGGTCCAAGCGGGCAAGGCGCGCTTTGTCGGCTGTTGTAACTATCCGGCTTGGCTCTTGGCTCACTTTAATGGGATTGCCGACCGCCAGGGCTGGCCGCGCCTGGTCTGCAACCAGATCCCGTATAACCCCATTGAACGGGGTGTCGAAGTGGAAGTCCTCCCACAGGCATTGGCGGAGAACATTGCTATCACGATCTACCGCCCCTTGGCCTTTGGGATCTTTGCTGGCAAATACCAGCCCGGCACCGCCATTCCCGAAGATTCGCGCGGCACCACCGATCCGCGGATTCCGCGCTGGCTCGAGAAATATGGTGATGGGATTGGCCGTTTCCTAGAATTTGCCGCCGACCATCAGTTGCACCCCGCCCAGCTGATCGTAGCTTGGCTCTGTCATTCTGCCGCGGTGACCACGCCAATCATTGGCGTGAGTTCCGAGCGCCAACTGCATGCCTCGCTGAATGCCTTTGAGGTGACGTTGAGTGATGCCGAATATGCCGAAGTGACCGCGTTCTTTGATACGGCGGTCAAAGAGGAAGCCGGTGGGGCTTTTGCCGGTCTGCGCCGCGACTTTAGTCTGGTGCAACCCGGCTAAGCGAAAGCAGCCAAACCTGACAGGTTTTGCAAACCTGTCAGGTTTTATCCGTGTCTCTTTTTAGCGCGATATCACACGAAGGCGATCACGCGGCTGGGGCCACCGGTGGCCCCGGCAATCTTGGGACCACCGGCGAACACAATCGCGCCCGTGGGTGGCAACTGGCCGAGGTTGGCGACGCCCTCCATCCCCCAGCGGTTGGAAGCCAGCCAGCGGTAGTGAAAGGCAAAATCCGCCGAAGGGCCATAGTCTAGGCTAAGCGTATCCACCATCACCCCTTTAATATCCCGTTCGGTAATCAGGAGTTCGGCAGTTTCAATGTGAAAGCCCGGGAAATGCAGCACGCCGTCATCATCGGCATTGCGAAACTTGTCGCTGGTGACATAGGCATCCCAGCCACTGTGGAGCGCAACAATCGCACCAGCCGGGAGAGGACCATGTTCCGCTTCCCAAGCGGTAATATCATCCGGCGTGAGCTGGGCATCGGGATCAGCTTCGGCCTTGGCGCGAATGTCAATCACGGCTAGCGGCCCCACCAATTGCTCGATGGGAATTTCATCGGCTGAGTCTTGATCAGAGAAGTGAAAGGGCGCGTCCATGTGGGTGCCCGTATGTTCAACCACCAACCAACGGAACATATTATAGCCACCATCGGCCAGCGTATAGAGTGTTTCTAATTCCAACTGGGGTTCGCCACCAAAGGTCGGGAAATTGACATCCAGGGTGTGAGTCAGATCCACAATGCCGCTAAAGCTGACCTTGCCGCTCATCATGGCGTGGGGGATCGTCCCCTGCCCTTGCCCCATCCGTTCACGATCGCGAAGAAGATGCCGCGGCTCGACGGTTAGCTGACAACCACTCACCGCCAAGGCCGCCGCCGAAGCCGTCGCGCCGACGACGCCTTTGAGTAGATTGCGCCGCCCAAAATCTGTTGCAATTTTTCGCGTACAAGCAGGAACACACATCACAAGCCTCCTTTTATCGCTCAGTTCGAGGAAACCGATCTCGTCAATGCTTTTTGTCACCTACCCTTGTGACCAACAGAAGCCAGCCGAAGAATCGGTAAGGTCTTGAGCGTAGCCGATCTCCGTCCTTTTGTCAACGGCCACCGAAACGGTTTGCGGTCAGAGAACTGACAGATCTTTGGATGACAGAGCAACCTTTGTGCGGTGGTGCGCTTGTTGTAGAATAAGAATTAATGATTCACCGTGTGCCGTCGCTAGATAGGACGATGGCACAAAACCGCGATAGAATCAGGAAAACCCGGCAAGCCTGTTCAGCCCGTGTGCTGGCAAGCGCTGCTGGTTATCGCCAATCCAGTCCCACACAGGCAGGTGTAGCCTAACAGAAAGAGATCTCCATGGAATCGACAGCACATGAATTTTTAAAAGCCCTCCTCATGGCACCCAGCCCCTCAGGCTATGAACAACCAGTACAAGCCGTGGTCCGTGACTATGTGCAACATTTTGCCGACACAGTAACCACCGACGTACACGGCAATGTCATTGTAGCCAAGAATCCAACTGCGCCTCAGCGCGTGTTGTTGGCCGGCCATTGTGACCAGATCGGGCTGGTGGTTACTTATATTGATGAGAAGGGCTTCCTCTACACCAAGCCGATTGGCGGTTGGGACCCCCAACAGTTAATCGGCCAGCGCATGACGGTCTGGACCCAAAGTGGCCCCGTGCCCGCGGTCATTGCCCGCAAGCCCATTCACCTGCTCAAAGAAGAAGAGCGGAGCAAAGTGGTGAAATTGGAAGAAATGTGGCTCGATATCGGAGCCAAGGACAAGGCCGAAGCCGCGGGCCTGGTGATGATCGGCGACGCGGTTACCTTGGAGTTGGGCTACCAAGAATTGCGCAACGGCCTTGCCAATGCGCCCGGGATGGATAACATTACGGGCGTTTGGGTTGTGATCGAGGCACTCCGCCGCGCCGCCCAACAGCCGCTCAACTGCGCCATCTATGCCGTTTCAACCGTACAGGAAGAGATCGGCCTCCGTGGGGCTTATACGAGTACGTTTGGGATTGCTCCCCACATTGGCATTGCGGTGGATGTCACCCATGCTACCGACTGCCCGACGCTTGACCCCAAGCAGAATGGGGAGATCAAGTTAGGCAGTGGCCCCGTCATTGAGCGCGGGCCGAATGTCAACCCGCGGCTCTTTACCAAGCTGGTTGACACCGCTACCAGCCAAGCGCTTCCCTACCAGATTGCGGCCCATAACCGCGGCACCGGCACCGATGCCAATGCAATTCAACTCTCGCGCGCCGGGGTCGTCACTGGCCTGATCAGCATTCCTAATCGCTACATGCACAGCGCGGTTGAGACCATTGCCCTGGACGACATTGATCGCGCGGCCGATCTGCTAGCCGCCTTCATGGTTAGCCTCAACGGGGATGAAGACTTCACGCCCTAACCCAAAGACCCGTCAGGTTGACTGCATAAACACCATCAACAAAAAAGCCGGTCATTCGCTAGCGAATGACCGGCTTTTTCATCCAAGGCAACAATTAATAATTTTCAGTTGTCCATTGATGATTAATTATTCGCAGCAGTTACTTAGCCGCTGCATAGTTCTTGGCAACTTCGGCCCAGTTGACCACGTTCCAGAAAGCGGTGATATAGTCTGGGCGGCGGTTCTGGTAGTTCAGGTAGTAGGCATGTTCCCACACATCCAGGCCCAAGATCGGGGTGTCACCTTGCATCAAGGGGCTGTCTTGGTTGGCTGTGCTGTAGACATCAATGCTGCCATCTTTCTTGACAACCAGCCAGGCCCAACCGCTGCCGAAGCGGGTGGTCGCGGCGGCGGCAAACTTTTCCTTGAAGGTGGCAAAGCTGCCAAATTTGCTGGCGATGGCGCTCGCCAATTCACCGGTCGGTTCGCCACCCGCATTCGGGCCGATGACCTTCCAGAAGAGGCTGTGGTTGTGATGGCCACCACCATTGTTTTGGACGGCAGTCTTTTTGTCAGCGGGGACCTGATCAAAGTTGCGCAGGATCTCTTCGATGCTCTTGTCTGCCAAGCCTGTGCCAGCCAAGGCATTGTTCAGGTTGGTGACATAGGTGTTGTGGTGCTTGGTGCGGTGAATGTTCATCGTGCGCGCATCAATGTTGGGTTCCAGCGCGTCTTCGGCATAGGGTAATTCAGGCAAGGTAAAAGCCATGATTTCCTCCTTGAAGCTTTTATGTAGGCAAAATTTGATTTCAAACTGTTTTACTATAACCAATGGTCGGTAAAACTACAGTGCTATAGTATACAAAGTGGCGAAAACGGCGTCAAGCCGTCGCACTCATTCGGACAAACATTGCCCAACGACGGTGAACCTGCACGCGCCAGCCTTCTGCCTCCAGCACCGCGATCGTCGCCCGATCCAAATGGCAATTATGGGCAACCCTCTGCCACCAAGGCGTCATCTTCGCAAAGAGAGCCGCCAGCCAGCGTGTTTGTGGACGAACATGCTCCACCATATGGAGGGTGCCTCCCGGCTTGAGCACACGTCGAATCTCGCGTAGCGCTTGCCCTTGATCCTTGACCGAGCAGAAGACCAAACTGCTCACCACATGATCAAAGCTGGCATCGGCATGGGGGAGAGCCTCAGCACCAGCCACGTCCACGGTTACAGGAATCGCACAAGTCGCGGCTACCTGCTGTGCCCGCCGCGCCCGTTCTGGATCGGGCTCAATCGCCCAGACCCGCTGGGCCTGGCGATAGTAACGCAGATTCTCACCCTCGCCCACGCCAATCTCCAACACATCGCCCGTTAGCTCGGCCACCAACCGCTCGCGCCAACGCATAATAAGATGAGGTCGCTTGTTCATTGTCAACTCCTGACTGGAGACTAACGCTTTGCACCCGCTCACCGCCCCGCTACCGCACTGTCTCACTGTCTTACGGCCCTACTCCCCCGGCAACAGGGTGATCAGCGCAATCTGGGGACTCGCGCGGAAGCGGAGCGGAATCCCTTCGCCGATCCCGCGTGAGACATAGACTTGGGTCTGATCACGCCAGAGGAGGCCAGAAGCTTCGTGCCGCCGTAGATGTTCGGAATGGGTATGGGCCGCGCCCAGCCACGGCAGCACAATCTGTCCCCCATGGGTATGCCCGGCCAGAATGACATTGGCGCGGCGCGAGGCTGGATCTTCGAGCACGTCGGGATTGTGGCTCAGCAGGATGTTCGGCGCCGCGCGATCAATATCACGCAGGGTCTGCTGCAGATCGGGCGTACCTTCGGCTACATCATCAAGCCCGGCTAAGTAGAGATCGACACCGTCGCTTTGGCCGGGTTTATGGCGCAGATGGAGCGATTGATTGTGCAAGATCTGCATCTGGTGTTCATTCAGTGTCTGCCGTAGCTGTGCGACATCGTTAAAGTGAATCCGCTTGAGATCAAAGGGCATATTCATGAAGTAATGGGCAAAACGGTATAATTCGCGCGCGTTTTCATAAAAAGCGAGCAAGCGGTGATGACGTTGTAGGTGATGATCGTTGCCGTTGCGCAGACGATAACGCCCCCAACTCCGGCTGAACAGATCGCTGTGGCTGTAGCAAACATAGTCGTGATTGCCGAAAACACCATAGCTGCCCAATCGCGGCGGCGGCAACTGCTTGAGCAGGAGCGCGATGTTCTCCAAGCCCGTTTCGTTGTGCCAAAAGTCGCCCGTATGTACCAGCAGATCGTAGCTCAACTTGGCCGTTAACCGCCGGATACTATTGATTTTGGCTTGTTCACGCCAGTCAATGCCCTGAAAGTGGGTATCGGAGAGATGAAGAATGCGTAGCCCGGCGCTTGGCAAGCGACCTTTTGCCTGTGGAATCCGCAGTGTCACTTCTTCTAGAATTACCTGGAACGGCTCGCGCAAAACCGCATAGCTGGCCAAACCAGCACCTAAACCCGTCAAAAGCCCAAGAGCACCAAGCACTTGTTTCTGCAATGTTTTGTCCTGCCACCGTGCCGGTAAACCCTGTGTATTACTAGTTACCGTCATAAACGTTCCTCATGATTTCATCGTGCACGCCATCGCCCAAGCGAGCCACCGCTAGGGTAGCACAGCCCGCACCCTGCCCAGTTGGCAGCCCACCCATCGGGGTATGGGCCAATGGTTACATACTAAACGAAAACCAATAGACAACCAAATCATACTAAAATTGAAGCGAGACATGCCCCTGTTGAAATACACCCCTACCCCAGATAAGTTGACAAGTGACGATGAACAAGCGACAATGGTACCATTGTAAACACGTGTCATACTTAGCCTTATTTTGAGGCGTATCGATCCACCAAAAACGAACATCAATCGGAATACGCAGAATACGCGATTTTTGTTGCGTCATCCTGCTGAAGAAATCCTAACAAAGGACGGCATGCCATGACCTCTTCTGCCACCCCAACGACGAATCCAATCCAACTTGACAAGCCTGTTGAAACGCTCTTGGTTAATACGATCCGCATGCTCGCGGCCGACGCAGTCCAGGAAGCCAAATCTGGGCATGCCGGGATGCCCATGGGGATGGCACAGGCGGCTGTCACCTTGTGGACACGCTATCTGCGCTACAACCCTCACAACGCGCAGTGGGCCAATCGCGATCGTTTCGTCTTGAGCGCGGGCCACGGCTCAATGCTACTCTATGCGCTGCTGCACCTGACTGGTTATGACCTTTCCTTAGACGATTTGAAAAACTTTCGCCAATGGGATAGCAAAACACCCGGCCATCCCGAACATGGTCATACACCAGGCGTAGAAACGACCACAGGCCCCCTCGGTCAAGGCTTTGCCAATGGCGTTGGCATGGCGCTAGCCGAACGTTGGTTGGCCGAACATTTCAATCGCCCCGATTTTTCGCTCATTGATCACTACACCTATGCCATTGTCAGTGACGGGGATCTGATGGAAGGGGTTGCCAGTGAGGCCGCCAGCTTGGCGGGTCACCTCCGCCTGGGCAAGTTGATCTACCTCTACGATGACAACCATGTCACCATTGACGGCTATACCAAATTAGCCTATAGCGAAGATTGGGCGCAGCGCTTTACAGCCTACGGCTGGCATGTCCAATCGATTGATGGCATGGATGGCGACGCGGTGGCCGCCGCATTGGAAGCAGCCCACGCCGATCCACGCCCCAGCCTCATTGGCTGTAAGACCATCATCGGCTATGGCAGCCCCAAACTCGGGGGCACGCCCAAAGCCCACAGCGATGCCTTTGGCGAAGAAGAGCTGGCCAAGACCCGCGCCTACTTAGGCTTCCCCGAAGGGTCGCGCTTCTATGTACCCGAAGCCGTCCAAGCGCTGCAAGCCACCTTTGTCGAGCGGGGGCAAGCCCTAGAAGCAGCGTACAGCCAGCAATTAGCGGCCTATCGCGCGGCCTATCCCCAAGCCGCGGCTGAATTACAGCAAATGCTCTCCGGCGAATTGCCCGCAGGTTGGCAGAACGCGCTACCGAACTTTGCCCCTGGTACGGCTGTAGCCACCCGCAATACGAGTGGCGATGTGATCAATGCCCTGGCCGCGGTGATCCCCAATCTCATCGGTGGCAGCGCGGATCTGGCCGCCAGCAACAAGAATACCATCAAAAATGGCGGCGATCTTACGGCGGACAGCTTTGCTGGGCGTAATATTCATTTTGGGGTACGCGAACATGGCATGGCGGGTGTTCTCAACGGCATGGCGCTCCATGGCGGCGTGATTCCTTTTGGCGCGACCTTCTTCGTCTTTACCGATTATATGCGGGCCAGTGTGCGGTTGGCCGCCTTGAGCAAACTGCCCGTCACTTATGTCTTGACCCACGACAGTGTTGGCGTTGGCGAAGATGGCCCCACCCATCAGCCGGTTGAGCAGTTGGCCGCGTTGCGCGCTATCCCGAACTTAACGGTAATTCGCCCGGCGGATGCCAATGAGGCGGTTCAAGCGTGGCGGTTGGCCCTGGAAAAGCGTACCGGCCCGACGGCGTTGGTCTTGACCCGTCAAAATCTGCCTATCTTTGACCGAGCCGCGGCTGGCATGGGGGCCGCCGAGGACGCCCGCCGCGGCGGCTATACCTTCTACCGCAGCAGTGACGAGGCGGCCCAGTTGATCCTCATTGCCACCGGTAGCGAGGTGACGATTGCCTACGAGGCGGCCCAACACTTGGCCGCAGAAGGCGTGCGGGTTCAGGTGGTCAGCCTCCCCAGTTGGGAAGTTTTTGCCGCCCAACCCGCCGACTATCGCCGCCAAGTCCTGCCACTTGGCACACCCAAAGTTTCTATTGAAGCGGGTGTTTCCTTTGGGTGGGAGCGTTGGGTGGGCAATGACCCAAGCCAAGGCACGATCATTGGGGTCGATCACTTTGGAGCCAGTGCCCCCTATCAGCGCATTTACCAAGAATTTGGCTTGACCGCCGAAAATGTGGTCGCTCAGGCCAAACGATTATTAGGCTAAGCGCACCGTCCGGATGAAAATACGCTGACCGCCCTGCGCCTTTCGGGAGCCCGGTGGGCGCGGGCGGACTGTCGCACAAGACGAGGAATGGATTATGTTTACTGTGGTGATGGAATTAGTGCAACGCACCCGTCAACATCATGCCATTGAACATGCCACCCTGCATGTCCTGGCGGCGCGCTACCCCAGTCGCCGCTTTAGTGGCTATAGTGACCCCCTCGGCTTTACCATTGCCGGCAACCTCGATGAGACCGCGCTACGCCACGCCGTGGGTGATGCGCTATTGCGATTACAAGCTGGCGAATCTAGCTTGGCCCTTCATCCCAATTGTGGCACCAACTTGGTGACGAGCGCCACCCTGGTCGCATTGGTCGCGCTCATAACTGGCAGCAAACGCAATCCGGTGGAGCGCTTTATCACCACCCTGATTGGGGTGATTCCTGTCATGCTCTTTGCCAAACAGATTGGCTTTTTTCTCCAGAGCTACACGACAGCCGCCGATGTCAGTGACCGGTGGGTAGCCGAGATTCGCCCGTTGACAATTGGCACGCTACACGCCCATCGTGTGCTCTTTGAATAACGCTAGCTAGCGATGCCCCCCCGCTTTGACCCCATAGTCCTATGGTCTATCTCCATCTCAACTGTGATGAATACTTAAGCACACAACGGATTCTCGCCATGAAGCGGACGTTGGGCGATGCGGAAATGGCCGATCTCAACACCGCAACCCTACGCGGTGACCAAGTGAGCGCCAACGACATTCTAGGCGAAGCCAGCATGATGCCCTTCCTCGCCGAGCGACGCCTGTTGGTTGTCAATGGCTATTTGGACCATCTGGATAAACGGATGGCGGCGAGTAAGGCACCCGATAGCGCGGCCTATGGCGAAGCAGCGCGCTTTTTAAGCGAAGCCGTTGTCCTACCACCCACTTGTGATCTGGTGCTGATCGACAATGCCGTCGACAAGCGGCGGGGTTTGTGGCGCGGCTTTGCCTTGCCCGCCACCGATAAAGCGCCCGCGCGCAAGCTGGAAGGCATCGAAGCGCTCTGTAAAAGTGGCAAATTCACCCTGGAAGAACTCGCCACCCCCGACCCGCGCAACTTACCCGGTTGGCTTCAATCCTATGCCCGCGCCCAAAACATTGCCATCGAGGGCCGGGCAGTTCAGACCTTGGCAGACTTTGTGGGGCCGAACTTACGCCAGCTCGACAATGAATTGACCAAACTCGCCACCTATGTCGGCCCGCGCCCCATTACGGCAGAAGATGTCAAGCTGTTGGTGAGCGACGCGAGCGAGGCATTGATTTGGGATTTGACCGATGCTCTCAGTCAGCGCAATGGACGGCGCGCCATGCAGTCACTCTATGAATTGCGCAAAGGCGACGCCAATGCCTTCTACCTCTTGACCATGATCGCCCGTCAATACCGTATTATGCTCAAGGTCAAAGCCGCTATGCGCCGCGGCGGCAGTGAGTTTGAGCTGGCAAAAATTACCGACGAAAAGCCCTACTCGGTGAAAAAGGCCATGGTACAGGCTAATAACTACACGCTGCCCGAGCTGATTGCCATCATGGATCGTCTCCTAGAGACCGATTATGCCATGAAAACCGGCACCGACCCCGAAACCGCCATTGACCTCCTCATTGCCGAGTTGACCCGCAAAAGCCGCGCCACCTAGCCCAGCAGGGTTAAAACCCATGGCTGACAGCGAAAAGCGCCCGCAGGCGCTACACCCCGGATCACTTGCACCAACCACCTATCCGTGCTACAATGAATGGGCAAGCTTGTTCCCTTGTGCTGTATAAGCCTGTGCTTTGTGACGATACGCTAGCCGCGTGTCTTACGGCCCAGGTGCCATAGCTGTGTTTCTGTTCCTCCTACCTGACCGCTCAAGCGCCTAGCCAGTTCCATGTATCTAGCCCATCTTTCTCTGACCCACTACCGCAATTACCAACAGCTTGAGCTGGATTTCACCGAGCCGATCACCCTATTTCAGGGGCAAAATGCCCAGGGTAAGACCAATTTACTCGAAGCGATCTACTTTCTTTCCACGACGAAACCTGTCCATGCCCAGCAGGAACGGGAAATTGTTGATTGGCAAGCCCAGAGTGAACCGATCCCGTATAGCCGCATTGCCGCGGAAGTACACAGTGATGGCCGTCCGCTCCATCTCGAAATCATCCTGAGCGCGCGGGGCGACGGGGTGAACTTTACCAAGCAGATCAAACTGAATGGCGTCAGTAAACGGAGCATGGATCTGCTGGGGGTGATGCCCTCGGTCTTGTTCTTGCCTGCCGATATTCGGCTCGTCGATGGCGGCCCTGGCGAACGGCGGCGCTACTTGGATATTGCCCTGTGCCAGATCGACCGGGTCTATTGTCGCGCCCTATCGGACTTTCAAAAGGTGCTAAACCAGCGCAACAGTCTGCTGCGCACGCTACGTGACCAAGCGATACGCCCGGATCGCGAAAGCATCGAGGCACAGTTGGGTTTTTGGGACGAGAAGCTGGTCCAGCATGGCAGCCTCGTGATGAGCCGACGGCATAACTTCGTTTTGGCGCTCGAAAGGAGCGCGCGGGAGCGCCATGCCGCGCTAAGCGACACCCGCGAGGAATTAGCCCTTTATTATACGCCGAGCTTTAATCCAGGGCATTTAACGGAATTGGAATTTACCCAATTGCGCGATAGTCAGCTGTTACATGGTCTCGGCACGACCGTACGTACCCCCCTGACACCGGAACAGGTGGCCGAACAGTATAAGGCCAAATTACAGAGCCGCCGGGCTCGGGAAGTGACAGCGGGCAATACGCTCTACGGCCCCCACCGCGATGATTTGCGCATTGTCGCCAACGACCGCGATCTGCGCACCTATGGCAGCCGCGGGCAACAGCGTACAGCCGCGTTGGCGCTGAAACTGGCCGAGCTGCACCTGAGCACCCAAGCCACCGGCACCGCACCCATCCTCTTATTGGATGATGTCATGAGTGAACTGGATCTCCAACGGCGTAACACGCTGTTACAAGCGCTGACGGGCGTTGAGCAGGCCATTGTCACCACAACCGACTGGAGCGATTTTGCACCCGATTTTCGGCGGCAGGCCGCGTTGTTTCATGTCCATGCCGGGCAGATTCAGCCCATCGCGGCGGAGCCGGGTACGGCGGAAGATCAGATCTTTCGGTAAAGAACGGTTGCTTACAGTTTTTCCAAAAACGTATGGTATGATACGCACAGCGCGTTGATTGGTTTGTTGATTAGTGGCATGGCGCCTTATCGTTTATTCAAACACAAAGACTATGATCGGACTGTCGCCAACTTACCCACCTCCATTCGCCGGAAGGCGCTTTGGGCACAGGTGCTGTTGGGAACCCGTGGCCGCACGCCTAGTGTCAAAGGCACGAACGGCTTCAACGCGCGCTGGCGACGGACCCCCGTGCAGGGCAATCACTACTATATGTGGTGGATTCCCGGCAGCGAAAGTGGTCTAGCGGATGATCCAATCACCCGCCAAGATGACCATACCATTCTCGTCCACTCGATCCGCCACCACGATGAGACCGATGACCCGATTAGCCCGGGCCGGCTGACCGACTACGAAGAGATCGCGATTGCCACTCTCGATCCCCGCTACGAAGAGCAGACCCACGTTAGCAACCAAGTTCAACATGAGCACATCGCCCTCGCTACGATCAAAGGGCTGCCTGGCAGTGGCAAGACGATTTCGCTGCTCTATCTGGCGCGCGATCTGGCCGAGCGGCCGGATCTCCAGCATATTCTCTACATCACCTACACTCGCCGCCTGAAGAGAGCCGCGCAGGAATTTTTACAAGCCCAAGGTGATCCGATCTATCAGAAAATTCGGGTAGCCACCTTAGGCGAAATTGAGCAGCAACTCACCGACCTCCCTGCGCAGCAGGAACCCTTTGGTGAACTGCCCAATTTTTTGCGCTTTCTTGACTACCAAAACGCTTCTGCGCTTGGCACATGGCGACGCTACCCCCAGACCCTGTTTACCGAGATTCGCGCCCACTTGCTAGGCCGGCTCTTTCCTGCCGATTATGCGCTATCGGAGGCCCAGAAAACGGAGCTGTTGATCTACAACGCCGGGCTCGATGCCCGCGCATATGCCAGCCAGCGGACATTAGAGCTACCCGCTGCCGAGTTAGCCTGTCGGTTGGCAGAGCGGGCGCAGGAAAATTATCTCTTTCAAGATCAAAAGGCGGCTTATCTAGCCATTCAACGGCTGCAAAAGGGCAAAAGTCCTCGCTGGGTCGCCAATTTGGATGCGCTGGTGATTGATGAGGTGCAGGATCTCACTCTCTTGCAGATTGGCGTGCTAGGCGAATTGGTGCGGGAGCGGATGCGGCGCCGCCCCGATGCCCCCTTTGCCTTTGTGGTCGCGGGTGATGAGTCGCAGATTGTCCAGCCGAGCGGGTTCGACTGGGGCGTCACCAAGGTATTGTTGGGTGAACAGATGGGGACGTGGCCCGATGAGTTTGAATTTCACTACCAACGGCGTTCACCCCGGAACTTGGCCCAGCTGATCGACAGCACCTGGAATTTTTATAGTAACTTGCCCCGCGCGCTGCGCCCTAGTGCGCGCCGCCAAGCGTTTAGCTATGAGACGATTGGCGCAGATGCCACGGAAGAGGGCAATGGGCAGGTCTTTCTTTGCCGCCCGCGCCATCAGCCAGGCGAAGCCAGCACGGGTGCTAAGCAAGATTGGCAGCAACTGCTCGATGAACTTGTTGGGAAGCCTGGGCGTGTCATTGTTGATCTCAGCGAAACTTTGCGGGCGACGCTGGAAACCCAGTTCCAATTCAGCGACAGCGATGAAGTGGTCTTTTTGCCGCGCGAGATCAAAGGGCTGGAACGCACAACCGTGCTCGTCTATGGCCTAGATGCCCTCTATCAACGAGCGCTCCAACTGTGTGAAGCGCGTGGTGGCGACACCATTCCCCAGTTCGAAGCCCGGCGGCTCTTTGATGAAATTCGGGTCGCGCTCAGTCGGTCAACCGAGCGCCTCATCTTGCTCGAAGCCGACGACGCACCGGTCTTGGCCGCGCTGCAAGTGGCCGCCATCCCCGGCATTCTCACAATTACTTGGCCGGATTTGGTAGAGACCTTGCAAACTGAAGATCTCTCGGTGATCGAGGTAATCGAAGGCTATTTAGACGAAGTTGACGATCTCTGGGAACGGGAGATGTGGGAACAGGGATATCGGCGCAATCGCCGGGCCTATGACCTAGCCGTCCAAATTGACGATTACGCGCTACAGCGTGAAGCCCAAGAGCAGTATATCGGCGGCTATTTACAGGAGACCGAACGGCTGCTCGCCACGCAACAGTGGCAAGCAGCCTATGCCCACAATCGGCAGGCGGCCCACTTTGCGGCAACCTTTGGCGACCCGCTGCTCCAGGAACAGGTTGACGATCAGTTAGGCGAAGTGCGGCGCGCCATTGCGGCCTATGTCACCGATCAACTGCAAAGCATGCCACAACAGCTGGCCCTACGCCAATACCGCGCCGCCTATCAAGCCCTTCCCCCTTTGCGCGCTTTGGCCCAGCTCACCGACGATCAAGCGCTCCTTGGGCAACTCGACGAGGAGCTGTTGCGCATGATCTGGCAATGGACCCTGTATCTGCTTGATCAACCCGCTACGACCGAGGGGACGGAACGAGTAGCCGCGCTCTTCCAGGAAGGGGCCGATCTGCTGGCCCGCCAAGCCGATGGGGTGGGCGCGCCAGTTCTACAGCTGTTAGCCAGCCGCTATCGCGAGCTGGCCCCACAGCCCCGGTTTACGCGTAGCCAGCTCGCTGATCTGCTCCAGCGTATCCAAGCTTATCTTGCGTTGATTGCGCCCTTGCACTTGGATGTTGATGCCTATCGCTATGTTAGTCGCTGGCTGGATGAGGCGTTTACCCACCTCGTCCGCTATCCTGCTCTGTACTACGAATGGGCTGTGACCGCGCAAGAATTTGCGGTCACAAACGATTATCTCAGCTTAGACGAACATTTGTGGGAATTAGAAAATCATCTGGTCCATCAACAGAGCCAAGGTCAACTGACCAACGAAGAGAATGCCGTGAAACGGTTCCAAGCCTTTATTGCGGCCTACAATGAAGCACCCGCCGAAGCGTCAACCTTATGGGAGGAACTAGGCGAAATGGAATTAGCCATTGCCACGGCACGCACCGCTGGTGATCTCGAGCGAGCCTATACCCTGTTACGCCAGGAGCGCTTGCCCATTCCCGAAGAACTCGCTGTAACAGTTAAAGCCTTGCGGCTCTTACAACAGTTGGAACAGAAGCATCAAGGGCTCTTACCCGCTGAACGCCAAACATTACTCGCGGAATTACAGAAGGTCGGCCGCGCGGTCAACCAATCCATGCCAACCAACGGCGATGAAGTCCCTCATGAAGGGTAACCATGAAAAGTAAAGCGGCAGTGGTTGATGAAGGGTAAGCAATGAAAGCGGTAGAGCGCACTCGTGCGCTTTCGCGCAGCTTGACCGAGCAGGCGCTGATTGAAATCAGCGCGGGTTCCCTTATCGATTTTCATGGTTATCCTTCATCAGGGCGGTACGCACACCGTATACCGCAGCGCTTACCAAACCCGGCACTGAAAACCGAACAAAAAAAATAGCGTAGCGGCCTCGTCATGCCCCACAAGGAGCGAAAGGCCGCTACGCTATCCCCTTTTGTCATACCGTTCGCGCCAGATGGGGCGAACGGTATGACAAGCAAAGGCGAATTGCTTAGTTCATAATCGTGGGCAGAAAGATACGGTGGCTAGCAACCAGCAAATCGGCGGCGGCGACGGGGCTGCTCGCATCGATGGTGACCAACAGCATGAAGACGCTGTCGCTATCATTTTCCGTCCAGATTTGGTAGGTGCCGGTGGGGAGCCCCTCGAGGGAGAAACCACCAACGCCATCTGTGTAGACAACCATCGTCATCACCACATCATCGGCAACCGTGTCCACCTGTTGAATAAAGACGGGAACATTGACCGCCGGGGCACCTTGACCATTCACCTCGCCGCCCAGACCCATATCGATCCAGACACGGCCATAAATTTGGGTGGGCACCTGGGCACTATCGGCATCGGCAGCAAATACCCCAGTAGCGCCCATGACAACGAGCATAATTTGAATGGCGATCAAGTAGATAATACGATTTAATTTTGTGCTCATTTGTTCCCTCCTTCGGCGTTATAAAACGACCTACACTATTCTAGACCAAGTTAGCTACCGATTGTGGTGGCTATCGATTTGAATCACTTTCTGTCTACAGAATATCACAATTTCGCCTTAAGGATTCTGTCAGAATCATAACAGCGATTTCTTACTATTCATATTTCTTTTTGGGAGGCGTTACACAGTGAGAGAAGACTTGATAGGGCTGGAAAACCTATCAAGTCTTGTTGTTAGCTGCAGAAAAAAGCGGTGGGAAAGAGGCATCTGATGCGTGTTATCCCATCACGCACCACGTGTCACGGCTTATCTGCCGGTTGGCAGCGGCGCAAAGCGTGCCCAGCGCTGTTCGGTCCGTTGCGGCTTGGGGTTGTGCGCCATTTCAATACAAAAATCAGCCATGGCCTTGATGGCCCAAGCAAAATAGTGGGGTGTAATGCTGTTAATATCCATATCGGGCGCCGGGTTCATAAAATCAATCGCATAGGGCACACCATCTTTGATCGTAAACTCAATGCTATTCATGTCATAGCCCAGCACCTCGTTGATCTGATGTGCATAGCTGATCACCTGCTCGCCCAACGCCGGTGACAGATGGTCATGGCTTACATGATAGCGCCGTTCACGCGGATCATACTTGATTGGCATGATATTGGTTTGGCCGACACAGATACAGCGGACAAATTGCTCCCATTCAATATACTCTTGCAAGACCATGCAGAGCATATTCGTCTCATCGTAGGCACGGAGCAACTCGTCAAGCGTGTTGATCTTGTAGACATTCTTCCAGCCACCACCCCAGGCATCCTTGAGAATGGCCGGGAGGCCCACATAGCCGACAATACTCTCCCAATCCAGCGGATAGATCAGGTTGCGTAGACTTTCGCTGACGACGCCTTCGGGATAGGCTTTCATGGGCAGCACGAGCGTACGCGGCGAAGGGATACCGAGGGCCGTCAACAAGCTAGCCCCGAAAAACTTGTCGTCGGCGCTCCACCAAAAGGGATTATTGACACAATAGGCCCCTTGGAGCATCGCGTTCTTCATATAGGTGCGATAATAGGGGATCTCGTGGCTAATCCGATCCACCAGGACAGCATATTCACACGGTTCATTCATGCGGGTGCCGCCTAGCTTTACATATTCGGCGATGACACCCGCGTCGCGCCGATTGACTTCTTCCAAAAAGGCCGGCGGGAAACTCCACTCACGCCCGACGAGGAGACCAATCTTTTTGATGTCGCTCATACCGACTCCTTCTTGTTTGTCGTAACTCTTCTCGGTTCGCAGAGATAGCATTGTACTACAGCGGAGGATAGGGGTACGGTCGCTTTACCAAGCCAAATATGAAATGTACGCCGTAACGCGTGAGGACCTTTCACCAATCACGCCTTACGAATCACGCGCCATGTCCCGCTACCCATCATGCCCAGGTAGATAAAGCCGCGCCATTTGCTGCCAGTAGGGCCAATCGTGGCTCCAGCCGTCCCACTCGCGGTAGGCGTGCCAAATATTCTTCTGCCACAGAGCCGCACTGAGCGCACGATTATTCTCAATATTCGGATCTTCCTTGCCCACCGCGATGATAAGATCGAGCTGGCGAATAGCCGCCAACTGACCGGGCTCGGTTAGATTCGGCACATAGTGGCTCGGGGTATGAAAATAGAGATCGTCGTCGTAGTAGCCACGGAAGAAATTGCTCATATCATACTTACCACTCAATGCCACCACCCGCCGAAAAAGAGCCGGGTGGCGCAGGGCAAAGTTCAGGGCATGATACGCACCAAAGCTACAGCCATGGGCAATGAGAAAATTGTTATTGTTCTTCTGCTGAATCAGCGGCCAGACCTCGTGCAGCACATAGGCTTCGTACGCTAGGTGGCGCTCAATCCGCCCACGCGGATGCGCCCAATAGCAATAGAAGCTTTCCCGATCCACGCTGTCCACACAATAGAGCTGAAACCAGCCTTGGTCTAGATAGTCGCCGAGATTAGCAACCATCCCGCGGTCTTCATATTCGAAAAAACGCCCACCACTAGTTGGGAAGACGAGCACCGGCGCACCAGCGTGGCCATGCACCAACAATTCCATCTCGCGCTGTAGACGTGGGCTATACCAACGATGATATTCGCGATGTGTCATAAAGTCCCTATTTTATACCAGCAAACTATGCTACCTGTAAGACACTGTGGCTAGATGAATAGCCGCTTTCCTCACGCACGGGGTTTTCCGGGTCCGCCAACCAACAACCAGGAGGGACTTGATCCTCTCGCCAGAAGCGATAGAGATGGCGGCCCGGCGGCAGTTGGACAAGGCCATGCCACCAACCGGAGGGGGTTGCCTGGAGCCACTGAGCATGTGGTTGCCAGCCATTCCAAGCGCCGATCACACTCACGCGCGTTGCCGTCGGCGCATAGAGCCCAACGTAAATCAGCCGTTCCGCTGCCCCCATGGCAGCTTCAGGCCGTGACCAGAGAGGAAGACCTTGGGCCTGCCAGCGTGCGCTGGCCGCCGCGGTGAGGACACTGCCACTCCATGGATAACCGGTTAATGGGCCATCGGCCACCCGCAAAGCCGTAGCCACAGCAGCATAGGGCTGGAGGAGCCCCGCGCCAACCTGTTGCGCTGGTTTCCCCGGTAGCGACAAGGCCGTCTCTTGTAAGATCGAGCGGACTTGGGCCACCGTCAAATGGGGGTTGGCCTCCACCATCTGCGCGGCGACGGCCGAGACCTGGGCGACGGCCACGCTCGTGCCATCCACCTGTTGGTAATAAGGGTGCACCCATTTGTGGGCATTCATCCGGTGGCGCACGGCCTGCCAAACCGCTGGCATCCAGGTCGGGGGTGTATATTCAGCTACGTCTGGGGGCAAGTCGCTCCTGGGCATTGGCGGTATGGGGGGTATCAATGCATCTTCATGGTAGCCGAGTAGGGTCTGGCGCAATTCGCCCAACGCGGCCATCTCCCGAAAAATTGGGCTCACGGGCAAAATGGGAGCGGGCAACCAGCGGCCCAACGCCAGGATCTCTGGCTTGTGCCACTGTTCGCGCTGATAGGTAACGGTGCCATAATTATGGGGATAGAGCGATAAGTCCGCCAACCGGGCGGGCGCGGGGTTCAACCAACGCCGGTTGGCATCGTCAACGCCACCAACGGTTAAAACGGTGGGCGTCTGCGCGGGGGCTTTTAATTCCGCGGCACCTCGATTCCCCGCGGCGGCGGCAACCACCACACCGCGTTCGACCAACGCCGCGGCGGCCAGACAGACGGGGTTGCGCTCCCATGGCTGGATAAAATCGCCCCCAACGCTGATGTTGAGTACCCGTACACCATAGCGCGCCCAGTTGTCGTCGCGCAGCAACCATTCCAGGCCGCGCAAAATATCTTCTTCGGGAATCCGCCCACCGCCGCGGCCAATCTTAATCGGCAGTACCGTTGCTTCGGCAGCGTAGCCGCGGTAGCGTCCCCCACTGAGCAGTCCATTGCCAGCCACCAAGGTCGAGGTCATTTGACCATGCCAACTATCGCCAGCGCCATCCCACAAGCTAGGTTGTTCTAGGCCAACCCGTTCCTGCTGATCCGTCAGATCGACATAGTGGGCAAAACGGAGAGCGACTTGGGCCAACTGGGCCTGCCATTGGGCTGGCGACAAGGTGGCCCACGGCGGTGGCGACCCCGGCCAAATCGATGCGGTGATCAGATCAGGGTGAGGATAGTAACCACTATCCAAAAAAGCGACCGTGACAGCGCGCCCCGTCACGGTATCATAGGCTGGGAGCCGCTCCGCCTGGCTGAGGACCGTTTCCTCGGCTGGATGGTAATAGGGAAAAGTGGTCGGCGGGGTGGTCGTTGTATGGAGCGAGTGGGCAGTGCGCTGGGCCGCCGCCTGCTGGGCATAATGATGGACACAATCAGGACAGAGGCCGTGGGCAGGTTGCCACCCTGGCTGGTCGGTGGCAATCAGGCGCGCAAGGAGCGGTTGCACCGTTGCGGTTTGGGCGAGGATCGCGGGGGCGTGTTCCTTACCACAGCGGGGGCAGTGCGCCAAGCGACTTACTCCTGATTCTGCCGGCGGCGTAACTCTTCCCAATCCACGCCAATGCCAAAGCCCGGCTCGGACGCGTCTGGGTTACGAAATTCTAGGACTAGATCAAATTCCTGGCGGTCAATGACTTTGGGCTTCTCCGTCAACCCGATGCTGAGAATGGCAACCACCCGATAGGTCGCGCCCGGCTGTGGATTGCGGAGATGCAGGGTTGTATCCAGCTTCTGTTCGGCGTGGGCCAACAGAAAAACGCTGGTGTTCTCCGTGCCATTCGGATTGGCAATGATGATTTCGATATTGGGCTTTTCTTCTTGGGTGGCCGTCAACCAAGCCCGTGTCCAGATCCGTTTCAAGTCAGGATACGGATAGAGGACAATCCGCTCAAACCGCAGTGGTTCATCTGCTTGAAAGAGGGAAATTTCCATAATTTGCACTCCGCACGCTACGTTCTCGTCTGTTCTAAAAAGCATTACCCCGAAGCGTCACAGGCCGTTTGCCAATTTCGGGGCCGTCAAGCTTCGCTCCGCTTATTCAAGTGTAGACGAAAGCTGGGCGATTCGTCAAAACCCCAAGCCTAATGGTGCTCGGCACAAAGGCACACGCGCTGGGCAAAGCAACAGGACTTCGCCCGCCAAGTGCGAACAGGCCCATGGGGTAGGCAACGGCGACAAAGTTCAGGCAAAGCGAAGGGAGCGAGCGGGGTCAGCGACCAAGCGGTAGGGCAATATGGAGCGTGGTGCCAATACCTGGCGTACTCTCGATATTCAATTGACCGCCGGCCATTTCCACCAAGCAGCGGGCAATGACTAGGCCCAGCCCGGAGCCTTGCTGTTCATAGGTGGCGCGCTCAAATTGTTTATAGGGGCCGATCTGGGCAATGTTCTCGGCAGTCAGGCCGCGCCCTTGGTCAAAGATGGAAAATCGATAGTAGCCAGCCTCTGGTCCGCCGATAATCCGAACGGTAGCGGGCACTTTGGAAAACTTGAAGGCGTTGTCGACCAGTTCATACACAATTTTGGTCAAATCTTCACGCGAGAGTTGGACAATCCCTGGCCGAACCTCGAGGAAGAGATCATCAAGACGATCATAGGTGTGCGCGGCTTGCATAGCCGCTTCGTTCATGACATCGACGACAGCGGTGGTTTGGGTCAGATCAAGGAGTGGCCCGCGCTCTGGCGCGGCGGCGTAGACTTCTAATTGTGCATAGAGTAGATGGTTCTCGACCAAGCGATATAGCTGTTGACCGCTAGCCGTGATCAGGCTAGCATAGTCAATGATTTCGTCGGGCGTGAGCGAGGCAGCATCTTGGCTCAGGAGTTCACCAATTCCAAGGATACCAACCAACGGCGTGCGCAGTTCATGCGGCAGCGTATAGAGCAGTTGCGTGCGCAGTTCATTGACCCGCTTGTCACTTTGTTGCTCAAAAAGGTTGCGACGCGCCAAGCGGCTACGCACCGCGCCGAGAAGCTCTGCATGGCTAAAGGGCTTTGTAATATAGTCATCCGCCCCTAGCTCCATTCCATACCGAATGTCAGTTTTTTCCTGCTTAGCCGTCATAAAGAGAAAGGGCGTCAAGGCAGTTGTCGGCTGCGTACGTAGTTCCAACAGCACCCGATACCCATCCTTTTCGGGCATCATAATATCACACAGAATTAAGTCTGGATGCACCTGCAGCGCTTGTTCTACCCCAATGCGTCCATTTGCGGCCCCAATCGCTTCATACCCTTCCAGGTTAAGCCAGATCAGCACCTCTTCTAGAATATTGACATTATCTTCGATCACCAAAATTTTGTTCATCACTCTGTAGTCTATCGCGAAAGGGGAGGGTTGTCTAGCCCCCAATTGCAAAAATACTTATTTTCCAGCACAGTTTTCAAGTAATTGGCACGACGAGCCTTCAACTCTCCTGCACCACCACGCCAACCCTATATGACTACCCCCTTATGATCAGCGATTTATGGCATTTGTGGTAGACTGAACAATCAAGCAAGAATAGGGCTCATGAGCCCTGGCAAGTAGCTGAGCTTGTACAGGTTGATGTCAATCGATAGGGAGATGCAGCGTGGTGAGTGGTGATGATACAAATCACGCTGCGTCTCCCATGCTAAATAGCAGTGACCAGAAGGGGAAAGGAATTGCCGATGAACACCAAGAGGTTTGCGAGCTTTGCTTGGGGCGTTCTAGGATTTAATATCCTGGTTGTTTTGTGGGGTGCAGTAGTGCGGGCCACAGGCTCTGGCGCTGGCTGTGGGAGTCATTGGCCACTCTGCCAAGGGGAGCTAGTACCACGCGAGCCCGCGATGGAAACGCTCATCGAGCTTTCCCACCGCCTGACTAGTGGGTTGGCGCTGATCAGCGTTGTGATCTTGCTGATCTGGTCTTGGCGTCTTTTTCCCAAAGGCCATATTGTGCGGCAGGCGGCGTTCACCTCGATGTTCTTCATGATTGTTGAGGCATTGTTAGGGGCGGGACTTGTGCTCTTTGAATATGTCGCCTTTAATCAATCGATTGCGCGGGCGTATTGGATGGCTGGGCATTTGGTCAACACCTTTCTCCTGCTGGCGGCCATTGCCCTTACGGCTTGGTGGGCGTCCGGCTATGCCTCCTGGCAATGGCGCGGTCAAGGCGCGATCCGCTGGCTCCTGGGATTGGCGTGGCTTGCCATGTTGATGCTAGGGGTGAGTGGTGCCGTTACTGCTTTGGGGGATACGCTAGCCATTACCGGCCAAATTTCGCCAACCGAATCAACCCTGGTCGCGCAGTTGGTGGCACTCCGTATCTATCATCCCCTCTTGGCGATTGGGATGGGCGTGCTGTTGGTGGCTATCACGCTCCAGGTGATGGCGCGGCGACCAAGCCGTGAAACCCAACGCTGGGGAAGATTGTTGATCGGGGTCTTTGTCGCGGAGCTGCTCATCGGGGCCGTCAATGTTGCGCTCAAAGCACCTGTTTGGCTCCAAATTGTGCATCTCTTTGCCGCTGATCTCATCTGGCTGTCGTTGGTCTTGCTAACAGCCGCAGCCCTGGCGGTCGAGCAGCCGGTGGTGGACAGCCAACGCCCAGCCATGGTTGAACAGCCAACAAGCAGGTAATCGGTTAGCCCCGTGCGTTGGCAAGCGCGAGGCGTTGGCAAGCGAGGGGCATTAGCAGAGAGATACCGCTGTTCGCCCTTCAAGGGATTGTCACGAGCACTGGCGCACTGGGCTGCGAGACATTTTGCTGAAAGTCAACTGCCACGAGTGCGTAATAGTAAGTTTGGCCCGCCACCACCGTGGCGTCTTGATAGGTTAGCGCGGTCAGCAGAGTATCTCCCTGCAAAGGAAGACTGGCGGGCGTCACTGGCAATGCCGTGGTGCGATAGAGTCGATAGCCTGCCACTGTTTCGTCCTGATTGGCTTGCCACTGGAGAAGAGCGTGCTGCTCCTCCAATGTAACGGTGAGTCCCAGCGGTGGCTCAGGCGGAGTCAGGTCGATCGTAAACATTTGCGCTTCGATGCTGGGTAAGGATTCATTCCCCGCCAGATCGAGCGCGGTCAGGAGATAGTAGTAGGTTTGACCATTCAAGGCAATGGTGTCACGGTAGGTAGCAGCCGTTAAGGGCGTCGTCCCATTGAGCGGCGCTTGCGTGCGATCAACGGGGAGCTGATTACTCCGGTAGACATTGTAACCAGCCAGATCTGGTTCGCTGTTGGGTTGCCACCGTAGTTGCAGCTGCTCGCCGGCTAAATTGACCGCAATGTTCACTGGTCGATTCGGGGCAAGCAGATCCACCGTCTGGACTTCGACCGCTTGGCTAGCGGCGGCCTCTTCGTTAGATTGCGTAATCGCCGTCACTACATAGACATATTGGCTGCCATCGGGTGTAACCGTGTCCACATAAGTGGGCTCGGTGAGCGGGCTGCTATTGATCCGATTGCCGAGCCCGCTAGCCTCGCCATAGGCGCGATAGAGATTATAGCCGCGCACGGCAGTCGATGAGGAAGGTAACCAAGTTAGATACACTTTGTTGTTGGTAATGCGCGCGGTCAGTTCGATCGCCAGGGTTACCGCGAGTGTTGGCGGTGGCGTCGCGGTCGGTTGTGGCGTCGCGGTGGGCAGGGGGGTAGCCGTTGGTGGGGGTGGGTAGGTTGGTGTAGCTGTGCTCGTCCACACGGGTGCCCAGGTTGCCGTCCAAGTAGGAAGCGGAGTCGGCGCATAGGTCGGCAGCCAAGTGGGGGTAGCGGTTGCCAGCAAGAGCAACGAGATGGGCGTCATGGTCGCATTGGAAGCAACTAAGGTTGGTGTGGCGACGGTCGGGAGCGGTGTTGGTGCGGCGGTAGTTGGCGTGGCTGTGGCTGGCACGGTTGGTGTCCAAGTGGCCGCGGCAACTGTTGCCGGAGCCGGAGGCCAGGTTGCCGTTGGCGTTGGTGCACGCCCAAGCTGGATCGCGGTGGGCAGCAAAACGGGTAGGCCGGTATAAGTGGGGGTTGGTACTAATAAGGCAGCCGAGAGCGTCGGCACAACGGCCGCGGTGATTGTTGCTACCACTGCTTGTTCGGGCTCAATCGCCACCGGCGATGCGGTGGGAGTGGCGGTAAAGGCCAATGCTAGTGCGGACGGTGCTGTTGCGGTTGCTGCGGTCGGCGGTGGGTGCATGGGAGACTCGACAGCGACCAAATCTGGCAGCGTACTGACAACCGTAGCCATCTCTGCTGTGGGTAAATGGCCCAGATTTGGAGTAACCACAATCACCGCGGGTGTTTCAAGGAGGGCAACGGAAGCTGGTGGCCTAGCAACGGGCGACGCAGCCCTAGATTCTATTTGGGCGAGCGGCAATGGCCTATGCAATTCGCTGACGACGGCGGCGGCGCGCACGACCGTTTGAGCCACAAAATCTGGTGTAGCCGTAACACTGAGAATCGGCGCCTGCGCCGCGGCAAGTGCCGACTGGATCAGCTCGGTTACTTGTTCAGGCGAACCGTAGGGATTTTCGTCCCAAATCTTGGCTTCAATCACGCTCAGGCTAAGAGGCGCAACGGCCACAGGCACTGGCAAGCGATAATCAGCTACTAACTTGGAACGCATGCTAACGGGAATGATGCCGAGCACCGACCGCTGTCCACGAAACTCTGTATGCAGAAAAAGCAGCAAGCAGAGGAACAACACAAAAGCGGTCAGATAAAACAGGCGTTTGGGTACAAAGGCCCGTTCGCGCTGGATAGACAGGTGTAACGTGTGTAGCCAGAAGGGACGTTTCAACCGCATTAAACGACTCTCCACATGACCATCGATGATGCCTCATCAACAGGACGAGCTGTACAGAGGCGATAGAGGGTAATCGGGGCCGACTTGCCGCGCAGTAGATGTTGCCCCAGCGGTTCAAAATAGAACTCTTTACGCCGAGGGCCAAGGGCATCGATGGTTTGTTGGCTGACCACGATCACATTGTCATTAAAGGTTTTGGTAAATTCACCTAGCCGGCTGGTGGCGTTCACTGTATCGCCCACGATTGTATATTGAAGCCGTTCAGCCGACCCTAGCCCCCCTGCGGTAACCACACCACTGTGCAAGGCAATCCCCGTCAACAGGGGCGGCTCCCCACGTTGCAAACGCCGTTCATTACTTTGTTCAATCACCGCCAACATCTGTTGGGCAGCGACACAGGCGTGATAGGCCCCTGCGGAGGGTGTCAGGGGTTTGGGCAAGACGCCAAAAAAGGCAACTAACGAATCACCGGCAAAGGCATTGATCACACCCTGGTTTCCATTGATAGCGGGGACGAGCTCGCTAAAATATTCATTCAACCACCGCAAAACGGTGGTAGAGTCGGCCTGTTCCGAAAGGGGCGTAAAATTACGGATATCACTCATCAGGACAGTTGTCATCACGTCTTGACCAGCCAGCCGCAATTCCCCAGCTTGAAAAGCCTGTCGCAGCTGTTCGCGCACGGGCGGCGAGACTGTTCGTCCCAGGAGATCGCGGTAGATCACGCTCTCGCGCAGTTGTTGGATCATCCGATTGAACGAAGCAACCAAGAGACCGATTTCGTCAGCGCCTGCCGGATCGACCTGGACATCCAGATTGCCACTGGCCACGGCACTGGAAGCGCGAATCAAGCGGACCAGTGGTGTGGTAATGCGATTCGCCAGATAGAGCCCGAGGAGCGTAACCAAGAGGAAAGCCAGGATCACCCACAGCGCCAGTTGGAGGCGTTGGTCAGCCGCCAGCCGGATCAACAGCGCGCGCGTGAGGGCTGTGCCGTAGAAGCCGAGCGTATCACCACGGCTGGTGCGCCAGACCCCAAGTACTTCGCGGTAGTCACTGCTGCCCGCGACGACTTTACGCACTAAACTAGCCTGGGCGTGCTGTTGGGCAATGGTTGTCAGCTCGATCGGGGTCAGCGCGGGGGGCGAAGCAATGGGGTCCAAGGTCGAACTGAGCACGCTGCCCTGTTGATCATAGAAGGTAATATTCGCTAGCACGGCTTGCTTCATGGTATTGGCAAGCTCAGTCACATCGGTACCTACCAGGAGGAGCCCCACCATGGTCTGTGTTTGATCCAGCACAGGGCCAGCGACATAGAGGAAATCGCGCCCTTGTTCGTGAAAGAGGCCCGCATAACGGCGGTAGCCATCTCCCGGTGCTTGATTGCGTGCCGCTTCGACAAAGGGAGCGGATAGAAAGGCGACGTCGCGCCAAGCTTGGTAGACATTGGCTTCCCCCGTTTGCCGTAGCGAGAGCAAGGAGATATTACCGCGCTGTGGCAAGAAATCGACGGCATCGGGACCATAGTTGATCACGGTGGGCAAGAGCAGGCGACGCAAGGCTTCGGCATCCTCGGCGGCCAGCTCTTGTGTCATGCCATCCGTAAAGGCCAGGGCGCGCCAAGCAGTCAGCAACGCTTGTTCCTCTTTTACAATGCGGTCGGCAGCCATAATGCCAGCATCGACCAACTGACGCTGAAAACGTTCCTCCATCGTCTCGGTTAGCAAACGGCTGGTCAGCAACACCCCTGCGATCATCACCACGGCGGACAGCAGTAAATAGGGTAGGGTAATTTTTAGATGCACCGGAAAGCGTAGTTTTTTGGGCATCAGCCATAGCTGGTCTAATCCCAGGGTCTGCGCTTGGTCGCCAGGCGATTGCAGGAGGGCCTGCTCCAGTCGTTCGGTGGTCACTGGTTTGAGCAGCAGCGAACGGATATCTGACCGGGAAAGGTGGACTTCGGCGGCGTTGGCGGTTACGCCAATCAGTTGCGCCTTGGGGTGCTGGGTGCGAATGTGTTGGATCAAGCCTTCTAGTGTCGCCGCTGGTAGTTGGAGATCTACGAAGATCAAATCGAACCGTTGTTCGTCTAACAGTGTTCGGACTTGAATCAAATTTTCAGCAAGCCAGTAACGCCAGTTGCGGCTTTCACAGAAATCGGCAACTTGGTGCGCATCGCGAAACTCTGTCAGCAGAATCAGTACCTGTGTAGCGTGATGAATGTTCAACTTTGTTACTCCCTTGCAGCAAGGCAAGTGAAGCCCCTGCACAGCGTACAGAACCAGTGTACAGAACCAGTGTACAGAACCAGTGTACAGAACCAGTGTACAGAACCAGTGTATAGGATCATGGGCAAGCCACCGCCAACAGGGGTGTTCTTGCAAAAAACAACAGCGGGAGTAGACTACCATTGCCACTAGAGAAACGCGTCTGCTTCTATTTGGGTTGATCCGCCACCTTGCGGCGCTAACCCCATTATCGACCATTGCATTTGTCGCGCTGATCACCAAGGGCAGCACACGCCAAAGGGAAACAACGCAGGACGACCTACGCCATCATCGCGGGCCATTAACGGCGGCGCGGTTTCAGATCAGCCGTTAATGATTGGACCGTGCGGCGGAAGCCAACCAAGGTACTGCTTGTTTTAACCACAGGCTCAACCACCGTATCGCTGACAAAGGTCGTTGTCCCACGGACCGTATTCACCGTTTCCCGAGCGTCCGTTAGAATGGGCTTAATCTCATTTTGCACCATCTTGATCAAGCGCCATACCTGCCAGACTAACACGCCTAACAAGAGGCCGATGACAATACTTTGCAGGGCAATAATAATAATCGCAATATCGCGAATTGTTGCAGCAACCATGAAATTCCTCGTACAAACGTATTCACTACTTTGTTAGGCGTTACGCACTTGGGCCAGACCTGACAGGTTTGTTAAACCTATCAGGTCTCTGGTCACGCTGATCAACTGCATAACTTCTATTTGTTTACAAAGTTTCTCAATATTGGGTGTGCGCACCGCCCTGAAGGCACAGGGCGGTCATATCAAAAAAGTTAATAAACACGCTATTCACCCCTCAGGGTGCAATTAACCGGGCAATAGCCATGAGCAGCCAGGCCCCCACCGACGCTTCCACAACATGCAATTGACCGATCTGCAAGATCGGCAGGTTCGTCAAGGCACCCATCACCTGCCCAAAGCCAAAGCCGATGGCGGCCATGACAAGCATCATGATCAGATCGCGCAGGTTACGCCCTAGCCAAAGATGTAACAACGCGGCATAGCCCAAGCAAAGCATAGTGCCGAGCACGAGAGCAGGGGGGACCTCCGGTATCATCGCGCAATGGTCCCACCACCCAAACAGAGATCATCGGCGTAAAAAACAGCCCCTTGCCCCGGTGTAATATCACGCAGCGGTTCATCAAATTGAACAAGCACATCGCCGGGCGCGTCCGCATTACCTGGTTGCGGAAAGAGGGTACAGGGAACGGCTTGGGCGCGATAGCGAATCTTGCATTGGGCCCGCGTACCCCATGCAGGCCTATCGAGTGTCCAGTTTACCTTGGTCGCGACCAATTCCGTCCGCCCCAACTCGGCCAACGTCCCAATGACCAGGGTATTGGTCGCCTGATCGAGCTGTAAGACATACATGGGTTCGCTGGCCCCACTAATGCCTAAGCCCTTACGCTGACCAATGGTGTAGCCGGGCAACCCTTGATGTTCCCCATAGACATGGCCGTGACGATCCACGATCAACCCAGGGCGCATGGCTTCGGCGGTCCAATCGCGCAGAAAGCGGCGATAGTCATCGTCAAAGATAAAACAGAGATCCATCGAGTCATGCTTGCTGGCAATGGGCAAACCGTGCGCCGCCGCGATCCGGCGGATCTCCGCTTTGGGATAATCGCCCACGGGGAAGAGCACATCGCGCAATTCAGCCTGCCCCATCACACTGAGCACGTAGCTCTGATCCTTCTGGTCGTCCACGGCCTTGAGCAGATGGACCGTGCCGTCAGGCTGTTGGCGCAAGCGCGCATAGTGTCCCGTGGCTAGATAATCGGCCCCCAAGCGGCGGGCGTAATTCAGCAGATAGTCAAAGCGAATATGGCGATTACACTCCAGGCAAGGATTGGGGGTCAGCCCAGCGCTATAGCCATCAATAAAAAAGTCAACCACCTGTTGTTTAAAAGGCTGTTCAACGTTGATCAGGTAAAAGGGTATCCCCAATTGGTCGGCCACCCGCCGTGCATCATGGACACTTTCGAGGCTGCAACATTTGTTGGTTGAGCCTTCGCCTTCGCCCGTCTCTGCCCACAGGCGCATCATCACCCCAATGCAGTGATAGCCCTGCTCCACCAGCAGCGCTGCCGCAACCGAACTATCTACGCCCCCACTCATGGCGACAACCACCGTTGTATCGGCGGGTGCCTTTGCTTGCTTTTGTCTCATCACCTTGACCACAACATCTCTAAACCGGCTGTACGCTTTTCGACAATAGATTACCGTTGATAGATTACCGTTGATAGATTACCGTTGATAGATTACCGTTGGCGGGTTACCCTTCGGTCGCACAGCCATACCAAACCCGTTCGACAACCCCACCCAAGCCCTAAGGCGTTGGGCGCTTTCCCATTCGGCAAGGGTATCGATTGATGCGCGAGCCCACCGGGCGCGAAACGCTCGGTTGTACTCATCTATCTATTGTACACGTGCTTTTTACTTCTGACCACTAATAAAGCTTACACTTTTCAAAGATGCTGTCACTATCCCTACCATTAGGGTCTGGATCAGTCCTTGCGCAGTGTGGCAGCATGAAAGTAACCTTCACCGCCCCCGTGGGGTACGACAGAGAAGGCTTCTGTTGTAAAGAGGGACGCGGCAAGCGCGCGAAATTGCTCATCGGTATAGCGGGCAAAGAAGCGCTTAGGCTCATAGTGATCGCCGGCCCAGACCCCTTCTTGATCGATCCCGCCATACTGTCCCCAGTAGAAGAGACCGTTTGGCCGTAGCAGCGTACGAATTTTGGTCAGGATGGTCGGTAGGAGCGCCTTGGGTACATGTAACAAACAATTGATCGCATAGATGCCCTCAAAGCTATTCGGAGCAAAGCATTGGTCGAGGCTGGCGAAGTCAACCACTTGGGCATTTAGTCCCTTCTGGCGACAGTGGGCCACCATTGCCGGTGACAGATCCGTTCCCGTCACGGTTAACCCTTGTTGCTGAAAAAAGAGACTATCGCGCCCTGTGCCCATGCCGATCTCGAGTAACGTCTGTTTGCCTTCGGCCTGCAGCATGGTTAAGAAACGCGCCCGTTCGGCCTGCTTCCAAGGGTGCAGCGTCTTGCCCTCACGCTCTTCAATCATGCGGTCATAGGCAGTACGTAGATTGGTTAAGAGGGTAGCTTCCATCATACCTCATCTAGTGGGACAGTGAGTCAGTGGACAGTGAGTCACTGCCCTAACTCGCTCATCCATTGGCGCAAAACCTGGGCATGTTGGGGCATGGCGACTTCGGGTTCTTCAATGGCTGGATGCCATTGTTTTTCCCATTCGGCGCTCAGATAGCCCCGGTAGCCTTGGGCATAGAGCCATTGGATTGCGGTGCGACAGGGTAGTTCGCCTTCGCCAAGGAGCACCAACCGCCAGGAACCATCAGCCTGCTTGAGGCCATCTTTGACATGGACATGTTTGACGCGCGGGCCGATCAACTGCCAAGTCTCTTCGATGGACTCGCCCATACGGAAAGGATGATGCAGATCCCACACGGCAGCGACCGCGGGGCTATCCACCTGCGCCAGCACCCGCGCCACCTCGGCGCCACGACAGAAAGCGTCATGCGTTTCCAACACAATGGTGACGCCTTGTGCTTCCGCCGTGGCCACCCCGCCAAGCAACCCCTGGGCCACCCAATCGATGGTCTGGTCTAATGTCTGCCCGGCGACGATATTGCCGCCAAAAGTCCGCACCATGGGCGCTTCCAGATCATTCGCCAGCTCGATGTAACGGCGCAACAGTTCCACATTCGCCATGCGCTCCGCCGGGTCGGGCGAGGAAAAGCGCGTGGAGAGCCCCAAGCCAATGAGCTTGATCTGGTGCTGCTGCAAGACCGCCTTCATCTGTCGGCGGCGCTCCGGTGGGAGATCAACCGGAATGATCTGGCCGTCGAGCATCCGGACTTCCAAGGCCGCGTAGCCATTGGCGGCGGCTTGTTCCACCGTATGCTCAAACGACCACCCAGGCGAACCAAGGGTACTCCAGGCCAGGGGATAGAGAGCAGCCATTAGAAGACCTCCTGAGTCAGTGGGCTGAGGCGATGACACTCCTCCTGCAACCAGATGACACGGCGAACACTTTGGGGTGTGATGGCCAGGGGCTTGCCTTCCCGGATCGCGCCATAGAGATCGGTGTAGAAGCTCGTGGCAAAGGTGCTCATGGTGCTGTCCACTTCCCAGCTATCTTCGTGCCAAACCAGCTCGTCACGGTTGTAGCTGCGATTGGGCGTTGGGCGAATGTCGAGCTCGCGCGGGGCCATCTCGGCATCGACCAGCCACTTCCAGCGCAGTTGGCGTGTGCTGCCAGACAACCCACCCCGCGTCCCCATGACATTCCAGGTCTCCGCTGGATAGGCGTGACAACTACTAATTTCAATGTCAATGGTTGGGGCAGCGGGGCCTTTGATCACCAACTTCACATGGTCATCCGCATCGCCCAAGGTCAAGGTACGGTCCAAATGGCAGAAAACTTCGCCAATTTCATGCTCCCCAAAGAGTTGCAACGCCTGATCCAAAAAGTGCGGACCGGTGTTGTTGAGGCTGCCCCCACCAAACTTTTGCAGCGTCTGCCAATCCCAGCGGCGGCCAAAGCGCGATTCCGTAATGCGAACCTGCACAATCCGCCCTAAGCGGCCCGAGTCAATAATCTCTTTTACCTTCACAAAATCGGGACTGTAGCGCCGTTGTTGAAAAATGGTGAGGACTTTGTCACTGGCTTCGGCGGCAGCAACCATGCGTTCGGCATCTGGCAACGAAGTCGCCATGGGCTTTTCGCAAACCACATGTTTGCCAGCCGCCAATGCATCAATCGCCGCTTGGGCATGAACAAAGCTGGGCAGCGCGACCACAACCAGTTCGACGGCTTGGTCTTGCAGCAGGTCGGTATAGCTGTCATAGGCTTGACAGTCAAAACGCTCGACCGCTTCTTCCCGGCGCGCCGGATCGGCATCAACCACAGCCACGACTTGAAATTGTGAGCCGAGCGGCTCTAATAAATGGGCATGGATATCCCATCCGCTGCGCCCGAGCCCGGCAATGCCGACGCGGATTGGTGTTTGGGTCATGAGGAACTCCTTTTCAACGATGGACAGAAGGATATTGGCTAGCTTGGGGTGCCATTTGTTCGCGGTTATTCTAGCGCATTCCGCCGATCTCTACAATGGCTCATCGTTGAAAAGCAAGAAAAAGTAGCGAATTAGCGCTTTCTTGTGGGCGCGGCAAGCTTTGGGTCCGGCAAACCTGCAGCGTTTATCGGGGTCTGGAGCACAACGGCCGAGCCAGATGTGCATCGACCTCCTCTTGTGCTTTGCGCGCCAAGCCTTGGTCATTGGGCGTGGGTTCAAATTGATAGAGAAAGGCGGCGAGATCACATTCGTAGGTGGCAGCGACCAAGGCTTGGGTATCAGCTGTATAATACCCCTGATACGCATGATGCGCTGAGCGATTTAGATGGGGTAAAGTGGCCGGTATCCCTAGTAGATGACAGAGATAGGCAAAGTCTGTCGCGAGGTATTCAAAGCGGCCAATAAAATCCATGGCAAGCCCGTTGGCCTTGATAAAGTCGCATTGAGGCCGCAGATGGTTGGCAATACCTGTCGGCGCTGTGGCTAGGGCACAGGCGTGCCGAATGCGCTGTTCGGGCGTGCGATCCGCAAACCAGGGGCTCATCCAACGACAAAAGATTTCCGAGACCAGCCGATCCCATGGATTCCAGACAAAGCAGAACTTGAAATACGATTTAAGCTGGGTGGGAGTCAAGCAAGCGTAATCGGCTAATTCTTGTAGCGTTAGATGATTGAGTGGGGCATGGGGAATGTGTGCCGTGTCCCACTCTCCCGGCAAGAGCTGACAAGTCGGGTCGCGCAACACTTGTTCAATGCTGGTACCGGCTGTCTTTGGGATATGAATAAAGATAAATTTGTGTTTATGAGAGATCAAAAGCTTGTCTCGCCCTGCGCTCAGTGGACCCCCTGCAGACACAGGGCGGCTATATCAAAAAGCTCTGTAAACAGTGTACTTAGTGCGTGACCCATGGCAAGAAAATGGCCTGTGCAGCTGTCAAGAGTTGACCTTGCGCATCAAATTCATAGGCAAAGTTCCCAAGGAAACCAGCCTTGGGCCGCTGTTCGCCAACCTGGGCCGGAATCGCTGAGGCACAATAGAGATCAACATGAATTCGATAGCGTGCTCGAATGGGCAAGCCGACCACCAGCTGGGGGATCAAGCGTTCTTCTGGGTCAAGCTGGTGATTACTGCCGGGTAAACTGCTATTGGCGATCGCCAGCAACGAGCCCACCCGTCCACTATTCACTACGGTGGTCGCATTGCACAGAGCCGGCTGATTGCCCCCCTGATCCGACACATATTCCAAGGTTTTGACGCGAAAGAAGAGATCCGCATAACTTGTCGTCGAATTGTTCAGCAATGTCGGTGTCAGCGTGTGGATCGCCAAAGAAGTACCCACCGCCGCACAGCTTTGGAGAGTTGCATTATATTCGGTGCTGAGGCTTTCCTGAATGACACTGCTATTGATCACCGCCGTGGTGGTTGTCGGCGCTTCGGTTGTTGTGGTAGTTGTCGGCGCTTCGGTTGTTGTGGTGGTTGTCGGCGCTTCGGTTGTTGTGGTGGTTGTCGGCGCTTCGGTTGTTGTGGTGGTTGTCGGCGCTTCGGTTGTTGTGGTGGTCGTGGGTGAATCTCCCATAGACGGTAACGCCTTCGCCCTCTTCGCTGGTGCTACAATAGGCAACAGCGCCAGGGACAAGCCTGCTGCGGCAAAGACAGTCAGCACTTGGCGACGGGTCAGCAAGGGTTGTGGAGCTTGGGTGGTTGCCACGGCAGTTTCGAGTAAATGGGCTTTTTCCAACTCGGCCAAAGCCAGCCACAGCAGTTGCTCTGCGTGGCGTGGCGCGATGTTGAACTTTTGGCGTAGTAGTTCGCTCAAACGCTGGGGCGTGGTCTGGCCATCGCAATGATGAAAGACCAGTGCTGCGGTCGCGTTGAGAAGGTAGGGCTGCTGCTGTGGGTCAAAAACGCCTAGCCCATCACCAATGGCTTCACTGGCTACTGTGGCTCTTCGTCGTGGATTAGTCATTTGTTCACTCCTGTTCTAAAAATAGGACGCCGCAAACTCAGCTTACTGGTTGGCGGAGGCCAGGCAACACCGGCGCGCCCTGGCCTGGCAACCACCCGACAACTTAGGCACTGAGCATATTTGCCACAAGCTGGCTATAGTCGGCATCCCAGTGTGGCTGAAGGGCGATAACACCATGTTGGATTTCACCGCGCCCGACCTGCTGTTGCACAAAGGCGGCTACTTGTTCATGCCCGACATTGGCTCCTGCTTTGTAATGACCAAAGCGGCTCATGTGATAGGAACCCGTTCCACCCCAACGGTAGATGTAATAAATATCGGCGGGCTGGATCAGATAGGGGCGGGTTGCGCCGGGAAAGTGCTTGGCTAGCCGCTCTTCAAAGACAAGATCATAGCCTGTCCCATCGGCGACATAGCCGCGTACGCCATCAAAGAGGCGCCGCGACCAACAACTCCCCACATGGAAGAGATTTTGTAGCGGGCCACGCAACTCCCCATTGTTCAAAAGCCACGCCTTATCCGGCTTGAAGAACCCTTTGTGGTTGTCGAAATGCGCCACCGAAAAACGCAGACGATGGGGCAGATAGATATCATCGTCATCCCAAACAAAGAGAAGATCATGGGAGGCTAGCGCCACCGCGGCATTCATCTTCTCGCCCACAGTGGAGAAACGCTTGGCACAGTTGAATACCTGTACCTCAGGATGGTCAAAGTGCAGGGTTTGCGCGGCATAGTCATTCAAGATGATCAATTCTTTGCGCCCAGCATAATCCTGTTGCAAAAAAGCGTAGATGGCCTCCTCCAAAACATGAGGACGGCCATAGGTGAGACAAATACAACTGACGGCAGGCAAAATTTCCATAGCGATGTACTTCCTTAGACCTCGCAACTGTCGGCAAATTTTTCAAATAGCCAGTCATCGTCATAGCGACGACGGGCGGCAAAGTCCGTGCGTTTCTGCCAGACATCGCTCGCCACGGCATAGGCCATCGCTTGGGCAAAGTTGCTATGGCTCTTTAAGGCCGCCACCACCCGGGCCAGCCGCGCCTGACTAAAATGCAACAGGGCAACTCGCAATAGGTTGTGCGTAACAGCTCCCCATTCCACTTTGTAAGGATTAGCCTTCCGAAAGTAGTGAAGGACCGTCACCGCGGGTGCAACCCAGACTTCATAGCCCAGGAGCCAGTAGCGTACACAGATCTCCAAATCTTCTGAACCCCATTGGGGCATCCCAGCATCAAACGCGCCAGCTTGCTCTAGGGTGGTGCGGCGCATGGCCATAAACCCACCCCCTAGCGTTGGCACGGGATAGGGGTCTTGGCCCTTCCAGGGCAACCACTCCACCCGCAAGCGTGCTTCGGCAATACGTTGACCACAAGCCGCCGGGTGTTGCGGTTTGCCCATGACACCAATGGCAGGCCCCACGATCCCAACCGCGGGCCGTTGCAGAAGGCTGACCAGCGGCTGCCACCAGTTTTGGGGTAGATCAATGTGGGCATCGGCAAAGACGACAATTTCGCCTTGGGCCGCTGCCAACCCGCGGTTACGCGCACCAGCGACGCCTAACAACTCGGCACTTTGGATGAGCTGCACCTGTTCGTACGCGCCCGCAGCCAGAAAGTCGGCACTGCCATCGGTCGAGCCATTATCCACAACAATGATTTCGCTATTCGCTGGCAGCGTTGCGACAAATTGATCAACCGTACGCTTCAGCAAGACCGATTCATTGGCGGCAGGGAGGATGACACTGATCGTGCGTGGATAGCCACACCGGGCAAAGTATAGCTCTGCGGCACCAGGCATGGCTGGGGGCGGCGTAATGACATAATAGGGAGGCGGGAAGGGAATCTCCGCTTCTGGCGTCGCCGCCTTTGCTTGTATCGCCTCCTTGTCACGGCCGTTGGCTGTTGCCACGAGGTAGCTTTGCACAAGCGCGCTATAATCGCTTTTCCAATGTGGCTTTAGCTGGATCACCCCTTGTGGCACTTGCCCCTGAGCCGCCCGCTCTTGGACATAGGCCACCACTTTTTGCTCTGTGCGCTCCCCTTCCCCCATGGCACTCAAGTGATAGGATGCAGTGCCTTGCCAGCGGTAGAGATAGTAAATATCCGCGGGCTGGATTGGATCGACCCGGATCGCGCCCGGAGCTGTCGCGGAGCAGAGCTGCTCAAATTCAACATCATAGCGTTGCCCCAGATGGGGATAGCCATGAACCTGGGTGAACAAGGAGCGCCGCCAGCCACTGCCGCCATGAAAGAGATTTTGCTCGGGGCCACTTAGCGTACCATTATTCCAAAACCAAGCTTTGTCAGCTTTCCAGAAGGCAATGCCTGGCGCAAACTGGGCCACCGAATAGGAAAGGCGGTGGGGAAGATAGATATCATCGTCATGCCAGACAAAGAGCAGATCATGGGAGGCCAAGGCAACCGCGGCTTTATACTTTTCCCCAATCGAGTGGAATCGTCGGGAGAAATTGATGATGCGCACCTCAGGATGATCCAATTGGAGCGTTTGCTCCGCATAATCGTTGAGGACAATCAGCTCTTTGGACCCTGGATAATCCTGTTGCAAAAAGGCGTAGATGGCTTCTTCCAAAAGCGCCACACGGCCATAGGTTGGACAGATACAGCTTACCGGTGGTGGACTGTCGAGCCGCGCCCGCCAGGGTTGGCGTGGCGTGGCTGTGCTACGCGCCTTATCCACTCGTGTTGTTGGCTGAGGCGCAGCGGTAGGCTCGGGCAGCGGCGTTGGCACTGCCCCCAACCGTTCCCAGAGCGCCTGAAGCGCAACCGGATCATCGATCAGCTCCTGCAAGTTTTCTTCATAGCGTGCGACCTCGGTCAGCGGGGGGACCACCTGGAGTTGGACAGGCGGCCAGCTTGGCTTAGGCCAGAGCAACAAGGTGGCAAAGGGCTCACCAGCCGCAAAGCGAATTGTTTGGTGTGGACGCGTGAACTGCCACTGAAACGATACGGTATAGGGCAGGAGTGACGTATCTATGGATTGGTCGAGCGGATAGATCCCCTCCTTGGGCGGGGTAAGTGGCCCACGCGCCCAAAGGATATGGGCAGGGTCGCTTTGAAATTGGTAGCCTGAATAAAAGGTGAGAATCCCCGCGCCAAGCACACTTGCCACAAAAGGGAACAAAGGAGGCTCCTCTGTCACCAGCCGGATGGTAATATCGGTAGGAGCCGAACCGCCATTCCAGGTCGCTTCCAAAGCAAGGGGGCAGCGTAGCATCCAGCCTTGGCTGCCAGTGGGCAGTGAGCTAGGCTCTATAGCAACTGCCTGATTGTGCAGTTGGTACCCGATTATGTGCATGATGATTGCCTTACTCTTTGGCCAATGTAGGTAATAAAGATATCATACCGGATCAAGCAGGCGCGTACATGGTCCAAGGAGGAGCAAAAGGGAGTATTTTAAGGAAAGCACAAAGGAAAGCTTACTGCATTGTATAGAACTTCCGCACCGAGGTTAGCAGACGATTGATTCAATTCTTTGTTTTTACTATGAACAAGCAGGCATGTCGCCCCAGCGCTGACAGGTTTTGAAAGATCTTTCAGCGCTTTTTGCCAAACCGCTCGAGGCGCCCCCACCCTGGCTCGCCGAGCGGTTATCTCGATTCCTGCGGCACCACCAGGATGCCCAGCGCCCTGGCACGCGCAACAGCCTGTTGGCGACTTTTGACAGCTAGCTTTTGATAGAGGTGAACGGTGTGCTTTTTTACCGTGAGGGGCGAGATATGGAGCGTGCGCGCGATCAGCTTATTGGATAGCCCTTGCGCCAAATGAAGGAGAATCTCGCTCTCGCGTTCCGTCAACGGCTCAATAAGATGGGCCTGAGCGGCACGACGAACCTGCTGAGCTGGATCGGTGGTATCGGTGCTGGGAGGAAACGCGGCCAATAGCTGACCGATCATGAGCGTTTCCACGCCGCGCACGGCTAACTGATAGAGAAGGTTTGCCAAGGGCGGGCCTAAGTCGACAAAAGTACGGCTAAAGCACCCCGACTTAGCCAGGAGGAGAGCTCCTTGGAGAATCCGCAGCGCCGTCTCGGTCTCGCCTTGGCTTGCTTCACAGAGCGCTTGCACAGCCAAGATTTCAATTAGCCGCATGGTGTTATGGGTCGCCTCGGCCACCTGACGAAGCTGCCCCAATGCCGCGCGCGCCTCGACCACCATAGCTGGCAGGCCCGCGGCCAAGAAAATTTTGGTGCGCGTGAGTGGGGGCAAATCCAAGGTAACCATCACCTCTGGCACAGGCGGATGGA
>JAHBVH010000120.1 GCA_019637645.1 Caldilineaceae bacterium
TGGGAAAGCCAGCCGGAGTCAATAGCTGATCATTCATCAAGAGCGTATTGGCCGCATAGCATTCCCCCGGGTCGATGATCAGTTTGTCATAGCCCGCCAAGGCCGGATGCTCGGCAAAGTCTGCCGTGATCAACAAGGTGTGCCGACCCACATAATTGACGCTACTTTTGAAGTGCAGCCCCGCGGCCACCGGAATCATGTCCCACCGATAGCCATAGGGCGCTAGATGTTCGCCTAGTTGACGCGCCCCGGCTTCGTTGGTGCGCTCGGAAAGGCCGATCAGGCAATGCTTGTCCACCACCAACACGTCGCCCCCATCCAAGGTCCCCGGCCAATCAACGGGCAACACCGTCCGATATTGGGCCAAAACCGGTGCCATGGCCTGCGCTTCGCCTTGCCGGGCCGAGGCCCCAGGCCGCGCCAATACAGCCACTTCGGGGGTGATCACCGCGGTATCTTCTACAAAATAGGCATCAGGATAATCGGCCAAAGCGGGCAATTCGATCACCGTCAAGCCCAATGTCCGCAAAGCGGCGACATAGGCCGCATGCTGGGCAAGCACCAAGGCATAGTGCGGGGTGCCAAGGTCCGCGGTGGTGAGGCCATCGCCGAAATTAGGGCCGGGCATACGGACAATTGCGTGGGTAAACATAACGATCGCGGTTCTCTTTCTTGCCATTAGGTGGCGCGTCAAGCCAGTGCCAGCTGCGCTCGCTGAAAAGCTTCGGTCAAGGCCCGTTTGGTCAGAACCCGCGCCAGGTGGCGACGAAAAGCAACCGAAGCGTGGATATCTGCTGTAGGCTCAATATCTTGCATAGCACAGGTTTCGGCAGCGGCGGCGATCAGTTCCGGGGATGGACGTTCACCGTGGAGGAGGGCAGTGGCCCGCGGGGCTTGGGTTGGCCCTTCGCCCACACTCAGCAAAACCAAGCGGGCCGCCACGCAACGACCCCGAACATCTAGGGTGACGGTGGCTGCAACCCCGACAATAGCATAGTCACCGCGGCGGCGGGCCACCTCTTGGATCGACCAGCCTGTGCGCGGGGGCAGCGGCGGCAGCACAATTTCCGTCAAGATCTCATCGGGTGCCAAGTCCGTAGTAAAGAGCGCGACATAAAAATCTTGCGCACTGACCAATCGTTCACCAAGCTTGCTCCGCACTTTGAGTTGAGCATCCAAGGCCACCGCCACCACGGGCAACTCGGCGGCAGGGTCGGCGTGGGCCAAGCTCCCCCCAAGGGTGCCGCGGTTGCGGATCTGGACATGGGCAATATGCGGCATGGTGGCGCAGAGCAGCGGCGCACGTTGGGCAATGAGTTCACTCTTTTCCAGCAACCGTTGCCGCGTCATCGCGCCAATGCGCACCCCGCCTTCGGCTGTCGCTTGGATATAGGCCAAGTCAGCAAGCGGATTGAGATCGATCAACACGGCAGGTTGCGCCAAGCGAAAGTTCATGGTTGGAATCAAACTTTGGCCGCCAGCCAACAACTTCGCCGCATAACCATGCTCAGTTAAGAGATCCAGCGTTTCACCCACCGTAGTTGGGGCATAATAAGCAAACGGAGCCGGTTTCAAGCGACAACTCCTCGTAAATCTACTGCGTTGGTGACCTACTGTCTCACTGCGTCAACGCCCTTGCCAGACGGGTTGCCGTTTTTGGATAAAGGCATCGATGCCTTCCGCGGCATCGGCGGCCATCATATCACAGGCCATCACTTCGGCAGCATAGGCATAGGCATCGGCGAGATCCATTTCCAGCTGTTTATAAAACATCTGTTTCCCCGAAGCGACGGCGTAGGGGGATTTCGCCACAATGGCAGCGGTCAGCCGTTGGATAGTGGTGTCCAAATCAACCGTGGGCACGGCATAGTTGATCAACCCTTCGCGCACCGCGGTTTCGGCGTCGATAAAATCGCCGGTCAGCAGAATTTCTAACGCCTTTTTACGCCCCAAGTTGCGACTGACTGCCACCGACGGCGTGGAACAGAAGAGGCCAACCCGAATCCCCGAGGTGGCAAAGGTGGCAGTATCAGCGGCCACCGCTAGATCACAGGCCGCCACCAGTTGACAACCCGCGGCTGTCGCCAGCCCATGCACCCGGGCGATGACGGGTTGGGGCATTTGGGTCAAGGTCATCATAAGTCGGCTGCACTGGGTAAAGAGTGCCTGATGAAAATCCTGTTCCGTATGGCTGCGCATTTCCTTCAGATCATGCCCAGCGCAAAAAGCTTTGCCCGCGCTAGCCAGAATGACCACCCGAACCGTTGGATCAGCCGCAATGGCGGCGAGTTCGGTTTGCAAAGCCGTCAACATGGCCTGCGACAGGGCATTGAATTGTTTAGGCCGATTCAGCGTTAGCGTAGTCACACCCCCCTGGTCCGTGCGGAGCAAAAGGGGTTCGTCGGCAGATGTTGAGGCAATACCGTTGGTGAGGCTTGTGCTAACTTGGGTTGTCGCTGTCATGCAATCTCCTTGGGCATGAGACGCTACTTATTTTCTTATCACCGTCGCCGATAGCTGCTTGGCCTGTTCGCGTAGGACAAACTTCTGTACCTTTCCCGTCGATGTCTTGGGCAAGGGGCCAAAGAGCACGGTCTTCGGGGCCTTATAGTGGGCAAGCTGGGTACGACAGAAGGCAATGATCTCGTCGGCTGTTGCCGTTGCGCCTTCGTGCAAGGTGACAAACGCGCAGGGCGTTTCGCCCCATTTTTCATCGGGCCGGGCCACCACCGCCGCTTCCAGGATCGCCGGATGGCGATAGAGTACATTTTCCACTTCAATGGTGGAGATATTTTCGCCACCGGAGATGATAATATCTTTGGCCCGGTCTTTCAATTCAATATAGCCGTCGGGGTGCATCACGCCGAGATCACCACTGTGAAACCAGCCACCTTGAAAGGCGGTTTCGGTCGCTGTCGGATTCTTCAGGTAGCCCATCATGACAATATTGCCACGAAACATCACTTCTCCCAAAGTTTCACCATCGGCGGGGACCGGTTGCAGAGTCGCGGGATCGAGCACGGCCAACTCTTCGAGCATGTGATAGCGCACCCCTTGGCGCGCCTTCATGCGGGCTTGGCCTTCGATGGGCAGATCGTTCCATTCGTCATGCCACTCACAAAGGGTGGCTGGGCCATAGGTTTCGGTGAGGCCATAGACATGGGTTACTTCAAAGTCATTCTCGGCCATCTTCTGGAGCACGGCGGCTGGTGGTGGGGCGGCGGCCACCAGCCCGCGGACAAGATGCTGCTTTTTGGCGCGCAATTCATCCGGCGCGTTGACCAACAGATAGTGGACCGTCGGCGCGCCACAGTAATGGGTTACGCCCTCGCGCTCGATCAGGTCGTAGATGAGGTCGGGACGCACCTTGCGCAAACAAACACTCGTGCCGCCAACCGCGGCTAAGGTCCAGGGAAAGCACCAGCCATTACAATGAAACATGGGTAGCGTCCAGAGATAGATCGGGTGCTTGCCCATCCCCCAAGCCATAATGTTGCTCACGGCATTGAGATACGCACCGCGGTGATGATAGACCACCCCTTTGGGGTTGCCGGTCGTGCCCGAGGTGTAGTTCAAGGTGATCGCCTGCCACTCGTCAGGTGGCAGCTGCCACGCAAAGGTAGGGTCACCGCTGGCAAGAAATTCTTCATAGGTCAGGGAGCCCAACCGTTCACCGCCATCGCTCTCGGGATCTTCAATATCAATGACTAGCGGTGGCTTTTCCAGTTGGGCCAACGCGGCGCGGATGGTGGGCGACGCTTCGGTATCGGTGAGGAGCACCTTGGCTTCACTGTGTTGCAGTTGAAAGGCAATGGCAGAGGCGTCCAACCGCGTGTTGATCGAATGGAGCACAGCACCTGTCATGGGGACACCAAAGTGCGCTTCATACATCTGGGGCGTGTTAAAACCCAGGATGGAAACGGTATCGCCGAGCCCGATATTGTGTTGCTGCAAGGCAGAGGCCAAGCGACGGCAGCGCTGATAGGTTGCTTGCCAAGTGTAGCGCGTGGCGCCATGCACTAGCGCAGTCCGGTGCGGGAAGACAGCCGCCGCCCGTTCCAGAAAGGTCAAGGGAGAAAGCGGAACATAGTTCGCTGGGGTCTTGTCCAGACCCATGGTATAGAGGTTAGCATGAGACATAGGGAGCAATTCCAATGGTTCTAAAAACCGGACAGGTTTTTACAACCTGTCCGGTTTAGGCTAGTGACTAGCAAGCTTATTCTTCCACAAACGCCACCGCGCGACAGAAGGCCGCTTCACCACCTTTGAAGAGCCAGGGGAAGACACCAATGGTCAGGCGGCGATTTTGCAATTCGGGTGCGCCAATTTGGCCGCCCATATTCTCTACATGCACACAGTCATGGGGAAAAAGGGCATTGTGGGTTAATTGATAGGCGCTTTCGGGAAAGAGTTCATCCATTTTGTCCGCACCGAATTTCTGTTCACAAATGCCACGCACCTTTTTCCAATGGTTGAGACCACCTGCGCCCAAGAAGCGACCAATCGGGAGATTCATCGGATGGTCGGTCGAGATCATATCCACACCCCAGACCTTGATCTTCTTATCGAGCAGCCATTGACAGATGCTATGGTGAGGACCAGGGTGACGTTGAATATAGCGTTCTTCGTCGCCCTGCTCGGCGAGGAAGGAGTATTTGTGCCATCCCGTGTGGATAATCAGGATGTCACCATCCCGCACTTCCACGCGCTTCTCAATATCTTCTGGAGTAAAGATATCCAAATCGTCCAACATATCACTCAGATCTACAATGACTCCAGGGCCATAGAGCCACTCAAGCGGCAATTGATCGATGGTCTTGCCATTGGTGACAAAGTGCTTGGGCGCGTCGAGGTGAGTACCCATGTGATTAGATGTTTGGATATACTGAGCGTTGACCCCATGTTCAGACTTGCGCTTAAAGTATTTCACCTCGAAGGGTGGGTAAAAAGGCCAGAACGAGCAGTCAGCATTCAACGGTTGCGAGAGATCGTACAGTTTCATATGCTATCCTCCGAATCATTAGTTTCTACGACGCAAAGCCATACTGTTCCGCAAAGGCGATCAAGGCTTCCTCGAAGACTTGCATGGGCGGGCGGACAAGCCCCGCGCCCACCTGCCCCACGCCAGCATTTTTATGGGCAATGCCCGTATTAATGCGCGGGGTGATCCCGACTTCGACCACCTTGCGCAAGTCAACGCCGGTGGGCGTACCGCGGAAATCGAGGGGCGGGATCGTAAAGGTCTTATGCTCGGCAAAGGTGATCTCATACATTTCCATGGTGGCATTAATCGCATCGCTGGGGGTGCCACTGACAAAGGTCACAATCGCTGGGGCCGCGGCCATGGCAAAGCCACCAATCCCAGCCGTCTCGGTGATGGTGCTGTCGCCAATATCGGGGTTGGCGTCGGCCACGCTAAAGCCAGGGAAGTAGAGCCCATCGGGCACTTGCGAAGGGCCGGTGAACCAACGGTCGCCCAGGCCACTGACGCGAATGCCAAAATCCGTGCCGTTGCGCGCCATGGTCGAGACAATGGTGCTGCCTTCGATCCCATGGGCGGCGTCAGCCATCGCCTTGCAAGCCGCCATGACCGGGTTGAGCACGCTCAGGGCATTGTCCCCCAAAAATTTCAGCACATCAGCCGCAACGTCACCATTGGGGGCAACTTTGGCGACAACAGGGGCAAGATTTTTGGTATAGAGGAGCGAGCCAGCCTTGTTACGGTTATGCCCTTCATCCCCCATGTGCAGCGCCTCGGCCAACAAGGCACGCAGGTCCATGCCACCGCTCGCCACCAATGCATCGTGCAACACCGGGGCCATAGTCTCATTCATCCAACGCAAACGGCTCTGTACATCCTCTTGGTACGCGCCATAGCGGAGCACCTTGCCATAACCTTCGTTGAGATTGGAGAAGGCACGATTGCCATGAGTTTGGTTCTCGACAAGATAGACCGCCATCGAGGCCGAGGTCACCCCGGCCATCGGTCCGACCGCGCCATGGTGGTGACATGGCTCAAAGTCGATCGCACCAGAGGTAGCCAGCGCTTCGGCTTCGGCGGCGCTTTGCGCTTGGCCTTCAAAGATCAACGCCCCAAGGATCGCACCGCGCAGCGGGCCTGACATCCGCTCCCAGGTGATGGGCGGCCCGGCATGGAGGATCAGATTGGGCCGCATGCCAGGGATGAGATCCAATGCCTTGCCCAGGCCAACCAACACCGGCCGTGCTTCCATCATGCGGGTCACGGCAGTCGTATTGGCCGCCGCGATATCGATTGCCATAACTTGTATCCTTTAGGTTTAGGATTGACGGCCACTGGTGCGATACCCGCGACCGCGGTTTGATTATCTAGGGTTCCATGAATCCTAGAGCTGACCGGTTTTACAAACCGGTCAGCTCTAGTGACAGACCAACAATGTGGTGTCGTCCGACTTACCCTTGCTTCATTCGCGCCAAGATAGCGGCGAGGCGCTCATTCCCCCCGGCGGGTGGCCGCCAGTCCAATTGCAATACGGGCACACCTTGCTCGGTTAGGCTGGCGGTAAAGGATTCTAGCCCCACATTCAGCGCAGCCAGGGGTTGGGACAAGAGCATTGGAGCGACCGGCTGATCCGCCTCGGTGGGCAAGCTTTGCACCAAGGCCCCCGCCCGCCGTACTGCCGTTTCGTTGTTAAACTCCACCGTGGCCCCCGCGGTGATAAGTTGCTCGACCTGGGCCTCTATGTTCTGTGGATCTTCATCTGTCCCCACCACAATGGCGATCACCGCCAATTGACGCCCTGCGCGGGCGGCGGTTGCGATCGCGGCGGCAATGGCGGGGGCTAGCTCCCCTGCGGGATCAGGGTGAGCCCCATAGCCCAACACCACATCGAGGAGGATCACCGCGGTTTCGGGGTCAGCCGCCTCTTGGTGCAGCCGTTTGATGCGCAGTTCATGATCCAGCATGGGATGTAAACGCCCCACGGTAAATTCATCCTCGCCCAAATCCACAATCGTATGGCCTTGGCTAACGGTTGCCTTTTCCAGGTGGAAGCGCTTGTCCAGCGGCGCATTGGCAAAGACGGCGGACACATATTCTTGCAACAAGAGTTGGGCTTCGTAGGCCAGAGTACCACCAGAGAAGAGCCCGCGTAGATATTTCTGCATTGGGGCAAAACCACGCGCGGCGGTGGCCGCAGCGGACGGCACGGGCGCGCCACCTTGGGCCATTTCAAAATTGGCTAATTCAACCGCCAGCTCAGCCGCTTCGTCTAAAGTCTTCACAAAGTAGATATTGCCGCGTTGGGCTTCGGCAGGACGATAGCCAATAAAATCGATGATCACCGGCTTGGCAATAGTTGTGGCGAGGCGGAGCAATTCATCAACGACCTGAGCAGCGGGTGGCTTGGAGATGAGGACGATCACTTGGGTGGCTGGATCACGCGCTAATAAGGCCAATGCCTGTCGAGCAGTGATAGCCCCCACCTTTTCCGAAAGATCGCGGCCACCCGTGCCAAAGGCGTGGGTAATGCCGCCACCTAATTGGTGAATCCGCGCGGTCACTTGTTGCAACCCCGTTCCCGAGGCGCCTACCACCCCAATCGGCCCACGGCGGACCCGGTTAGCAAAGCCTAGCCCAATGCCATTGACAATCGCCGTACCGCAATCTGGCCCCATGACCAACAGCCCTTTGGCCGCGGCCTGCTCTTTGAGCGCCACTTCCTCGGCCACGCTCACATTATCACTATAGAGAAAGACATGTTTACCCAACCGAAGGGCTTCGCGGGCGACACCCGCGGCGTAGCGGCCTGGCGTCGAGACCAACACCCACTGGGCCGCGGGGAGGATCTGGGCTGCGGCTTCTAAGCTTTTCGGGCGGTAGCCATTGGGCGTATCCCCGCGCGATTGGCTGCGTTGGGCCAGTAACGTATCGATCTGCCCCAGGGCAGCTTGCGCCGCGGCGGCAGTGGCGGCCCGCACGACGATGAGCAGATCATCCGCCTTTGCCATTTGCACTTCGGGCGTCAGCAACCCACTTTGGGCCAGCACATCTTTATTGGCGTCTGTCCCCATGACAGCACCGGCTTCTTCAACATCCGGTAGCGCCACCAATGCTCGCTGTAATTGCATAAGCACAACCGAATCATAGTAAGCGCCGGGGCGAATCTGTGCAAGAACCATGAGATTATCCAATTTCTAAGTTGTTGGGAGTGAGCAGCCATTAGGCGACGTCGATGGTAGCCAACATCAACCGTCAAAGAGGTACCTCAAACAATGCGCATGGCAGTGGTACTGCCATGTGAGTCAACCATTATTCATTTGAGGATCCATCGCTCTGTAGCAGAAGTGTACCATTAAAGTGAATAGAAACGAAGCAGAAGAATGCACAGTCAGCAGAAAGCAGATCTGCACGGATTGAACAGAGGACGCGGCCACCAATGCAAAGGCAGCAGGATTGATCCGTAGCTATGACGAAGCAGCAACGATCTTCTTGACAAGCACATTAACACCATGTTAGTATATAAATGAACGTTCGTTCACATAACAGAAATCTATCAACGCAAGACGCCGACAGCTTTTGAAAAGCTGTCAGCTGTGCAACGCTGGATCGAGAGTCAATGGAGAAAAGTAGCAAAGGGCAACAAACCAAAGAGAAGCTGATCGATGCAGCACTGCAACAATTTACGGCGCATGGCTACCATGGGACATCTATGCGCCAAATTGCCGAAGCCGCGGGCCTCGCGGTCGGTGGAATTTACAACCACTTTCACAGCAAAGAAGAGATTCTCAAGGCCGTGATTCTGGCCTATCACCCATTGACGCTCATTGCCCCCCAGTTGGCGACTACCCAAGGAGAGACGCTCGAAGCATTCTTACGCCACGCAACCCGTCAGCTCTTTGCAGCATTTGCTGAACGTCCGATCTTGGTCAATCTCTTTATGGTTGAGCTGTTGGAATTTGAAGGGGTGCATCTGCCCGAGCTTTTTGAAACGCTTTGGCCCAAAGTGATGCTCTTTACCCAACGGATGATTGCCCTGGAACCACGCTTGCAATGCCTACCACCGGTGGCACTGATGCGGATCTTTTTAGGGTCCGTCTTGGGCTTTCTTGCCACTGGCGTTCTGCTCAGTAAATTGCCCATCGCACATACACAACCGATGGGCACAGCTGATGATTTGATCACAGTCTTGGTGCATGGGCTGCTTGCCAGTGCTGAGGCCCAGATGGAGTCATCCCAAGAAAGAGGTAATGAACCATGACGACAGCCAAACACAATGAGGTGATGAGCGGGGAGGTGATAAGCGGGGAGGTGATAAGCGGGGAGGTGATAAGCGGGGAGGTGATAAGCGGGGAGGTGGCACACAGGGTCGGGACGCGCTGGATCGTTCCCTTTACGGATGAGCAGATCACGCTGGCCCTAGTCGGTGGCAAAGGGGCCAACTTGGCGAAGTTGGCCCAAGCCGGGTTTCCGGTGCCTACTGGCTTCTTGATCACCACCCAAGCCTACCAGCACTTTGTCGAGGTCAATCAGTTGGCAATGGCGATTCAAAGCGCGCACCAAGCCGCCGACCTCCAAAATCCAGCCCAACTAGAAAGCGTTTCCCAGGCGATTCGCCAAGCCTTTGCCAAGGGTACCATCCCAGCCGCGTTAATGGGAGCCATCCAAGCAGCCTACCAGGGCATGGCCCAGCCCGCCGTGGCAGTACGCTCCTCGGCCACGGCGGAAGATCTGCCCGAAATGTCCTTTGCCGGGCAACAAGATACCTACCTCCATGTGCTGGGCGAAACAGCCCTCTTGGATGCCGTCATTCGCTGTTGGGCCAGTTTGTGGACCGCCCGCGCCATTGGCTATCGCCACCGTAATGGCATTCCGCAAGATGAAGTAGCGTTGTGTGTTGTGGTGCAAGCCATGGTGCAAAGTGAAGCGTCGGGCGTCCTCTTCACGGCCAATCCCCTCACGGGCAACCGGCATGAGACAGTCATTGACGCCACCCTTGGGTTAGGCGAGGCGTTGGTCGCGGGTCAGGTGGAGCCTGATCATTATCTTGTCGAGACCGCGAGTGGAGCGCTCCGGCAAAAAACCTTAGGGGCCAAAGCCCTGGTCATTCGTAGTCAAGCGGGTGGCGGCACAGTGACGCAAGCCACCCATGCCGCCACCCAGCAAGCCCTACCCGATGCGGCCATCCGCGCCCTCACCGACTTAGGCCGCCGCGTCGCCGCCCTTTATGGCACGCCCCAAGATATTGAGTGGGGCTGGGCAGAAGGCAACCTCTATCTGCTACAGGCGCGGGCGATTACATCACTCTACCCTTTGCCCAGGACGGATTTTCCCGAGCCGCTCCAGATCTACTTCTCTTTTGGGGCTATCCAAGGGATGCTCGACCCGATCACGCCCTTGGGGCAAGATGCCCTGCGGATCTTAGCGGGACAGTTGGCACGACTGCTCGGCTTTTCCTATACCTTTGAAAATCAGCCAGCCATTGTAGCGGCGGGCGAGCGGCTGTGGCTACGACTAACGCCCGTGTTGCGCAACTGCGTAGGCCGCGCCATTATGCGTAGGGCGTTGGGCATTCTGGAGCCGAGCATTGGGCAGGCCGTCGAGACGCTGCTACACGATGGGACGTTGACCACGGCAGGCCCACTGCGCTTGGTCACCCTCCGCCGTTTTGCCCACCTTTTGCGGCAAGTGCTGCCCAATGGGCTACGTACCTTGCAAGCACCAGACCAACAACGCCAAGCCGTCCAGGCCGCCATTGCCCAACACCTGCAACAACGGCGCGCCCAAATGGCAGCTACCACCACCCTGGCCGAACGGATTACACTTTTTGAACAAACCCTCGCAGGCGGGGCCAAGTTTGTCCTGCCGAATTTGGTGCCACGGCTACTGCCGGGGATGCTCGCGATGAATCGACTCATTGCTTGGGCCGATCAAGCGTTTCCGCCTGCGGCCAATCAACAACGTCGTTCCTTGGAGATTATGCGTGGCTTGCCCCACAATGTCACCACCGAGATGGATCTTGTGCTCTGGCAAACGGCGCAACAGATCCGCCAAGATCCTCAGAGTACGGTCTATCTCCAAAGCCAAGCCGCAGCCGATCTGGCAACCGCCTATCGAGCGGGCACCCTCCCCGCAGCAGCCCAACGAGCAGTAGATCAGTTTTTGGCAACCTATGGTATGCGCGGTTTGGCCGAGATCGACTTTGGTCGCCCCCGTTGGCGTGAGAACCCAACGCAGGTATTTCAAATGATCCAAAGCTATCTACGGATTACAGATCCTACCCAAGCACCCGATGCTGTCTTTCAACGGGGCGAAGTCGCCGCCCAACAGGTGATCGAGGATTTGGTCAGCGCAGTCCGCCAGCAACCGCAGGGGGTGCTCAAGGCGCGTTTGGTCACAGCCCTGGCCAAACGCATGCGCGCCTTGGCTGGACTACGCGAAACACCCAAGTTTTTTATGATCAACCTCTTTGGCATTGGGCGTGAAGGTCTCCTCCAGAGTGGTAAGGAACTGGTTGACCAAGGGATTCTCGACCAGCCGGACGACCTCGTCTTTCTCTATGTGAAAGAGATACACGCCTTGGCTGCCGGCTATATAATTGACTGGAAAGCGTTAGTGGCTGAACGACGGGCGCGCTATGCTCGCGAAAAATTGCGCAAGCAGGTTCCCCGGGTCTTACTCAGTGATGGGCGGGCTTTCTATGCAGGTCTGCGCGCGGCCGCGCAAGATACTCCGGGCGTGCTCACGGGTAGCCCGGTCTCCCCTGGGGTGGTCGAAGGCATCGTCCATGTCGTCTTTGATCCACATGAGGCACAACTAGCCCCTGGCGAGATTTTGGTCTGTCCCGGCACCGACCCGGCGTGGACCCCCCTTTTCTTGGCGGCGGGTGGTCTTGTCATGGAAGTGGGCGGCTTGATGACCCATGGTTCGGTGGTGGCACGGGAATATGGGATTCCTGCCGTTGTGGGTGTACACGAAGCCACCCAACGGCTCAAAACCGGCCAACGCATTCGCGTCAATGGATCGAGTGGCGCGATCATGGTGATAGATACCTAAAAAGAGGGGACGCGGAAGGACGCGGATTATACTCAATCCGCGTCCTTCCGCGTTTATCCGCGTCCGCCATCATAGGTTAGCGATTGACACCGCTTAGGACAATACCGCCGATGAAGTAGCGTTGGGCAACGAAAAAGACAATGATCATGGGCAAGGACATGAGCGAGGCAATCGCCATCATGTAGTGAACCTGGGCACCATATTGGCTATTGAAGAGGTTCATGCCCAAAGAGAGGGTGAAGTTAGAGCGATCCGTTAGATAGATGAGGGGGCCATAGAAATCATTCCAAGTGGCTTGAAAGGTGAAGATCGCGACGGTGAGCAGGGCTGGCAGCGAGAGTGGTAAGAAAATCCGCCACCAGATATGTAAGCGCCCCGCGCCATCAATGTGGGCAGCATCCTCTAGCTCACTGGGAATCTGTAAAAAGAACTGGCGCAAGAGAAAAATATTCAGTGCGCCGCCGCCAAACCACGCCGGAATAATCAGCGGGTGAAAGGTATTCAACCAGCCGATCTTAAAGAAGAGCACATAGAGCGGGATGAGGGTCACCTGGGGTGGCAGCATGACCGAGGCAATGGTGGCGATAAACCAAAATTCGCGGCCAGGAAACTGGATCCGGGCAAAGCCATAGGCACAGAGCGATGAGGTCAACAAGACGCCGACTAAGACCGTCCCCGAAATATAGACCGTATTCCACAGCCAGAGACTAAATTGCATGTCAGGATGCGCCCAAGCATCGAAAAAATTACTCAGCAACACTTGGCGCGGGATAATGGTGGGGGGGAAGTAGGCCACTTCCTGTGCGCTCTTGACCGCGCTGAGCAGCATCCAAGCAAAGGGAAGCAAAAAGACAAAAGAGATGACCAACAAAATACCATAGACGATCACCGCTTGGATCAGACGATTCAACCAACGCCGTCGCGCGTAGAAGGTAGCCGATGCCGCCCGCGCTTGTCCTAGAGATTGATGCACCGTTGTCATCGCTTCACCTCATAATGCACCCACGCATCGGACGAACGGAAGAGGATGAGCGTCAGGATCAGGATGATGGCAAACATCAACCAGGCCATGGCAGACGCCAACCCCATAAACTGCCAACGGAAGGCTTTTTCGTAGAGGTTCAAATTGTAAAAATACGTAGCATAGAGCGGCCCCCCTTTGGTGAGAATAAAGGCCGGCACAAAATATTGAAAAGTACCGATCAAGCCCGTGATCAACACAAAGAAGATGGTCGGTGTAATTTGCGGCAGCGTAATATGCCAGAAGAGGCGTGGCGCATTAGCACCATCCAACCGCCCCGCTTCATATAACGTTTCGGGCACCCCTTGTAGCCCCGCCAAAAAGATTACCATTGTGCCGCCAATGCCCCAGACGCTCAGGATAATCAGCGTGGGCAAGGCCGTCGCTGGTTCACTGAGCCAACTGTAGGTCGGGAGCCCCAACCATTGGAGGCTGGCATTGACAAGACCTTTGTCCGGATTGAGCAGCCAGCCCCAGACAAAGACTGTCGCGACGACTGGCACAATCGTGGGAATGTAGAGCATAGTACGAAAGATCCGCATCCCCCGCAGCCTTTGATTAAGCAGGACAGCCGCCCCGAGCGCGGCAGCCATGGTTAATGGGACGGAGGTTAGGGCAAAGAAGATCGTCACCCAGAGCGATTGCAAGACGCGCAATTGCGGACGGGTAAACATGTCCACATAATTACGCCAGCCAATAAATTCAGGCGCTTTCAGCACACTGTATTCAGTCAGGCTAAAGTAGAACGAAGCGACCATGGGGCCAAAGACAAAGAGGGTCAACCCCAGTACGACGGGCAAGATAAAGAGGTAGCCTTGAATCGTATCGCGCCAGAAGAGTGGGCTGCGGCGCGGCTGGTTGGATGGAAGTGATTGAGTTGTCATGGGTTAAAACAAGGTATCATTGAAGCAGCTGCGACGGTAGTGACCAAGGGGAGTCATTACCGCCGCAGTTGCGTAAACTTCGTTATTGAGCGGTATCCAAACAGGCTTGGATTTCGGCATCAGCGTCGGTAAAGGCTTGGGCGACACTCTTCACACCACGAATGGCTTCTTCGAGCGCCGTGCGGATCGTCTGGTTGATCAACCCCGCATACAAGCTGCCGCACTTAGAAGGATAGCCCATGGGCGGGAAGATGCCAATGTCACCACCGCTGATGAAGGCTTTGACATTGGTTGGTGGCGGCGCGAGTTCTTCGAAGATCGGATCATCGGCCATCGACTTGAGGAAGGGAATCCCGGCGTAGTTACGGAGGATAGCCCCTTGGGTTTCACGCGTGGCAAGGCGCTTGATCAAGTCCCACGCCAAGTCCGGGTGCTTGCTGTCGCGGGTGACACCATAGCCAAAGGTCCCCATCCCCGTTGCATGTTGCACAGGGTGGGACGGGGTCACCGCGACATCCCACTCAAAATCGGTGATCTGTTCGCGGAAGGTCTTCATAAAGCCTGGAATATGGAAGAAGACCGCGCAACTACCACCCACAAAACAGCCTTGATTACCACCAGGAACGTCGGTCCCAATCGGCACCATCACCTGATGTTCG
>JAHBVH010000121.1 GCA_019637645.1 Caldilineaceae bacterium
ACTGGTATGAGCAGGACGTGCTGGTCACCGCGGCGGATGCCACCCAGGAAGCGTTGTTGGCCTTAGCCTTTCAGATCGAAGGCGAGGCCAAGGTCAATATCGTTAGTAATGGCCAGGTCGATACAGGGTTTATGCTGAATTCCAGCTACATCGTGGGGGGTGATACCAACAGCTTCCGACCACGCGCCGAAGTACTGACTAGCCCCAAGACCGGTCAGCGGGGTATGCATGACACGGTTGCCAGCCCGCCCCCAGTTGCAGACGAAGAAGTTGTTGTCGGTTTTGCGGCGGACTATGCCATCTACCAGGAGAGCGAACGCCCGTTTCTCTATCCAGCCGCGCAGCGTGTCGCCAGCCAAGCCGCGGGAGTGATTGAAACTGTGGGCAAGAGGTATTTCGGTGATTAACAGCCTACAAGTCCTGCGCAGTTACTTAGCCAGTCAAGCCGCCTTAACCACCCTGGTGGGCACACGCCTCTATGCCGGACGGCTCTACCCACCTAAGAATTATCTCCCTGGTCAGCGCGCCATCTGCTTCAATGGCCGTGGTGGGCAGTTGGACTACACGGCTCAGTTACTGCGTGAATCCATGCAGTTCAAGTGTTATGGAGCCGATGCCGTGGATGCCATGAATCTCTATGGCGTGCTGGTAGAAGTGCTGCATGACCAGCAGGGAGCTGGCTTTTGGCACGCCGGGCTAGAGGTTACCGGGTATCCTTTGCAGGAGCCAGAGACCGACTGGCCCTTTGTTCTTGTATTTTTCTCGATCGCGTTTATGACCCAGTTAGGAGAATAGCGATGGCAAATGTTGCAAATTTACTGGTTGCTTATGCCAACATCTGGTATGCCCCCGTGGGCGAGGCGTTACCCAACCCCAATAGTGTCGGTGTCGGTGCTGACTGGGGTGGTAACTGGGCGAGTGTGGGGTACACCAATGCCCCCTTTTCCATGGGCTATACTGCCACCACCCGTAAATATTATGTAGAGCAGGAAAATCTGCCCGTGGCGGAATCCATTGAAGAGACGGCGGCTGATTTTGAAACCCAACTAGCCGAGATTACCGCCGACAACCTCAAGTTGGCGATGGGGGGCAGCAAGAGCACCACAGCGGCTGGTGCCTCTCAAGTTGGTTTGGAAGAGCTGCAAGCCGGTGGTGCGACCGCGTTGGATGAATATACCTGGGGTGTGGAGGGGTATCGCAATATCAACAATGTTTTGCAGCCTGTGCGCATCCAAATCTGGCGTGGCACCGCCGTTCTCAATGGCCGCCTTACCTTTGCCAAAGGTGAAATGGCCGGCATTCCCCTGCGCATTAGTGGCCTCGTCGATGCCTCCAAGCCAGTCGGCCAACGGCTGATCCGCTATCAAGCTGTAACCGAAGCAGCCACTGAATAAGAAGGGGAGCCATGAACACAAGAACAGTCCTGCTTGGTGGGCATACCTATGAAATTGAGAAGCAGCGGTTCAAGGCCAACGAAGCGTGGCGGCAGGAAGTGATTGCCCTGCTGGACCCCTTGCTGGAACAGGTCAAGGGTCTGTCACCCGACCTGGAATTCAATCACCCCTTCGAGATCATTGAGGTAGTGCGACCCCTCTTCTTTCAGGTGCGCGGGGCCTTTCAAGCGGTGGTAGAACTCCTATTGCGCTATTCCCCAGCCTTGCAAGCAGACCGTGAGCGCATTCTAGAAGCAGCCTATGATGAAGAACTGCTCGATGCGTTTGTGGTCTGTTTACGACTGGCTTTCGGTTTTTTAGCCAAACTGAGCAGCGTGAGTGGCTTGCTCGCCCCAGCGACTACGCCGAACTTGCCCGCAGCCAATGGGGATGCTGGGACGACGACCTCAGTATCTGGCAACTCCACGAGCTAGCCGAAAGCTATACGCTGCGTGAACGTTGGCGGGCACGGCTGCTGGCGCAAGAGATCGCCCTGCTCTTTCGTGGCTTCAATCCGCCGCCGAGCAGCGCAAAATCCGTTCATTATCAACCAGTGGCCGACGATGTAGCCTTGCAACAGATGGGAATACGGGTAGAAGAAATTGGCAATCCGACTCGGTGATGTCCTTATTGCCCTGCGTGGTGACAGCAGTCAACTGAAGAATGACCTGGCTCAGTCCAAGGGACAGGTGACAAGCTGGGCTACAGGGCTTTCCAGCACCATCACCAAAGCAATGGGTGGGGCCATGTTGGCCGGTGTCGGCGCGGTCGCGGCTGGCGTCGGCGCGATTGGCGCTGCCGCGTTCAGTGCTGCCAACGACTTTGATGTGGCCACCAAGCAGATGACCAGCCAGCTCAACTTGACCGAGCAGGGTGCTGAGAATTTCGATGCTACCATGCGCCGGATCTTTGCCAACAATCGTGGGGCGGGGATTGAAGACATTGCGGATAGCTTGGTCAAGGTCGAACAAGCCTTTGGCCGACTGGGTGGCACCCAAGGCACTGGGCAGTTGCAGCAAGCGACTGAAGATGCGCTGGCCTTGCGCGACGCCTATGGCGTCGGTGTCAACGAAAGTGTGGAAGCCGCAGTCGAACTGATGGATAAGTTTGGGCTGACTTCGGAACAGGCGTTTGGCTTTCTGGCTTCGGGTTTTCAGAAGGGGCTCAATAGCGCAGACGACTTTCTGGATTCGGTGACCGAGTATTCTACCCAGTTTGCCAACGGTGGAGCCGACGCCACCCAGTTTTTCAGCCTACTAGAATCGGGCCTCCAGGCCGGTGCGTTGGGGACCGATAAAGCGGCTGATGCGTTCAAGGAATTCCGCTTACGCATCCAAGATGGCTCTAAGCTCACCAACGATGGCTTGACCATGTTGGGCTTGAATGCGGAGGAGATGACGAGCAAGCTGGCAAATGGCACCCTGTCGGCAGCCGATGCCTTTGACATGGTGATTACAGCCCTGCGTAACACCGAAGATCCGACGCTGCGTATGCAAGCCGGTGTGGCGCTGATCGGCACCCAATTTGAAGACTTAGGCGATAGCGCCGTGGCCAATCTGCGCCTGACCCAATTTGCGGTCGATGACTTGACTGAGGCAACCGATGCCTTGAGCACGCAGTATGAAACCCTCCCCCAATTCTTTACGGGATTGCGACGGCGGGCGATTGTGGCCATCGCGCCCATCGGGGATGCCTTGCTTGACATCGCCAACGCCGCTCTTCCAGCCATTGAAGAGGCGTTCACCGGCGCAGAGCGTGCCATTCAAACTTTTATTGCCAACTCAGACTTTGCGTGGACACCGGAATTTAAGCAAATTAAGCTGGGCGATCTCTTTGAATGGGTACAAGGTGCTGGTGTCACCAAACTGACCCTAGGTGACTTCTTCGATTTCACCACCACACCAGAGTTTACTCAATTCACCTTGGGGGATTTCTTTAGTTTTGCCAGTGATATTGGCGGCACCAAAGTTAGCTGGGAGGGCCTTTTTGATTTTACCAACAGGCCAGAAGTCACCAAACTCACCCTAGGCGATTTTCTGGCGATTGAGTTGGGTACGGAGACAGACAAGCTCAATATCGCCGATTACTTCGAGGTAGACTTTAGCAAATCCGGTCAGATCACCAGGCTAACGCTTGGTGACATCTTCAGCTTTGCCACGGGTGAAGATGGTACAGCTATCAATATTGCCGATTATTTTACTTTAGACTGGAGTAGCCAAGGGGTAGAAAAGCTGACTGTGGGTGACTTCTTCTCTTTTGCGACGAGCGATGACGGCGCAAGCAACCTCAATCTTGCCGACTACTTCACGGTCGATTGGGCTAGTGGCGGTGCAATGACCAAGCTCCAGCTTGGGGACCTTATCGGCTTCGTCAGCAACGAGCAAGGCGCGTCATTGAACCTAGCCGATTACTTCACGCTGGACTGGACGGCCCAAGGGCTAACAAAGCTGACCATTGGCGACCTGCTTGGGTTTGCTAGCGGTGAGGCGGGCGGCGCACTCAACATCGCTGACTACTTTACGCTGGACTGGACAACTGTCGGTCTAGTAAAACTGAGCCTGGGCGATCTATTCGGCTTTGTCACCAATGGCACAACCGGCACGCTGAACATTGCTGATTACTTTACCTTGGACTGGACAGCAGCGGGCTTGTCCAAGCTAACGCTCGGCGACCTGTTTAGCTTTGCCGCCGCGGGGGATGGCAAGGCATTGAACATTGCTGACTATTTTACCTTGGACTGGACAGCAGCCGGTCTGACAAAGTTGGCGCTAGGCGACGTGCTTTCCTTTACCAGTGGCGCAGAGGGCAGCGCACTCAACATTGCCGATTACTTCACCCTGGACTGGGCAGCCGGTGCTCTGACAAAGTTGCGCTTGGGGGATATTTTCACCTTTTCCTTGGGGGAAGAAGGTGGCACGCTCAACATTGCTGATTACTTTACCCTGGACTGGACAGACGCCGGTATCACGAAGCTGGAACTTGGCAACTTGTTCGCCTTCTTAGGGGACGGCAACACCTATGATCTAACCTCTCTGTTCAGTTTTGACACCACGAGCCTGGCAACCATTACCCTGCGCGACCTTTTCCCCTTCCTGGTAGGCGACAGTTACAGCTTAGCCAATCTGTTCAGCGTCGGCAAGCTGCCTAGCATCAGTTTACGTGACCTCTTTCCCTTTCTTGGCGAAGGTGGGACATATGACCTGGGGCGTGCATTCAACTTGGATGGCTTACCCAGCTTTGACAGCTTGTTGGCCTTCGAGTGGCCACAGCCGCCCCAGACAATGCGCGACCTGCTGGCCTGGACCTGGCCGAACTTTGGGGAGGAACTGCGCACAGAGCTGACTACCTTGCTGGCTTGGGCTTGGCCGGACGTACCAGATAATATCGCCGCGCTCCTGACCTGGGTCTGGCCAGCTTTCGATACCGCGCTTTCAGGGTTACTCACCAATCTCATGAGCTGGAATTGGCCGTCATTTAGCAAACCCCTCTGGCTGGATGATCTGCTTGCTTTCAAATGGCCTTCCTTTAGCAAGCCTGGTTGGCTCGATGCCCTGCTGAATTTCCGCTGGCCATCATTGCCCACCCCTAGTTGGTTGGGTGGTTCAAGCAATAGCTCCAATAGTGGCTCCCCTAGTATCTACATTCCACCCACCCCAGTTGATGATTTGGCTTTGGATGGCTACTATCGTACGCGCGCGGCGCACGTGGGTGAACGCACCGCCCCCACGGTCATCATTAACGAAGTCCACATCCACAATGACGCCGATGTAGAACTACTCGCCAAGCGGATTGGGCAACGCCTGGCTTATGGAATTTGACCATGCTCTTACGCATTACAGATGGCACCACCACGGTAATCCTCCATGACGACGGCGGCACCCCCAGTGTTGGCCTAGCCGGGGCGCGCTACTTCCCGCGAGAACCGGGCAGTGACGAAACTGTCAACGAGCGTGCCGATGTGGTCTTCAAAGGTAATACTGAGACGGTACTTAGCACCATTGGCACCATTGAGCGCTTATTGCAAGCGGCTGGCGCGGTGGATACCTACCTTGAATATAGCCGTAATGGCCTACATATACACCGCTCACCTGTGTTGAGTGGCCGTGTGGTCTGGAGTGAGGCGCGCATCGACCGGCGCATCTATGGAGCAGGTAACACTATTGGCGAAGTCACCGTGGTATGGGAACGGGCGAACTATTGGGAAGGCAGTGAAACTAACATCGGTTCCTTTACCGTCCGCAATGGTAACAGCGCACCCTACAATGTGATTGACCTGCTTCCGGTCAATGGCAACTTGCCCTCACCGGCGAAGGTGCAGATCTACAACAACAATGGGGTGGAGATTGACGCGCGGAACTTCTATGTCAACCTTGACGCGTTTGCGGGGATGGCAGGCACGGAACATCTACTGGCGGGTGCAACAGTCAGTTGGGCCGGGGCAATCACCCACAACAACCTGCTCTGGCTGCTCCCGCTCACTACGTCATTCCTGACCAAAAACGCGGGCAAAGCCGTCCAGGTGATGGCCGCCTATACCACGTTGTCAATGGGCATCTTCCTGCGCGCCTCACTCTATCGGGCGCGTGATGGGCTCTATGTCCCCATGCAACATGCCAACGAGCACTATGTTAGCGGCCACCTCAATCCGTTAGGGACGCTCACCCTGCCCAGGGCCGTGACCGCGGGGATTGTGCTGGCGCTTACGGCCTACACCCCGAGCGCTGGCTCCGGCACCTTGTCATTTGTCCAGCTCGTACCAGCAGATGGCGCGCTCTGGTTAGATCTAGGGGGCTACGGCTGGAAAAGTGAAGAAAGTGTGGTCGAGGAAGGTGCCGCGGCCCACGCCTATGTCGTCAGTGGTTCTGCCCGCCTCAACCTGGTCAGCCGCAGTGGTGGCCCTTTGTTGCTCTGGCCAGGGCGGCAGAATCGGTTGCATCTGCTCTTTGACGAAGGCAGTGGTACCTATCAACCGACGCGTACCGCCACGTTGCTTGTCAGCTATCGGCCTCGGAGGGCAACCGTATGACAGGGATGACCGTCGATCTCTATGATCGCAATAAACTCCCCGTGCAGACTCCCCTGACTTTATCCGCGCAGCGCTATAGTGCCAACGCCATTGGGGGACCGGAGAGTGCGCTCTTAGCCGCCCAGGGGGATGGCCTGGATACCGTCCGCCAGTGGCTTGGCTACTATGTCATCGTGCGCAACCGCTATGGTACGCCGACCTGGTGGGGCCGGATCGAAGAAGCCTATGCCAGCACGGGTGGTGTTGAAGTGGGGGCCTCTCTGCGCGAGTTGCGCAATCGCATTGCGGTTTTATATACCTACCTGGATGGCGATGGCTTTCCTCTACCCGCCCACACGGCTTGGGCCGAACATAGCCGCAGCCGCGCCACGTATGGTCGGTTTGAGGAACGCCACACGCTCGGTGAGGCTAATGCCGCCCAGGCGGTTGCGGTACGCGATCGCGCTCTGGCCGCCATCGGGTTGCCGCGTCAATCGCTGACCTTGACCTGGCAGGCCACAACCGGCGCGACGCTGCGCTGTGTCGGCCTGTGGCAGACCTTGCGCCAAACCTATTACAGCAATCCTACGGGCCGCGTTGCCTTTATGGCACCCGACAACGCCGAACAACTGCTCGGCTGGGGTGTGACGGCCACTGACATTGGCTTTGCCGATAAGCGTGTCCAGCGTCTCGCCGGTGGCCTGGAGGCCCTTGGCGAGGGAGATCGCTTCACCATTACGGGCTCGCTGGCCAATGACGGCAGCTACACCGTCTTTAACGTTGCCCAAGGCAAACCGCAAACATACACCGCCGCGACCATCAGCTTTAGCCCGGGGGACAATCTGGCCGACAGTGCCGAGGGCCTCGGTTTCGTCAAAGTGGGCTATTTCATCCAGGTGGAAGGATCGCCTTTGAACAGCCGGTATCACCTGATTGATGAAACGGGACGCAACGCCATTGCCACGGATACTGCCGTCACCGGTGCGATTAGCGCCGAAGTGGCGGGGCCATCCATCACGATCCGCCAGGGGCAAGCCCTCGAAGTTGAGGGGGAAGTGGTGGCGACCGCGCCGGGTTCGTCCGTCACGCTGACCACCCACGGCGTCAAGGTGGCCTATTCATTTAGCCTGAGCGAGGCGCTTGGCTGGTCGGCAGGTGAAGTGTGGGTTAAGCTGCGACGCGTCGGAGCGCCCAGCGACAGCGTCAAGGTCGAGTTATGCACCACCAGCGGCGGTCAACCCGGTGCTGTGTTGGCGACCGCCACCCTGACCGGCGTTACGCTCTTGCCGCGCATGAGTTGGGTGCAGTTTCCCTTGGCGACCGCTGTCCCGCTCACCCCTGGTGTGACCTACTGGCTTGTCATCAGCCGCACCGGTGTTAACAGCCCAACAGACTATTACACAGTGGGGCTGGATGAGGAAGTCAGCCACGCGGGAACGCTGCGCCTCTGGACGGGCAGTACTTGGGTAGCGCGCCCCACCGCGGCGGCCCTACCGTTCCAGATCTGGGGCCACCAAGCGACCATGGCCCAGATGCGTGAGATTCTGGCCGTGGCAGGGCAATACTTTAGCGGAAGCGATGTACGCGCCAATGCGGGTATCTTGCGGCGTCAATACCGGGATGGCAACCTGTCGGCCTTGGATGAACTGAGTGACTTGTTAGCAGCAGGCACCAGCAGTGGGGAGCGGCTGCTGCCAACCGTCACACCCCAATGGCGCGTGGTAATCGAGGCATTGCCCTATCCCACACCATTCTACACCTTACGCCATGACCGTACCTTGGCCTATCGCAGTGGGACAGCGGTTGAAGAAGGCGTGCTGCCGGTCGGACAATGGTGTAGCGTGGATGGTGTGGTGAGCCAAGCGGATGCCTTGGCCCCCTTATCACCCTTTGTGATTGGCTTCCTGGAATACAACGCCGAACGCCATGAAATCAGCGATCTGCGGGCCTTGGATGCGACCGACATCTGGGCAATAGGCGAGGTGCGGCAAGGATGAGAAACGAAACCTACAGCCGTCTGGCTGCCAAGTTGGGGCCGCACCTGAACCGCCTGGGCAGCAGTGTGATCGTTGACGGCGGAAGCGCAGGTATCGGTGCCGCGCCAGGCATAGCTGATTATGTGGCCACGGTAGATGAAGCCGCCTGCCGTGTCTATGACAAAGCCGGCAAACTGGCCTTTACCGGTGCGAATCATGCCACCGTCATTCAGCAGGCCATCAACGCCGCGGGTGTCAACGGGGCCATTGCTTTTCGGCCTGGCACCTACTGGGTTGACACCCAACTGACACCGCTGGCGCGCCAATCCTGGTATTGCCCTTTTGGGGCGATTTTCCGTCCAGTAGGTAACAATCGCATTCTGTTCTTGCAAGATCTGGACTGGTTTGCCCTCTATGGCACGCTGCATATTGAGGATACTGACCGCCACACCTCATCGGTGGAAGCCATCTACCTGGATGGCGTCAACGGCTGTTACTTCCAAGACATTATGGTTTGGGACTACTACCGGGGCGTGGCAATCTGGGGCACCACGCGGCGCACCTATGAGAACATCTTCGATAACATTCGCCTCAACGTCGTACGCCATGAAGGGCTGATTATCAAGCAAGAGGTTGGCGACAACTATTTCAACAATGTCTTTATCAAGGGACCATCGACCGTCGAATGGGCCACTGGCGCGGGCTTTGTGATTGGTCTCTATCCCGGCACGGGCACGATCTTTGGTGGCCTTATGTTTGGCCGCCTGGAAGTGCTGGATTGCTGGGTCAATCTTGATTTGCAGGGCTTGTATGAGTGCTGGTTTGACCAGATCCTGAGCGACAACGCCTACTTTGCGGCTATGTATATTGGTGATAATGTGCAGCGCCTCTTTATCGGTGGCATCTGGACCGCGGGCTCTGGTGATGGTTTGTGGATACAGGGCAGTGCCGCCAGCAGTGCCAAACGCATTCGTATCAACGCGATCTTTTCGTGGATCAACGCCCAGACTGGCATTCACTTCAATGGCTATGTTGAGGATGTCCACATTGGCTCGGTCTACTTGCTCGAGAACCAAGTGGCGCAACTCAAGTTCAGCCGCGGCCACATTCGCAATGTCAGTATTGACAATCTCACCACAGCTGTGAGCAATGCCGTCGCCATTGACTGTGGTGGCATTGACAGCATTCAGGACAACATTGCCATCAATCATGCCGAACTTGATCCAGGCGAGTGTATGGGGCTTGATCTGCTGCGCCACATTGATGGCGTGCGTGATGGCAAGCTCTTTGCCAACCGTGGCGTAGCCTATATCCCCGCAGGAGAGACAACCGTGACTGTTCCGCACGGTTTAGAAGGCCGCCCGCTCTATGTGCAGCTCACGCCGCATTTCCCCGACGCGCGTCAAGCCTATATCCAAGCCCTGGACATGACCAATCTGGTGATTGCAGCGCACGCGCCTGTCGGCACCACCAGCCGCGTAGCGTGGGTCGCCCGCAGTGGTGTCGAAGTGGGCAATGAATTATTGCTCAATTCCAATGTAGACAGCGGCGCGCCAGAGAACTGGTCAGCCGGTGGTGGTGCCTTAGTGGAAACAGAGGATGTCTATAACGGCACCCAGGCCCTACGTATCAACAGCAACTTTGCTCGTTGGTGGTCGTGGGCTTTTACCGCATACCCCTTTGCCCGCTACCGCATTCAGGGCTACATCAAAGGCGCGGGTAACCCTTTTGCGCAACTCGCCATTCACTTCTGGAGTGACGCCGGTGGCAGTGGCGCGTTGTTACAAGCAGCGGCTTTGGCCTTGCCCAGCATCTACGACTACTCGCAGGGCTATGTACGGGTGCAAGGTGATTTTTCAGCCCCAGCCGGTACGGTCTCTGCCGATCTGATCTTCCGCAACACGGCTGGCAATACCACGGATGTCTATGGCGACGACTTTGCCTTTCACCTCAGCGCGGGCGGTAGCAACCTGCTTACCGATCCTTCGGTTGAAACGCTGACCGGTTGGGCGCTCGACGGCGCAACCTGGGAAACTGGCACGGCGCGCACGGGCAGTCACAGCTTGCGCCTAACTAACAGCACGGACCAAAAACAAGCGCGGGCCCAATGGGTGGTCATTGCGCCGAGTACCAGTTACACCGCGAGCGCTTGGCTGCAAGGACAAGCGTCCGGCAATGTGGCACTCGTGGTGCAATGGTTTAGCGACGCCGGTGGCATCGGCAACCTGATCCGTGAAGACACCCAATACTTCACTGGCACTTATGCCAGTTGGACCCAGGTCAGCGCTGCCTTTGTTGCACCGGCTACCGCCCAATCTGCCTATGTGGTCTTCCGTATGGCCGGTTGGATCGCCTATGACCTCAAAGGCGATGCTTTCAGCGTCAGGCAATTAATTTAGGGTACCACCTGGGGACGCCCAGGTTCACATATCTGTACAGAATCACCTTTCAATGAGGAGAAAACTTGATGTCTGAACAACCACCTTGCGGCTGTGGCGGGCAACTCGCTGCCGCCGCTGTACCGCACGCAGCCGAAACCGTACGCACCATCATGCCCTTGCTGCCTGAACTGCTGTTTACCGAAAGCCATGACCAATCACTGGCGGAAGAATTTGATTGGCAAATTTTCATTAGGAGAGACAAAGATGGCGACGCCAACCCTGAGTGAAGTTCAGAATTTAGCGATCAATGCCTATAACTGGGTCGCGGCTCGCTTGCACGTAACGCCGGACGGCGCTAGCATGAGTGAGCAAATGTCCATCTCCATGTATCCGGCGATTCCGCTGACCATCAAGGTGCCAGCCGGTTATACCGTGCCTGGCGCTGATCATGGTGATTGTGATTATATCTATCACTGTGGCAATCAGAACCAGGATGGCTCGCCGCAGATGACGCTCACCAGCCTGTTGCGCACCGAGTATGAAAGCATTACCCATGTCAGCGTGGGGCCGTGGGCAGACGGGCAACCGAACTTGGCATTCCAAGTGAACTACTGGGTCGATCCGGGCAATCCGGCCCAGGCCAGTATCAATGTCTACTGGTGGGGCAAGCCAGCGGGTGATACGCGGGGCTATCCCATTCAAGCCTACTGGCGACGCTTCCAACTTTTCAGTGACCATCGGACGGCCCCGGCCACCTGGATCTACAGCACGACCGATGCGGCAAGCAGCCCTGGCGTGCAGTGCAACGGCAATAAGTATTTTATTCGTACCGAAGATCTGTTGGCGATGCGCCTTATCGAAGAGCCCAACAAAACCAAGGCGCGCGAATGGGTGAAGCGGCAATGGCCCAACACGGCATTGCAAATGGATATTCACGCGCCGCTCTTTAAGCGTGCGCTCACCCACTCCGACGACTTTATGTTTGCGTGGCCGTCTTTTACCTACCATGATTGCACCGTGACCCACAATGGTTGTGCCAACGGCTGGATCAAGGACAATGTGCGCGGTCAAGCAGATGGCTGGGGCTTTAGTCATCGCTCCAAGGTCTGTACCTGGCCTACGCTCTATGTCACGGTGCTGCGCCAGGACGCCCTGGGTTTGCTGGCGCAAGCGATTCACATTCTCAACAAGTACAACAATCCCTGGTATGGCTACCCCAATCCCTGGCCATCCGGCGTTCCTGGTGGACCCTCTGGCAGCACCGTAACACCCGCCAGTATTGCGGATTTTGTGTGGAACAAATGGTATCGTTCCGGTGTCGGCATCACCATGTTTCAAGTGCCGGTGGTGGGCCGCGACCAGCGCGCCAGCTCGCTGCGCACGAATCAGATGCTGATTTTAGCGACCTTGCTGGGGTATCGCTATCTGCTTAGTGGCTGGTCGGCCAAAGCTGATGAAATCGCAGGCATCTTGCGCGAGACGGCAGTCGGTGGCCCGGGTCAACCTGCCTATGGCTGCTACTCAGCCAGTGGGGCGCGCATTCGTCGTCCGAAATTCTTCGGCTCACAGATGTTTGTGTGGGATGTGGTCAGCAGCTTTGGGGTGACTTCCTTTAGTTGGCTGCGCGAGGCGATCAACGACTACTTCGGCTTGCCGGAGGATGATAGCGACCACATTCTGTCAACCGTTGAGACAACCGCCACCTTTAGTCAGGCGTGGCGTGTCTATGGGCGACACAAGTATGGCTGGACGCTAGGGGATACCACCAATATCCCTGGTACCTAAGGCGGTTCCAGCGGTGAAGGGATGGCCTGCCTCACTGCTCATCGGGGGCAAATCCAACGCGCTGGGGAGGACCGTGCTGTAACGTATACAGTGCCAACAGGGCAACGCTGGTCGTCTCCACATTGGGGTCGGCTAGCTGCCCCTCCCCGGCGCGATAGTGCGTGTGAAAGCCGCCCTGTGCCCCCTGCTGGGCCAAAAGTTGGTCAAGCAGACGTAGATCGGGTTGTTCCAACAGCGCCCCGGCATAGAGGCACCAGGCCAGCCCCAGCGTTTCATAGACGCCATCACGCCGTCGCCACGCTTCGTCGGCCCAGCCGTGACCGTCAAAGGTAGCCAGCTCGGTCTGATAAAGCCACTCGGCAACCGCGCGGTTGCCCTGGTTATATTCATTGACCGCGCCCATGCAGTGCAAATTGGAGAAGCTCGACCAATCGTAGAATATCCCTAGATCTGGTGTGTGCGTCTCCTGCATCACACAATCGGCCAGCGGGCCGACCTCTTCGCTATCAAGAAAATCACATGCACCGTCACCAAGCTGCTCTACCACGATGTCTTTGTGGTGCAGTGGTGGCCAGGCAATCGTCTCACCCCAAGCCACTTCCACAAAGCCATTATCCACATAACCATACCGCTCCAAGCTGGCGCGCAACACATCAGCAAACTCGGCGGCCCCATACAGGGAAAATACATAGGCCGCCAAGGCATTGTCGTTGGTCAGGTAGTAGCGATGCTGGCCAATGTTGGGTGACTCTTGGAGAAGGCCATAATCTTCGTTATATTGACCAGCCAAGAAGCGCAGGCCACCTTCAATGACCGTTTGCAG
>JAHBVH010000122.1 GCA_019637645.1 Caldilineaceae bacterium
ACAGTGTGCCGCCGACCCGCCACGGCGTTACGACCAATGATTGGCAACCGATGGCGCGGCCCCTGCCTGGCTTGATCGATGTCGCCAAGAGCGCGGGGGTGCGCTGTGCCGCGATCCATAACTGGGAACCCTTGCGCAACCTCAGCCAGCCACTGAGCCTGGACTCGATTCTCTATCGCGATTGTTCCTATGATGAAGATGGCGATGACTGGGTCGCTGAATCGGCCATCTACCACCTGACCACTCACGCCACCGATTTTGCCTTTGTCTACTTTGGCACGGTGGACACTTGGGGTCATCGCTACAGTTGGATGAGCGACGAATATCTCCGCCAAGCCGAGCGTGCCGACCGCAACTTGGGCCGTGTATTGGCGGCTCTGCCGGAAACGATCCATGTGTTGGTGCAGGCTGATCATGGCGGCCACGAACGCAGCCACGGCACCGAAATGCCCGAGGATATGACCATCCCTTGGTTGGTGGCTGGCCCCACCATCCGCCAAGGCTATGCAATTCCTCGCCCCGTCTCCCTGCTCGACACCGCGCCGACCTTAGCGCGCATTCTCAAGCTGCCCCACCATCGCGATTGGGAAGGCCAGTGCATCACGGAAGTTTTTGCCGACTGAGTCCAAGCGACCACTGGGGAGAACGGCGTACCGGAAACATAAGCGTGCCGGAGACGGGCCAATAACGATGAATAACGTGCCGGGGACGGGCCAATGGCAGTCGCAATAGGAAGCAGTTTCTAGCCCGTCCCCGGCACGTTATTATTGATTACTCTGGATTGGCCCGCAAAACAGCTTGCGCTGCATGGTAGCCACCCATACCATGCACCCCGCCGCCTGGTGGGGTCGAGGAAGAGCAAAGGTATACGCCCTTGACGGGCGTGGCATAGGGGTTCCAGCGGGGTACCGGACGTGTCCAAAACTGCGCCAGATCTTGGACCCCGCCATTGATGTCGCCGCCGATGTAATTGGGATTATAGGTCTGAAAGTCCGCCGTATTGAAGGTATGGCGCGCCAGGATCAGATCGCGAAAGCCAGGGGCAAAGCGCTCAAGTTGGGCCTCAATCTGGTCGGTCATCGCGACGGTCGAGCCGTGTGGCACATGACAATAAGCCCACAAGGTTTGCTTGCCTGCTGGCGCGCGCGTGGAGTCAAAGAGACTCTGTTGCGCCACCAGAACATAGGGAGCGGCTGGATGCTGGCCTTGTGCAATGGCCCGTTCACTGGCGGCAATCGCGGCCAGCGGCCCGCCCAGATGTACTGTCCCCGCTTGGCGACATTCCGCCGCACGCCAAGGGACCGGGCCAGCCAGGGCGTAGTCCACTTTGAAGACGCCCGCGCCATAGCGGTAGCGGGTAAGTTGGCGACGATAGCGCGGCGGCAACATCTCCCCCGCAAGCTGCAACAGCTGGCGCGGGGTGACATCCAAGAGTATCGCGCGGGCCGGAGGCAAGGCCGCCAAGGTTTGTACGGGCTGATCGACTACAATGTCACCGCCGAGGCTGCGTAGATAGGCGGCCAGCGCGTTGGCAATCTGCTGCGATCCGCCTTGGGGCAAGGGCCAACCCACTTTGTGGCCTAAGACGCCCAGCATCAACCCAAAAGCCGCGGTAATCAGCTGTTCTAACGGGATAATGGCATGGGCCGCCAGCCCCGCAAAGAGGGCCTTGGCTCGCTCTTCGCGAAAGAGCCAGTCGGCTAACCCCGTAGCCGGCCAGAGGGCACGTATCCCCAATTGCGCCAAGGCTACCGGATGGCGCGGCCATGGTAGTGGCCCGAGCAAGAGCGGGGCCAGCTTCTCCCAGTGATCGATGATGGGGGCAAAAAGCCGTTGCCAAGCCGGGCCATCGCGGCCAAGCGCGTCGGCGGTCGCGGCCAAGGAACGGTGCAAGACGACCGCAGAGCCATCGTCCAGCGGATGGGCCACGGGAATGGGCGGTTGGATCCAGTGGAGGCCAAAGGCGGCCAGGGGCAAGGTTTGAAAAAAGGGGGAGCCAAGCCCAAGGGGATGAATGGCCGAGCAGATGTCGTGGTGGAAGCCCGGTAGGGTCAGTTCCGCCGTGCGTAAGCCCCCCCCAACCGTGGCTTTGGCTTCCAACACCAGCACACGCCACCCCGCTTGGGCCAACACAATCGCCGCGGCCAGCCCATTGGGGCCAGCGCCAACCACAATGGCGTCGTAGTGGGTCGATGATGACATAATCTGCATTGGGCAAGACCTTCGTATCCCGTTGGCTCTGTGGTCGCCCCAACACACTGGCAGAGATGCCGGGGACGGGCCAGCAATTGTCGTAATAGAGGGGTAGCTTATGGCCCGTCCCCGGCATCTCCCTGGCTGCTCAATCGCTGATTGTCCAAGACGGCAATGACAAAGGCGGGATCAATGGGATCGGGCGTGATCTGGTAGCCAAGCCGCTGGTGGAGTTTGATCGACCGATCATTCGCCGCCAGCGCGCCGCCCACCAAGCGGGGCAATCTGAGCTGGCGAAAGGCATAATCGATCATCGCTTGGCAGGCTTCATAGGCATAGCCCTGGCCCCAGTAGGCTTTTCCAAAGGCAAAGGCCAGTTCCACTTCGATGATGCTAAAGGGCGATGGCCGTTCATTAGGAATACTCTGGCGGTCGATGACACGGGGTTCTAGATGAACTTGACCAATGACTTGTCCCGTTGCTTTGACTTCAACCGCGCGGAAGCCAAATTCGGCATTGCTGGGTTGGTAGCAACGGTTGAGAAAGCGCCGCCGGATCTCTGCTGGCTTATTGCCAATGCTGCTGTACATGCCCCAGACTGCCCGATCCGTATAGACCTGGGCCAAAATTGCTTCATAGTCACTTTCGCGAAATTCACGGAGTAGTAGGCGCGGCGTTACCATCTCGTTCATCGTTTATTCCTTCCTGGCTCGACTGTGCTTTCACCTGTCGTTCCAATCCATCGATCCGCTCCCCCTGGCTAACGATCAGTTCGGCCAAAAAGCCAACCAAAAAGAGCAAGACACTAATGATGGCCAAGACCCCCGCGGCAATAAAGATGGGCCGCTGCTGGGTTTCGGCAAAGAAATAGAGACCCGTGAGATAGAAAAAGGTCAACAAACTGAGCGCCATCCCCGCCAGCCCTAAGCCGCCAAAGAAGCGCATGGGCTTTTGTTGGAAGGTCAGCAAGAATTTGAGGACCAAGACATCGAGAAAGCTAATGGGAATCCGCTCCCAACCAAATTTGCTATTCCCCGCCGCACGCGGTTGGTAGTGGGTTGGCACCTCGCCCAAACGAAAACCTTGGTGGGCCGCGATCATGAGCAGGAAGCGGTGCCAATCACTGCGCAGGGGTGGCAGATTTTCAATGACCTCGCGGCGCATGGCTTTGATCCAGTTGCCATCATGCACCGGCACGTTCGCCATGGAACGCATAACCACATTATAGACTTGGCTGGCTAAGACTTTGCTGTCACGGCGGCCCTGCCGCCACCCGGCCACCACATCCAGATCCGCTCCCTCCAGATGGTGCACCAAGGCTGGCACATCTAACAGCGGGTCCGATTCCATATCGGCGGGGATGAGGATCACAATCTCGCCCTGGCTGGCGCTGAACATGGTTTGGAGCGCGGCGGTCATTCCCTGGCTCCGGCGGTGGGTAAAGACGCGGAGGCTGGGATATTGTGGTTGGAGCGTGGCTAGGATCGCACCCGTGCGGTCGCGGCTGCCATCGTTGACCACCAAGACCTCGCCGGTGCGGCCAAGGCTGGCAAAGGCTTGATAGCTCCGTTCGACGACTTGGGCAATGGTCCCTTCTTCGTTGCGCGCCGGAACGACCACGGAGATCGTGTTGCCTGCCGGAGACGGGCGGTTTGGGCTGGCGGTGGGCGTGAGCAGTGCAGTCATAGGCGCGCCTTAGCGGTTCTGTTCCAGAAAAGTATAGATGAGTTCCACAACACGGTCCTGCTGGGCTTCGCTCATCTCGGGGTAAAGCGGCAGGCTGAGACAACTGTCGGCAACGGCTTCGGTGACGGGCAGGTCACCGCGCCGGTAGCCAAGATTGGCATAGGCGGGCTGCAAATGGAGTGGCACCGGATAGTGAATCCCCGCCTCTACTGCGTGCTCTTTGAGAAAGGTGAGCAAGGCGTCCCGTTGGGGTGTGCGGATCACATAAAGGTGCCAAGCTGCGGTCGCGTCGGGCGCAACAAGGGGGCGTTCGACTTCGGCGTCGGCCAACAGCGTATGGTAGCGGGCTGCTAGGGCTTGGCGTTGGGCTATCCATGTGGCTAAATAAGGCAGCTTGGCTGCCAAAATCGCGGCTTGCAAGGTGTCGATCCGCTCATTGGCCCCCACCAGATCATGGACATATTTGGAGCGGCGACCATGATTGCGCAAGAGGCGCACGCTTTCGGCCAAGGTCGCGTCATTGGTGGTGATCGCCCCGGCATCGCCATATGCGCCCAGATTTTTGCCAGGATAGAAGCTAAAACAGGCGATGTCGGCCAGATTGCCCGCCCGGTTGCCCTGCCACGTCGCCCCATGCGCTTGGGCCGCATCTTCAATCACCGCCAGACCGTGCGCTTGGGCCAGCTGCTTGAGCGCCGTCATGGCCGCGGGCTGCCCATAGAGATGGACGGGCAGCAAGGCGCGGGTTTGGGGTGTGATCGCGGTCGCGGCGGCGGCAGGGTCAATGGTATAGGTAACGGGATCGATATCCACAAAGACCGGCGTTGCGCCCACATTGCTAATCGCTTCCGCAGTGGCAATAAAGGTGTGGGACGCCGTGATCACTTCGGCTCCTGGGCCAATCCCTAGCGCACGTAAGGCCAATGCCAAGGCTGCTGTGCCGTTGCTTACACCGACACAGTGTTGGGTCCCACAAAAGGCGGCAAAGGCGTCTTCAAAGTGGCGCACCGCTGGGCCCATAATAAAGCTGGTGGTATCAATGACCTGCTGGATGGCTTGGTCGATGTCGGTGCGGATGGCTATGTATTGGGCATGGAGATCGACAAGCGGAATCGGTTGTGTCATAACATCAATTCTTTGTAGCGTAGTGGTGTGGCAAGAGATCACACCTTCTCTGATAATGAGCCCGGTGCAGTAGGAAGCCGCACCTTGTTGCATTATACAACATCGCCAAATAAATCGCGGAACTTTTTCAGCGTAATGCTACTTTCTGGTTGCCGGTTTCCAAACTCTGCTGACCGGCTTCGAGAACGCTTACCACGCGTAGGCCATTTTCGCCATCGGTGAGGGGGCGTTGGCCGGTGCGAATACACTCAACAAAATGGGCGCATTCTAATTTGAGCGGTTCTTGCATGTCGATCCGCGGGATCAGAATATCGCCGCTATGCAGCTTGTATTGGAACTCGCCATAGATAGGGTCCCCTTTGCGATAGGCCCCTTTGTCATAGATCCGCACCTTGCCCTCCGCCGCGACATCGTCATAGACAATCATTTTGCGGCTGCCGACGACGGTCAACTCGCGCGTCTTGCTTGGGTCTAGCCAACTGACATGGATGTGGCAGAGCACATTGCCGGGAAAGTGCAGCGTGAGAAAGATGACATCCTCCACTTGCCCATTCAGACAGGCCGCACCATGACAGCTAACCGCTTCGGGCGCTTGATCGAGCAGATGGATGGCGATAGAAATGTCATGGGGGGCAATGCTCCAGAGCGCGTTGATGTCGCTTTGGACGCGCCCCAAATTGACACGACGGCTATAGAGATAGTACAGCTCGCCCAGTTCCCCAGCTTGAAGGGCCCGTTTGATGTAATGAACCGCCGGGTTATATTCAAAGACATGGCCCACCATCAGGGTCCGTTGCACTTGCGCGGCCAGCTGGACAATCGCCGCGCCTTCGCTCACACTCATAGCTAGTGGTTTTTCAATAAAGAGATGTTTACCCGCTTGGAGCGCGAGGGTTGCCAGTGGATGATGGGTGCGCGCGGGCGTTGCCAAAACTACCGCATCAATGATCGGGTCGGCTAGGGCCTCTTCCAAGCTTGCCGCGGTCTGACAACCATAGAGTCGCTGCGCGGTGGCACGCGCCTCAGGGCTGGCATCAATTAGATAGGACAACTCGGCATCTGGCAACTGGGCAAAGTTGCGCGCCAGATTCGGCCCCCAGTAGCCATAGCCGACTTGGGCGATATGAATGGGTTGCTTGCCGCTCGACATTGGATCTCCTTCGGTTACTCTGCCATGGTGTGCGGATAGTTAGACGGTCACTTTGTCACCGACGATAAAGGGTGTTTGCACGACGAAGTGAAAATAGTCCGCGGAACTTTCAACAAAGGTATGAACTTCACCAGGTTCTATCACCAATACATCTCCAGCAGCGAGGGTGACACTGTGTCCATCAACAAGGGCTTTGGTTGTTCCACGTGCAACTAGATAAATTTCGTACATCTGTTGGTGATAGTGACAATCGGCAATGCCGGTGTTGGCATACCCAATCGGCACTGGCACTAGTGAATTCCAAGGGCCAACTAGCCAGCCTTTGGCTTGGTCAGTCGGCGATTGATGGTGATGCATGTTGGGTTGTTTCCTCTCCTGACTTAGTTCTTTCTGGCTTAGCGACAAAGCGCACTTGGCTGATGCCACCATAGAAGACCGGCGCATCGATCCCCACCCCGACGTGCACCGTGGCTGGCTGAAGTAACCCCGTCGCTTCTACGGCGCTGGCTGGTGGCGCACCAACCACGCCAAGAAAGGCGTGGCTCCAGCGAAAATGCTCGCGTAGATCGGTTTGCACCCCAAGCTGTTTCAGTGCGCTGACAGCCTGCTCGGTCAGCTGATAACTGCCTTCGTCGCGGACTGCGCCCGCCATGATCGTGTCCGCTGGCCACTGCTGTAGCCAAGTGACCATGGCCTGAGATTGGGCTGGGTCGGCATGGGTTGCAAAGGCCCCTTGCCCCAGAACCTGCCCCGCCGCATCCAATGCTACCAGATTATAGCCACTCTGATTGGGGCTTACATCGACGCCGTTGACCCAAATATGGGCAAAGTCACCCACATCGTAGCCCGCGCTCTGGACAACGATATTCTGGGCACTGACAACGCCGGTTGTCCCAATGGGGCCACCGGCTTGTCGCGTGGTAGTTAGATCGCGGAGCGGAGTCGGGGTAGCAAAGCAGAGCTGGAGCCGGTCGATCAAGGCGGAAGCCTGTCCCGCGGCAACGGTCAGCGCGGCTCCAGCACCGCGGGTCGGGATGCGTAGCGCACCCAGTGGTTGACCATTGAGGGCGAGCGTCGCGGTTTGCGGTGAACCTTGTACATGGAGCCAAAGGTCACCACCTTGCTCGGGCAAGGCTAGGCGTAGCTCGGCACAGGGGCGCGTGGCATAGCGGAACCCGGCAACGGTCAGGCTAGACCAGCCTTCGGCTAGGTAGAGCGCGCCGCTGGGCGCAGCCAGATCAATGGTCGTGGCTGGTGACGCGGCGGCTGGCTCAACGCGATAGAGGCGTATGGTGCTCGCCTCTCCCCGCCAGTCGCGCCCCTGCCATTCCTCGACGAGGTGCAGTGGCAACGCTTCGCTGACAAAGCGGAGCAGCGCGGGCGTTGCTTGGTTGACATGTACGGTCACATAGCGGACGCCGAGAAGGGCCAAGACCTCACCCGCCAGAGGACGATTGCGGGCGATGATTGCGTCTAACTCCGGTTCCACCACTTTGGCAATGGCATCGTTGGCCGGTGTGCTGGCCGGTTCCGCATTCATGAGCGCGATCAGGTCGCTGAGCAGCGGCGCGTTGGTAAAGTATTGAAACTTGTAGGCGGGGTTGCGGCTGGTGTTGCCTCCCAAGCGCCGTTTGCCATGGGCAGTCTGATACCACTGCTGCATCATGATCAGAATGTCGGATTTGCCCAAGACGCGCGCCCCATTGCGCCAGCCGGTGGGCAATTCAAGCACCGTAAAATCGCCCGGCTCCGCGGCCAGCCGTTGGTAGATCGGTGGGACGCGAAAGTCGCTCAGCGGCAGCGGAATGGAAAGATGCTCTACCAGAAAGAGCGCTACAAAACTCAGCGTCAACGCCATGGCGACGCGACGGCGCGCCTGCTTCCCCCACTGTTGGCTCAGCGTGATCAACGCCTGTAGACCTGCCCCGGCCAACACGGCAATCCCGAGCATAAGCATCACGCTATAGCGGCTAGGATAGCGGTTGCCACTAAAAAAAGGTAGCTGGCTGATCAGGTCAAAAAGGCCCGGGAACCCTGTGGGCACGCCTTGCCAGCGAACTTGTGGCCCCAGGGTGAGCCACCAAAAGAGGAAGGTTGCGCATAGCCAAAAGTATGCCCACCGGCGCTGCGCCCGCCGAAAGAGCAGGATGCTCCCGCCGACCGCCAAGAGCATGCCACTATACCCAATAAAAATCTGCTGACCGAGCGTATGCGGGAAGGCCACTTGATCAGTCCAACTGCCAAAGAGGGGATGCAGCCGAGTGGGCAAGAGATAACCGGCCAAGTCCGCGCTAAATTGATCGGCAAAGCCGCCACCACTGGCAAAAAAATTACCTTCGCGCAACAGATCCGGCAGCATGGCCCAAAGGAAGGGACTAATGCCGAGCAGAAAGAGCAGGCCCAAGACGACAAAGCTGACGAATCGAACTAAGCGATCGGCGCGTTCCGCCGGTGTCGGGATGAGTGCCCAAAGAAAGACCAGGGCGGCGAATATCAACAGAAAGGAGGCATAGGTCAGCTCGGCCCAAGCTTGGCCGGTGAGAAAGAGGCCCGCCAAGAAGGCATTACGGAGGCCGCTACGCCAGCTGGTTGCGCGGCCGAGCCGTAACAAATAGAGGGCGCAAAAGGGGATCCACTGGCTGCTGGCAATGTTGAATTGACCTAGGCTGACATAAAAAAGTTTGGAAGAGGCAAAGGCATAGACAAAGCCAGCCAAGAGCGCGGCGGCGGCTGAGCCGCGCGGGCCTAACTCTTGGCGCACCAGCAAGTAGGCCCCAAAACCGCCCAGAACAAACGAGGAGAGGAGAATCAAGTTGTTCGCTAGGAGCAGCGAAAGGGCGCTTTGGAGTGGCACACTGAGCAGCCCATTCAGCGGCGTGAGGGTGTAGAAGCCCAGGTTAATGCCAATCGGTTGAAACATCCACGCGCTATGGAAAATGTCAAGATTGAGCTGATCGACCAGCCGCTCTTTGATCCACCACAGATTCCAGGCCAAGGCGGGATCATCGATGCCATCGCCTGGTACGTGGGTGGTGAGGTGGGTGATGAGCGGCCAAGTGAGGAGAAGGGCTGCCAGCGTGTAGAGCCCCAACGGGGTGCTGACAACGCGGGCAGTCTGTTGAAGGGCGCGGCGCATTAGGGGGTCGTCGTCAGCGGCGTGGTTGGGGTCAGCGCTTCGGTGGTCGTGAGCGGGCTGCCCATATCCAAGGATGGCGCACGTTGCAACAGATTCCCCATCCGTACCCGGGCAATGACGGCCAACTGCGGATTTTCTTCTTCGGCCAGGGCGAAGGTGCGATCGAACATGTCGATCGCGGTGCTGATGTCATTGGTCGATTCGGCTACGCTGCCCAGCAAAAAGGTCGCTTGGGCATTTTCTGGGTCGGCTTCGAGGGCCTCCGTACCGGCGGCTTTGGCCCCCGCAAAATCACCCACTTGCAGCCGCTGATTGCCGAGCTGCACCATGATTTCTACTGGCCGATCGGGCAGCAGGGCATTGGCGCGTGCCAGCGCAGCTTGGGCGCGCGCTGTGTCGCCCAGGCGTTCGGCAAAGACGACTTCCCACAGGATCAACTCTGCTTCATTGGGCAGCCGTTCTTGGGCCGCGACGACAAAGTCCAGCGCTTCTTGCCACTGTTGTTGGGCAACGAACTGTTCCAGCTCGGAGTTGATCTCCATCATTTGCACCGCTTCTGGGCTGGGCGGAAAGAAGCGGTTGAGTGTCCACCAGCCGCCAAAGAGAACCACGGCAGCAATGACCACCGTGGTGACTGTGCGGCGGAGAGTTTGGGCGCGGCGGCGCATCACCTCTTGGTCCAGTTGCCACCAGAAACCCGTGGCCGGGGGATGTTTAGCGCGCAACTTTGCCAAACCACCCGCTTTGGCCGCCGCGGCTACTAAGGGTTCTGGTCTGGTGTTAAGCCGGCTGGTGAGGCTCTCCCAACGGCCCCATTCAGGCCGTAAATCGGTTTCCTCACTATCGAGTTCGGCGAATTGGCCTTCAATTTGATCTAACAGGAGCAAGTATTCCTCGATATTGGCCGCCGTGAGATTGACCACTTGGCGCTCGGCGCGATCCAGGGCGTCACGCAGTGTATTCGCTGGGCTGCTTGCTCTACTTTCAACAGAATAAGCCATTAATCGTCATCCATATCGTCATCATCGTCGTCAAAGCCCGTATCTTCCTCTTCGCGTTGAATTTCGCGATAGACGCGGTTGAGGCCAGATTTGATCTGGCTTTCGATCTTGGCTTTGCGTTCGGGTGGGACGGGGAACCATTCTAACATTTCCGTTACAAGACCACTCTTAGTCTCGTTTTTGTTCTTGCCTTCCAGGTAGTAATCGCGCACCCGTTGGCGCATAAAGACAATATATTCGCCGACGCGATAGGTGGCATCGGGCGAACAGACCGGCCCGTGGCCAGGCACCAGCCGCTCGGCTCCCAATTCGCGAATGACTTCCAGCGCGCGCAGCCATTCCAGCGTGTTGCCTTGGGCCATATAGGGGTGTTGATCCACCCAGACAATATCCCCCACAAAGACTAGCTTGTCCTCGGGGAGCCAGACAATACTCGTGGCGGGTGTATGACCCCCAACAAACATCAGCTCGACTTGGCGACCGCCGTAGAGCAAGGTCGCGCGGTTGGTAAAGGTAATGTGGGGGGGGATAATCACAATATTGTTGAGCTGTGATTGGATTTCCGGCTCACGCTTAAAGCTATTGCGCACGCGCTCTTTGAAATTTTCCGTATACCCTGACATCTCCTTGTGCGCCCGCTCATGGGCAATGACTTTACAGGGCATAAAGTATTGATTGCCTAGGGCATGGCCCCGATGATGATCGGTATTGACCATAAAGAGCAAGGGATGCTCTGGATATTCGGCTTCGATCTGCTCGCGCCAATCAATGGCTTGTTTGGGGATCAGGGGCGCGTCGATGAGGATCGTGCCTTCTTCGGTGTAGATAAAGCCAGGGGTACATCCCCGATAGTGGGTGTTAATAAAAATGCCAGGCGCCAACTCCTCGCGTTGACCCAGCCCGGTCATGCCAATCCGTACCGCACTTCTGCGTCTTGCCATGCTTCCTCCGTTGCATCGTCTCGTGTGCGCCACGTCTCACTGGATCGAGGCGCGTGGCGCGCTGGATCCCATCCTGATTACGTAGCCTATCCTGCTAGCGTACATTGTAATACTGAATGGATGGCTTTACAAGTCATTGGTCAAAAGGAAGCTGCTTCCTGCCCAGAATTGCCTGTCTAGAAGCGCCTGCCCAGCAGCATCGGTAGCAAAGTTGCGAATCACTCGCCAAATTGTTCAGCTATCAAGCATTCTTCGTGTATAATGCTCTTATTCAGCTTCTGCAACGATGCATCTAGCATGCACACCGCTCGTGCAAACACGGTCCTTCGTCTCTGTCTTGAGATTCACTGTGTCGCTCTTCCTGACAGGAAAACCCTGTGCTACACAACCAAGTTTCAAGATAGATTCTTATCAAATCTTGTGCTGATTAATTGTCAATTCCATTGTCAATTCATTTGCTTTCTCTGTCGTAGGTAGAAAGGATGATACCCAGATGAAACGGTTGGGTGTCCTGACGAGCGGTGGTGATTCACCGGGGATGAATGCCGTCTTGCGTGCCACGGTGCGGACGGCGTTAGATCTCGGTGCCGAAGTCTATGCAATTTATGAAGGTTATCAAGGCATGATCGATGGTGGCAAGCGCATTCGTCCGATTGATTGGGACGGGGTCGGCGGGATCTTGCACAAAGGGGGCACGATGATCGGCTCGGCCCGCTGTACGGCCTTTCGCACCCGCGAAGGACGTCGCCAAGCGGTCTTTAACTTATTGCAGCATGAGATCGATTGCCTGGTGGTGATCGGTGGGGATGGCAGCCTCACGGGCGCGGATACGCTGCGCCAAGAGTGGCAGTCCTTGGTTGAAGAATTGGTCAATCTCGGTCAAATCTCGCCCGAAATTGCTGAAAAACACGCTTTTCTGGGCTTGGCTGGGGTCGTGGGCTCAATCGATAATGACATGCTCGGCACCGATATGACGGTTGGCGCGGACACTGCGCTCCATCGGATCACCGAAGCAATTGATGCCATTTCGAGTACTGCTGCCAGCCACCAACGCTCCTTTGTCGTCGAAGTGATGGGCCGCCATTGTGGCTACTTGGCGTTGATGAGCGCTTTGGCCAGTGGCGCAGACTTTGCCCTCATCCCCGAAAACCCGCCCCATGGTGACAACTGGGAAGAGAAGATGTGTGAAATTCTCAGTGAAGGGCGCAAAATGGGCCGCCGCGACAGTATTGTGGTGGTGGCTGAAGGCGCGGTGGACCGGCATGGCGCACCCATTACCGCGGCGCAAGTGAAGAATGTCCTGGAAGAGAAGTTGGGTGAAGATGTGCGCATCACGGTGTTAGGGCATATGCAGCGCGGGGGTGCGCCCAGTGCTTATGATCGGGTGATGAGCACGTTGGTCGGCAATGCGGCGGCCAAAGCCGCGTTGGAAGCCACCGCTACTACGGAACCTTGCTTGGTGGGTGTCCGTAATAATCGCGTCTGTTTCGTCCCGCTGATGGAGAGTGTCCGTAAGAATCAGGAACTCAATGCCGCGCTCCATAGTCAAAACTTTGAAAAAGCCTACGCCATGCGCGGGAGTAGTTTTCAGAGCGCTTTTGAAATTCTCCGTACTTTGGTGCGCGCTGTGCCCCATCCCCCCAAACCGGGCAAAAAACAGCTACGCTTTGCCATCCTCACCGCTGGTGGACCAGCACCGGGCATGAATGCCACTGTGCGTGCGGCTGTCCGTTTGGGGGTTGATCATGGTCATCAGCCGGTGGGGGTCTATAGTGGCTTTCGCGGTCTGATCAACAACCAGGTCAAAGAGCTAGGGTGGATGGATGTCAATGGCTGGGCCCCGGTGGGCGGCTCCGAGCTAGGTATTAGCCGGAAAGTGCCAGAAGGCAGTGAATTGTACAATGTGGCGCGGACGTTGGAAGAACA
>JAHBVH010000123.1 GCA_019637645.1 Caldilineaceae bacterium
GAGGTAGCCATCAACGCGGTGTTGCCCCACCATGCGCAATAACTCATCTTGTGCATTTCTCTGCTGAGAATCGACTAAGAGCGTTATCACCCCATAGCCTCGGGTACGCGCACTTTCCAACGCACCACTCAAAACATCGTGAATGTAGGCCCGTGTTGCATTATGACAAAGCAACCCAATGACATTGGCCCGGCCGCGGGCTAGCTGCTGTGCTAGGCTGTTGGGTATGTAGCCCAACTTATCCATCACACTGGTCACGCGTGCATAGGTAGCCTCACCCACCAACGGCTCGTTGTTGAGGACGCGTGAAACCGTTTTAATAGAAACGCCAGCTTGGCTGGCAATATCGCGGATAGTTGGCACGATATTTCAGCGTTTGACTGATTTCTGAATCTGACTATAGGTAAATTGCGTGCTGGGAAGCAAAATGACAGCGGTATCATCTACCACTGTGTTATAGGGTAACATAGCCAATATCCCTTGTCAAATCGGTTTTTTGTGCCTCAGCTAGGGGTGCAACTTTGCGCTATGCCAATTGCAACGCCATCAGCGGCAGGGCGCGGCCCATGGAAGAGGTGACCTCACCAATGATGGTCGCGCCCATTTGTTGGTAAAAACCGACGGCATAGGGTTCGGCTTCCCAGCGCAATTGGCGCGACCCATGTTGGCGCGCCGTTTGGCAAGCGTGGGTAAAGAGGCTGCGCCCGACGCCTTGGCCGATCCAAGCAGGTGTAACCCAAAGATCATCGAGCAGTGCCGCGTCATCCTGCATGATCAGCCCATACCAACCAATGGTCGTCTGGTCAAGCTGGGCTTTGTAGACATGGTGTTGGGCAATATATACCTGTGATACCTGAAAGACTTGCGTCCAGCGGGCGATCCACTCAGGCGGATAGGGCCAATGGGCCTTGGCTGCCACGCCGATTGCTTTGAGCAGATCGGCATCCGCGGGTGTGGCGCGTAGGATGTGATAGGGCGGGGTTGATGAGTTCATGCGCGTGATCCCTTTTATCGCTGCAAGCGCAGGAGCGCCGCCGGGTTCGCCGGACAGGGGACCGCTTGCCATGTGCCGGGCTGGAGATCCCCCAGTTGCCACGGCCCGATCCGCCAGCGGATCAAGCGCAGGGTGGGATAGCCAACCGCGGCGGTCATGCGCCGCACCTGCCGATTGCGCCCCTCGCTAATGGTCAGGTGCAGCCAACTATCGGGAATGCTTTTCCGTTCCCGAATGGGCGGAACCCGCGGCCAGATGGGTGGCGGCTCTATGCGCATGACTTGCGCCGGTTGGGTCAACCCATCTTTGAGCAAGACCCCGTCGGTTAATTGGCGTAGGGCCGTGTCGGTGGGGATGCCCTCAACCTGCACCCAGTAGCTCTTGGTCAATTTGTAACGGGGGTGGCTGATCTGCGCCTGCAGCCAGCCCACATTGGTGAGCAAGAGCAAGCCCTCGCTATCATAGTCGAGCCGGCCCGCGGGATAAATAGCCGGGATCTGCAGGAAATCCGCCAAAGTTGCGCGCCCTTCGGCGTCGGTAAATTTCGTCAGAACTTGATAGGGTTTGTTGAAGAGCAGTAAACGGTTCGCCATGGTGAGTTCTATCGTGAGTTCTGTCGTGAGTTTTGTCGAGCTAGGTCGGCAGATAGCACCAGTGTGCCACGGTCACAAAGCGGGTGAGCCCGATCTGTTCGGCCAGGGCAATGGATGGCTGGTTGATCTCATGGACTTGATAGCGTGGTAGAAAGCCACGCGCCAGCAAGGTATGGGCCGCCGTGGCGACGACCTTTTGTGCATGGCCTTGGCGCCGTGCCTGGGGTATGGTAAAAACACCCCCAATCTCATGCACTTGCTCAAAGTTCTGGAAGGTAAAGCAGGCTGCGATGGGCTCTGTGTTTTGGTAGAGCGCATAAGTCCGGGCCTGACCAGTGGCAAAATGGCCTTGAAGTTCGGTGTTGTCGTGGCCTTGAGCGGCAAAGAGGGGAATTAACGCTGCCGCCACTTGGTCGGCAATGACAACATCCGGGTGGACACTCACGGCTGCTGATGGCGTGGCGGTGTACGAGAGAAAGGCTGTCACCCGTTGGAGCGCAAAGTGGTTCGCCAGCAGCGTATAGATCCCCGGATCCGCCAACTTAAAGATCAGCTTCTGATCACGGGGGATGGCGGGCAATAAGGCCGTGGCTGCTTGTGGGCTCGTAGCCGCGAGGAGCACAACTTGATCGAGATGACCATAGGTTGCCCGATCATAGGGAAAGGCACTGGTGGGAAAGCGCAAGAGCGCGGCGGCTTCTGATCCGGCTTGGTGGTAAGCGGTTTCGATGGCCGCGGGAAAGGCGGTCAACATCTTGAGCGGCACAATATTGCGCAACAGATCCTGGCGGAGAAAGGCCAGCACTGCTTGCTGATCGCGGGTATGCATCGGTCTACTCCTGAGCAGAGGGGACGCGAATGGACAGGATTTACGCGGATATATTTTTATTTGCGTCCATCGGCTTCTATCCGCGTCCCTAAAGCATTTCATCGTTATCCGTAGTTAAAGCCAACGGCGGGGGCTGTAGCCAAAGACTAGCACCGCGCACGCCGCGGCACTGCTGACCACCGCCATGCCAAAGAAATCTTCGATGGGCGTAACCCCAAAGAGCCAGATGCCCATGACCTTGTCGGGGTCAAAGAGCCACGCGCGCCAGTGACCGCCGATCGGGTCGGTGATCAAGGTCCAGAGTTCACACAGGGCAACGACGGCCAAAATAATCTGGCGGTTGCGCCACAGAAAACGGCCATTGCGCAGCCAGAGCACGCCATGAAAGATCAGCGCGGCGATCAAGAGCAAGAAAAAATGGGAGAACGGTAATGGGATAAAATTCATCAGTATTGTCTCGTGCTAATCATCGATCAACCGGCGATGGCCTTGGGGGCAGGTGCCATAGGTACAATCGTACCAACCGGGAAAGTCGTCATCGGCGGTCGTTTCCAGCGTCCAATGGGTGTAGCAATAGACTTGCTGGCAGGTTGGGCAGTAGAAAGGCACCCACAAAAAATCAATCTTGTACAGTGCCGCCGCATCGGCTGCGGCTACGGCCAGGGCCAGGGCTGGATAGGTGGCGGATTGAATTTTTTCCGTCGTCACGCCCCAGAAATCCCGTTGAACGAGTTGCTGTTCCGCGTCCAAAGTGAGGGTAGCCGCCAATGCGTTGCACTGGGTACAGTAAAATTGGGCGCAGTGCCATTGGGCTCGGTTGTTCATGGTTGAACCTGGAGCAGAGGCAGCAACCGTTGCCGTGACTGGATCAGCGCGGCGTCGGTGTCGCGCCCAAAGCCGCCCGATTTTGGTTGGCCGCCGATCTCCAAAATGGCTGGGCCTGTAAAGCCGCGCTGCTGTAAGGCGTCAAAGTAGGCGCTAAAATCAATCGTCCCCTCGCCAATGGGAAAATGATAGTTGACTTCGGGCAGCGGCGTGTCCGAGACATGCAACATGCTCATGCGGGGCGTTAGGGCGAGAAAGGCGGGCAGATGCTCTGGGGTCGTATGGTTCAGATCCCAGACAAAGTGTAACCCAGGCGTAGCGGCCAGCGCCGCGGCACAGCGCGCCGGTGTGCCAAAGAGCAGGAGAGCGGGTTCGTTGTGTTCCAGCCCCAGGCAAAAGCCATGCGTTTGCGCCAGGGCCACACCCGCCGCGAACTGTGGATAGAGCGCCTCTTCCAACGCGGCCACTTCGTCGCCTGTCATCGGCTCCCGAAGGGCGAGGTGCCAATGAACCGCAGCACAGGGCAAGGTGGTGATGGCCGGTAGATTGGCGGTCAACAACTCGATGGGCGTCGTCCCATCGGGCGCGTGCCCGTGGCGATCGAGCCGGATCAGAATTTCCATGACGGGCGTCAGGTTGGCATCCGCCAAGCGCGCGGCGACGGTCGCAAAGGTGTCACCGACTTTGGCTTCACTCAAGGCTTCATCACGCACGGCAAATTGGATGCTCTGAAAACCCGCGGCTTGGGCAAAGGCGATCTCCTGGCGCGCCGGTCGCCAGTTGCCGGGGAAGAAACGGCCATTCATGCCCAGTTGCACCCAAGCGGGGCTACGCATGGCGCACCCCCAGCCGTTCGGCCAGCAGAACGGTCAGGCCGCCAAAGAGGAGCGTTATCCCCATGATCCAAAGCCACTCTTCGAGGGGCAGGCCCCAAAACCAGATGCCAGTAATGCGCTCTGGATCATAGTGCCATAGGCCAACGCGTACGGCCAGCGCGTCCCATGCCCAGCCGCCCACCAGGGAACCTAGCAGGGTCCAGGCCAGAGCACGCCGTTGACGCCAAAGCAAGGGCCAGCCACGCAGGAGCAAGAGGAGCGGCAGCCCCATGAAACAAGCGAGCCAAACGAGATAGGTATAGTTGCCAAACACGAAAACCCTCATTTTTCTGTGGATTGACTTCGTTGTTCCAGTATATCACAGGATGAGGTGGATGGCTGATTGGTAAGTGGTGATTCCCAAGGTAATCGCCAACTTCGTCATCGCTACGGATGAATCCGGCAGCTAACAGTGAAAAGCGCCCTCAGGCGCTTTTCACTGTTAGTCAAGGGGTTTAACCCGGCTTTTTGCGGTGTGCGATTGTCCTGTGGTGATTCGTGGGATGTCACACGAATCACCGCTTACCCATTACTGCCTAGCGATAAGCTGGATCATTTTCTATGATCTGTTGGATTTTGTTCAGGCTGGTTATGACAGTGTTCATCTCTTGTTCCACCAACTGCGTTGTTTTGCTATCGAACTTGACAGAGAGCGTGGGCGGGCAACTGAGACACCAGGGCTGTGGATCGGGGAGGGGGGCAATGGTCTTGAATTTTTCCAATAGCTTGACATCAAGCCGTTGGATGAGTTCCCATTGGTGGAAGACCACCGCCCGCCACTTGCCGTCGTTACACACTTGTAGTACCGGCCCACCGTGAATAATCGTGCCGTCGGGATACCAGTTTCCGTTGAGCTTGCAGGGCGCACCCCCCAAGGCCGCGACGGGCAATAACTGGGTCAATAGTAATGCGCCCGCCAGGGCCGTGATCAGGCCCCAGCGGGTGAAGCCGTAGCGCGCGAACAGACGCTTAGGCCAGGCGAACAGTTGCATGGTTGGTTGAGAATTCATTGTGCCTCCTCAAATGAATGGGATGAATGGGGTGATCTTCCAGCGTAATGGCTAGGCCCTCTGGATTGCCCCTTTGCTTGAACGATACTCCATCCCGCCGTGGTCAATGTGAGGCGCTTGGGCTGAATGAAGTAAGTGGCTCAACGATAGCACGTCGACGACGGCGGGCGGAAGCACATTTGTCTCAAGTTGGGGTCGATTTATCTCAATTTGAAGTTACGCCCTTGGGTAAAACCTGACAGGTCTCTGGTCGTACCGACCAACTGCGTAAGTCCTACTCAATTTGAAGTTACGCGTTTGGCTAAGCATGGACATTTGCCAGGAGCGCTTGGCTGTGGGCGATTTCGGCGGCGACCCCGAGCCGTTGATAGAGGCGGAGTACTTCTTGAAAGGCGAGTTGGGCGTTGTCGGCTTTGCCCCAATCGCGATAGGTTTCGCCGAGCGCGCGCCAAGCTGGCGCAAGTGCCCAGGGATCGTTATTCGCTTCGGCGGAGGTGATGGCGTCGCGACAGAGGCGTTCGGCCAGGGCAAAATGACCTTGCTGGCGGCGGATCTGCCCCAGAATGTAGAGACAATAGGGGCGGACACTGGTTTCTTCCTGGCGCAATGCTTGTTCGGCATAGCGCTCGGCCTGGTCGAGATTTCCGAGGTAGCAATGGGCTTCGGCCAGATTGGTTTCGTTGATCGCCAACCAATAGGGCTGTTGCAGGCGGGTAAAGTAGGCGTGGGCCGCCTCGGCAGGGGGTAGGACCGCGGCGTAGCGCCGCGCCAAGAGATTGGCCCAGGCTGTGTTGGTCTTGGTCATGCCGACGGCACAGATTTCGTTGCCATAGGCTTGGTAGCAGTGGCCGGCCTGTTGAATGTGCTGGAGCGCGGTTTCGAGCTCTTCATGGTAGGCATGCAGGATGCCAATGGCTTCGTGTAGTTTTGCTAAGGTGAAAGGGTTATTCAGCTTTTCGGCCAAGGGCAGCGCTTGTTCGTAGTGATGACAAGCGGCGGGGTAATTGCCTGTGCTGCTTTCGATCTCCCCTTGGAGTACGGCCACTTCAAATTGGGCATGGAGTGCCGCTTGGCGCGCCTGTTCGATGTTACGCAAATAGACGAGCTGATGGCGGCCTATGGTCGTGTAGAGATCGCTGGTATGGTTGGCACGCAGCGTGGTCACCAAGTCAATGCTCTGCCGGTAGGCATCTAGCGCGCCATCAATCTCGCCCTGGTGGCTCAATAGGTGGCCGCGCACGGCATGGGCCACCGCGGTGGTAGGATGGGGTGCTGTCCAGCTCTGTTGCTCTAACAACTGGAGACCAGCCGTTGGCCTACCGACCAAGCTATAGAGCATTGCCAGGAGTAGATGCAGCACCTTTTGGTCCGTTGGGTGGGGCAGCGGCTGATTTACCAGTGGTTCAAAAAGTGCTAATGCCGCTCCCGCTTGGCCTTGGTTGATCTCACTCTCTTGATGATGATACCAGAGCAAGACGGCCAGCGCTGTTTGGCCTCCTTGTACATAGTGATAGGCGGCGCGGGTAAAGGCGGCCCGTTGCTCATAGGCAAGGGCCGCGCTTTGGTGGTGGGCTTGGCGCTCTTCGTCCGACAGTGTACGATAGATGGCTGCACCAATGGCGGGATGGAGCGAAACGCCATCGGGCGCATGACTATCTACGAGCTGTAAAGCAAGTAGTTTCTCTAGACTTTTGGCACCTTTTCGCCAGAGGTCACGCGGGGCGACGCCCTGGTGAACCGCGAGCGCTTGCAGTAGCTGTTCATCTTTGGCGCTTAGGCGCTGGCGGAGGCGTGCCCAAAACCAATCCAACGAGACGCTGCTACTTATCTGTTGGAAGGCCTCTTCCTCTTTGCCCGCAACGCGCTGCCAAACCATAAAAAGGCGTAGCAGGAGGGGATTGCCGCGGGTATAGGTGTGGATATCGTCGATGCTGCTCTGGGGCAGGTGAAGCTTGGCCTGCTGCAAAAGGGTGGCAAGCTCGGCAGGGCCTAGGCGTGGCAGTACAAAACAGTGATCGGGGTCGGGATCAAGGAGCAGCTTCTGTCCAATACAGAGCAGGGGCGCACCGTGGCGTGGACTTTGGGCGAATGCCTCTAGAAAGGCACGGATTTGTGCATAGTCATTGATCCTGTCACCGTCGGGGGGCAAAAGGTGATCGACCTCGTCGAAACAGAAGAGCAAGGGTTGCCCAGTGCGTTGGGCGAGCGCTTGACGGAGGGTCGCTAGGGCCTGTTCAACTGACACCTCCCCGGGTTGGATAGTCAATTGGAGCCACAACTGTGCCGAGCCTTGTTGGTGGAGAAAGTAGGCCAGGGCAAAAAGGAGCTGATGGAGATGATCGCTGACGCTAGGGCGAAAGGTGTACCAAAAGGTCTGCGCCCAACCCCATTGTTCCGCTAGCTGCGCACCGACGCTGGTCTTGCCTAAGCCGCTGCCGCCGACTAGGTGGATCACCGCCCCCTGTTGCAAGCGCTGGAAACTCTCTGCTAAGACCATTTCGCGCCCAACCAGCGGGCGCACAGGGGGCATTTCGAGGCGGAGGGCTGGGCGCAGCCGATTAATGACCAATGCGGCTAACGCGTTCAGGGCTTGCTCCAGATAGCGATAGTAGGTGGCGCGGCTGATCAAGAGCTGTTGAATAATGTCGCTCGGCTTGGGTTTGTGCAGTTGAAAGTAGGTGAGCAGCAGTAGGGCTTGATAGTTGGGCTCTTTTTGCGATCGCAACGCACAGACAGCCTCCCAGATGAGCTGTTGCAGCGGCGTGCGTTCACGACTTTCCCAATCATGCCAGATGGCGCGCAATTGATGATCCAATGCCTTTTGGCCGGTGTGGGCAAGCTGTGGGGCGCGGCTTGTTGGCGCGCTGGCAAAATAGCGCGTCGCTAGGGGCGCATGTTGTTGAAGCCAAGCGGGCTCATGGATGTGTTCTAGGATTTGGCGGAGGGTCTGCATAAATTGATCAGGATAAACCGCCTGGATCGGATCAGGAGACGATTGGATTGTTGGCTTTTTCATAACACACCCGTTGCCGTTTGTCCACTGTTGCCTTGTGGAAGCGCTGTCGATTGGGCTTGAAACTAACAAGAAAGTAATGTATAGTATGCCATTGCCCAAAAAGTGAGACAAATTCATCCAATTGTGAGACTTTTGCTGCTTCGTATGGTCTGCTCCTCCCCTATAATAGAACCGTCTAATAGAGCTATCTTATTCATGCTTGCCTTGTCGTTTTGAAAAGGATCAACAAAGTCTATGAACCACCATTCTATTTCCTCCTATCGGCGTTTCATCGGCTTGACCCTGCTGTGTGCATTGCTGCTTTCATCTCACGCGCTCCCACTGGCGGCTCAAGTCGTTGTTCCCTCTGCCTGTGTTGATGATCAGGGGAATGCCCTGGCTCCAGGCCAAGTGAACACCTGGATCATGGTGCTAAACTTTAACCATGTTCCGTCGGCGGATTATACAACTGGCTGCCTGATCTATCAGATGAAAGCGGATGCCCCGCCCTCCTATCAACTGTTCGCTTGTCCATTGGTCAACAATGAAAAGCGCGCCACGGTGGGGAACGGCGCGGCTAACTTCGATGGGCGTTTTTGGATCGAATGTCCCACCGCGGCCACGCCGCCCCAACTGACCCAGTTTAGCCTCCAAGCCCGCGCCCGTTTTGCCCAGCCTGGGATGTACACCCTCTTGGACCATCCCTCGGCAGCTTGGGGCGCAACGATTGATATCGATTGGCGCGTTGCCCTCCAGAGTCGTTATGGTGGCAGTAGCTTTCAACACATAGACCCCATGACCCTGGCCTACCAGAAAGATCTGCTTCTCTTATCGGAGGTTCAAAAAAAGATCGGTACCCACGCGATCAATGGCCGTGCCCTCCAGCCCACTTGGTCGATCCAAGCTTTTGACTTTTTGCCAAAGACCCTGCGCATTAGTGATCAGAATCAGATCTGGTCCCTGGCCGAATTGATCATCGATCCGCCGGGTGTTTGTTGCACACGGCGGTAAACCCAACAAAGAAGAACACAGCGGATGAGTACGATTACACAAATTGCCGAACGCATCATCGCGGGGATTCAGGTGCAGCCAGGGGAAGTGCTCCAAATTCGCGAGCGAACGGGGCGGACTGAGTGGCTCTATGAACTTTGTCGCGTGGCTGAACTCGCTGGCGCGACACCCCTGTTGGATCTAGAGCCGCCCACACTGACCCGCTGGCTGCTCACGGAAGCAACCGCGGCTGACCTTGCACGTTTTGGCCGCCACCGGCTGACAGCCATTGCCCGCGCTGATCGCGTCGTGGTGTTGAGCGGGGGTGTTTTTGATCGGGATGACGTAGACCCAACACTTTTCCAAGCGTGGGATGCGATTGCCGATCAAGTGACCATAATCGAAGAAGAACGCCAGTTGCCCCTCTTGGTTGTGGCGATTCCTACCGCGGCCAAAGCGACCCAAGTTGGCCTGACCTTGGCCGGGCTCGAAGCACAACTGTTGCCCGCGTTGGCGCTCCCCATTGCCGATAATCAGCAACAGATTCAACAAGCGCTGGCCCAGTTCCCACCAGGACGCCCCCTGATCCTACGCAGTGGCCGGGATTGCGTGTTGACCCTCCACCAGGGGACGCGGCCTTGGCTCACCGACGATGGCCTGATCGATGCCGCTGATCGAGAGCGGGGCGCGATTGTCTCGAATCTACCCGCCGGCTCGATCTATACCACCGTGTTAGAGGAATCGACTGCGGGGAGCTTCTACGTGCCGCGTTTTGAAATGGCTACCGAGGTGGTATTACACTTTGCCGCCGGGCGCATTGTGCAGATCGACGCTGCCACTGGTGGGGATGAACTGGCCGCATGGCTCGATACGCACCGCGGCGAGCCACGGCGGATTAGCCATGTGGGTTTGGGGCTAAATTCAGCACTGCAACAGCCGTTAGGTTGGACGTTGGTGGATGAGCATGTCCACGGCGCGCTCTTTGTCGCCTTGGGTGAAAACCGCTATATGGGCGGTGCCAATGAATCCTCGCTAAACTATGACCTGGCCCTCTTTGGCGCAACCTTAACCGCGGGCTAGCGACGCGGGGTTCAAGCCCGCGTCTGACCGCGCAAGGCACCTGCCTATGCCTTTGATGGGGCGAGGTTCGCACGACGACCTTCAGCGTGCCACGGTTTAAGTCGTTCTGGTTGTGATCTTGAGTGCTTGCCTCTGGCCGCTGCTTTGTGGGAAGCTGCCGGCGGAGGTTATACACAAATGGATCAAACACTACTCTATTGATTGAATCAAAGTTGGGTAGCCCCGGTGCTGGATGTAACGATGGTCACTGTCACTTTGGTGGCGCTCCCCCTATGGCCGCTACTCGGCTGGGGATTTCTGCGGCGGGGTCAGACGCGTCTGGGGTGGACGCTGCTGTGGACCATCGCCATCTGTCTGGTTACTACCGTACTCTTCTACTATCTAGCCCTCCGTCCTCGCCCTGTGGATGTCCGGCTGGTGCTGCCAATGCCGCCGCTGCCGGGCTATCCGAGCGGCCACATGGCGTTGGCGAGTGCATTGGCTATGGTATTCGCGCTGGCCTTACGCCGTTGGTGGCTCACGAGTATTGCCATCGTTGGCGCGCTCCTGATTGGCTATAGCCGAGTTTATCTTCGGTGCTTCGCTCTATGGCTTGCGTCATGGGGGCCAAATGTGGATCGACCGACTGCAATGGTTGCTTTGGAGCCAGATTGGCCTGGTCCTGATTGGCACGCAAATGGCCTATTTGGGTTTAGTGCCAGGGCGCTGGTTGGCTTGGCCGCTGGCCGACAAAGTCTTTCATGCGTTGCTCTTCGGTGCGGTGGTCTTTTGGCTGAATTGGTGGCTGCGCGATCGGCGCATGGCCTATGGGCGGTGGTCGGTGCCTGTTGTGATTCTGATTCCCTTTACCTTGGCGCTCGTGGAAGAAGGGCTCCAAGCCTTTTCCCCGTTGCGGACAGCCGATCCCACCGATCTGCTTAGTGATTTGCTAGGTATGGTCTTTTTCTGGTGGCTGAGCACTCGCCTATTGGCCCAGCAACACCTCTCGACAGTTGTAGGAAGCTGCGGTCGCCAAGCAACATAAATCCGAACAAACGATCTTTGGGGAACCTACGGCAAGCGATCAGAGTTTCGTATTCGATTCGTTGCAAATCTTTGACAGTGCAAATAGGGAGACGTATAATGAATAAGATCGGGATGGCTTACGATTTCCTTAAAAAAATTTAATAAAGTCCCCCTCTGTTGCTTCAAAGGAATTGCCCATGGAAATTACAGTTACGATTCCACCCAGCGTTGAGAAACATTTAATTACCTATGCTGCCTCGCTTTTCTACGAAACTTCCCCTTATGCCATTTCACGAGCCATTGTCTGTGCCTTAGTCAATCAATTAGATACTGCTTGCTTGGTCAGCCGCGATGAAATCGTGACTGGCATTTTAGACGCAGGGAAACCGTTGGCCTTGCCGACGCCGGTGGAAGACCTTGTGGTCGAAGCAGCCGCGGCTGCTTTAGCACCCCCTACGAAAACCAAAGCTGCCGATGCACCGGCGATCACCGATCCCAAGAAGTTAAAAGTACCGAGCGAACGTTTCCAAGGCGAGGCGTCGAATACGTGGTTGGTGTGGGGCTGGTGTATGGCCTCTAGCCTAAACTTGGTGACACCAGATAGTGGCGCACGTAAATTCCACAGCTTTAATTTGCAGGATACCATTCAAGGCATCATGCAACGCAAGAGCGTACGCGTGAAAGATACGACTGCCTATAGTGCGTTGGATGCGCTGGTCAAACGACAATGGCTCAACTTCAATTCCTCGACCAAACTCTACAGCCTAACCCCGATTGCCCAAAAATGGACCTTAACGGCGAAAAATCAGTCCTACTTGATCGACAAAGGCTTTTTAGAGCCCATTATCGAATCTGACATGATCACCTAACGGTGATCGGCGGGGTTGCCGCCCCCAACCCCAACTCCCCCTGCTTTTGCCCCACGACTGTCCACCCGCTTCTCTACCGTCCCTTTCCCCATACCCCGCTTCCCATCCCGCGACTGGGTTGATATTTACTCGAGCATTATAACTAATCCAGTCGTGCGGAGGGGGACAGCGTTTCAATCCCGCGACTGGGTTGATATTTACTCGAGCAGTGGTTATAGAAAGGGAGGGTTTCATGGTAATTGTTTCAATCCCGCGACTGGGTTGATATTTACTCGAGCTTGTGTACGTTCGAGATCGAGAATGACTGACATGGAGTTTCAATCCCGCGACTGGGTTGATATTTACTCGAGCGTCAAAGTACGAAAACTTGCAAGAAAAATCTGTACAAGTTTCAATCCCGCGACTGGGTTGATATTTACTCGAGCTCTAGATTCCATGCGGCAAAAGGTGATGTTTCTTTGTTTCAATCCCGCGACTGGGTTGATATTTACTCGAGCCAAGCGTAGGGAAACAGTCCAACTTCCCTACCCAGTTTCAATCCCGCGACTGGGTTGATATTTACTCGAGCCCACGACCTGGAGTATCTCCCGTAGGGCATCAAGATGTTTCAATCCCGCGACTGGGTTGATATTTACTCG
>JAHBVH010000124.1 GCA_019637645.1 Caldilineaceae bacterium
TCCCCATACCTTTCTAATAACCAATAATCAATGACTAATGGTTAATGGCTAATTTCGCTAGCAGCGTGACTTCCCTCCCATTGAAAATTAGCAATTAGCCATTGATGATTGATTATTCCTTCTCCTACTATCCCACCGTCACCGGACTCTCACACGCCCCGATCAGCGTCGGGCAGTAGAGATTCTCCACCTTCAACCACAGGTGGCGCGCCGTAGCCAAGGCCCCAATGCAGATCTTGGTTGTTCCCTGCACACAGGTATCCCCAACCCGATGCAGGTCGATGAATACACCGCGTTCTTCGATCTCCGTCCGCCAATTGTTCTCACAGATCCCCGGCATCCCATCACTCATCATGTCCATCCGGGCAATGCGATCAAAGGGATCGTTGGGCAGCATGGTCAAGTAATTGTCGATGGCATCCACAAAGAGGGCATAGGTCGGGTTGTTGTCAATCGTGCGCGGCCCAAACCACAGGGTATTCGGTTCAACCGCGCGACTCTCTTTCATATCAAACTCTACCCCGCTGGGATACAGTTCGACATGGCGCATCATGCGAAAATCCTTCAAGCGTTGGCGCGCCGCTGGGTCGTCATCACAGCCGTCACAGGGACGCATGCATGCCGCCGTGCTCGCCAAACATTTGCTCTGTCCCCAGGCGGTGAAGGCTTCCCAATCGGTGATGTCACCGCGACAGACCCCCTCCGTGCGGATCTTCTCAATCCACATATCATCCAGGAACTCCGCCAGGTTCAAGCCTTCAGGCACATCCAGGGTCACGCCCCACACGTCGATAGTTTGTCCTGCTATGGTGACATCATCGGCGGTCGGCTCGGCCAACCCCGTCAACACCGCCCAATCAATCACGGTCGCCTTATTAAATTCGTCGGCGCAAGCATTCCCCGCCACCGGCGACCAACCGTTTTCGATCTGGTTCAAAATGCCGTCGATCTGCCAAGGACTGCTGTAGTCACCGTTAACCACCGTATCCACCACCAGCCGTCCCAAGGCATCCCATACGCCCTTGAGGGCAAAGCGCACCATGTCCAATGCCCAGGGCCGCGCATAGTCCAATTCCCCATTCGGCCCAAAGATCGTCACCTCATTGCGTGCCAGGCCCCGCTGTCGACAGAAGTGGGTCAACAAGTCGCGCCACTCGATCACCTGCGTATCTAACCCAATGCAGCGCATATTGGGCGCAAACATTTCGCAGGCGTCGATCACCGTCTTCACCACTGGATTCCGACAGCCATCCGGCACACACGGCGCACAACTCGCCTGATCCGTAATCTCGTGCCGCACAGCCGTAATCGCCGGGGCTACCGTCCCATCTGGCCAGCCCCCGAAATAGATCGGCATGTTCTGAAAAATCTGATCGCCAGGACAGCGCTTCGATAAATTCGTAATCGGAAACGCACAATCCCGATTCAACACCCCCGCCGACCGAATATCCACCCCATCAATTTCAACCACTGTACTCATGTTCTTTGTCCTTTACCCTCTGTCCTACCGCGGTAGATACGCAAAATCTTGCGTATCTACTGTCCTCTGCCCTACCGCGGTAAATACGCAAAATCTTGCGTATCTACTGTCCTCTGTCACGCTGGCAGCACCTGTCGTAACACCCGCACATAATTGCCGCCCATGATCTTGGCCGTATCCGTGGCAGAAAACCCCGCGTTGAGCAAGCCATAGGTCACCCACGGCAGGGCAGCACTGTTAAAATGGGTGCCGATCCCGACCGCGTCAATCCCCATCACATCGACGGCATAGCGAATAAAGCGCACGGTCTCGTCCACTTCCTGGCGGGGAACAGCGTGCAGGGGGCCAGCCCCCGTGGGCGGAGCACCGGTTGGGCGACTGATCGGCGGCATCAACCCCAAAACCCCGCCAGCTTGCGCCAAGGCGCGCATCACTGCATCGGGCATGTCGCGCAGCGAACCGGTGAGGGCACGCGGATTAGAATGCGAAGCGATCACAGGCCGGGGCGACACCGCAATCACATCAAGCGAACAGGGGTCATTGAGGTGCGAAATATCGACCAAGATGCCACAGGCGTTCATCTCCTGGATCAGCCGCACGCCCAGCGCGGTGAGCTTGCCACCGGAACGCGTTTCATCGTAACCATCATAGCCCAGTTCACGGCCAGAAATGGCTAGGGTAATATGGCGCAAGCCCAGCCGCGCAAACATGCGTAGCACACCGGGGCTATCACCAAACCAAACACTGCTGTTCAGCCCCATGAGCAGCCCGACTTTGCCCGTGGCCTGGGCCGTGTCCAGATCGGCCACCCGTTGAATCAACTGGACTTGATCCGGATTGGCTTCCACGTTACCGAGGAAGCGGTCGAGGATGGCCAGCACCAATTGTGTGGGATGGCGGACGCCCCAGCCCAGAAACATGGTTTCGTCTTCGCGGCCCGTACGTTCAGCGACTTGGGCCAGCCAATCGCCACGGTAGTTGGGATCATACCAGACGGGCCCACCTTTACAGAGAACGACGTGCAATCCCCATTCCTTGAACTTTACAAAGTCGCCACGGCAGGTTTCGTCGTGGCGGCGGCCTAGGTCCACATTTTCCAACACAAAGCGGGGGTGGGTCAGGTTTAGGCCGATCATGTCGCCAATGGCATGGGCGCGATGAAAGGGCCAGACCTGTTCGGCAATCGCGGTCAGGGTAATCAGATCAGACATAGTAAGTATGCTTGGGTGAGTGTGCTTGGGTTAGCGAGCAAAGGGTGTTGATAGAAAAGCCTTGGCGGTCAGGTTGATCAGGATACCCTTGGCAGACACTGCCGCCGGTGGGAGCAATCTTACTGTGGCCGGTGATCTTTGTCAAGTTATCCCGAAAAACGGGTTCAATGGCGGTTGGGCCTGCGTCGCTTCTGGAAAAATTGTCAATGAAAATTGACAATGATTTGACGATGGTCGGTTAGCCCTCTTATAATGCACCCACCGACTAGACAGCCTACGCTGCAAAAGGAAGCGACCCAATGATTACCGCTAGGGAAAAAGACTTTTTTCTTGAATATGGCTATCTGCATGTCCCCGGGGTCTTGACCGGAGATCTACTGGCCTTGATCCAGGCCGAGTTTGACCGGGTTTGGGAGCTAGAAAAGCCCAAGGTCAATCAACATCGCTTGCTCAAATACCAAGCTTTTATCGATCTGATCGAGCATCCACCAATCGTGGAACGACAACGCGCCATCTTTGGGCAACAGCTCCAACTACTCCAGTATGATCTTCTGCGCCAAGAGCCGGGCAGCACCTTTCCCGAACGCTACTGGCATCGCGATTTTGTCTTCCCTGGCGACCGCCCCCTCGCCATCAACACCATCCTCATGCTCAACGAAATGAGCGCAGCCCGTGGGCCGACGCGTGTGATTCCCAAGAGCCACCGCGGGGAAGCGCTCCCCCCCGCGGACAAGTTGAAACAACCACTACCCGGCGAGGTGGCGATCTATGCTGCGCCTGGCGATGCGGTCTTTATCAACAGCGCCATTTGGCACACGGGGGGACGCAATACGACCGCCGGTCTCCGTCGCGGCATCTATCTCTATTATGGCTATTGGTGGCTCAAACGCTATGAGGCAGAAACGGCCTTGCCCTGGCAGGCCCTGGCAGAGGCATCGGAACAGCGCCTACGGTTATTGGGGATAAAGATGCCCGATCGTGACCTTCACCAATACGAGCCAATGCGGTGAAGAGCCGAAATCCGGCCTTGGTTACCATCGCATCGCCTAGCAAATGCCAGCAAGCAGATCGCTGGCGCGGGCATTGGGGTGGGCCAACCGAAAGGCATACAGCGCGGCCTGGTGGAGAATAAAACGGAAGCGAATCGGCTGGGTCGTCAGCGCACGTAGGTCAGGTTGGGTGCGCCACGCAATCAGTTGATAGATCGTGCTACCGGCAAAGGGCAGGGCATCGTCGCGGGTAAAGCCAGCGATGGGGTTGCCTGCGGCGTCGAGGACTTCGGTCAGCAAATAGCCACCCGGGTTGACCACCGCATTGACCAACAGATGGGTTTGGTCGCCACAGGTCAAGACCGTGGTGGTCACGGCGCCTTCTTCGGCATCGGCCTCCAAGGCAACAAAGCGATCCACCGTCAGTGTCGCGAGCCCCATTTGATAGGCCGGTTCGCGGCGGCTGTGGAGCGGTGCGACAGCACCAGCATAGTAGAACCAGAGTTCATTGCCCATGACGATCGGACTCGTCGCCCGCGACACGCTTTGTTGGTCAAAGGCACCCGGCACACCAGGCATGAGCAAGGGTTGGCGCTCGCCCACACGCCGCCAAGTGACACCATCCCGGCTACAGGCCAGTTGTAATTCAGTGGTACCCGCCTCACGGCGATGGACCCACAGCAGGCCCAAGGTCAACATACCATAGCGAAAAGGCGTCAAGCCGACCAGCTCGGCGTCGGCAGGATCGGCGTCGTCGGTGGTTAAGATCGGGCGGTGGCCGGTCCAATGGCGGAGATCATAGCTTTCCATTCGCCCAATGGTGGCATTGGCGCGGGCGCGTAGCGGGATGCGGTAGTAGGCCGCAATGCGATTGGCGTCGGGCTCGGGTAGACAATAGAGCAAGTCGCCCACGGGTGCTTCTTCATTGAGGGTAACCGGCTTATCCGTAGCTGGCTTCCATTGTAGGCCATCAGACGAGGTAGCAACGCCCACGCCCAGGGAATGTAGCCCCGCACCCACATAGACCATGTGATAGACCGGCGGTTGCTGAGCCGCAACGGGCGGCAGAATCGTGGCCGAGGTGACATCGCCTTGGAGCAAATTACCCCACGACCAGAGCAAGTTGTTATCCCCAGAACCCTCAAATTCCACCAGGCCCAGCGCGGGTTTGCGCCAGTGAATGCCATCCAACGAGGTGGCATAGCAAAGGGCAAATAACTCTTCGCGCGGGGAAAGTTGTTGCCAGCCGTGATACCAAAGCTGGTAGATCATCTGCTCCCGATCATAGAGGACCGTTGCCGCGGGCAAGACTCCGTCACCTTCCCAAGGATAATCGGCCTTGAGCACCGGGTTGTGCGGATAGCGGTGGGCAGGTGTCACGCGCCGAGTCAGGTGATGTAGTTCGGCGATCTCTTCATCATCGACAAATAAAAAGACCCGCGCCTGTTCGGGTGGTCGGCTCGTCAACAGATGGGCGCGCATAGCCCGTTGCGCGCCATCGACATCGGCCGCGCCAAGCGCCGCCACAATCTGTTCCGCGGTCTCGACCATGTGCCGGTCAGCCGGGCGGGCGTTGGTCAGGGTGAAGCCCAAGGCAGAAACGCCAATGGCCTCTTGGATCAACCGTTTAAAATAGCTGAAGGTGGGATTATGCACGGCCTGGAGCAAGGCATCATGAAAGGCTTGATCCTGATCCCCAATGGGCAGCCCCGCGGCCATGCGACGGCGCATCTCCGCCACCAGGGCCGCTAAGTCGGCTAGCTCGGTCGCGGTTACCCGTTGGGCGATAAAGGTCAACGCGCCAATCTCCAACGCAGCACGCACTTCGAGCAAACTGCGCGTTTGGGTGGATGTAGGGGGCATGGCGCGCAGTTGCTGTTCGACCAGATCCGTGTCAAACTCGCGCAGAAAGATACCACGATTGGGCGCTTTGACCAACAGCCCTTCGGCCACCAACAGTTGAAGCGCTTCCCGCACAACCGTGCGGCTCACCCCCAACAGTTCGGTGAGTTGGCGCTCCGAGGGCAATTGTACGCCTGGTAGAAACTGTTGGTCGATAATAAATTGTTTGAGCGCCCGCGCCGCCTGATCTGGCAGGGTCGCCCGCGTTAACGGTTGCAGCATCTTGCCACTAAATTGTTAGCTAGCGCAGCTTTAACGCCCTTCAAACCTGACAGAATCTTGCGTTGGCGGCTGTGGGAACCACAGCGCCAACCAGATGACAAGGTTTGGTAATCCTGTCAGGTCTTTTATGGTTAATAGCCACTTTTTTGGATCCGCTGGATGCCACTGACCAGGCGGTCGATCTCTTCATCGGTGTTAAACACGTGGGTCGAAATCCGCACCATGGCGGTGTCCTGTTCGAGCGGCGAAGCGAGAATACGTTCATGCTCTAATAGACTAGCACAGAGCCCTGCCGAAGTAAAGCCCGGCACGGAGACCGTCACAATGCCCGACGACTTGGCATAGGGCAACGGTGTTTCTAAGACAACCCCCGGCAACGCGACCAACGCGGCTTTCATCCGATCGGTGTAGGCTTCAATGGCCGTAAAGACATTCTCCCACCCAATCGCTTGCCAGAGGTCCAAGGCTTTGCCAAAACCGCCTTGATCGGCCAGATTACGCGTACCAAATTCAAAGCGTTTGGCTTCGTCCAGCAAAGTCAAGCCGCCGACTTGGTCGAAGTCTTTCTGCGAATGGGAGCCGATCCAGCTGGGCTTCACCCACTCAATACGGTCCCGCCGGATATAACAGCCACCCGTGCCTTGGGGGGCCATGATGTATTTATGACCACTAAAGGTATAGAAATCGCAATCGAGCGCTTGGAGATCAACGGGGATGGCACCATAGGATTGCGCCCCGTCCCAGAGCACGGGAATATCATGTTGATGGGCCAAGGCGGTCATCGCTTGGGCGGGCAGCCGATGGCCTGTCCGCCGCGAGACATGGCTTAAACTCAGCAGGCGCGTCCGGCCATCCATGAGGCTTTCTAGCTCGTCCAACATCTGTTCGTCATCTTCGTGGACTTTGAGAAAGCGCAATTGGACACCATAGCGCTTGATCAGATTATACCAGGGAATGCGATTTCCTGGATGTTCATGTGTACTTAAAATCAGATTATCGCCCGGCTGCCAATCGATCCCCGTCGCGATCACATTGATCCCGATGGTTGTATTTTCGGTTAGGATGATTTCATCCGCGGTGACATTCAGACTTTGCGCTACTTTGGCGCGCGTCTCTTCCAAAATTTCGAGCATCTTGCTATAGATGCCCGGGATCGCGGGGCCTTGACTATAAAAGCGCGTTAGGCGAACCACTTCCTCGATGACCGGATCAGGTTTGGGCGAGAAACCACTCGTCTGAAAGTAGGCATAGTTTTCTACAGCCGGGGTTAGCCGGCGAATATCGGCAACATTCATAGGTTTTCCTTGACAAGCAGTTGGTTGATACAGTGATGCGGCGATTTCGACAAGCTCAATCGCCGCATCGCTGCATCACTCCGTATCATTAGCTGATCGGGTCGCGCTCAGTCGTTACATAGATCGTGTAATGGGTTAAGCCCAGTTTGTCACCACGGAAGGCGACGATGCCATCCTTGTTGGGATCCAGGGATTTCCCTTTGAGGTACGAGCGCCAGAATTGGGCCGTGCGCACCCAGAAGAGGAAGACGCCACCGGCATCCTCCACCAGGAGCTTTTCGGCTTCCTGGTAGATCGCCATCCGCTCCTCGCGGGGGCCAGTAAAGTGATCCGCTTCATCGATCAATGCATCGTAGTCGGGATTGGAATAATCATACCGCCCCGTGGTGAAAAGGCCAAGCATATTGCTGGGGTCGATATAGTCATATTGATATTGTTGGAAGGTAAAGGGATAGACGTGTTTGGCCTTTTCCGTATAGAAGACACCAATCTCCAACACATCGAGCTTGATATTGAGGTTGAGGTTGGTCTTCAATTGGCCCAACACGCCTTCGATCCAGCCCTTGCGGAGCGGGTTGAGTGGCCCCCAGGTGGTGCAAGTAAGTTCTTCCAAGCCTTCGCCATTGGGATAGCCCGCTTCGGCCAAGAGGGCTTGCGCCGCGGCGACATCATAGGAGTTGACCTCCTGAAGGGCCGGGTTGTGGGCCGGGAAACCAGGACCGAGCAAGGCAAAAGCCGGGGTGCTCAGATCGCGGCCAGCGGAGGCGGCCAGGGCCGCTTTGTCAACCGCGCGGGCGATGGCTTGGCGGACTTTGGGGTTGTCAAAGGGGGCCATGGCGTTGTTAAAGACCAACATATAGGTGCCCCAGTCGTCATAGAAGTGCAACCCCCAGCCTTCGGGATCTTCTTTCGCGCGGGCAATATCCGCCGGGCTGATGTTGAGCCCTTCGTAGGCCACGGCATCAATGTCACCCGCTTCATACGCGGCCATGACTGCATCCTGCGCCCCCACCAACAGACGGATCTCTTTGAGATAGGGCTTAAAGACGCCGGTGTACTTCTCATTGGCAACAAAGACGATCTCCTTGCCCTTGTCCCACTTTGCCAATTTGAATGGCCCCGAAGCCACCGCCGTCGCCGGATCGGTGGACCAATCGACGGGGCCGTTGATCTCGCCGATTACATGGGCGGGTGAAATGGTCACCATGAGGGTTTTGTCGGGGAAATAGGGGGCGGGCGCTTTCATCTTCATCTGAATGGTGTAGTCATCGACCACCTTAACGCCCAAATCGCTCATTGGCTTGGCCCCGGTGGAGACCTCTTCCAGATTCTCAATGTCGTAGTAGAACCAAGCCCAGTCAAACGCGACATCCGGGTGGGCCATGCGCTGATAGGTAAACTCGACATCTTTGGCCGTAAGCGGTGTCCCGTCGCTCCACTGTAAACCCTGGCGAATGATAAAGGTCCAGGTGAGGCCATCCTCTTCCAACTGCCAACTTTCCGCGACAGCCCCCACCAGCTCCATATCTTCATTGATCTTGGTCAGCGGTTCGGTGGTATAGAAGGGGTAGAAGGAACCGCTGCCGCCAACACCCGCGGCGCGCTCCATGTGTTGGGGCTCGGTAAAGACCATCGCCCGGTAGATCTGCTGATCATAGCTAGCCGCATCGGCAGGCAGGGCATCGCCCAACACCGTGACAGCTTCACCACCGGGAGTGGCTGCCAGGGCCGTTTCACCACCAGCAGCTGGGGCTGGTGCGCCACCGGGTTGGACAGGGCCACAGGCCACCAACGCGGCCCCAGCACTGGCCAATGCCAGATTGCGCAGGAAAGCACGGCGGTTCATCAACCAACGCGCATCAGCCATTTCATGCGTTGCCATTGTGTTTTCTCCTTGTGTCATTGCAGATAAAATAAAATTTCGTACCCACACAAGCGGCGTGTGGCGCTTCAAGCTGACCAGTTTTGAAAACCAGTCAGCTTTTGCCTAGCGCTGGCTGCGTGGATCAAGCGCATCGCGTAGCCCATCGCCCAGCCAGGTAAAGCCCAGCATCATCAAGGCAATGGCGAGAGCCGGGAAGACGGCTAAGTGCCAGTAGTAACTGATAAATTCGCGCCCCTCGCTGACCATCTGCCCCCAGCTTGGCGTGGGCGGGGCAAGCCCTAGCCCCAAAAAGCTGAGCCCGGCTTCGGCAAAGATCGCGCCAGGGATGCCCACCGTCAGGCCGATGATCAGCGGTGACAAGGCATTGGGAAGCAGATGAGTCCAGATAATATAGTTGTTGCGCGCCCCTACCGCGCGTGCTGCCGTCACATATTCGGCTTCACGCAGTTGCAGAAGTTGGGCGCGTGTTAACCGACAGGCGGTGATCCAGTTGGTGAGCCCAATCGCGACCATGAGTTGCCAGAGCCCCCCGCCGAGCGCCGACATGACCAAAATGGCAAAGAGCAGCGAAGGGAAAGCCGCCATCGCATCGACCAAACGCATAATGATGTAGTCGGTCCGCCCTCCGCGAAAACCAGCCAACGCCCCAAGGAGCACGCCGACACCATAGGCCCATAGTTGGCTCAGGACACCCACCAGCAAGGAAATTTGCGCGCCATAGAGCACGCGATCCCAGACTTCGCGCCCGAGGCTATCGGTCCCCATCCAATGGTCCCAACTGGGAAAGAGATAGGCATCGGCGTAGACTTGGTGATCATAACCAGCAGGGGCGATGAGAGGCGCGCCCATCGCGGCCAGGATGATGAGGAGAACAATGACAAACCCAAACAAAGCCAAACGATTGCGGCCAAAGCGTTGCCACGCATCGCGATAGAGACCGCGCGGGCGGCTTTGTTGCATGGTCAAACGAGGTGGGTGGGTTGTAGCAGCTGTACTCATACGCTCTTCTCGAAATCAATCCGTGGATCAACCGCGACATAGAGGAGATCGGTAATCAAAAAAGCCACCGCAACAATCAACGAATAAAAGAGCGTCAGCCCCATGATCAGCGGATAGTCGCGCTGGAAGATACTCTGGCTAAAGAAACGCCCAATCCCCGGCACACGGAAGATGCTCTCCACAAAGATCGAGCCCGTCACCAAGAGCCCAGCCATCGGTGCCAGGACGGTGATCATGGGGATGAGCGCATTACGCAGAATATGGCGCACAACGACGGTGCGGTTGAGTAACCCTTTGGCACGCGCCGTGCGAACATAATCGCTGTGGAGCACTTCCAACACCGCGGTGCGTGTATACCGCGCGGTGATGGCCATCGGCCCGAGCGCAAAGGTGATGACGGGCAGGATCATGTGTTTGGGGCTATCCCACCCCCCCACGGGTAGCCAGCCTAGCGTGCGGCTAAAGAGCCAAATTAATAGGATAGCTAGCACAAAGTTGGGGGTCACCAACCCAAAGGTCGCCACGGTAGTGGCAAGGTGATCGATCCATGAATTTTGGCGGAGGGCCGCCACCAGCCCCAGGGGTAGACCGAGGAGAAAGGCCAGCGCAATGGCATAGAGCCCTAGTTGTACGCTCACCGGCCAGGAACGTGCAATGAGTGACGTTACTGTTTCGGTAGGCGAAGAATAGGGAATGCCCAGATCACCACGCACCAGATTGACCCAGTACCCAATATATTGGGCATAGAGGGGTCGATCCAGCCCATATTTGCGGCTAATATTGGCTTTTACTTCCGGCGGCAAGGATGCTTTGGTTTCATCCCAAGGTCCGCCAGGAATGGCGTGCATGAGGAAAAAGGTGATAGTACCGATCAACCAGATGACGCCAACAATACCAATGAGCCGCAGCAAGAGATATCTAGCCATGACTACCTCGTTTTCCAGCAGAAGAATCGATTACCCGTTATGGTATTTTTCTAGACCGGTTTTATTGTATACCAATATCGCAGCTTGTCAACTGTGCTTTTTGTCAAAAAGAGTGCATAGTTTTTTAGGCAGAACGCAAAAAAGAGACCAGACCAGCGGTGTCTGGTTCATTCGCACCGTTTATGAACAGGGGCCTGCTTGCCCCGTTTGTGAGACCGCCTGGCACGGAAGCGACAGGCTAGTGAACAACGCCCGCTTGAGCGGGCTTTCGCCGGCGTTATTAAGTCCTCATCAAAACAAAAGACTCCGCGGGTTTTCAAAACCCGCGGAGTCTTGCACCCACTCCGTTCTTTTTAACAGGTGCAGCAACAGCCGTTAACGGATGCCTTTCTGAAGCACAGGGTCAATGGCGGCGCGCACACGCGGTTGGAATTGTTTGCTGATATTGAGCGAAACCGCCCAATGCGGTTCGTAACCACCCTCCGGGAAAGCTCCAGGTTCGGGGAGGTAGGCGAGCCAGCCGTTGGCATAGCTCACCAGTGCGGGTGTCTTATAGCCCAAAGCACGCAGCTGCTCTTTAAGCTTCCACGCCGTCTCGCCAAAAACCTCTCCAGGCTCGCTCACCAGCACAAGATCACCTAGCTTGACGAGCTGGATCTCTGCGGGAATATTGTCTTCCCGCAGATTATCGGCCAGATCGGTCAGCAGCGGCGGTTTGACGCGGTTGGGGTGCTCGCCTGGCTCCGCCGCGGCATTGACAATCACTTGTTCAGCCCAACAAGGGGTAATCGTCGCCGTAGTTTGGATCGTTTTCAGCGTGTGTAGCACTTCTTCGGCAAAGGCATCGCCCACCTCAGCGGCTTCTTCAAAAGTGCCGCCGCCCCGGTCGCCAATATTCCACCCTTGCGGATCGTCCTTAGCCCCATAATAGGTGCTGACATTGCCAATAGCCGTCACCGGATGACCACTACGCAGCCGTTGCCGCACGCCAGAGACCAGCGGATTGACATCTCCCGCGCCCCCCTGGGTGAACAGACAAGTGACATTCCCACCCAGCGTTTCTTCTAGTTTGGTCATGGCATAGCCCGGCCAGTCACCGCTGACGAGGTAGCTATCGTACCCCAGCACCACCGAATGGCAGGCAAAATTCGACCACAAGCCCAAGAGATTACCCGCGGCGTCATCCACGCGCAAGAGCGCGATCCCTGGATCAACCGGGCGATCTAGCCAGCGGCGGTTGATTGAGTAGCCATAGAGAAAGCTATAGCCCGTGCCAATCCGCGCGGGTTGCCGCG
>JAHBVH010000125.1 GCA_019637645.1 Caldilineaceae bacterium
AAGCGATTGTGGCGTATGAGATCTTCACGGGCAAAACGTTGCCGCGCGGGGAATTGCGCCGCCATTGGCTGAATGCCAGTTTGCTGGCGATTGGCTTTGGCAGCGTGGTCGGGCTGACCTTTGCCCTGCAAGTGCGTCCCATCTACAACCTCCTCATGGCGACGGTCCTGCTGGTCTTCTTCTATGCCCTGCTCGGCTGGCGCTCCTATGCCCGTCATGAAGAGTATATGCGCCAGCTACGTCCATTCTTGGGCAGTCAACATCTCTATGAACGGCTGCTCTACCTGCCGGATGGCGATGCTAAGGCCAATAACACCGTCGAAACGAGTTGGCCCGCGCAACCACCTCCTACTGTTGATATTTCGGCCCTTTTTACCACCCTCTGCCACGATGTCCTTAATGTGCGCCGTGCCTATCTCATCGCCGTTGGTCCCCTGGCGCCGCTGGTTGGCCCGCCTTTGGTCTACCCAGCGCAACAGTCAGTCCAACTACCCGCCTTTGGGGCTTGGGCCGCCCAACTCAACCACCCCGAGATGATTGGGCTGCCCCTGGATCCCGAAAGTGCCGATGGCTTTCTCTGGGCCGTACCACTCTGGAGTGAGCGCGGGCTGATCGGCCTTTTTCTCTTGGGGCCGAAGCAGAACGATGGTCTGTATACGCAGGAAGAGATTGAGATTGCCCGGGCCAGCGGTGAACGGTTGATCGATACCCGCGCGAGTGCCGAGTTAGCCCGCAGCCTCATGCTATTACAACGCCAGCGGTTGGCCGAAAGCCAGCTGTTGGATCGGCGGACTCGGCGTGTGCTGCATGATGATATTTTGCCGCAGGTACACACGGCCTTGATTGCTTTGGGGGGTGATGGTGCCTCGGCCATCCCCAATGCTACAACCGTGCTCATGGATGTCCATCGGCAGATCTCCGATCTCCTGCGCGAAATGCCCGCGCGCAGCACCCCCGCGGTGGCGCGTATGGGGCTCATTGCCGCGCTCCAACATCTGCTAGCCGATGAACTGCCCGAATCGTTTGACAGTGTGGCCTGGCACGTAGAGCCTAAGGCCGAGCAACGGCTGCAACAGTTGCCCCATCTCACCGTCGAAGTTTTATTCTACGCGGCGCGCGAAGCCGTGCGCAATGCCGCCCGCTATGCCCGCGGTGGGGCGGCTAATCAGCCCTTGCATCTCCAAATCAAGATTGGCGACGAAAGTGGTCTTGTCATTCAAGTGCGTGATGATGGGATCGGTTTACAGCCAACAGAGAAGCAACTTCAGAGTAGTCAGCAGGGCCTAGAAATTCACCGCACCATGTTGGCTGTTGTTGGCGGCACGCTGGAAGTGACCAGCCATGTGGGCGAGTATACCCAGGTCACATTGCGGCTGCCAGCCTATGAAGCCGCCAACGCGAGCGGTGGAAGTGAGAAACGCAGATAAACAACGGGAAAGGTCACCCGTATTGGTTACGATACCAGGCCAGAAAGTCGCTTGGTGTGCCCATCAACAGGGGCAACGTCGCTGGTACCAGCGAATTTTTCAAGAAATGTTGACGATCAAGTGTCACAAAACAGTCTACCTGCGCATCCAGGGCCGCCGCTAACACAACGGCATCGTCGGCGTACGACAAGAAGTGTTGACATCGTTGTACAGTTCCAATGCTTGGTGGTTCAACGAGCGTAACGGCGCTGTTATCCAGTACAAGCGCAATGACTGCCAAAGCTTGAGGTCTCTTCTTGAGAATATTCTCCTCGAGTTCGACTACGACATCCTGACTGACTACGATCTGAATCGCGCCAATTTCGCCAAGACGAAGAATTTCGCGCGCGCCGCCTGTGGCTGAGAAAATGGCAGCAATCAAAACACTGGTATCTAGAAAAACTTTAGGGGATCGGTGGTTCGACACGACGGTTCTCTCGTTTTGCACGTAGGCGTGTTAACATTTTTTCTAAATTTTCGCCTTCGGCTTCCAGGGAAGTACGCAGACTGTCGAGTAACTCATCTACCCGCGAAGGAGTACAACTCAACAAAAACTTACCCTCTCCCAAATCGATAACACTCAAAATATCACCGGTTTTAATATGATAGGTGTCACGTAAGCTCTTTGGCAGTGTAATCACACCTCTTTGGGCTACTTGGACATGGATACTCATAGTGATTTCCTTCTGAATTTCTGCTATACTGAAATTCAGTATAGCAGAAATTCAGAAGGAAATCAAGCTAGAACTCACTCCCAGTCACCCCCTAACGCAATCATATCAAGGCGCCCTTACCCAAACTGAATCCCCTGGGCCAGGGGTAGCTCGCTTGTCCAGTTGATGGTATTGGTCTGGCGACGCATATACCCTTTCCAGGCATCGGAGCCCGATTCGCGCCCGCCGCCTGTCTCCTTTTCGCCACCAAAGGCCCCACCGATTTCGGCCCCGCTGGTGCCAATGTTGACGTTGGCAATACCACAGTCCGAGCCAGTTGCCGCGAGGAAACGTTCGGCGGTGAGCAAGTTGGTGGTGAAGATGGCGCTCGATAGACCCTGTGGCACTCCATTGTGCAGGGCAATGGCCTCTTCCAGATCTGCATAGGTCATGATGTAGAGGATCGGTGCAAAGGTCTCCTCACAAACTAGCGCACTCTGCTGGGGCATTTGGATAATGGTGGGTTCCACAAAATGAGGCCCTTTTTCGGGGATGGTCTTCCCACCGGTGAGGACTGTACCGCCATCGGCCTGGGCTTGCGCCACCGCGGCCTGCATGGCCGCCACCGACTGGGCCGATACAAGCGGACCCATGAGCGTACTGGCCTGCATGGGATCGCCAATCGGCACGGTTTTGTAGGCGCGCACGAGGCGCTCGGTCAATTCCGCGGCAATGCTGGCATGGGCAATAATGCGGCGTGTTGTGGTGCAGCGCTGCCCAGCCGTACCCACTGCCCCAAAAACAATGGCGCGCATGGCGAGATCCAAGTTGGCATCTTCGGTGACCACAATGGCGTTATTGCCGCCAAGCTCCAGGATCGTGCGACCGAGCCGGCTGGCAACGGTGGCCGCGACCTGCCGGCCCACGCGGATCGAGCCGGTGAAACTGATCAGCGGTAGGCGTGGATCGTTGATCAGCGCTTCCCCAATGGCTTCATTACTGCCGATAGCTAGGGTAAAGATGCCACTGAGCCCATGATCAGCCATGACACGATTGCAGATGTGTTGGACTGCTACCGAGACGAGCGGGGTCGTTGGCGACGGTTTCCAGATCATGGTGTCGCCACAGACCGCGGCCAAGGCGGCGTTCCACGACCAGACCGCCACCGGAAAGTTAAAGGCGCTGATAATGCCAATGGGGCCTAGTGGGTGCCACTGTTCATACATGCGGTGACCAGGGCGTTCGGAGTGCATGGTGTGGCCATAGAGCTGGCGTGACAGGCCCAAGGCAAAATCGCAAATGTCGATCATTTCCTGCACTTCGCCAATGCCTTCGGCCCGAATTTTGCCCATTTCTAAGGTCACCATCTCGCCTAAGGGTTCGAGCAAATCCCGCAGCGCACTGCCCAAGTCGCGCACGACCAGCCCCCGCTTGGGCGCGGGGAGCATCCGCCAAGTGGCAAAGGCTTGTTGGGCCGCGGTTACGACCTGATCATAGGTTGCGTTGGTGGCCTGGATGACGCTGCCAATCGCTTCGCCGGTTGTGGGGTTATAGGAAACGAGCTTCTCACCCCGTGGGTCTTCGATCCAGCCTGCGGGGCCAGTACAAGCGCCAGCATTAGTGGCGCGTAAATTAAGTTTTTCTAAAAGCGATTTCATGACTTCTCTCCTGAAGCAAACATGGATTGAATGAGGTGTTACGCGGTAAAGAGGGCAGCCACTTGTTGGCAGTGTTCTTCTTCATGGGTAACAAGCTTTTCAACAAGCGTCCACAAGGAAAAAGGGCCAGTGACATCGTGAATGCCGGTGCGTTCCCACGCCGCAGGGGGCAACCGTTGTAAGGCCGCCACCAGTTCCGTGCGGCGGGCAGCAAAGGTGGTCAGGGAGGAGAAGAGATCCATCGTTGTGTAACCGGCAACCGCGGCCCAAGTCCGTTCTTCCAACGCTGGTAGCAACGGTGTATCGCGCACGAGCACGGCATAAATACGATAACTCAGAATATCGTCGGCAGCACGGAGATGAGCCACGATTGTCATTGCCGACCATTCGTCCGGGTGCGCAGCCTTGGTTAGGGCGCTTTGGGGCTTACTCCTCAGCAGGAGCGTGAGGTAGGTTGGCGTGTGGGCCAGGCGCACCAGCAAATCACGAACCTTCTCTGCGGTCATGCGCCACCTACCTCTTCGGGCACGAACCACTGAACGGCATCCCCCACGGCAATCTCGCCATCGTCGAGCACTTGACCAAAAGCGCCGCCACCCCAGTTATCATACATCGCTTGCCGCAGACCGGGGTGGGCTTCATCCATCCGCTCACAGGGTTTGGTTTCGCCATAGATGCTAATCCGCACTGGGCCAATCTGCAAGATCTTGCCGCGGCTTTGCGCCAAGTCGAGCCCACTGATCAGCAAGTTGGCGCGGCGTACACTGGGGTCGAGCCGCGCGCCCGTTTCGTCCATCAGCTGATCCCAAGTTTCGCGGGCGATGATCGTCACTTGGCGCTTGCCGCCTTGATCCGCATTGCCAACCAAACCGCGATTGGCCTTGGCTGCGGCCTGTTCCTTGGCGTCCATCACCCCGCGCCGGGCACGCTTGAGCCAGATTGCTTCCAATGTGCCAATGGTCATTCGCTTGCTCTCCTTATGCTATTATCGAACTTACGCAAACACGGTACGACTCCAGTGTTTACCAAGTGTTGCGCTCTTCCCGCATGACGAGGTTGTGAAGAGGTGACAGGTTTTGCAAAACCTGTCACCTCTGAGAATTCATCCTGCATGCTATATTGTAGCACGCGCCCTTGTTGGTGGGCCAAGTAGAGGAGTTTTATCGTGATGCCAAGTGATGAGTGCCCGATCGCGACTTTGCGAAAGCCGCGGACTATTATATGATAGGGAGCGCGTGAATCCTACCTGATCCAAAACGTTTTTCCCCTGTACGATCTCCCAGACGGTTGAGCCAGCTTCTGAAAAGTAAAAAATTCGGTATAGCATCCGAGCCGCGCGCTTTTCAGCCAAGTGCTCAGCCAGCAACCCGTTGAGAGGAATAACCCGCTGTGAATATTATTGTAATCAGCTGCTCTTTGCACCGTCAGAGCCGATCCTATGTACTTGCCAACCAAATGGTGCGCAATCTCCAGGAACTGGGCGTCGAAGCTCCGCTCTATGATCTGCGTGCCTATTCGCTGCCTTTTTGTGATGCTGGCTCCTCCTCTGATCACCCGCATACGGTGGAGATCAAGCAAGCCATTGCCGCGGCGCAAACGGTTATTCTCGCGGTACCCATCTACACCTTTGATGTCAACGCCGTGACGAAAAACTTGGTGGAGCTGATGGGGCGAGCCTGGAACCAGAAATTGGTGGGCTTTCTCTGTGCCGCCGGTGGACGTAGCAGCTATATGTCGGTGATGAATATCGCCAATGACCTGATGTTGGACTACCGTTGTATGGTCATTCCCCGTTTTGTGTATGCCCTTGGCGAAGATTTTGGTGATGATCGCCAGCCGACCATGTATGTGGCGGCGCAGCCAATTCAAGAGCGCATTCAGCAATTGGCGACCACAACGGTGGCGCTCACGCGCGCCCTGGCTGGCGTAGAGATTGCTTAGGTTCGTTCTGGACTACGCAAAAGAAAATAGAACAAATGAGCGGTCTAGTTTGTCGATTGGTGGGTTCTCTGCTATAATAAAATAGAACATCGGTTCTGTTTTTGTTGGAAGGAGAACCTCCCATGTATATGCTACACAACGGCCCCTATCGCGCCCGATCCCACCAGCCTGCTTGGTTTCGTCACTTTTTGGTCGGTTATACCGTTGTCTTGAAGATTGTCCTTATTCTCTGTGTCACGACTGTCTTTTTTCAGGTTACGACCTTTTTATTGGCATTTTCGACCAACGATTGGGTGCAGTTGCTGGTGCTGGCGCTCTGGGCCTGTGGACTCATTCCGCTGGTCTATGGCCTTTGGCAGTTGGAACTGAAACCACCGTTGACGCTGCCCATGCCACGCTTGGGTGCCGTGACTGAGCCAACGACCAAGCGTGGCTAAGCGCGGATCGGGGTTGACAGCATCTTGCAAGCTTACGTAGAGAAAACCAATGCTATACTAACCAACGAAGGGTGTTTTGCATGGTGATTTCTCCTTTGGTTGACTTGTTTGAGTGTACTACTGTAGAAACAAAAAGCCTGGCTACATAGCCAGGCTTTTTGTTTGGGTAGGGTTGTAATCTATTGGCCCAAGGGGTGGGCTTTTCAAAAAGTCGATCCCCTGGGCAAACACGGCTCTCACGGCAGCGCCGCTAGATCATGATGAGAGCGAGACCCAATTCCTACTGCTTGACAACTTCTAACTCAATGTCAATGGTGATCTCTTCACCGACCAAGACCCCACCGGTTTCCAGCGTGGCGTTCCAAGTCAGGCCCCAATCTTTGCGATTGATCTTGGTATGCGCCTCGAAGCCATAGTTTTCGGTACCCCAAGGGCTCTTGGATTTCCCTAAAAATTCTACATTCAAGGTGACGGGCTTGGTGATACCACGAATGGTTAGATCGCCATGTAACTTGGCCGTGGTGGCGCTGGTTACTTCTACCGAGCTGCTTTTGTAGGTCAGTTGTGGGTAGCTCTCGGCATCCAAAAAGTCGCCCGAGCGCAAGTGCCCATCGCGTTGTTCGTCACGCGTGTTGATGCTGGCGGCCTCAATTTGGACATCAACTGTCGAAGCTGCTGGATTGGCCTCGTCGAGGTTGACTGTGCCCGTAAATTTCTGAAACTCGCCACGGGTCTTGGCTAACATCATGTGGCGAACGCTAAATTGAACGTGTGAGTGACCGTAGTCGATTTGCCATGCCATAAGTCGTTCCTTGCTTTCTGTTTTTGTTGCATACCAGCGCTGGGGCGATCTGTGAAAGCCTCAGCGGGGCTGCATCCATATCGATGGTTGTTCCGGCAGGTGTTGGTTGCCAACAGACTCACTTTGGGCTCGTTGCGTCTGTTGGATTTGCCCACCCTGCAGAACAGGATTGAGATGGCTTCATCATAAAGCTGCACCGTGAGCGGGGCGTGAACAAAACGTGAACATAGTTGGCGTTATGCTCAGCTCCCCAACCCGAAGCGCGTTTGCCTGCTGCGTTTAATGGGCTGCAGAGGGCGCGGGTGACCGCAAGGCTAACCCTTGTAGAACGAGAAAAGCACCGACGCCGCATAAGGCAATGGTCCCACTCATGGGCAGGGCTGTGCCATTGTGCAACGCACTGATCAGCGCACCGGCGCTAGCCCCAATGGCAAATTGGACTGCCCCCAGCAAGGCCGACGCACTGCCGGCGCGTGAGCCGTAGGGGGCCATGGCCGCGGCGGTTGCATTCGGCCCCACAAACCCCGTGCTGGCAATACAGCAGAAGATCAAGGCCAACATGAGGGGAAAACCACCCACGCCGGTCAGCGCCGCGCCCGCCAACAAGAGGCCGGTGCCAGCGGTAACGGCCAAGGCGGTTGTGAGAATCTGGCTGCTGCTGTAGCGCGTCAACAACCAGCGGTTGATCTGCGAAGCCAGGATCAAGCCGACGGCATTGGTGCCAAAGATCAACCCATAGCGTTCCGGCGCGACGCCATTGAGCTCAATAAAGACAAAGGGTGAACCGGCGATGTAGGAAAACATGGCTCCGGAAGCCAGCCCACCCGCCAGGGCATAGCCCATGTACCGGCCATCGACCAACAGCTCGCCATAGGTACGCAACGCCGCCCCTAAACTGGTGCGAGTCCGGCGTTCCTCGGGCAGGCTCTCTTGGAGTAAGAAGAGAACCAAAAGGAGACAGATAATGCCAAAGCCGCTCAAGACAAAGAAGATGGCACGCCAGCTAAAGAAGAGCAAGAGCTGACCACCGATGAGCGGCGCGGTAATCGGTGCCAACCCCAGCACCAACATGAGCAGCGAATACATCCGGGCCGACTCGCGCTGATCAAAGAGATCGCGCACAATCGAGCGGCTGATGACCATCCCCGCGCAACCACCTAACGCTTGGATAAAACGCAGCCAGATCAAACTGCCAATGGAGGGAGCAAAGGCACAGCCAATGCTAGCAATGGCATAGAGCACACAGCCAAAGAGCAAGGGGGCACGGCGGCCTAGCCGATCCGAGATCGGCCCATAGAGCGCTTGGCCCAACGAGAGGCCAATGAAAAAGACCGCCAGGGTCTGCTGCACAGCGGCCGTATCAATCTGAAATTCCTGGGCAATGGCCGGGAGCCCAGGCAGATACATGTCAATGGAAAAAGGGCCAAAGGCGGTGAGCGTACCAAGGATAATGGTCAGCTGGGTATAAGAACTACGTTTGGTCGATATTGTCATCCCTCGCAAGCCTTCCTGCTTGTTTTTGCGCTTTTCACAAAATTGGAATTTATTATAGTGGAGCGAGTGAAGGGTCAAAAATAAGCGCAAGCCTACGAAACCGATGGCTTTGACAATCACGCCTATCGTTGGTATCGTTACCCCATCCATAATTCTTGTTTGACAGCTCTGGAGAACGCCACATGCGCATTGCAATTGCCAGTTTTATGCATGAATCTAATACTTTCGCCGCGGATCCAACCACGTTGGAACATTTTCATATTTTTCGTGGCGAGGATGTCGTTGCCCACTACCGACCTACCTTTCATGAGGTGGCCGGTTATATCAAAGGTGCCGATGACTATGACTTTGAGCTACACCCCCTGATCGGCGCAGATGCCACGCCCGCGGGGCCGTTGACCCGCGCCACCTATGAGGCCATTATCGGCGAATTGCTCGACCAAGTGCGCGCCGCTCTGCCCCAGATCGACGGGATGCTACTGGCGCTGCATGGGGCGATGGTTGCCGAAGATTTTCCTCAGGCCGACGCCGAAACGGTGCGTCGCGTGCGGGAAGTGGTGGGGCCGGATTTTCCCCTCTTTGTCACCCATGACTATCATGGCAATGTGCCGGAACAGTTGGTGCACGATGCCACGACGCTCATCATCTACAAGACCTGTCCTCATATCGACCAGCCGGAGCGCGGGCTCCAGGCCGCCGAGCTGCTGGTACGTACCATTCGTGGCGAAGTCAAACCCGTGGCCGCCATCGCCAAGCCACCGGTCCTATTCAACATCGCCTTCCACAACACCAGCCGCGGCCCTATGTATCCGCTGATGCAAGCGGCTATTGAGCTAGAGAAAAAACCAGGCATTCTCGCGGCGAGCATTGCCGCTGGCTATCAATATGCCGACGTGCCAGCCATGGGTCCCTGTATCGTCGTGGTGGCCGATGGCGACGCCGAGCTGGCCCGCCGCGAATGTGATCGGTTGGCGCAACTTATGTGGGAGAGCCGCGAAGCGCTCCTGCCCCAAGTGCCAGACGCGGCCACCGCGGTGCAGATGGCGATCCATAGCACCGAAACCCCGGTGGCCCTCTTTGAGTTAGGCGACAATATCGGTGGCGGCAGTGCGGGAGATGCCACGATTATTTTGGAGCAACTCTTGCAACAAAAGGCCGACGGTTGGGTCGTGGCTATCTATGATCCCGAAGCGGTCCAAAGCTGTTTTCAGGCAGGGATCGGCGCAACTGTGTCGCTCCAGGTGGGTGGCAAGGTCGATCGGATCCACGGGCCGACCTTGCCCATTACCGGACGCGTGCGCACCTTGAGCGATGGCAAATTTGAGGAGCCCGAGCGCCGCCATGGGGGCCGCCGCTATCATGACCAAGGGCTGACCGCGGTGATTGAAGTGAATCGTGATGCGCCCGGGAAGGGCGGCCTGCTGTTGCTCGATAGCTACCGTACTCCACCCATGAGTATCCACCAGCTAACAAGCGCTGGCATCGTTCCCCAGCATCAACGTATTTTGGTTGCCAAGGGCGCCGTTGCCCCGCGCGCCGCCTACGAGCCAGTTAGCCAGCGAATCATCGAGGTGGACACCGCGGGCGCAACCTCGATCAGCATTCCCCAAAGCGAATACCACCTAGCGCGCAAAACCCTTTATGAGTGGAGCCGCTAACCGCCCTGGGTGAAAGATGGGCGGTTTTATGAGGAGGAACAATGACAAATCCAACGAACGCGCCCAAGATCTGTGTCGTGGGCGCGTCCAATATTGATCTGGTCAGCTATGCCCCGCGGCTGCCCAAAATCGGGGAGACGCTCCCCGGCAGTCGCTTCCAAATGGGCTTTGGCGGCAAAGGCGCTAATCAAGCTGTCATGGCCGCGCTGCTGGGCGCAACCGTGACCATGATCACCAAAGTGGGACAAGATATTTTTGGCCAAGATTATCTCAACCACTATCAGAAGCTCGGCTTTGATACACGCTATGTGGCCGTGACCGACGCCGCGGCCACGGGCGTTGCCCCGATCTGGGTGGATGAAGGCAGCGGCAACAACGCGATCATTGTCGTCACTGGTGCCAATGATCACCTGGCGGTGGCCGATGTGGAAGCCGCTCAGGCCGCCATCCGTTCGGCACAGATCGTCATCGGGCAGTGGGAATGCGCCCTAGAGACCACCTTGGCCGCGCTGCGCATTGCCCGTGAAGCAGGTGTTACCACCCTGCTGAATCCGGCCCCAGCCCGTGCCGAACTCCCGGCAGAAGCCTATCAGCTCAGCGATATTTTCTGCCCGAATGAGAGTGAGACAGAACTGTTAACAGGCCAGCCCGTGGCGACCCTGGCCGAAGCTGAAGCCGCGGCGCAGCTCTTCTTGGCACGCGGCGCGCGACAGGTGATCCTGACCTTGGGCGAACGAGGTAGCTTGCTGGTTACTGAGTCGAGCACGACCCATGTGCCCGCATCGGCGGTGCAAGCCATCGATACCACGGGCGCGGGCGATGCTTTTTGTGGGAGCTTGGCCTATTTCCTGGCCGCTGGGCAATCGTTGGCCCAAGCCACGGCCCATGCTAATGTGGTCGCCGCTGCCAGTGTACAAAAGCGCGGCACACAGACTAGTTTTCCGCGGCGGGCCGATCTGCCCGCGGGACTCTTTCGCTGCTCGCCCGGCGCTGATGAAGATTACCCATTAAC
>JAHBVH010000126.1 GCA_019637645.1 Caldilineaceae bacterium
TATGGACGCGCTCGCCCATCACCGACGTGCCCTGGGGCTGCCTGCCCAGTCGATCAACTGGGGACCGTGGGCCGAAGCAGGCATGGCCGCCAATGATCAGATCCTGGGTCGCCTCGCCAATCTGGGGATCGGGGCCCTCTCGCCCAGCGAAGGCATTGCGATCTTTGCTAACTTACTCCAAAGCAATGGTCATGGTGCAGCCCAAGTCGGGGTTGTGCCGATTGATTGGCCCACGCTCTATAAAAACTTCCCTGGCGCGCAATCGCCTTTCTTTGCGCCCTTCACGCAGCATTTGGCGGTTGAACAAGAAATCCTGTTGGACAAATTCCGTACCCTCGCGGAAAACGAATGGCGCGCAGAGCTGATTGCGTTCCTGCGGGTGCAGTTGGCCCAGGTGTTGGGCTTTAGCGGTCCAGAAAAAATCACCCTCCGCCAGCGGCTCTTTGACCTTGGGCTCGATTCGCTCATGGCCATGGAGCTGAAAAATCGCCTAGAGCGGAGTCTAGAGCTGATTATTGCGCCCACCCTCATGTTCGACTACCCAACCGTGGAGGCCCTGGGCAATTACTTGATCCAAGAAGTTGGGGCCAAACTTGCCAACGCCAATGCCGCGGCGAGCAATATCGCCAGCCGCCCCCCAGAGCAAGTGGACCCCGAAATGACATCGCTCTTGGCCGAACTCGAAACCCTCTCGGATGACGAGCTCGCCGCACTCCTAGCCGCCGAGCTGACCGGGTAAAAAGAAGAGACGCGCGATAGAAGACTAGAGACTTTCCCCTCTGGCTTCTGGCTCGCGTCGCCCAATGACCGTAATGCGTATCGGACTCTGAATGTGACCATGTCAACACAACCTGATCCCAAGCGTCTTATGCAGCAGGCGCTTTTGGAACTGCGTGAACTAAAAACCAAGCTGAATGCCGTTGAGCAAGCCAAGCGCGAGCCGATCGCGATCGTTGGTATGGGCTGCCGCTTTCCCCAGGCACCCAATCCGGCCGCGTTTTGGGAGCTATTGCGCAATGGCGTCGATGCCATCGGTGAAATCCCGCCCGACCGGTGGGATGTGGCCGCCCACTATGATCCTAACCCCGATAGCCCCAACAAAATGTATACCCGCCATGGTGGCTATTTGCAGGAAGTCTACCAATTCGATCCCGAATTTTTTGGTATTCCCCCGCGCGAAGCGGCTACTATGGATCCCCAACAGCGGCTTTTGCTAGAGGTGAGTTGGGAAACGTTGGAGGACGCGGGCATTGCGCCAGAGCGGCTAGCCCAAAGCGAGACGGGTGTCTACATTGGCTACATGAATCGCGACTATGTGCAGCGCCTCAGTGAGGCCAGCGACCAACCGACGGATCCCTACATTCTAACGGGAAATAGTTTTAGCTTTATTGCCGGTCGCCTCTCCTACCTCTTGGGACTGCATGGCCCGAGCATGGTCGTCGCGACGGCTTGTTCTTCATCGCTGGTGACAGTCCATTTGGCCTGCCAAGCACTGCGTAACCGGGAATGTGATCAGGCATTGGCTGGCGGCATCAATCTGATCCTCCATCCGGCAGCTAACATTATGCTATCGCGGCTGCGGGCGATCTCCCCAGATGGGCGCTGTAAGACCTTTGACGCCGCCGCGGATGGCTATGGCCGTGGCGAAGGGTGTGGCATGGTGCTGTTGAAACGGCTCAGCGACGCCCAGGCCGACGGCGACACCATCTTGGGGGTCATTCGCGGGTCGGCAGTCAACCACGATGGTGCCAGCGCCGGGCTGACGGTACCGAATGGCACAGCTCAAGAGAAATTGCTGCGCAAGGCGCTCGCCACCGCCGAGATCGACCCCCAAGCCATTGACTATGTAGAAGCCCATGGCACTGGCACGGCGTTAGGTGATCCCATTGAAATCAACGCGTTGGTCAAAGTCTTTGGTCAACAACGTGCGCGCCCCCTACTGGTCGGTTCGGCCAAGACCAACGTCGGCCACCTGGAAGCTGCCGCGGGGATCGTCGGTCTGCTCAAGGTATTGCTAGCCCTGCGCCACGAAACGATCCCCCCACACTTGCACTTTCAGCAGCCCAATCCCTATATTCCTTGGGCGCAAATTCCCATTCAAGTCACCGACCAGCTCCAGCCTTGGCCCAAAGGCGACAAACCGCGCCGAGCAGGGATTAGCTCCTTTGGCCTCAGTGGCATCAATGCCCACCTGATCGTTGAAGAAGCCCCCCAATCCCCGGTGTCAGTCTCTACTCTCCCGGTGCCAGCCGCTCAGCTCCCCACCCGCCATGTGCTCACCTTGAGCGCCAAAAGCGCGGCCGCGCTCAAAGCCTATCAACAGCGCTACCGCGACTATCTAGCCAGCCAGCCTACGCTCGATCTGGCCGATCTTTGTTTTACGGCCAACACCGGGCGCGATCACTTTGCCCACCGCCTGAGCGTGGTCGCGAGTACATTGGCCGAAGCCCAAGCCGCGTTACAACAGGCCACGGGCCGCCTGGCGATCGACACGCCTAAAGTCGCTTTTCTCTTCACCGGCCAAGGCGCACAAGCCTTCGCCATGGGGCGTGAACTCTACGCCACCCAACCCCTCTTCCGCGCCGCGCTCGACCGCTGCGACGAAATTTTACGCCCAGAGCTGGCTCACTCGCTGCTTGATGTGCTCTACGGCGGAGCAGAGGGCAGGAAGGGCGATGGAGCAGTCACCAGTCTCATTGACCATACGGCTTACACCCAGCCCGCGCTCTTTGCCCTAGAATATGCCCTGGCTCAGTTATGGCAAGCATGGGGAATCAAGCCCGCGGTGGTGATGGGCCATAGTGTTGGGGAAGTGGTGGCGGCCTGTGTGGCAGGCGTCTTTAGGGTAGAAGATGGGCTCAAGCTCATCGCGGCGCGTGGTCGCCTGATGGGAGCCTTGGCGCAAAGCGGCACCATGGTCGCGGTGATGGCCCCAGTGGAGGTAGTCGCCAATGCGCTGGCCCCCTTTGCCGCGATGGTCGCCATTGCCGCGGTCAATGGCCCGCAGAACACCGTCATCTCGGGAGAGCAGCAGGCGCTTCAAGCCATTGTGGCGGACTTGACAAGCCAGGGCATCAAGACCACGCCACTCACGGTTTCCCACGCCTTTCATTCGCCGTTGATGGAGCCCATGTTGGCGGACTTTGCCGCCATCGCCAGCCAAGTTCGCTACAGCGTTCCCCATACGCCTTTGGTCTCCAATCTGACGGGGACCATAGTACGCGAGGAAGTCACAAGCCCGACCTATTGGGTTCACCACGTACGCCAACCTGTGCTCTTTGCCGCGGGAATGGCAACGCTGGCCCAACGCGGGATAACGGCTTTTGTCGAAATTGGCCCGAAACCCGTTCTGCTGGGCATGGGTCGTCAATGTCTAGAAAGTGAAGCGACTACCAACCACCAAGCGCCGCTTTGGTTACCCAGCCTACGGCCTGGCCAGGAAGAGCAGCAGTTGCTGACGAGTGTGGGTGCGCTCTATGAACAGGGCGTCGCGGTTAATTGGCAAGCCGTCGCGGGTAGCCAGCCCCACCGCCGCGTTGCGTTGCCAACCTATCCCTTCCAACGCAAGCGTTATGTCGGCTTTAACGACCAGCTGACGAGCAACCGACTTGCCTATCAGACCGCCCAAACGCCGTTGGTCGATTGGCTCACGTCCGGCAAAACCAACCAGCTCTTACAATTGCTCAACCAAGGCGGGGAGTTTTCAGCGGAACAACAGCAGTTGCTCCCCAATCTGCTTGATGCGCTGATCCGCCAACAACAGGCCCAAGTCGCCGCGGCACAGGCTACGGGTGCGTCAGCCAGCCCAGATTGGGAAGCTGCTCCAGAGCACGCAGCAGAGCAGAGCATCGCGCTTGGGCACCTTTGGCAGACGACACCAGTTACCGAACAGCCCAACCTATTGGCAACGGCCATCGAAGATCAGATCGCCCACATCTTGGGCTATCGCACCACGCTAGCGGCAGACCGGCCCGCGTTCGCCCACCATTTGTCCCTATTGGAGCTAGGACTGGATTCGCTCATGGGTGTCGAGTTGCGTAACTGGCTCCAGCGCAGCTTGCAGATCGAATTGCCGGTGGCAACCCTGCTTGGTGGGCCAACGATTGCTGAACTAGCGGCGCTGCTACAAGAAGAACTGAACGCTAGCCAAACGACCGCTTCCGCCGCGGCCACCAATGGCGTCCATCACACCAATGGCATTGCACCCCAGCCCACCGAACAAACAGCGCAAGTTTATCCGCTCACCCACGGTCAGCAAGCGTTGTGGTTTATCCACCAGAGCGCGCCGGAGAACAGCGCCTATAATATCGGCCTGGCGTTTCGGCTGACGACCGCCATCGACAGCGCGGCCTTGCAACAGAGCTTCCAACAATTAGTGAATCGCCACGCAGCGCTCCGCACGACGTTTATAGATGCGCACTTGCTCGGTGAAGTGCGCTCGGGGATAGATGCGCACTTGCTCGGTGAAGTGCGCTCGGGGATAGATGCGCACTTGCTCGGTGAAGTACACTCGGGGATAGATGCGCAAGCGAACGGGGAGTTAGTCCAGGTCGTTCACCCCTATCAGGCGGTCGATTTTGCCTCAATCAACGCGCCACAAGCTGAAACCGATCTCGCACAAGTCGTGGCGACGGCCTATGCCGCGCCTTTTGACCTGACCCAGGGACCACTCATGCGGGTACGGCTCTTTACCCGAGCAACGGATGACCACGTTCTCCTGATTGCGTTCCATCACATCATCTGTGACGCGTGGTCAACCTGGACATTACTACGCGAATTATGGGCCCTTTATCCAACGATCAAGAGCGGCGCTGCCCTGCCCCCATTCCTCACCAACTTGCCAGCCACAACTTATGGCACCTTTAGCCAGTGGCAACGGCAATTCTTGGCAAGTGACGAGGGTGAACGGCTGTGGCACTACTGGCGTGATCAACTGGCTGACGCCCAGACCATTCTAGAACTCCCAACGGATTACCCACGCCCAGCCCTGCAAAGCTATCACGGCGCCTCACAGACGATGATCCTCGATGCGGCGCTTACCCAAAGCATGCGTGATCTGGCACGCGCCGAAAATGCCACCCTTTACATGACTTTGCTGGCCGCCTACCAGACGCTGCTCCACCGCTACAGCGGCCAGGAAGATATTCTGGTAGGCTCGGCCATGGCTGGGCGCAACCAACCCCAATTTGCCGAGGTGGTGGGCTATTTTGTCAACCCAGTTGTGATCCGCGGGCGGCTGACAGGCAACCCCACCTTTCAAAGCTTCTTGCAACAGATCCGCGCAACCACGCTGGCCGCGTTGGCGCATCAGGATTATCCCTATCCCCTGCTGGTCGCCCGGCTACAGCCCAAGCGCGACCCAAGCCGTTCGCCGCTCTTCCAGGTGGATTTCACCTTGCAAAAGCTGCCACCGATTGCCGAGCAATTTAAGCAGGCGAGCAGTGGTGAGGCGGCGCTCCAGTTGGCCCCCTTTACCCTGGCCGAAGAAGAGGGGCAGTTTGATCTCAGTCTCCATATCTTTGACGAAGGCGACACCTTGCGTGCTGTCTTCAAATACAACACCGATCTCTTTGCCCCCACCACCATCGAGCGGATGGCAGAGCACTTTCAAACATTGCTGACGGGCATTCTCCAAAATCCGCAGATGAGCATCGGTGAATTGCCACTGCTCACTGTGGCCGAACGGCAGCAACTGCTCCAGAGCTGGAACCAAACCCACCGTGACGATCTGCCCTTCCCACGCAGCCAGACGGTGCAGGAGCGCTTTGAACGCCAAGTGGCCGCGGCCCCCAACGCCATTGCCGTCACCACGGCGCTGAGTGCGGCAGACGAGGCAAGGCTGCGCCAGGCCAAGGCTGGACGAGCGCAGTTGACCTATGCCGAACTCAATCGCCAGGCCAATCAGCTCGCCCATTATCTGCAAACGGTGGGGGTTGGCCCAGAAGTGTTAGTCGGCGTCTGTTTAGAACGCACACCAGAACTGGTCATCGCCATTCTTGCTATCCTCAAGGCCGGTGGGGCTTATGTACCCATGGACCCCACCTATCCTGCCGAGCGGCTAGCCTTTATGGCGGAAGATGCCGCGGTGAAGGTGCTCTTGACCCAACAGAGCTTGGTGGAGCGCCTGCCCAGCACCGCGCCGGTGCTCTGCCTGGACAAAGCTGGGGAACTACTCGCGACCCAACCAGATCACAACCCAGCCCAACCGGACGCTAGCGAACGCCGATTGGCCTATGTGATCTACACTTCCGGCTCAACCGGTAGGCCCAAAGGGGTACTGATAGAACATGGCGGCTTAAGCAACTACCTAGCTTGGGTACAGGAAGCCTATCGCGTGGCCGAGGGCGAAGGCGCGCCCGTGAACTCGTCGATTGGCTTTGACGCCACTATCACGAGCTTCTTTGCCCCCTTGTTAGTCGGTGGGAAGGTGGTGCTCATTCCCGAAACCGCTGAAATTGAGGCGCTCTGTCTGGCTCTGACTGGCGATACTCAATTTAGTTTGGTCAAGATCACCCCCGCCCATCTCGAGATCCTCAGCCACTTGTTAGCGACCGATCAGCCCAAGGCAAGGGCGGCGCAGCGCAACGGGACACCGCTGGTCAAGGCCAATGCCTTTGTCATTGGTGGCGAAGCGCTCTTCGGTCATCACCTAGCCTTCTGGCAAGAACAGGCACCCCAAACGCGATTGATCAATGAGTATGGGCCAACCGAAACGGTGGTCGGCTGTTGTATCTATGAAGCCGCCGAGCCCATCGCGGGTGCGGTGCCGATTGGGGGCGCGCCTTGGGGGGCGATTGCCAACACCCAGCTTTATGTGCTGGATGCTTATCAGCAACCCGTGCCCGTGGGTGTACCTGGCGAACTTTATATTGGCGGGGCTGGCGTGGCACGGGGCTATATCAACCGCCCCGAGCTGACAGCAGAACGCTTTTTGACGCTGACCTTGGCCGTAGACGAGCGCGAAACCATCACCACGCGGGTCTATCGTACTGGGGATCTAGCGCGCTATCGGCCCGACGGCACATTAGAATACTTGGGCCGCCGCGACCATCAAGTCAAAATTCGCGGCTATCGGATTGAATTAGGCGAAATCGAGGCGGTGATCACCCAACATCCCTTGGTGCGCGAAGCCGCCATTTTGGCGCGCACCATGCCAACCGGCGATAAGCAACTGGTGGCGTATCTGCTAGCCGATGCCCCAGCCAGCGTCGAGGCGAGTCCGGGCGCGCCCAACCAGGCGTGGCTGGAAAACGAAGTACGCCACTATTTGCAAGAAAAGTTACCCGAGCACATGGTACCCAGCCATGTTGTGGTGATGACGGCTTTTCCGCTCACGACTAATGGCAAAGTTGATCGGGCGGCGCTGCCCGCGCCCGCCATGAGCAGCGCCGGGCAAGGCTTTATCCCCCCGCGCGACAGTGTGGAGATCAAGCTGACCACCATTTGGAACAGTGTGTTGGGCCTACAACAGGTGGGTGTACGCGATAATTTCTTTGACCTGGGTGGCAATTCGTTGTTGGCCGTCCGGCTCATGGCCCAGATCCAGCAGGCTTTTGGCAAACCGCTGCCCCTAGCAGCACTCTTCCAACGGGGCAGTGTGGAGCAATTGGCGGTCCTCTTGCGCCAAGGCAGCTCACCAGAGTCGATTGTCAACCGTTCATCAGTTGCGCCGATCCAGACGACGGGCACGAAACCACCCTTTTTCTGTGTACCTGGCGCGGGCGGCTATGTCATCTATCTCTACCAACTGGCGCGTAGCCTGGGCAGTGATCAGCCTTTTTATGGCCTACAGGCCGCCGGTTTAGAAGGGATGGATGAGCAGCCCCATACCACAGTAGAAGCCATGGCCGCCTACTATATCGAGGCACTCCGCACGGTACAGCCAGAGGGGCCTTACTATCTGGGTGGTCATTCGCTGGGGGGCTGGGTGGCCTTTGAGATGGCACAACAGTTACAACGGCAAGGCGAACGGGTAGCGTTGGTTGCCATTATCGATACACCAGTACCCCACCTTGCCCATTTTACCGACCACACGACTTGGGACGATGCCAAGTGGCTGGTCGAGCTGGCCTATCGCATCAAACATCTGCTGGCACCCACCCTAGACGTGACCTACGAAGCGCTCCAGTCGTTGAGTGCCGAGCAACAGCTACGCTATCTCCAACATCAACTGATGCAAGTTAATCTCTTCCCGGCTGAGGCGGGTCTAGAACAATTGCAGCGGCTGCTTGCGATCTTCAAAGCCCATTCACAAGTGCGCTATACGATCCCGACCACAGTCATTCCCACGTCGCTGGCGCTCTTCCGCACGGCCACCGACTTTGGCGAAGGCCCACCGGCAGCGGATAGCAGCTTTGTCGAGGTTGCGCCAACCGCCAATGCACCGGCGTGGGGTTGGGATGTCTATGGGCCGACGACCGTCCACCCCTTGCCGGGTGATCATCTCAGTATCTTGAACGCCCCCCATGTCCACCTGTTGGCAGAGCAGATCCGTGACGCACTCGCGCAGGCGATGCACCGCGTTGCTGCCCTACCTTATCCTAGCGAGCCCTGATAGACACCGTATTGATCCCTGGCACACCTTGCCGCGGCACGCACAACCGTGAGCTTGTGCCAGGGGTATGTGTCATCTCTATAAGGAGAACCTGAATGTCCACGACTGTCGTGCTCAACCTGCCGGAAGCCGGCCACATGAATACGACCTTTCCCCTCGTTGCCGAGCTGGTGCAACGGGGCGAGCGCGTTTTGTACTATGCGGTCGAACCCTACCGGGCCGTGATCGAAAGTACTGGCGCGGAATTCCGCAGCTATCCAAACGCGCAAGCCCTCATCCCCCCCGCCCACAGCGGTGGCTTATTCAGTGTGATGAGCTACCTAGCCAGCGCGGCCGAGGCGGTCTTGCCCACCTTGGTGGAGGAAGTACGCACCGCGGACCCCGATTATTTGTTGATCGACTCGATGTGTCTCTGGGGCAACTTGCTCCAGCAGATTCTGAATATCCCAGCGATCACCTTGGGGACGGTCTTTGTGACTCATCCCCATCTGCCAGCCGAGGCGTTGATTCGCATGAGCTATCAAGCCTTGCCCAAAGAGGTACTATTGAATGGGATTGATGCCCTGCATAGCTACTTTGAGATTAGCCAGCGATTGGATCAACGCTATGGCACCCAGTCGCCCGACATTGTCGGCGCGTTTGGCAATACCCAACCGCTGAACATCCTCTTCACGTCACGCGAATTTCATCCGAATGGGGAACTCTTTGACGCAGAACAGTATCAATTTGTCGGCCCTTCGATTGGGCAGCGCGCGGCCATCCCGGATTTCCCCTTTGCCCAGCTAGAAGCAGGGGCAGGCGAGACGCCAAAGCCCTTGATTTACATCTCCTTGGGCACCATCTTTAACGAGCGACCTGATTTCTATAACGCTTGTTTTGAAGCCTTTGGCGACACCCCCTATCAGGTCGTCTTAGCCAGCGGCGACAAAGTGGACCCAGCCGTGTTGGCCCAAGCACCAGCCAACTTTATCGTGCGGGCTCAGGTACCACAGGTGGAGATTCTGCAACGGGCCGCGCTCTTTATCACCCATGGCGGCATGAATAGCACCAGCGAAGCTTTATTACAAGGCGTGCCGTTGCTGGTCGTACCCCAACATGGCGATCAATTTCTGGTCGCCGGTCGGGTCACCGAAGTGGGTGCGGGGGTTATGCTACCCGCGGCCCAAGCCAACGCGGACGCGCTGAAAGGCTTGTCTAGGCAATTGCTAGGCAACCCCCAATTCAAGGCGCGCGCCCAAGCCATTGGGGAGACCCTCCAGGCCGGTGGCAGCTACCCGCGCGCCGCCGCCGTGATCTTGGGCTATCGCGATCAGTGCCAACGCTAAGCAAGCAACAAGGAAGCAGCAGATACGCACCCTAGACCTGTCAGGTTTAGAAAACCTGACAGGTCTCAGATGAAAGCGAGTATTGATGTCAACAGCCGTTTTTCTGGGCCATCCGGCCCATGGTCATATTAATCCTACATTACCGGTGGTGGCCGAGCTGGTGCGCCGGGGCGAGAGGGTGATCTATTACGCGACGGATCTCTTTCGCCCCAAAATTGAGGCAACGGGCGCAATTTTTCGCAGCTATGGGCCACAGGCGATCTTTGAGCGTAAACTCGCCTATGGCGGGATGCTGGGCGGCATGGCGGGTCTGATGGAGGCCACCGAAGAGATCCTGCCGACGTTGCTGCCCCAAGTGCGCGACGACCGGCCCGATTATCTGCTGCTAGAAGCGCACAGCGTGCCTGGCAATCTCATCCAGCGGATCTTACAGCTACCCGCCATGACGCTCTGTTCTATGTTTGCCTTTAATGAAAGGTTGATTCCCCCCTCACAACTGGTCCGCTTTCTGTATGGGCAAGCGCCACAAGCCGCGGTACTCGATGGCTTGTTGGGGCTCAATCACTATGTCGCGGTGGCCCAACGGGTGAGCAAGCGCTATGGCGTCCGCTGCCCCAACATGATTGACTACTTGAGCAACGTTCAGCCGCTCAACATTGTCTTCACTTCGCGGGAATTTCAGATTGGCGGCGACCGCGCCTTTGACGAGCGCTATCACTTTGTCGGCCCGGCAGTTGCGCCGCGGATCGAAGCAGCAAGCACAGGATCAGACGATTTCCCCTGGGCAGATCTCACCGGCCAGCCGCTGATCTACATTTCCATGGGCACGATGTACAACGCCGAGGCCGACTTCTACCACACCTGTTTTGATGCCTTTGCCGACAGTCCATATCAGGTGGTGCTTTCGATTGGGCAACGGATTGCCGATGAGGCCCTGCGCTCAGCCCCCGCCAACTTTATTGTGCGCCGCCATGTCCCCCAATTGGAGCTGCTGCAACGGGCCGCGCTCTTTATCACCCACGGTGGCATGAACAGCGCTAATGAAGGCATTTTGTACCATGTCCCCATGATCGTGCTGCCACAACAGGCGGATCACTATGTGGTGGCCCAACAGATTGGGGAATTGGGGGCTGGGATCGTGTTGGACCGCGCCCAAGCAACCAGCGAACGCCTGCAAACGCTGGCGACGCAAGTGATCACCGATCCCAGCTAT
>JAHBVH010000127.1 GCA_019637645.1 Caldilineaceae bacterium
AGTGGCCTGTACTGCGACGGGGGCAGGTGCTCCAGTTTGTGGACCGGCTGCAGCATATCTGACTGCTGCTGATATTACCGTCAATGCAACATCAATCGCTTACGAGTCTTATAAATAATATACACATGATGATGGAACAGCCTTTGATTTGTCTGTTACGTTGGTCGATAGCGCAGTAAAACCAGTAGCAGAAGCCATTGGTGTCGGAGCAAGTTCTACTCCTGGTGTAGGTGTTGCCTATGACTTACTGATGCTGGGATATGATGTGATAATTGATCCATTTGTTACCACCCCTGGTTCAGCAAAGATAGTGAGGTAAACATGATCGAAAATATTATCATGTCTCTAATGATGGTTGGATGCTTAAACTTTTTGTTGACTTATCTGTATCGTCAAGATAAATTGACTGACTCTTCATTCAAATTGGCCTTAGTTGTTGCTAATATTACAAGTGTATACGCTGCGCAGATCATAATGGGTGTTCGATATGATAGCTTGTTCGCCATGATGTTGGCAGTGATTGGCGGGATATCCCTTGGATTTCAGGGAGCCAGAGTGATCATACGGGCAAGGCATTTGGAGCGGAATCGCAACGTTTAGGCACTGTCTGGTAAGAACCGCCATGACAGGTGTAGAGATATGATGCACCATATCCCTACTTCTGGGCTCCAAGACTGGTCTTGCCAGTTAGAAGCTTAGTGAAAAGAAAAGCCTCGACATCCCGATGGCGTACAGAACTGTCATGATGACGCCTTTCCCGAACATAGCAACTGAGTATGTTGATCTTGTATTGCCAATGCCCAGAGACAGTTGGTCAGGTTCTTCAACTCTGTGTTAGCAAAATTGACGGCGAGACAATTGAGACGAAGCTGAGCATACTTTCTACGAAATGGAGAGCGCTGCTTGCCCTGTGCTTTGTTGAAAGGTAGGGCGGTTGGTGGGCTGCAAGGCCACGGAGGCGACTTATGTAGAAAGCGGATGGCACAACTGGTGTGGTGTGGGCAGCTGAGGTTGTTGGCCGTCATCATCACATATTCAATCTGACGGTCGCTGTCGCCCATCAAGCAAAGGGGCTTGAACCGTGTTGCCTCAAGTCCCTTTGCTTGGCTACGCCTCGGCGGCATCCGGCGGCGCTGGCAAGTGGGCGGTAAACTCCTCCCAAGTTGCGGCGTCGAGGGCGGGGTTGACGAGGGTATTGAGTTGGGCAAGAGTGCATTCTTCTAGCCGTTCACGTATGGAACTGGAAACGGTCCCTAAACGCCGCTGGAGAATTTGGTGGATCATTTGGCGGGCTGTGGTTTCCCCTTCTTCACGGCCTTCTTCGCGGCCTTCTTCGCGGCCTTCTTCCCGGCCTTCTTCACGGATTAGCTCTCTTTCTTTGGCTAAGGCTTCAATCAACATGGCACGTACCTCCTGTGCTGAATGATATTCTTGCGCTAGGGTTGCATAGTCGGTGGGTTGTATCCGTCCATGCGCCGTCAACTGGCGAAACCAGTTGACTAACAACGCCACTGCCTGTTTATCGCGTTCCTGCTCAAAAAGATGAACAAACTCCTCGAGCAGGAGTGGAAAGTCATAATGGGCTTCGGCCAAAAAGAGCGTCGAGACCAGATTGCGAATGGCCAACAATTGTGCTTGGCTAAAGCTGTTTTCGGCGATTTGAAAATAACGACAACGCACGCCATAGTTGCCTAAATCGATGCCAGCTTCTATCAGGGCAGCTAAGTCATCCGGCGCGCGCCACTTATCACTGCCATTATACACCACAATCGGAAACAGCGCGGGTAATTTCTCCAACTTTTTGTAGTTGGCGATGTAATCCATGTAGAAGGAGAGGATATAATAGGCCACGCGTACTGCCATAAAGCGATCAACACTCGACTGGAACTCGAGTAAGAGATAGATGTAGGCTTCGTGTCCCTGCACCTTGACTTTGTAGATCAAGTCACTTTCGGTGGCCTTGTAGTGGTCGGCAACAAAGGATTTGTCGAGCGTCTCTGCTTGGTTGAAATCGAGATCTTTCACCCATGGTTCCTTAACAAAGGTCTCTAGCAATTGGCGAAAGATGGTTCGGTTGGCAAAGAGTTTCTTGTAGCCTGAATCGTGAATGTTGTGAATGGACATGCGCGCGGTATCCTCTGCTGTGTCGGCCAACAGGTTGGTCGCTAGTGTCGTTAGTATAGCAGAACACCCGTGCTTGTCAATGCTGACCGCGGCACAAAGGGGGAAGTAACCTCGCCGCCGGTGATTAGGCTAGCGACTGGGGGTCTTAGCCCTGTTGACAAATTCTTTCACCTTGTCATGATCCTTGCGGCCAGGCTCGGCTTCGACGCCGCTGCCGACATCGACACCCCAGGGGCGAACCTGTTCGATGGCGGTGGCGACGTTGGCGGGGGTGAGGCCACCGGCTAGGAGGAGGCGTGGGTGGAGGCGGGCAAGGGCCGTGACAACGTGCCAATCGGCCTGTTTGCCGGTGCCGCCATACGCTTGGGGATCATAGGCGTCGATCATCAGACAGGGGCCGGTTGGCGAGCCGAGGGGGGCAAAGTGGGCGGCTTGCTGCATGGCGGCTGCGGCGTCGGCAGGGCGCAACGCCTTATAGGCGCGTGGGGCCAAGGGGGGAAACCATGCGGCCGATTCATTCCCATGTAACTGAATATAGTCAAGCCCGATCTGGTCAATGTAGCCTTGGATCGCTTCGACCGTGGTATTGACAAAAACCCCCACTAATTTGGGCAAGGGGGCGACCATCTCTCCCGGTTGGGCGGCTTGGCTGGCGCGTGTCTGTTCTTGGCGCAACGTCTGGGCAATGGTTGCCACCGTCTCCGGCGCGACATAGCGGGGCGATTTGGCATAGAAGATAAAGCCCAACAGATCCGCACCCGCGGCCACCGCCACGCGCGCATCCGCCAAATTGGTTAAACCACAGATTTTGACTACGGTAGCGGGCATGAGCCTTATCCTATCGCGTGCCACGAATCGTTAATTAAAAAATAAAGTCACTACACCATTGTACCAAAGCGATAGTGGCTCCTCAAAACGTCCGTGCGCTGTTGCTGCCGTTTGTCCAATCGCTTTGACAAATGCCTTGCTTCGGCATACCATAGAAGATAACCGACCCACTCTCCTCAATCAACAGAAAGTGACCCTTATGGACATTGTGTGCCAGCCTTTTGGACAAACGGCCGCTCACCAAGCGGTCGATCGCTATACGCTGACCAACGACCACCAAATTGCCGTGGAGGTACTCACCTATGGTGGGATCATCGCCGCGTTGCGCACGCCTGATCGCAACGGTCAGGTGGCCGAGGTGGTGCTCGGCTTTGACACTTTGGCCGATTATGAGGAACGCAATCCTTTCTTTGGCTGCATCACCGGTCGCTATGCCAATCGGATTGCCCGCGGCCAATTTGTGTTGGATGGCGTACCCTATCCCCTGGCTACCAACAATGGGCCGAATCATCTCCACGGTGGGCTCCGTGGCTTTGATAAGGTCGTCTGGCAAGCCGAAAGTCGCCGTGGCGCGGACGCAGTCGCGCTGGATCTCCACTACCAGAGCCCGGCTGGCGAAGAAGGCTACCCAGGCACGCTGGCGGTGACCGTGACCTATACCCTCACCAACCAAAATGAGCTACGCATCGACTACCGTGCCACGACCGACCAAGCGACCATCCTCAACCTGACCAATCACACCTATTTTAATCTGGCCGGTGGCGGGCCGATTGCCGATCATATCATCCAGATCGACGCCGACCGTTTGACACCGGTGGATGCCACCTTGATTCCCACGGGTGAACTCGCTAGCGTGGCCGCTACCCCGTTTGATTTTCGCCAGGCAACCCCCATTGGTGAGCGAATCGACCAGGGCGATCCACAACTGCGCTTTGGTGGTGGCTATGATCATAACTGGGTTCTGAATCGGCCTGAAACAGGACTGCGCCATGTGATTACGGTCACCGAGCCAACGACCGGGCGCTGTTTGGATGTGGCGACTACCCAGCCTGGTGTGCAATTCTACACCGGCAATATGCTGCCCGACCGCTTGGTGGGCCGCGGCGGGCAGATCTATACCAAGCGCACGGGCTTCTGTCTCGAAACCCAACACTTTCCCGACTCGCCCAACCAGCCCCATTTCCCCAGCACGGTGCTGCGATCCGGTGAAGGGTATCACGAGACCACAATCTTTACTTTTTCAACCGCACAGTAAACAATGACCAGAGGCTGCCAATGACCCAAAATGCACAGATCTATCTCGACACCAATCGCACCATTGGGGAGATCTCGCCCCTCCTTTTTGGTGGTTTTGCCGAACACATGGGGCGCTGCATCTATGAAGGCATTTATGATCCGGCTTCCCCCTTAGCCGATGAACAGGGCTTGCGCACCGATGTCTTAGCGGCTTTGCGCGAACAGCAATATACCGTCATGCGCTACCCTGGTGGCAATTTTCTCAGCGGTTATAACTGGCTGGACGGGGTCGGCCCCAAGGCCCAGCGGCCCCGGCGGCGCGAATTGGCGTGGCAATCCATTGAGACCAATCAATTTGGTACCGATGAATTTCTGCAATTTTGCCAAGCCATCAACTGCGCGCCCATGTTGGGGGTCAATATGGGTACGGGCACCATTCAAACCGCGGCTGATCTGGTGGAATATTGCAACGCGCCCACGGGCTCCTATTATGCCGACCTCCGCGCTGCGCACGGCCACCCCGATCCCTACCAAGTTCAATATTGGTGTGTTGGCAACGAGATGGATGGGCCTTGGCAGATTGGTCATTTGGAGATGGACGAATATGCCCGCAAGGCGCGCGAAGCAGCCAAGATGATGAAATGGCATGATCCTTCCATCAAACTCATCGCCTGTGGCTCTTCGACTAACCGTATGGCTACCTACCCCGAGTGGGACCGCGTCACCTTGGAAACCTGTTGGGAGCAGATCGATTACCATTCGATTCATTACTATGCGGGGAATGGGGATCAGGACAGCACAAGCTATCTGGCTTTGGCCGTCGAACTAGAAGACTTTGTCGATACTATGGCCGCCACCCTGCGCTATGCCAAAGCCAAACGGCGGAGCAAACACGATGTCTATCTATCGTGGGATGAGTGGCAAGTTTGGTACAAAGACCGCAGTGGTCGCGGGCATTGGACAGAAGCGCCCCATCTAAGCGAAGAGATCTATAACCTAGAAGATGCACTGGTGGTGGCACAGTGGCTCAATGTCTTCTTGCGCAAGGCCGATGTCGTCAAAATTGCCTGTGTGGCCCAAATTGTCAACATCATCTCCTGGCTCCAAACCCGGCGCGATGGTCTACTGGTGCAGAGTTCATTCTATCCCTTCAAGCTGGTCAGCAACCTGGCACGGGGCAATGCCCTAGATCTCTATACCAAAGCGCCCATGATTGAGACGCCTAAATATGGGGGCGTACCTGCGCTAGATGTGGCGGCCAGCCATGATCCAGCGACTGGTAAGCAGGCGATCTTTATCGTCAATCGCAGCCAGACCGCGGCTATCAATACAACGATCCACTGGCAGAGTGAGGCGCCGCAGCAAAGCGCTGCGCTCTGGCAACTGACTGGCACCGATCTCAAGGCCGCCAACTCTTGGGAGAATCCTAATGCGCTCACGGCCCAAGCCTTGCCGCCCGTGCCTATCCGCGATGGTACGCTCACGTTGCAACTCCCGCCGCTCTCCTTTACGGCTATCAGTGTGAACGGCTAAGCGGCGTTGCTAGGATGGGCCTAACGCTGCGAGCCTACTCAGAATGTAAGGCTTCCTCCTGGCAGATGGCGAGAGCGTGCTATACTGTCTAGCTACGCAGTCAGCCTGACAGGCCGGTTTTCAAAACCCTTGTATCCCGCTGGCTCTGTGGTTCCCACAACCGCCAACGAAAGACGCGGTCAGGTGTCAAGGTAGCTTTTTCAAACGCTTGCTTAGAAAGGAGTACACTGATGAGTCAAGATCAATCGAATGCTTCCGGAAGAGGAAGAAAGTCGGGCCAATCGGGGCAGGCGCAACGATTAGGAAGCCAGGGCACGCCTGAGCAAGGTTGGCAGCCCGAGCTGGTCTTTATCGGTGCTTTGATTGGCGGGGCACTCCTGGCGTGGTTTGTCAAGACGACGACCGGTTCAACCTTGTCGGCGAAGCGTTGGCTGCCAACCCAAGCACCGCCGACCGTTCATCCTTCTTCTTCGCCATCATCACCCTCTCCTGCTACACGACAAGCACCGGTTGCCCAACGCCCAAGCCCATCGGCCCCAGAGGAACCCCTCCGGATGCCATCGGCACGCTTGGGGGCCACCGAAGATCAGATGAAGCCGCTGGCTACCCCTTCGGAACAAGCGTTGGAAAAGGGAACGGCTGGCGCAACAGGGACGGCCTATGAGCTAGACCCCAAGAGCATTACGGGTGGTTAACCACAGCTTTGCGGCGCGCCTCCTGCTCTGTGGGATGTGGCTGCAACCTACGCCAGCCATTATTACTGAAGATGAAAAGTGGCATCTTGTGCGCTGTTACGCCCTTGGCCAAGCCCTGACAGGGTTGGAAAACCTGTCAGGGCTCTGATGGTAATGAGCAACGGTGTAACGGCTCTCCGTCATTGTGCTAATCGGGGCCATCACCCGGCTCGCACCTTTTACTACTCCTGATTTTTCTCTAAAAAGAGTTTTACTTCATCGGCTCGTTGATAGGTGCGATCTAGCAGCTCTTGGACGGCTGTTTCAAAGGTGGCTACAGCTTCTTTGTCACCCATATAAGGCGCTAGCAAACTCTCCCATTGTTCATATTGCTCGGCCAACGTATCGACATCGAAAAGCTCAGCGCTGATATTGGTGAGCTTTGCCACATATTGCGCATAGTAAATCGGGTCATCCAACAGGTAGCGGATTAACGGCCAGCTGGCATCGACATCCGCTTTATCCAAGGAGGTGCTGCGTCCGCCAGGGCCGCCCCGCATATTCCCGGGGCCGCGATTGGTATTGGCTGTGTTGTTCGGATCGGGCATCTCGGCATTATTCGGCATACCCATGTTGGGGCCACCACCCATTTGTCCGGTGGTTTGTTCATTGGGCGAAGCGCCAAGGACAAAGTTGTGATCCCAAGAGATCCAGACCAGTTGATCCGTCTCTGGATCATGATAGAGATAGAAATTGTGGGTCATGGCACCATAGGTGTCCCAATGTTGGAGGGTAGCACTGAGCGCCAGCCATTCGAGGAAGGTGTCCACATCAAAGATCGCCGCTAGGTCGGCCCGCCAAGTTTCCGGATCGGTGGTTCGTTCTTCCGCATGTAAGACGGTGTAGAGCGCTTCGATGTCGCTCCAATCGGCTGCGTCTTCATTGTTCTCTTTTTGGAAGCTCTCCTCAATTTGTTCTAGGGTGGTCCCCTCCGCCAAGGTGACGCCACGGCCATCGCCTTCGTAGATATTGCCTTGGTCGTCGCCAAAGTGGTTGGCGATCACCGTGTCGTCAATGACTTCGATCGCGGTATAAATGCCTAGATCCACCGGCCCTTCCCCATAGTCGAGGATGATGTTGTAAAAAGCGGTTTCGGCAGCAACCAAGCCCGCTTCATCGAGCAGCTCATAGGTGAGGGCGTCGCGCATGTAGGTGGCGTCGCCAAAGCCATTGGCTAGGGAAAGCTGCTTAAAGCCATAGAAGCGTTGATTCTTAATGGTGGGGTACTCATCTTCAAATTCGTCAAAGTCCAACTTGAAGGGCAATTTTAACGATTGACTCTCCCAGCCGCCGCGCAACGAGGAATTTCCTTTATAGCGAAGGCCGATATCAGTCCAGGTGTTGCCCGCAAAACTGAGCGTGGCGGTTACCCAAATCGGGTTTTCCGTGGTAAAGTCACCGCCCCCAAAGCCGGGCCTGCCCAAGCCTGCTCCCTCGCCCATTTGTCCACCACCGGGCGAACGACCATTGCCCCCCATGGCAAAGTCTGCGCGCGGGGCAAGCGGCGAGGTGGGTTGTGTGGTTGTCATATTGGTATGGGAACGGATTGGTGAACTATTGTTGTTGTCCGCCGTTTCTCCCGTTGGCGGCGCAAGCGGCGAAAGCGGTTGGGTCATAGTCATCCCCATCGTCATGGTCAGGGCTGTGCGTGGACCACCAAAGCCCTGACCCATGGGGCCGCCTTGGCGACGCGTGCCCGGCTCGCCAAAGAGTTCGGTCATATCAGCCTGCATCGCTTCCCAGTTTGCGGCGGAAATGGTCAGGGTGATGACGTTAACCTTGTCGTCGGGAAAGACGACCGCATAGTTGGGGTCCACATCATTGCTATGGCTCTCCGTTGTCCAGCCCGCGGGACGCCCTTCTTCGTCGGTTGCCTGTTGGGGGGATGTAGGGATAGGGGTGGTGGCGGCTTGGCTATCAGCCGCCGCTGTGGGTCTACTCTGCAGCAGTGCCACCGTGCCAAGGGTGAACAAGAGGCCAACCCCCAAGGTTAGAAAGAAGCGTGGCTTGGGTATGGGTCGCGACATGCTTTGCATTCCTTTCGTGGTTCATCTCGTCGGCGTAACGCCGCTTTATATTTACAGATCGTTAGTGGCTGGCCTGCCAGGCCCGTTCGGCGCTATAGCGGACCTCATCGGGGTTAGACCGTTGTTTGGCTTTGGGCTCATCGTAGTAGACAATCAGTTCGGCGCTATCTTTGAGAAAGTCAATGACGCCAATCTCAAAGCGTTTGACAGGAAGGCCCGTGCGTTCGCGCAGATCCGCGAGGAGAAGAGCATGGTTTTCCGGCTTGATCAACTCGATGCGCTCGTACTTCACCAACTGGGCGCTCTCATAATGAAAGCCCCATTCTTGCTCGAGGACATAGAGGAGTAGGATCATCGCGGCATTGGCTCCTGCTAGGCTCCACCAGTTGTTTTCGCGCATTAAGACCGAATTCATTACGGGTAGTGCGATCATAATGAAGAGATAGGTCATCTCGCGCGTGGACATGGTGGTGGTGCGGTAGCGCAGAACAGAGAAGATGGCAAAGAGGCCAAAGCCGACACCAATGGTGAGTTCGGCATTGGTCAGAAAGCTCATCACAAAGTAGATCACACTATTAAAGGCCAAAAAAGTAAAGACATAGTTCTTTTCCTGGCGGACTGGGTAATAGATCGCACGGACAACGATCAGCGCGATCGCCAGATTTAAGAGAAATCCGGTAAAAAGCAGGGTGGATGTCATAGCTGTCTCCTTTACATCATCCAACAAACCGAATAAGCAGCTAGTCTGTGGCTGTAATTGTCGTTGTACAATCACAGGAGGGCACAACCACAGGACGGCACAACTCACTACACCCCTTGGCGGATTTTCTCGACGAGCCGCTTGGTGGGTTTAAAGCGATTTTGTTTCAAGGTTGGATAGAGCAGGGTTGCCCCAATGCAATACTTGCTAAAACCGCTCTGGGGGACATGATGAGTGCGCATGAGTTGGATAAAATCGGAGGTAGCGGTGCGCCCCGCTTGTTTGACCTCGGCAATAACCAGCCCCGCCAGAGTCGCGTCCCGTTCTTGCCATGCAAAATTCAGATCGAGATCCAGCGTCACCCGTTCTGTTTGGGCGTAGTTGACGAGGGTGATGCGGCGATAGTTGTTCCACAAACGAGGCTGTAATGCTTGCACATCATAGGGGCACTGCGCTTGTAAGAAATGCGCGGCCTCATCATCCATGGTGGTTACCAAATGGGACGTTTGTAGACGACTTTTGAGCGTGCGCTCTTTGTTATTCTTATGTTTGATCTCCAAAAAGGTCCCTTTGGAATCCAGATACTCGCGTGAACGCACCTTGTAGCGGTTGAGCGCGCCCGCATGATGCCGATGGTAGAGCGCAAAATCGGGCGTATCAAAATAGAGGGTGTGGTAGCGGCTGATCCGCTGCTGCGCCACCTCTAGCACACGGTAGCTGCTGGCTAACTCCGCCAAAACCATGCGCAACGTTGGCAGAGGCATGAGATATTTGGTCTCGACCCGGTTAAGCAACGCGACGCTGTTCATCTGCGCCAACGTAATGGGGGGAAAGGTCGCCAACGGTCCAGACAGTGCATGGCGATGCGATGGTGTCAGTTGGGGCTGGCTGGCGGTTGCGGTGGTAATGGGTAAAGCCCTGGGCATAAAGGCTGGGGCGGAACTAAGATTGGTTGGGAACATGATCCATCCTCCATTCGCTAGCACGCATGCGGGTGGCGTGCATCGATCAAATCGGGCCGGGTTCAGCGGCCACGGTGCTGCCGAAATGCCAGCGGATGATGGCATCGACATCGAAAATGAGCGGTCGGTTGTTGGGTTGCTAACCAATACTCTCTGTTCCTGATTATGCCAGGTAAATCTCAAGAGATTGTGGAGATGCTTTGGAAAAGCCGTGTAAAGTGAGGGGCAGGGAAAGTGGGATAGGGGCAAGTTGCGGCTGAAGAGGGCGGTCATGGGCTAGCGACGTGAGTGGTCGAGTTTTCAAAACCTGACCACTCACGCCACGGATTACTGTGTTCAAAACGTTTTTTGCTATTGGGTGTCCGCACCGCCCTAAAAGGACGGTGCTAGGGAGCACCGCC
>JAHBVH010000128.1 GCA_019637645.1 Caldilineaceae bacterium
GTCATTGGTCATTGGTCATTGGTCATTGGTCGTTGGCTGCTTTATGAGAGGCGCGAGGGTGCCTCGTTGCCGCGGTTCATCATATAAAAGAGTTGCAGCGCTGTCCAATCGACTGTGACCATAGTCAGCAGCGTAGGCAAAGGGTCTGGAAGATTTTATAGCCTTATTTTGGCAATCTTGCGGGGCTGCGGTAGACTATGGAGCGGATCATCTGATTCGAGAGTTCGCATCGGTTATGCAGCCCATTGCATATAAATTATTATGAGCATTCTGATTCAATACATTGCCAATTACGCGCCCTGGATCTATTTTGTCTGTGGGGTGATCGCGCTCTATCAACTCTATCGCACTTGGTTGGTGCGCGCCGAACGTCGCCAAGCCGTCTTCTCTCTGGAACGCGAAAAGGCTGTACGAGATCTGGGGAATATCTTTTCCACCGCTATGCTCCTGCTATTGGCTATGGGGATCACCTATTTTACCAGCACGACCTTGGTCAAAGCGCTCGAACCATTGGTGCAAGAAGCCTACGCGCCTTCCCCCTCGATTAATCTAGACTTTATTCCCACACCGGTCATAACACCCACCCCCTCATTGACCCAAACAACGGCATTGGTCGCCACGCCTACGCCCGCGCCCACCAACGGCGGCGAGCCCGAGGCCACCCCCACCGCGGAACCAACAGTAGCACCAGCCTTTGAGGAACCAACACCCGAGCCGCCCACTGCCACGGCAGCGCCGATCGTCCAATCGCCCGCTTGCCCAGACCCACGCTCGGTGATTCTGCGCCCCGGCAACAACGAAACCGTGCGCGGCAATATAAGCATGGTGGGCACGGCCATGCACGAGAGCTTTCAGTACTATAAGATCGAATACGCCGCCGCCGGTAGCAATAGCTTTGCCTACCTCATTGGCGATCAAAACCCTGTTGTCAATGGCTTTCTTGCCGACATCAATACCAGCACCCTTGGCAATGGCGCCTGGACATTGCGCCTAGTCGTTGTCGATCAAACCGGCAACTTTCCCGAGCCCTGTCAGGTCACCATTTTGGTGAGTAACTAGCAATCCATGCAACCACAATCTTTTTCTCGCTTCCCTTTTTTCTTGCTGTTGGCTTTTTTGCTCCTGCTGATCATTGCCTATAATGCCGGCTATCAGCGGGCCCAGTCGGTCTTTACCCAATTACAACTCACGTTGGAAGCACAGCGGGTTGCGCAAGCTGTGCCAACCTATACCCAAACCCCCACCGCCTCGGCCACGCCCACCGCCACGCCGACGGTGACGATCACCCCCACGCCCACGGCCTCGGCCACGGCGACCGCCAGCGCAACACCGACGATTACGCCCACACCTGCCTCACCCACGGAATGGGGCACCCGCTTTGTCAATCAATCAACCACATGGCTCAATGCCCTGTCGGCGCTCGACTTTACCCCCGAGCGCGCCGCGGAGACCATTCGCCAAGCCGCGATTACACAACAGCTCCAATTTGTGCCTGTTAGCTATTTCCCCCTGGCCGATGAGCCTTGGGCCGCATTGGCGATGCCCCGCACGCCGACCGGCCAAGTCATTCCGGCGCTTTTCTGGCGGGACCGCAGTGGCAGCAACGCGGTGCGCGGCCAACTCCTCTTAGCCCAGTTCAAGCTACCCAGTGGCGCACAGGATTACACCAATCTTTTTGCGGGCATTCAAGAAGGACTGCTACGCTTTGATGACCAAGGGCGAGGGCAGCTACTCATCATCGAGCGCCCTGGCGCAACCTTACTCAAAGTCTATCTCTTCAACCAGACTAGCCCCGCAACTGATTTCCAGCTCCGCTGGCGCAGCGATCAAGATGTGCTCTGGTCGATCCAAGCCCAGGATAGCGCCGTGACCTTTGAGGAGCAGACCACCACCCTGCTGCCTGCCCTCCAGATCGTTGCCCCCCTGGCGAACCAGGGCGAGTTACGGCAGCGCGTCGATGCGCCTAGTCGGCTCATTGAGCAAGCGCCCTTTGCTCGGCAGTGGGTAGAGACACGCTGGGAACCGGTGACAGCCAATGTCGAACAGGCGGGTGGGATCGCGCCCGTAGCCAGCTATCGTTTGAGTCAGGCCACGCTGCGCCCCACCCCATTGACAACGCTGGCCCGCTTGCTGGCGCTGTTACAAAGTGGCAATATCAACGAAGCGACAGCCTACAGCGGTCGTGTTGATCTGATCCAACAGATGGGCGATCTTGGCTTGGCGGAACCAGCCGCCTGGCTGGCGATTTACCTGAACGATGCCCAACAGCCCTTACCCGGCAACGAGATTACCCTCCAGATGCGGCTCTTTGATAACGCCAACCGGAGTCGCACCTTTGACCTGCGCTTTGAAGAGGATGAAACCGTCGGCTATCGGATTGCGAGCATCGAAGCGGTTAGCGCCTTTGCGACCGATCTCGTCACCCCAGCCCCAGCCACAGCGGCACAGCTGAGCAATCCGACTACGACACGGCTACCGGCCACCAGCGCCAGTGCAACGCCCGCGGCCTTGGCGGCCTCACCCATCATCAGCGACATTATTGCCGCCGCGACCAATGCCCCGCGCGGCGACGATTCGATTTTAGTGGCGTCGATCACTCCCCCCGATACAGCTACGGCGACCGCAACCGGCACAGCAACCGCTTCGTTGACGCCCAGCGAAACGCCCACCATTCCGCCGACGCCCACGGCGACGGAGACGGCCACCCCCACCGAGCCACCGCCCCCCACGCCCACACCATTGCCCATTCCAGCCATTCCGCCCGAGCAAGCCCCCCCCATGACAGGAACGACCTTTGTCACCGAGCCAGCCCGTGTCCGCGGCTCGCCCAACACCACCGACTCGATCGTGATTGGCTCAGTCGAAACCGGCCTGCTGGTCGATGTCTTTGGCATTACCGAAGCCGGTGATTGGCTGCTCATTCGCACCAACGGCGTCATCGGCTGGATCTTCCGCGATCTAGTCATCCTGAATGCCGACGCGGCCTTGCTCGAACGCTACCGCGCCGACGGCACACCACTCATTCCCCCCACCCCCGGCCCAGTGGCTACCGAAGTGCCCCCCACCGAGACAGCCACCGCCACCGCGTTGGCCACTCCCCTAGTGACCAACCCCAGCAGCGAGACCCTTCTGGTCGCGGCGGCGGCACCCCAAGGGGATGAGGTAAAAGTCACAGTTCTTGCGGAACAGATTCCGGCCAATCTGCGCCAACCGTTGACCGTCCGCGCCGAGGACGGTACAGCATATACGCTGCGGCTTGACAACGCTACAATTGAGCTTTGGGGTGGGCTCGTCGCCGCAGCAGACCGCGCTTGGATCACAGCCCCCGCAGAGCTACTCTGGGGTGGTGCAGAGATCTATCTCCTGCGTACCCCTGCGCCTAGCGATCCAACCATCTGGGAGGCTAGCCGGATACGGATTGCCGCCGCGCCGTCGCTCGAACGAATCAGCCCCATCAGCTACCCCGCGCTGGCGAATGCCGTGAATAACAACAGCTTTATGGCGCTGTTGGGCAACCGCCAAGCACCCGGAATCTTTCTGCTCGAAAATTCTGGCACGGTTCAGCCCCTATGGGCCGACGAAAGCAGCGCCACTTGGCTGAACGGCGATGTCAAGGCTGGCATGGTGCTCTCCGCACCGGTCAGCAAGACGGGGCGCAACAGCTTTAACTGGGTGCGCACCGATGGTTCGGCCTTGCGCGTCTTTGCCCAACCTTTTTACACCATCAATGGCGTGGCGGGTGATGCCTTTGGCGGCATCTGGTGGATCGAAGTGCCTCAGGTTGCACTGGATCAGTGGCAATTGTGGCACTATCACCCCCAGAGCCAACGAGCCGAACTTCTCTATCAGGGCAACAGCACCTTCTTCCCACCAAGCGGCACCGCGCGCGAGCTGGCTCCGCGCCTTTTGGCGGCGCGTCCCTTTTGGGAAGATGCCACGCTGACGAGGGTTACCTTCTGGGTAGACACCGAACAGCGTCGTACCCAACTCCTGCAGCAGGGAGTCTATCAATTCACGCTGGAGGTCAGTAGCCCAGAGGGAGCTACAGAGAGAGCTACAGTGGCCGCCACCGCCCAACAGTTGTTAGCGGCGGGAGACTATCAAGCCCCTTTACAGATCAGCCCGGCCTTTGACAAGCTCGCCTATCTCCAATTTGATTCAACCCTGCCTAGCTTAACCGCGGGAACCCTAAAACCAGCCAATCAGCTCCAGATCCTCTCATTGGTCGGCAGCCTACAAACCAACGTTCGGCCCACGCCACAATCTTTCTATAGCACACCGAATGACAGTGAGTTTCTGGCCCCAGAACTCGCGTGGATGACCAAAGATCAGCTCATGGTGGTTCGTAGCCGCTTTGCGTTAGGCACAAGCCTCTTCTTAGAACGCTTTGGCTTTGTTGATCTCCAATTACCCGTGACCCCGAATGGTACGGCAGTCAGCAATAATTTTCTCCTGCCTGGCCGGCAAGCGCTCCAAGCGGTGGCCCCCTGTCCCCAAGACCAATCCTACCTCATGGTGGTGGAAAATCGCAGCCGCCAAGCAACGGCAACCCCCGAGGCAGTGGCGACGGAAAGTGCGGTGGCGCTGGAGTTGGTACGCTGGGATAAACGCAACGACCCTGAACCAATCTTTGGCTTGCCCACGGGGTTGAGCCAGATTTTGCTCTGTTGGCAATCACGTCTGCCGTAGCGCTATGCCACAACAACCCACTTGGACCAATCAATGGAGTTACTTTGCCAGCTGGCACGATGGGCTCTTTGCCTTGGTCAGCGTACTCTCTATTGGCCTACTCATCATCTGGTGGCGTCAGCAGACACTACAGTGGTTTCGGGTCACCATGGGTGCGCTTTTGCTGGCCCTTGTTATGAGCATCAGCAGTTACTACCTCTTTGTCGTGCCCGTTTACTTTGCGGGGTGTCGGGCTGGCTGCCCTGGCTGGCGTGGCTACCCACAGCCCATTGCCCAAATCAATGTCGATGGCTCGGTCCAGCTCGCCTTTCTGGATTTTGCCCTCAATACCCTCTGGCTTTGGCTGCTTTGGCTGCTCGCCTTTCTGCTTTGGCGTTTGTTAGCCATCGCCTTCCAGTGGGAAAAACGTTCTCGGCAAACACGCCTGCTCTTCCTCTTTAGTGTCGTGCTCTTGCCGTGGGCATTGCTGCCGCGGCTGTTAACACCACCCCAGCCGACCATCACCGGCGAAGAGCTGCGACTGACGACAAACGCCGGTCGCGCCGCCGAATTTACCTATCGCATTACAGGACTTTGGGTGCAACGGCTAGCCGTTGAAGATGTCAAATTGCTGCAAGGCGAAGACGAAGCCAATCTTGAAACGGTCAATCGCGTTGGCAGTCAGGTCTGCCTCCGTGGCTATATTTATTTTTTCATTCCCTGGCAGCGCTATCGGATCGATCTAGATGGAATTGGGCGTACAGCCTTACGCCTCACCGAGCTACCCTTGTCTCAACCATGCTGGTAGGCCCGCGAACGATAGCAAACATGAAAAGCACCTAGTTGTGGCCCTAGGTGCTTTTCGCTCAACCATCATTATCCGAAGAAAGAAAGAAGTTAAGAGGAGGAATTCCACTCTAGCATAGATCGCCACAAAAGCCATCCGTGAAATTGCGGATTTCCTCTCAATATCCCTTTCTACCCCGCCTTGCGCCCTCTCGTTTCTTTATTTCTTAGGACTTACGCAGTTGGTTGGTACGACCAGAGACCTGACAGGTTTTGTCCAAGGGCGCATCTTCTATTTCTGAGAATTTCTGCTTATTTACCCTAATATATTGTAAGCTTTACGTGATTTTACGCATGAAATTGCATCTATTACCTGTATATTATCCTACTAAATGTGAGCCAATATAAGCTATGCTAGCGTTTATTATATGGGTAGGAATTGCGCGGTTGGGTCGCCAATACAAAGGCGATGCGCTTCCTCCGCTCTTTCTTCATGGAAGCGCGCGAAGCAAGGTGCGTAATCCCGAAGAGAAAGTTTGAAAAGGGGGTAGGACCAGTCCACGCTTGACAGGTTTTCAAAAATCTCTCAGGCGTATCGGGAAATATATGGTCATAGCTACCCCTATCAAGCACAGTTTTCATGTTCACGCGACCACTGGTTGCTCGCCATTCTGTCACCCAGGCGAATCATCGGCTAGGCCAGAGAAGCACGAACTGCATTTATACGCTATAGCAGAAGTTGTGAGGGTATTCTATGGATCTGCTGATTATGTTGCTCATCGCCCATCTTTTCGCAGACTTTCCGCTACAGACAAACGCGTTGGCAAAATTCAAAGAAACCAACTGGCGTGGCGTACTGGCGCATGTCGGCGTCCATTTGCTCGTCATGACCTTGCTCATTTACAACAGTCTGCACTATTGGCCCCTGATTCTAGGGATCGGTCTTGTTCACTTCACCATTGACTTGGGCAAACTCATCTACCCTGGCAGCAAAGGCATTGGCTATTTTTTGTTTGACCAATCCCTGCACCTATTGACCCTGCTCTTTGCCGCCTATATAGCCCAGCAGGTGTGGCAGCCAGCCCCCGTTGGTATTCTGCCCCAGGCCTGGTTATTGCCTACCTTGAGCGCCGCTTGTATCCCGGCCTTGATGGTTCTGTTCTGGGTTTGGACCAATACCCTGAGCCAAGAATATATTGCCCAAGTTCAGATCCTCCAATGGAGTAAACACCAAATCCTCGGCTTGGAGCAGCGGTTCGGCCAATTCCTCATTGGATTGGTGCTGTTGGAATTTGTCCTCACCTCGTGGGTCGGCATGCGACAGATTGGCTGGTAAATTCCGCAGAATGCGTAGAGACGCAAGATTTTGCGTCTCTACGTCTCCACCTGCGTCTCTACGTCTCCACCTGCGTCTCTACGTCTCCACCTGCGTCTCTACTCCACCTGCGTCTCTACGTCTCCACCTGCGTCTCTACGTCTCTACCTGCGTCTCTACTACCTGCGTCTCTACGCATACCCCCACCCATAGGGGGATGAATCGACACGCATGGCATTGATGTCAATGGGCGCCGTGTATGCCCTACCGCGTGGGGTAATGCATCCTTCATCCTTCATCCTTCCGCGCTCATCCTTTCCCTCCGCGCTCTTCCTGTCCTTCAAACCAAAGAATAAAGTGGCCGAGCATGAAGCTGGCAAGGAGGAAGCGGCGGTAGTGGAAGCCTGTATCGGGGCGCTCCCAGGGGACGTGGGGCAGGGCTTGCACGAGCTGGGCTAGGCGCGGGAGATCGAGATAGCGTTGGGCGGTGAGATTCTCCGTCAAGCGTGCGAGGTCGGTTTGGAAAGTAGCGCGCATGGGCGCCAATCGTTCATACCAGTCGGCACTGGGCATGCCCCGCTGGCGGTTGTGTAATACAGAGGTGGGAAGTCGATCGGCCATGGCGCGCCGAATCAAGGCGCGCGTTGCACCGGGACGCCACCACTGCTCCTCCGGCACGGCAAAGCAGAAAGCCACGAGGCGCACATCACTGGTCGGATCACAGCGGCTAATGCCAAAGCGGGCGGCGACTGCCGCGCTGTAGTCACTACTCTCGTTGCGCAACAGATTCTGATAGCGCCATTGCCGTAGGCCAGCGGCAGTGGGATAGGAATGCTGATCAAATTGCTGACGGTGGCTTGGCAGGATCCAGCGCGGGTGCAAGGGCGTTACGGTATCCAACTGAACGCGTTGGCGGCGCGGATGAAGGGCGTCGATGGCGGCCTGCCAAGCGCTAGGCAACAGCGGCACGATGCCTTCACCGATAGCTTGCCGCCAACCACCCTGTTGCCGGGCCACCTGCCAAGCCTGGCGTCCGTGGCCCTGCCGGATCAACGCTGGCAAGGGGTCCGCCCCCCGCCAGCTACTTGTCATATTGCCCCGCTCACCAGTCAACAAGACGCGGACCCCCTGCGCTTGGGCAGCCGTGTGAATCGCTTCGCTCCAGTGGTGGCGGATCACATTTTGGATTGGGCCATGCATGGCGGCAAAGAAGTGATCGACACCGGCAAACAATCCTTGCTCAGCACTGCGCACCAGTTGCAGTTGAAGATTGGGATGGTGACGCGCAATCTCTTGCACCAGTACGGTTTCATCCGCATAGCGCCCCACAGGCACAACCAAGGTCTGGTTGGCCCGCGGCACGGCGGTAAAGGCAGCCAAGGGTTGACCTTGTGCCGCGAGCTGCCCAGCCGCAATAGCTGCCACCGCAGACGAATCCAGCCCCCCACTCATAGAAACCCCCACGGGATAGAGGCTCCGCAGTTGTCGGCTAACCGCCAGGCTAAAAAGCTCCTGGAAGGCTTCGGCATAGGCGTCATCGCTAGGCAAGTTCAGCCGTTGCGCTAGGTCAAGTTGCCAGAAGGGTTCCTCATGCAGACCGGCCGCGCTCACGGTCAGCAGATGCCCTGGCAAGACACGATAGAGGTCACGATAGATCGTATAGCGTTCATCGGCGGCCAAGAGATGTTCCAACGCCAAGGTACGCGCCACCCACGGCAAAGCGAAAAGCCCCCCCGGCATGGAAGCGAAGGCAAAAGCGCGGGGCGTGTGATGATAGTAGAGGGGGCGATTCCCCAGTGGTGAACGGGCCAAAAGCAACTGTTGTTGAAGATCGTCCCACAAGGCAAAAGCATAATCGCCAATCAATTGGTGGGGAGCAGCTCTCCCCCAGCGACAATAGGCGCGTAAGAGCAGCGCCGAATCGGGCAAACAGCGTGCTTCGGCAGGGGGAATGCGCAGCAGATCGATCAGCTCTGGCCGATTATCTAATCGCGCCGCACAGACGAGGGATAAGCGACCGTCGGCACTCCTCAATGGTTGGCATTCGTAGCGATCTTCTGGCGTAATCGTCAGTTGACACTGACCAAGCCCCACGGCTCCTTGGTGCCAGATGCCGCCGCCATCCGGCCCATAGCCCCACAGGCGTTCCTGCATGGCCGTTAGCCATTCAGCAGAGACGGGCTGTTGATCAAAGCAATACAAACCAGCAATTGCACTCATTGCAGCACCCCTGGTAGCAGAAGACATAGGCATGCCCTGAAACCGGCCAGGTGTTGCAACGCGGCCAGGTCTGGTGCTGCGTAAGTCCGAAGTGTGTCTATCACGTAAGTAGGTCTCCTTGCAACAAGACCATACCACATCGCGTGGAGTGAATAAATCATCGAAACCATGTAAATGTCGTAGCATGGGAAAGGACGAAAGGCTCATGGAGGGTGATAGTGCAGATTAGGGCAAAGGTACGCATGCTTCCACAAGGCCCAAATACAGCATGATATTATTGTTAGAAGGTACGTAATTATATTTATAGAAGTTACGCAGTTGATCAGCATGACCAGAAACCTGACAGGTTTGTTAAACCTGTCAGGTCTGGCCCAAGTGCGTAACTCCTCATTTATTTTCGGAGGATGCCTGCCGTTGTCGCGGTCCTATTGAGCTGGTGACCGCTGGTAGCGCGTTGGGTAGACACCAACCACAACACGGCCCAAAAGAGAAATGCCGATTTACCCACTACGCCAGCGCATTCGTCTACTTCTGTGCAGGCTTGGTTTGCCTGCCGGATGTTTGCTGATCTATCTGGGTCTGCTCGCTCCGTCAACCGCCACTGCACAAGGCGGGACGATCCCAACCAGTACACACGCCGCGACACCAACGGCCACCGCCACACGCGCGCCAACCGCAACCCGCACCCCACCGCCCACCCGAACGGCGACGCCGACACGCACGCCAACCATCACGCGTACGCCCAGGGGAACCGCGACCCCCACGCGCGTAAATTTGCCAACGTTGCTCCCCACGACGCCCACCGTCATGCCCACCATCACCGACATGCCAACCGTCACCCGCACACCAACACCGCCAGCCACGGCCACGCCGCAGCTCATCATAGGCAAACGCGATCTACTAGCCAGTGATGTTGATGAAAATAACCAAGTTACCCCCGGCGACACCTTGCTTTATGTCATCACACTCGCCAACTCAGGGAGCGTACCGGCGACACAGATCCAGTTGGTAGACAAGCCCGATGCACAAACGACCCTGGTGATCGGCTCAGTCCAGCACAACAGTGGCAATGTGGTTCAGGGGAATACGCCGGGCGACAGCCAGGTGGTCTTTTCCCTAGAAACGCTCGCACCTGGCGCGCAAGTGATCCTGAGCTTTCAGGTCCAGATCAATTCCCAGGTCAATGCACCCCAGATCCAGAACCAGGTGAGCGCGACCTTTGCCAACCCCGCCGGGGGTGCCGATGGACAGAGCACTGTCCTCTCGGACGATCCCGATACCCTAGATAGCATGGATGCCACCATTACCCCACTTTATGGCAATCAACCGCGCCCCAATTCCAAGCTCTTTTTGCCTTTCATCGCGCAAGGTACCTAAGCTGCAACAG
>JAHBVH010000129.1 GCA_019637645.1 Caldilineaceae bacterium
GCTCGGTCAAGCGGCGCGAAAGCGCACGAGTAAGGTCTACCGCTTTCATTGCTTACCCTTCATTAGCCGGCGTCGCTTGCTAGCCTGGTGGCTTTTCGGGGCTAGAGCCAAAAGCGAATGCCAGCAATACGGTTGACCATATCGTGAATGATGGTAGACGCCAGATGGTCGGGGCGACATAGGACTAGGGGTGCCCCCTGTTTTTGGGCCATCTCCATGGCTTCGGTTGCGGGTGGAATCACCCCCATCATCCGGCAGGTCAACTTTTGCTCCACTTCGTGGAGTGTCATCGACATATCACTTGTCCGTCGGTTGACAATTGCCCCCGTCTGTTCTTGGCTACATCCCCAGTTGGCGATGTGCGCCAACTTCATCCTGCCCAAATCGACAGCGACCGGCTCTGGTTCTACGACCAAGAAGGTAAAGTCGCTCTGGCTGATGACCCGCTGACTGGCCGCCGATGGAAAGTCCGGTAGGTCAACAATCACACAGTCTGCCATGGCGGTCAATGTATGGATGATCGCGTCGGCTTGGTCGGGATGGATAGCCGGAAAATCAGCTGGTTGCTGAGGACCACAGAGCATGCGCAACTTAAAGGGCAGCGGTAGTAGATGGGGGGCCACCATGCTTTCATCAATTTTATCGACCTCCAGGTTGAGGAGATGGCTTAGATCGGTGGTGGGATGATGTTGCAGTTGGCGTGCTAATGTTCCATAGGATGGCGTCAACTCCACAATAATGACCCGTTTCATTTGATTGAGAAAGACGGTTGCGAAATTGAGCGCCACTGTCGTTGCACCGACACCCCCTTTTGCGCCAATAAAGGTTAATAATTTCCCGCGTTGGGTGGCTGTGGTCTGCTGTAGCCGTCGCGTGCGCTCGAGGAGTGATGCTACGCGTGCGACCAATTCGTCGGTATCCACGGGCTTGGTGACATATTCATCGGCACCAGCCTTTAAGCCGGTGATCTTGTCGGTAACTTGGATGCGCGCGCTCAGCATGAGGACGGGTAAGCTGCCCAATGTTGGGTCGCTTCGGATCTGTTGGCAGACCTCAAACCCGCTCATCCCTGGCAGCTTAACATCCAAGATGACGAGATCTGGTTGACTGCTTTTAATCTTTTCTAGCGCTTCTGGACCTGTTTCTGCCGTGACAATCTCATATCCTTCTGCTTCTAGGGCATAGCTGATAATACGAAGTAGATTTGGTTCATCATCGACAACTAGAATTTTTCCAGACATAGCGATGTTTCTCCCAGCTTATAAAACGAAATCTCATTGAGACACCCCAACTGCCCTGCTCTTTTGCGACAAGGCGCTATGGCTTAGCTGCAGGAGGGGGCAACCCTACCAACTGGACAACACCTAGCGGGTGACAACGGTATCCCCTACGTAGGTAGGACAAAGTAGAAGATACTCCCTTGACCTAGTTGGCTAGTAACGCCAATGTGACCGCCGTGGCTCTCGATAATGCGTTTTGAAATGTAGAGCCCTAATCCTGTTCCCCCATACGCATGACGATTCGAGCCATTGATCTGGTAGAATTTATCAAACAGCCGGGGGATCGCCTCGGCGGGAATACCAGGTCCTTCATCATGGACTTGTACGGTGATCTCGGCGGGTGTCTCTTCCACGGCAATATGAATCGACCGATGATCCGGTGAGAATTTGATGGCATTGCCGATGAGATTGACCAACACTTGTTGGAGGCGATGGCGATCCGCCTTGATCTGAAGAGGCATAGCTGGCCCCCCTTGTGTTAGGGTAATGTGCTTGGCGGTAGCTAATACCTTCAAGGAGTGCAAGGTGTCGTTGATCAAGCCTGTTAGATCAAATTGTTTCAGCTCTAAGGGTAAAAGCCCGGCTTCCAAACGGGAGAGATCCAGTAGATCATCGACCAATGTCTTCAGCCGAACGGCATTATTGGCGATAATCGTAATGAACTCTTGTTGTAGGGCCGGTTCTAGGCTCTTGGGCTTTTGGAGCAATTTGACCGCACCACTAATCGCGAAAAGCGGTGTACACAATTCATGGGAGACATTGGCGATAAATTCATCGCGCATACGCGTCAAGGCATGTTCGGCCTCGACCAGGCGTTTATGGGCTGTCACATCGCGCAGCGACGCCAAATAAGCGGGATGCCCTTCCCATTCGCTCTCGACCACATGCATTTCAACCACGCGCTCCTCTTTGCCCGAAACGAGTAGATCGATCTCGGTGACACTATCGATGAGGAGCGGATAGCCAAAGCGCTCGCCGAGCAATTGGTCTGGTTCGGCTTCCAAGAGCGCTTCCGCGGCCGGGTTGATAAAACAGACCGAGTAGTGTTGATCGATCACGATGATGCCATCGGCGCTCCCCGTGATAATCTTGCGGAAGCGCGCTTCGCTGGCTTGCAACTCGCGCAAGAGTTGGTGTCGTTCCACGGCATGGCGAATGGCGCGCACAAGCGTATCGCCATTGACATTGTCTTTGATCAGATAGTCTTGCGCGCCACGATGGATCGCCGCTGTCGCCAATGTTTCATCATTGAAGCCGGTTAGGACAATGATGGGGACATTGAGCGCTAAGGTTGCTGTCCGGTCAAAGGTATCAAGTCCTTGCGCATCGGGCAGCGATAGATCGAGCAAGACCGCGTCAAAATGCTGCTCTTGAAGCCGCGCAACACCTGTTGTAAGCCGATCAACATGCTCTAAAACAAAAAATGATCCTTTTTCAGCCAACATGGCGCGAATCAGGCGTACATCGCCTGGATTATCTTCAATTAGTAGGACTTTGAATGGTCTTGGATTTATTGGTTTCATAGGAGGGTAAGGTAACTATCGTCAACCAGAAATTTTCGATCGATTTCACAACCGTCGCGAATTGATTCAGATCAATCGGCTTGGTAATATAACAATTGGCATATAAGTCATAACTGCGCAAAATATCCTCTTCGGCCTGGGAAGTGGTCAGGATGACGACGGGAATCCGCCGTAACTCTGGGTCACTTTTGAGGTCGGCCAACATCTCACGGCCATCTTTTTTCGGCAAATTTAAATCCAGCAGAATCAGATCCGGGCGTGGCATGCCGGCAAAGGCTCCTTCATTGCGCAAGAAAGCCATCGCTTCGATGCCATCGCGTGCAATGTGTAAGATATTGCGCACTTTGGCATTCTTCAAGGTTTCGATAGTCAAGCGCACATCGCCTGGGTTGTCTTCAACAAGTAAGATAGCGATGGGCTTGGCAGCAATGTAGCTACTCATGAACTTTCTCCTTCGTGATAAATCGGTACTTGGTGAACTCTGGAATCAGTTGTCAACAGCGCACAAAAGAACAAAGGGTAGATTAGAGCGCTTCTGCTGGTTGGCTCACCGGCAGCGTAAAGTAGAAGGTTGCGCCCTGGCCAAGCTCCGACTCCACCCAAATTCTGCCGCCGTGACGTTCGACGATCTTTTTGCAAATCGCGAGGCCGATCCCGGTGCCAGGATAGTCAGCCTTGCTATGCAACCGTTGAAAAATAATGAAAATGCGTTCGGCAAATTGGGGTTCGAGCCCAATGCCATTATCCTGTACGGCAAAGAGCCACTCATTGGCTTGACGGCAGACCCGGATCTGGATAATGGGTGCTTCTGTGTCGCTGAACTTGATCGCGTTGCCCAATAAATTCTGAAAAAGTTGGACCATTTGCATGTGATCGGCCAACAAGGTAGGCAAGGGCTCATGATAGATCGTGGCATTTCTCTCTTCGATCGCGATTTCTAAACTCGCCATTACCTGTTGAAAGACTTCTTCACAATCAGTTAGGGTAAAGGTCTTGCCGCGCGTACTGACCCGGGAATAGGCCAAGAGATCATTGATCAATACTTGCATGCGCCGCGTGCCATCGACGGCGTATTCGATAAACTCATCCGCATCGGTATCCAACTGTTCGCGGTAGCGTTGGGCCAGCAGTTGGACATAGCTAGAGACCATGCGCAACGGCTCTTGCAGATCATGGGAAGCGACATAGGCAAAGCGTTCAAGTTCGGTATTGGAACGAGCCAATTCATCGGCTTTTTCGATCAGGGCATGCTCGGCCTGTTTGCGCGCCGTAATATCATGGAACGCAGCAAAAAAGGCTGATTCACGATTGAAGTTGATAAATTCAATGCTGATCGAATGCCAGCTTTTCTGGCCGGTAAGGTGGTGCCGCCCCTGCATTTCAAATTCGTGCACAGCGCCTTCTAGCTCGAGCTTTTCTAACAACATACCAACATTTTGCGTATCGGGGAAAAGATCGTAGACCGGCTGCCCCATGAGTGCTTCCACCGACAGCCCTTGGTAGGCGCAAAAACGTAGATTCGCGTAGCGAATAATGCCATCTGCTTTGCGGGCAATAAAGAGCGGAACGGGGGTGGCTTCGGCAATGGTGCGGAAACGCTCTTCGCTTTCGCGCAGGTCGGCTTCCACCTCCTTGCGCTCATTGATCTGCTCTTCTAGCTGTTGATTGATTTGGCGCAATTCCGTCGTGCGTTCAGCCACAAGGGCTTCAAGGCCGTCGCGATGTTGTTCCAGTTCACCTAACGATTGTTGCAAAGCGGCGGTCATGGTGTTAAAGGCTTGGGCAAAATCGCCGATCTCGGTGTTCGTATTGACCACTGCCCGTTGCGTTAAGTCGCCAGCAGTAATCGCGTGTACCGTCTTCGCCAATGTTTCGATTGGCTGCACAACCAGCCAGATGGCCATCCGCTCTAGCTGAAAGAGCGCGAGAATATTGACAATCAGATAGAGCAGAACGGCCAATATCAAACCGACCGCCAAGGGCATGGCCTCTGTCAAAGGACGCTCCGTGATCACGGTTAGCTGTTGGGTGCCAAGAATAAAGGTACGGCTGACCAAGAGGTTGAACCATTCGGCTAGGCTACCTTGGATGCCATCGGTGATTGGCAGGGTAATATGTTGGCCGCGCAGGACTAAGGAAGGATTCCGGTGGGCGAGTAACCGTCCTTGTTGATCGACAATGTAGATACTGCCGTGGGGGCCAACATCGATCCCATCGATCTCTTCCCAAACCTGACGCAGCCGGATATTGGCTACAAGCACATAGGCCACGGTGCCTGTACGGGCACTAATGACCGGTACCGAGATGGTCATCAGTGGTTCACCGGTTGTTTCGTCAATAACAACGGGCCCGAAATAGGTTTTGCCGCTTTGCGCTGGTTGTAGAAATTCCTCTGCATATAAACGATGGTCCAAATCCGCTGGGGTAATGGCGACTGTGCGTGAAACACTGACCAATTCGCGGCCCGTTCCGTGTAATAAGGTCAGCTGTGTATAAATCGGATTGGATAAGAGCAACTTGGATAAAGTGTCAAAACGCGCGTTATACCCTTGAATGACAAAATCCTGCATCTGAATGGTCACACGTAGCTCATTTTCAAGCTGCGTGATAAAGTCGGTGACATGGGTCACTGCCAATTGGGCGACCATGCGTTGCAACTGGAGCGCTTGCGTTAGTTGGGTGACATAGCTTTGCCAGATCAACAAAGCTCCACAGAGTAGCAAGGGCGCGAGGATAGATTGAAGCAAGGCGCGTTTTAAGCGAAACCGTATGCTGTGTTGCATGAGCACATCCTCCTGAGCAGAACGTACATGCGGCCAACCACAACGAACCGGCGTGCGTTGCGATGGGGCGGGCCATAACCTAAAAATGTCTGACTGTGTACACGCGGGGGCATGTACCTATGCGTTGTCAATGGTGCGCAGGTATCCTTGGTCTATCCTCTTCTCCTGTCACGACGTTGGTCTATCGAATGAGTAGATGCGCTTGCTGGACAAGTACATCTGGAATAGCCAGCTCAATGGCCTTGGCTGCTTGCAGGTTAATCCCTAAATAGAACTGGGCTGTCTCTACGGGTAGATCGGCGGGCGCGACTCCTTGTAAGATCTTATCGGCAAGCCGGCTGACTTGGGCCCCAACGGCTTTGTAATCCGTGCCATAGGCGACTAAGGCACCAGTTGTGACATAGGTTAAGCTAGGCGCGGCTAAAGGCACTTTGCGCTTTTGCGAAAGCGCCACAAAAGTATCCATCTGCTCTATGAGCAGTGGGGTCGGCAAAATCAAGATGGCGTCGGCTGTTGCTGGCATTGTGTTGTTAAGGTTGATCACCTCATCGGTCGTCGTTACATTTTGCACCAACAGCTCAACCCGAAAACGCGCCGCGGTATGTTGAAGCGTGGCCAAGGTTTGGACCGAAATTTCATCCTGTGGATGATGAGGAACAAAGATCTGCTTTGTCTGTGGGGCCAAGCGTAGCAACCATTCCAACTCTTTGGGCACATAGCCCCCGGTTGTAACGCCCGTCAGATTGCCGCCCGGATGGGTAAGCGTTTCGACGAAGCCCGCGCTAAGGGGGTCGTTAAGGGGCGCAAAGAGCACGGGGATATGGGTCCCTTCTACCGCTGCTTGGGCTATCATGGTGGCTGATGTGCCCAAGGCAAAGATGAGATCAACCTTTTCGGCGACAAGGGCCTGGGCTACTTGGGTCAATGCCGCTGCGTCATGTGAGGGGCCTTGATACCGATAGTGTATTGTTTGGTTTTCGAGATAACCCATTTGGGTCATGGTCGCCTGAAACGACTCGACCACCTGCTCTAACGAATCATGTAGATTGAGAATGCCAATGGTGAACACGCGTGGGCGCTCAGCGCGGCAAGCTATCAGCGGCAAGGCGAGTAACAGACAAAGCATGGTGTGTAGAATTTTAGTTCTTTGATTCATCGTCTATCCCTTTTCATTTCATCGCACTTACGCGGTCGGCTACTCTCTTTCGCAACCCGTCAACTTTGACCAATCTACCCGCTCTTGCATTGGCGATTGGGCGGAAGCACAAAGCCAACGAACACATTCCTCTCTATGCAGGAAAGCGTGTCGGCACTAACCTATCGCCGTGCAAGGAGACGCAATGTCTCCGCTTGATCGCGCGTGAGCGCCAGTTTGGCTAGATCAAAGGCTGTGCTAATAGACTTTCCTGCCGCCACATATTTATAAAAGAGAAAAGAAAACTTAACGGCGGCTGTATCTTCGATCATCCCTTGCACGGCAATGACATGTTCAACCCCAGCATGGAGGAGTGCTTCACCTGTTTGGAGGCTTTCACATGCCAGAACAACGGCTAGTTTTAATTTTTGAAAGGTTGCCAGCCGGGCCCACCAACCAGGCGAGGCAATGCCATCGGAGAGCCAAATGCCCCCCTCCAATCCATGGGAGGCAAGCTCGAGGCGCTTCCCATGGGTGCCTAGCTCAAGGGCATTGAAATCGTTCCGGCTAAATTCATCGACAATATCCGCCATGGTCACTGTCCCATTTAATGCCAGATAGCTAACGCCAGCATTGTAGAGCGCATCGCGCGAGGCTTGCAGATTCAAATCATTCTGGACTGGCCAGATCGCCAAGATTGAAAGTTTACTGGGCGTCTCTATGGGGCTACTCTGTTTCGGTTGCAATAATTGGATGTCAAGGCCACCCCGCTTTTCCTGTTCAAGCTCTAATTGGGTCAACTGATACTGGCTCATCCAGAATTCGACTTCTTTTTTTAAGGCATGGAACTCATCATGCGGAATCGGACTAGGCGTGTCAACCTGCCCCGTAGCGGGGGCAGAACGCTTCGGTATCTGACGTTGTTGATCGATTGGTGCCATACGCATGGCCGCATAGGCAACACCTATGCCGACCAGCGCCGCGACTACAATCATGAAAGCAAACTGAAAAATTTCATTCATGGTAGAAGTACCTGAACCTGATATACTCACACTAGATAGCCGACAAAAATAGCCGGCACAGCTTTACAAGACTGGCCGGCTATCCTCGTGCCTAAACTATGGAATGATTTTGCCTCGCCACAGGCGATCCAAAGCCTGGGTAAGTCATCACCATCGTTATCAAAAAGTAGGCGCCCTCCATCAGGGTAGATGGTTACCTGATGAACCATCTATGGTGGCTAGCAATGGCTTTGTGTAAGATAGATACAGGCTGCTCCTTTCTGATTCGGTTTATTCGCTAAAAATCCTGTAATGCTCTCTGTGTAGATTCAAACGCAAAAGCATTAAGATAAGATCAATTTCTTTGTAGGAAGAGAAAGTGAATCTGAATCGGTATCTGTCTGACAGCGGGGTAGACCAAAAGTATTGGAGGTAGTTCATATGGCGGGTAGATGTGGTGGAGCGTTGCACCATAAAGGCTAGACAAGCGCTTTATGGCGCAACGCGTGACGAGCGGTAGAAGCGTGAAGCAGCGGGGTGAAACGGCAGCAGGGTGAAACGGCAGCGGGGTGCAGTGGCAACGAAGCTACGCGGTTGGCAACCCCGTAATCCGAATGCCACTGCCTTGCACCTTGTGGCGCACATTAATGCCAATCAAGACCGCGGTAAGCCCTTCAACGACCGCGGCATTCGCCAACGGTCCTGCATCAATCGCCAGAAAGCCTGCTGCTTGGGCTAGCGCAATCGCCTGCTGTTTGGCGGCTTTGTGATCACCGGTCACCAGCACGTCGCAATCTGGTTGCCAGCTTAGATCTTTCAGATGGCCTGCCGCAATATTTTGGAAAGCCGCAACCACCTGCACGCTTGTGCCAAGTTGGGCCTGTGCTTCTTGGGCAGCTGACCCACCCGGCGGCTGCCAAACCGTGGACACTTTGGGCGGTTTGAGCGGCGCGACCACCGTAATGACCGTTTTCCCTTGGCTCCCCGTCACTATCTGTTCAATGGTACCTACCTGGGCATCATACGGGACGCTCAGCACCACCAGATCGGCTTGCGCCGCGGCTGCCGCATTGGTCGCCCCATGGATCGTCGCACTGCCTGCCGGTAAAGCTTGGCTCAATTCGGCGGCGGCTTGCGCGGCCTTTTCGGCGCTGCGGCTGCCAATGAGGATAGAATATCCCGCCGCGGCCCAGCGAAGCGCGAGGCCCGAACCTTCGGCACCGGTGCCACCGATGACGGCAATGGTCGGTTTTGTCATCATACAATTTTTCCCTTCCAGCAGAGATATAGTCATGCTTCGTTAGTCGCGTATTTGTAAGATCAGCTTGCCAATGTTGCGATTTTCGGCCATCCGTTGATGTGCTTCGTTTGCCTGGGTGATGGGGTAGATACGGTCGATCACGGGTTGAAGGAGACCCGCTTCGACGGCGGGCCAGAAGCGCGTCATAAAATTTTCTTTGATGGTAATTTTTTCCGCTAAGGTCCGGCTGCGCAGCACAGACCCAATGAGGCGTAGCCGTTTCCCCATGAGGTGACGCAGATCGATTTCCGTTTTGGTGCCACTGAGGGTAGAGATGAAGACCAAACGCCCTTTAAGTTTGAGGAGACTGAGGTTGCGAGCCAAATAGTCGGCCCCCACCATGTCCATGATGACATCCACCCCTTGGCCAGCGGTAAAGGCCAAAGCCCGTTCGACAAAGTCCTCGGTGCGGTAGTTGATGGCAAGCTCGGCGCCTAGTTGGGTGCAAGCCGCACCTTTATCCGTACTGCTGGCGGTGATGATGACGGGGTTGCCGCTGGCCTTCAATAGTTGAATGGCCGCCGTGCCCACTCCGCTGGCCCCACCGTGCACCAATACGGTTTCGCCTGCTTGGAGATTGGCCTCCATATAGAGATTGACAAAGGCCGTTAAATAGACCTCTGGCAACCCTGCGGCTTGGATGAGGGACCAACCGGTGGGTACGGGCATGAGCATCTGCTGGGGAACGCTAACCTGCTCGGCATAGCCACCTCCAGGTAGTAGGGCGCAGACCCGATCCCCAACTTGCCAGCCCTGTACATTGGCACCGCATTGGGCGATCACCCCAGCCATTTCCAAGCCAAGAATATCAGAAGCCCCAGGCGGCGGCGGGTAGTTCCCGGCCCGCTGCAAGAGGTCCGCGCGGTTGAGGGCGGTGGCATGAATATCAACAAGCACTTCGTCTGGCCCGCAGCTTGGGGCCGCGGTTGCTTGCCAGAGGAGGGGGCGTTCGGTTTTGGTGGTGTCAACCTGAATAGCTTTCATGATGGATTCCCTTATTCGTTACGGTGCATCACCCTTCTGGGCAACGTGGATCAGCAACGCACTGTACTCGGCTAGAGGCTGTTTGAAAAGGCCGCCACTAGACTTGACCGGTTAAAAAGTTGTTTCGGTAAAGCGGCACAGCCTGATGCAGGGTAAGCAAATGTTGCGGGATACGCTGACCGCCCGGCGCTAATGAAGATTACCCATGAAATTCGGTAAACCAGCGCCG